>NZ_CP010520.1:2336138-2974017 GCF_000827935.1 Clostridium botulinum
TAATATAAAAAATTCAATAAATAATATACATATAAATATTAAATATATTATCGCAATAGAAATTCCAAATTTAATTAGTAAATGCAGTAAATTCACATTAATTATCGAAGTAATTATATATGAATTTTTCCCTTTAAATCTTCTATTAATAATTGTCTCAGAATAAGAAAACATTTGTAAATTATATGTAAATATTATTAAAAATGCCACTAATTTTAATAATATAACTAAATTTGTATTCATATTTATTACCTGCCTTTTAAATAATACAAATTAGTAGGTTTTAAAATATATTCTAAACTTGTACTAATAATTGTTCTTTAGTATCTATAAATTTTTTATAAAACATCTCTGTACTTTCTGGTTTCCCAAATAAATATCCTTGAATATAATCTGGATTTACTTTATTTACAATTTTAAATTCTTCTTCTGTTTCAACACCTTCAATACAGACTTTAATATCAATGCTATGCATAAGTTTTACTATATACTCTATAAAGGTGAAATTATAACTTTTTTCTGTAAGATGCCTTACGAATGACCGATCTATTTTAACAATATTTACCGGCAAATTTCTAAGATAGTTCAATGAAGAATATCCTGTACCAAAATCATCTATAGCCATATTTATACCGTACTCCTCAAAATCAATAAATTTTTTAATCAAAAATTTGAAATCTGGCGCCCAACAACTTTCTGTTAACTCTAGTATAACAGAATTTTTCTTTATTTCGAATTCTTTTATACATTGGTCTAAATACACATTAAAATTTTCCTCTTTTAATTGAATATATGAAACATTTATACTAATTTTAAAATCCTCAATTATGCTCTGCCAATATCTACACATTTTTAAAGCTTCCCTAATAACCCACTTGCCAACCTTTACAATTAAACCACTTTCTTCTAAAAATGGGATGAATTCTAAAGGCGATATTTGCCCTAATTCAGGTGAATTCCATCTAAGCAATGCTTCTGCACCCTTCAATTCATGATTAGATGCTTTAACTTGTGGTTGATAATACAATTCAAATCCAGTAAAATTATTTCTTATACTCTCTCTTAATTGTTCTTGAAGCGTTAGTACACGTATTTTCTTTTTATATAATTCTTCTGAAAAAAATTCCAATCTATTTTTCCCACTTATTTTTGCGAATTCCATGGCACTATTAGCTCTTTGAAATAACTCCATGCATGAAAGTGCGTCATTAGGATGTAATGCTACTCCACATGATACAGTACAAAAATATTTCTTATCATCAATTTCATGTTCTACATTCATATAATCTCTAATATTATTAAATAATAATTTTATTTTTTTATAATTTACATCCTTATAAAAAATTGCAAATTTATCTCCATCAATTCTATACATATTAACAGTTTTAGGTAACATTAATGTTATTTTTTGTGCCACATCCCTAATAACCATGTCACCAAATAAATAACCATATTTCTCATTTATATTTTTAAAATTATCAATTCCCATAACTATTACTGCAGAATCAAATTCAGCTTTTTTATCAAGAAAGTTTATCATATCTTCTTGAAATTTACTTCTATTTAAAAGTCCTGTTATAAAATCAATTTTTTTATCTTTGCTTATGTCCGTTATATGTCCAAATACAATTACAGACTTTCCATTTTCATCCTTAGATGAACTTCCGCGAAAAGAAATCCATATTATTTCACCTTTTTTATTTACAACACGACATTCAAAAACATTAGTATTTGAAATTCCTAATTTCATTTTATTTATTCCATGCAAAAATACATCTTTATCATCATCATATATAATTTTATACCAATATGTTTCTATGTCACTGGTTGTTGTACCATCTAAATCAAAATTACATAAAATAGATGATGATATCTTAAATACATTACTAATAATATCCCAAATAAATACATAATCATCAGTACTATCATCTATCATCTTGTATATTGTAGAAGCCTGTTCAAAATTTATCATTTTGGAATTATAATTACGCTTCATCTATATCACTTCTTTCTAAAATATTAAACTTAGATTATAAACATTTTCATAACAAGTAATAATTTTAAACATATTATATCATATTATGGAATTTTCTTATATAATTTTGTCTAAATATATCTATTTTTGTTAGTAAAATATAAAAATATCCATAATTAATTAAATTATTAATTTAATGATTATATACTTATATATTCGTTGTATTTTTATAAAACTTTGTTTTTTTAAGTAACTTAATAAAAAAAACAGAACTTACCAAAACTCATTGTTAGAGTTTAGATAAATTCTGTATTTTTTTATTTTTAAATTATAATTATTCCTTAATTTTTCCCATTAAAATGTATATATTTAACTATTTTTTCGTTTTTATTGATATAGTCTTTCCATCAGATGTTAATGTTATCTCTCCTTGTAAATCTGTTCTATAAGTTTCTATTCCATTTTTAGAGATTTTACTCATAGTTTCTTTATGAGGATGACCATAGCTATTGTCTGTTCCACAACTTATTATGCCATACTGTGGCGAAACAGCCTTTAAAAATTCATTACTTGAAGATGTACTTGATCCATGATGCCCAAACTTTAATACATCAGCCTTAAGATCTTTTGAATATTTAGATAAAACTTCTTTTTCTACAAGTGTTTCTGCATCTCCAGTAAACATTAGCTTTTTATCACCAAATGTTAATTTCATTATAGGTGAATAATCATTAAATTCCTCATAACTTTCTTTCATTGGAGAATACACATCTATTTTAGCACCAGAACCTAAATCAAACTTCATTCCTTCTTTTATAGTTTGAATTTTAATTCCTTCTTTTGAAACTGCATTTAACATATTTTCAAATGTTTTTGTTGTATGACTAACCTTAGGCATATAAAAGTTTTCTACTTTATATTTCTCAAATACTTTTGTCATCCCACCGATATGGTCTTCATGTGGATGAGTAGCAATTACCATTTCAAAATCATCTATATTTTTTTCTTCTAATTGTTTTAACAATTGATCAGCTTCACTTCTTGGGCCTGCATCTATTAATATATCAAAATCATTAACCCTTATATATGCAGCATCTCCTTGTCCAACATCCAGATACGAAACTTCTAAATTTTCACTTACATTTGTTAAATTGCCTACATCATTTACCTTTTTTGAATTAGAGTCATTTCCAAAAACAAAACTCATAAGCCCTACAAGAGCGAAAATCACTATTGTTATAAATTGAGCTTTTTTATTCCCCTTATTTTTTTTCATACTTTTTTTAAATGCTTTTTTTAATTCGTCATTATTATTACCCAAGTTGTTCCCTCCATCATAAGAATGTAAATTCTTTTTATCACTTTGTTAATATGCTTTTAAATAAGATCTACATTAATACAAATACATTTATCTTCAATAAATAAAATATTATTATAGATGTAAACATATCAATAAAACATAGATAATTATTTAAAACATATGTTCGCCAATTTATAGTATAAACTAATAAAGTTATCAAATAAAGACTTTTATTTGATAACTTTAACTAAATCATATTATTTTCTTCTATATTTTAAATCCAATAATATATACCATAAGCAAAATCTAAATTGTTATATTATTCTATATGCTATAATTATTCATATATCACATATGGATATACTCCTAAAATATAATCTACACTTAGTCATTTTTAATATGAACATCCATTTGCGGATATGGTATACTTATTTTTTCATCATCAAACTTAATTTTAACTTTTTCTAACAAATCATAATACACATCCCAATAATCTTCCGTATTAGTCCATGCTCTTAAAATAAAATTAACTGAGCTATCAGCATGTTCAGATAATCCTATAAAGTATTCTGGATCTTTTAAAATTTTATCATTATTTAAAACAACTTGTTCTATAATATTTTTAACTTCTATTACATTTTCATCATATCCTGCTGAAAATTGTAAATCAACTCGTCTTTTATCTTTAGCTGTATAATTTATTATGCTGTCATTTGCTAATTTACCATTTGGTATAAGTATTTGTTTGTTATCTATAGTAAGTAAACTCGTATAAAATATTCCTATCTTTTCAACTTTACCCGAATGTCCTACTGCATCAATAAAATCTCCTATATTAAAAGGTCTTATTAATAAAATAACAACTCCACCTGCAAAATTTGATAAACTTCCTTGAAGAGCAAGTCCTACTGCCAGACCAGCAGATCCAATCAAAGTAACAAGTCCAGTAGTTTTTAGTCCAACATAATCCATCATAATCATCACTAATAATACTTTTAAGGATATGTTTATAAAAGCATTTAAAAACATTGTTAATGTAACATCAAAATCTTTTCTTTTTAGAACTCTGTCCATAGTTTTGATAATCTTGTTTACAATTTTCCATCCTATCCATAAAGCTATGAATCCTATTACTATTTTCAAACCACTTGAAGCCATCCAAGTACATATTTTATCTAAAAGTATTGATAATATATTCATTTTTCCCCCTTGATTTATTCATTAGTTTACTATTATTATACAAATTTATATGCTAAAATTCCATAAGTAAGTTATGCCAAAGATAATTTATTGTTTTTATTTACTATTTATTCTAGTATATTTATTTCTTGATTATTAGCATCTATTTTCACTTTAGCACCCAAAGGAAGTGTAAGTGTTGGTAAACAATGTCCACAACAAACATCATATAGCGTTGGTTTTCCTTCTGAAGCTATTAATTCTTCAAATATCTGCATTAAAGATAAACTCTCCTTCCCCTTAGGAGGTAAACAATCAGTCCACTGTCCTAGAATTATACCGTTAGCCTCACTAAATTTATTGCATTGTTTTAATTGCATAATCATTCTATCAATTTTATATGGATATTCATCAATTTCTTCTAAAAATAATATTTTACCTTTAGTATCTATTTCATAATCAGTTCCTAGTGTAGAACAAATTACCGAAAGGTTTCCTCCAACTAATCGTCCTTCTGCTTTTCCTTCCAATAATGTTTTTATTTCTACTCCATCTATATTCTTTAACTTTCCTAAAGGCTTTGATGTAAATATATTATTATTAAAATAATATTCTGTATATTTATCCATGCCTTTATAAAGTTCTGTTGCTGGCATCGGAGCATGAAACGTAATAAAATCACATCTTTTGTTTATAACATTATGAATTGCCGTAACATCACTATAACCTGAAAATACCTTTGGATTATTTTTTATAATATTGTAATCTAGTTTATCTAAAATTCTTGTTGAACCATATCCTCCTCTTATTGCAAAAATTCCTGATACAGACTTATCAAAAAACATTCTATTTAAGTCATCTGCTCGCATATCATCATTTCCAGATAAGTATCCATAATGAGCTTTGCAACTATCGCAAACTATAACCTCAAATCCTAATTCTCTCATCACTTTAATAGATAAATCTAACCTCTCTTCAGTTGTAGGGCTAGATAATCCTACAAGAGCTATTTTATCTCCTTTTTTTAGTGGTTTAGGTCTTCTCAATATATTTCATTCCTTTATAATTACTTTAATATCAATATATTTAAATAAATCTAAATTTATCATAGTTTTTTCTAAGGTGGCGAAATACCACCTTAGAAAAAACTATTAAGTTCTATAATAAAATTATAGCTCTTTTAATTAGTTTATAAAAAATAGCTATTTTACAACTAAGTATAGTTTAAAACAAAAAAAATGATTGGATTTTAAATTCATAAAATCCAATCATTTTTATTTTAATAAAATTAGTCTCTTAAAGTAGCACCTAATTTATATTCTAACGATCTTAATATCTTATCATGTACTTTATTAACTTCTTTATCAGTTAATGTTTTATCAGCTCTATAGGCAATAGCATAAGCTATACTCTTTTTGCCATCTGGAATTTGCTTTCCTTTATAGATATCAAATAATTGTACTTTTTCTACTAAATTTCCGCCAGCTTTTCTTATGCATTCTTCAATTTCTTGAACTAATATGCTATCTTCTACAAGTAATGCAATATCTCTTGTAACAGCTGGGAATTTAGGTAATGCTTTATACTTTCTATCCATATCAGCACTTTCATATAATGCATCTAAATTAAGTTCTGCAATAAAGCAAGGTACATCAATTCCATAATTTTCAGTTACATCTAAATGAACTTCACCTAAAGTACCAACTACATTTTTGCCTATAACAAGTTTTGCAGTTTTTCCTGGATGATAGCTTACATTTTCACTTTCTCTTTCATACTTAGAATTCTTTATTCCTAAGCCTTCTACTATATTTTCAACGGCTCCTTTAAGATCTAAATAATCACAATCGCCATACATACCAATAGTTAATATATTTCTTTCAGTTGGAATCTTAGTTTCATCTTCATTTTTAATATATATCTTAGCCATTTCAAATAGTCTAACATAATCATTATTTCTTGAATAATTTCTTCCTAAACATTCCATCATTGAAGGTATAGTTGTAGTTCTCATTACACTATAATCTTCACCTAAAGGATTTTTTATTTTAACTACATTTCTAAGCTCACTATCTTCTGGTACATTGATTTTATCAAACACCTTTGGAGATACAAATGAGTAACTTATAGATTGATTTAATCCACTTCCTGTAGCAAGCATAACTACTTTATCATCTAATAATCTCTTTCTGTATTTAGGTTCTCTTGATGTAGCAACACTAAATATTGTAGCAGGGATAACATCATATCCATGTATTCTAGCTATTTCTTCTGCTATATCTTCTTTAATAGCAATATCTATTCTAAATGTTGGAGCTGTTACATTTAAATTATCTCCATCAATTTCTGTAAATAAATCAACGCT
This sequence comes from Clostridium botulinum, assembly GCF_000827935.1. Lineage (NCBI taxonomy): Bacteria > Bacillati > Bacillota > Clostridia > Eubacteriales > Clostridiaceae > Clostridium > Clostridium botulinum. The sequence goes on from NZ_CP010520.1 coordinate 2,342,958, forward strand.
ATCTAAACATTTTTTCATTTCTTCTTTAGAAAGATTTGTTCCAAGGAATTTATTAACCCAATTAGAATCAACAATTACTTTTCCTTCTTCTTTCTTTTTATTATAAATATCTATTGTGCCTTCTATAACTTCACCAGCACCTAATTCACAAATCAAAGCACATGCTCTATCTATTGCAAGTTTAGCTAAATTAGGATCTATATCTTTTTCAAATCTTCCAGAAGCTTCACTTCTTAAGTTTAATTTTTTAGAATTAACTCTTATATTAGTACCATCAAAGTTCGCAGATTCAAAAATAACTTCAGTTGTATCTTCTTTTATTTCTGAGTTTAATCCACCCATTATTCCAGCTAATCCAACAATTTTATTGTCATCCTTTATGCAAAGCATAGAATCATCTAATTCTCTTTCAACTTCATCTAAAGTAGTGAATTTTTCACCATTTTTAGCTCTTTCAACAACTATCTTATTAGTAGATATTTCTCTAGCATCATAAGCATGCATTGGTTGACCTAATTCAAGCATTACAAAATTTGTAATATCAACTATATTGTCTATAGGTCTTATTCCTGCTTCAAGAAGTCTTTCTTGCATCCAACCTGGTGATGGTTTTACTTTTACATTTTTAACTTTTCTAGCCATATATCTTAAACATAAATCATCTTTAACTTCAACATTTAATTCTGATTCTACATTTCCATTTCCAGAAACTTTATATTCTAAATTAGGCATCTTATAAGTAGTTCTAAGTGCAGCTGCTGTTTCTCTAGCCATACCCACTATACTTAAACAATCAGGTCTATTAGAAGTTATTTCAAAATCTAAAATAGCCTTATTTAACTTTAATAATTCTTTAAGTTCAACACCTAATTTAGTATCAGTAGGTAATATCATTAATCCATGAACTGGCTCATCTCCTGCAATTCCAAGTTCTTCTTCAGAACAGAACATACCATTTGATGGTACCCCTCTAAGCTTACCTTTTTTAATCTTAGTTCCATCTGCTAATGTTGAACCATGTAAAGCTACAGGTACTACATCTTGCTCTTTCATGTTTGTTGCAGCAGTAACTATTTGAATAGTTTCAGTTCCAATATCAACTTGACAAATACTTAGTTTATCAGCATCTGGATGTTTTTCTATTTCAGTAATTTTTCCCGTAACAACTTTATCTATAACATCACCTTGAATTATTAATTCTTCTAATTGTGATCCTGTTAAAGTTAATTTATCTCCTAATTCTTTAGGACTAACATTTATATCAACATAATCTTGTAACCAACTAAATGGTACTTTCATATTTTTTCCTCCTCATTTTTCCTTAAGTTCTCAAATTATCAATTTCTTTAGAACTTATATTTTTATGTCTTTCAAACTATATAATTAAGTAATATTCTAAAAAAAGTTTAAACTACTTTCTAAAATTGGTTTAAAAATCTCATATCACTTTCATATAATAATCTTATATCATCTATTCCGTATTTAAGCATTACCATTCTATCAACACCAAATCCAAAAGCAAATCCACTATATACTTCTGGATCTATTCCACAGTTTCTAAGTACATTTGGATGAACCATACCACAGCCTAGAAGCTCTATCCATCCACTATTCTTACATACTCTACAACCTTCTCCTCCACAAACAAAACAAGTTGCATCCATTTCAGCAGATGGTTCTGTAAATGGGAAGTGATGTGGTCTGAACTTAGTTTCAACTTTATCTCCAAACATCTTCTTAGCAAATAACTCTAGAGTTCCTTTTAAATCGGCAAAAGTAACTCCCTTATCTATAACTAAGCCTTCCATTTGATAAAATATAGGTGAATGTGTAGCATCAACTGAATCTGATCTATAAACCTTACCTGGCGAAATCATCTTAATTGGTGGCTTTTGATTTTCCATAGTTCTAACTTGAACTGGTGAAGTTTGAGTTCTAAGAACTATATTATCATTTATATATAATGTATCTTGCTCACTTCTTGCTGGATGATTCTTAGGTATATTTAATGCTTCAAAATTATAATGATCATATTCAACTTCTGGACCTTCTTCAATTGTGAATCCCATTGATACAAATATATCTTCCATATTTTTAAGTGTTAATTCTAAAGGATGACTTTTTCCTATTACTTGCTTTTTACCTGGAAGTGAAATATCTATTGTTTCACCTGCAAGTTTTTCAGCCTTTTCTTTATCCTTTATTTTCTTTATTGCTGACTCTAGTTTTTCTTCTACTTTAGCTTTTGCTTCATTAACTAATTTTCCTACTAAAGGTCTTTCTTCTGGAGATAATCCCCCCATACCTCTTAATATTGTAGTAAGTTCTCCTTTTTTTCCTAAGAACTTAACTCTAATTTCTTCTAATTCATTACTTTTAATTGAATTTTCAATTTGCTTTATTGCAAGCTCTTGTAATTCTTTAAGTTTTTCCTTCATGTTTTTTCTCCTTTCAGACATTTTTATGTACAAAAAAAATCGTCCCCCTATAAAAGGGACGAATTATCCGCGTTACCACCCTAATTGAAACTTATAAAAATACATTATAAGAATCCAACTTAAAATTTAACGGCATTGACCGCTAGCTACTACTTAATTTCACAGCCAGAACTCCTGAGTGAACTTCAATATTATTTCATTTAAATAAGCTTACAGTCTATGGCTTATTCTCCCTGAAAATTTCCTAATATCTACTCTCTCATTCACAGTTTATAATTATTTAATTCCCTCTAATTATACAAATAAACTAATTAAAATTCAATACCTAAAATTAAGTATACTTATAATAACTTAAAAAATACTAAAATTTATGAAAATATAAAAAAATCCTACAAAATCAAGCTATTATACTAATTCTTAAAATTAGTTACTTAAATACATATATAAACTCATATAATAATTTATACTAAAATAAAAAGTCCTCAAAATATAAGGACTTTTCATTATATTTTATTGTTAAAATTGGTTTACATCAATCCATAAGTCACAAATATAGTAGCAAGAACAAGAGTAATTGTACTAAATAACTTAATAAGAACATGTATAGATGGACCTGCTGTATCTTTAAACGGATCTCCTACTGTATCTCCAACAACTCCTGCTTTATGAGCTTCTGATTTTTTCCCTCCGAAATTTCCTAATTCAATAAATTTCTTTGCATTATCCCAAGCACCACCACCGTTATTGAAAAATAGAGCCATTAAAACACCAACGATAGTAGCTACCATAAGCATTGCTCCGGCTGCTTCTGCTCCCAAAATAAGTCCAACTGCTATAGGAGTCACAATAACTATTACGCCTGGTAAAATCATTTCTTTTAATGCACCTTTGGTCACTATATCAACACAAGCTCTATAATCAGGCTTATCCTTTCTATCCATAATCCCTGGTTTTTCCTTAAATTGTCTTCTTACTTCTAATATTACATATTGAGCAGCTTTTCCAACAGCTCTAATTGCAGTAGAACTAAATAAAAATACAACCATAGCACCTATTAGTGCACCTATAAATACTTCTGGCTTTCCTATATCAACACTGTATATTGCATTTGCAGCTAAATGTTTACTAGCTTTAACCTCGTCTATATAAGCAGAAAACAATAAAAATGTTGCTAAAGCTGCACTACCAACAGCATATCCTTTTGTTAAAGCTTTTGTTGTATTTCCGCAAGCATCTAACTTATCTGTTATAACTCTCATTTCTTCTGGAGCACCAGACATTTCAGTTATTCCACCTGCATTATCTGTTATAGGACCAAAAGTATCCATAGCTAGAATATAAGAACAAGTAGATAACATTCCCATTGTTGCAATTGCCGTACCATACAATCCTCCATTAAATCCAAGCTCTGATAATCCACTGTGATTACCTAACCAATATGAAGAAAATATTGCTATAGCTATAACTAATACAGGTGCAAATGTACTTTCAAGACCTACAGATATACCAGAAATTATATTAGTTGCAGGACCTGTTAATGAAGACTTTGCAATCTCTTTTACAGGTCTAAAATTATAAGAAGTATAGTATTGAGTTATATATACGAAAGCAAAGCTTAATAATAAACCAATAATTGCACAGCCATAAAAATTAATATATTTAACTTTATTTGCATACTCACCAATCCCACTAAGCATTAATTTAGTTATAGGAAATAAAAATATTGCACACAATACTGTTGTTATAAAGTAACCTTTATTTAGTGATTTCATTGGATCTTTATCTTCTTTTGTTTTAACTGAAAATATTCCAAAAATTGATGCTATTATTCCTGAAGCACGAGCTATTAGTGGAAATAAGATTCCACACACTCCAAATACAGGATACAGTGCTATTCCTAATATCATAGCTCCTATATTTTCAGCTGCAGTAGATTCAAACAAATCTGCTCCACGGCCTGCACAATCACCTACATTATCTCCTACAAGATCAGCTATAACAGCTGGATTCCTTGGATCATCTTCTGGAATACCTGCTTCTACTTTTCCAACCAAATCCGCACCAACATCAGCTGCCTTAGTATATATTCCACCTCCAAGTTGTGCAAATAATGCAACAAAGCTTGCTCCAAATCCGTATCCTACTATTAGTTGTGGTGCTCGTTTAACAACTTCAACATTTGAATCTCCTCCTCCAAATGCCCAGAATAACAAACTCACTCCAATCAAACTAAGTGTTGTAACAGCTAGCCCAGTTACAGCTCCTCCCCTAAATGATATTTGAAGAGATTTATTCAGACTATGCTTAGCACCTTGAGCTACTCTTATATTAGCACTAACAGCAACATACATACCAATGAATCCAGCAATACCTGAACATATTGCTCCTGCAAAAAATGATATGAACGTATACCAATTAAAACTGTATTTTCCTTTAGTAACAAATCCTAATAATATTGCTACTACTATTGCTAAAATATAAATGGTTTTATACTGCCTTTTTAAAAATGCCATTGCTCCATCTTTAATTGCATTTGAAATTTCCTTCATTTGTTCATTTCCCAATTCTTGTTTAAAAACGTACCTTACTAATATGCATAAGAACACCATTGCTATTAATGCAACTACACCAACTAATCCTAGAAGTTTTGTAACTAAGTATTGATTCATTTTTACATCTCCTTTTATTAGTAAAATAACAAGAGTAGATATAAAATTATATCTACTCTTTAAAATATTTTTCTAAATTTAAAATTATACATTAATTTACAAAATTTAATAAAAAATTAACATGAATTATGTAAAATACTCTTTAAATTCAAGTCATTTTCACATAATTCATGTTAAAAAAATAATATATAATTTGTTCTTATGTTATAATAAAAACAATTTTCAATACTCAAAATTAAATATTAACAACATTTTGTCTTACTTTTTCATAGATAATAATTGAAGTAGCTATAGCTACATTTAAAGATTCAGCACCACCTGGCATTGGTATTTTAACTCTTCTATCAGCTAAATCTAACACTTCATTAGAAACACCATTGCCTTCATTACCAACTGTAAGTATAATCTTCCCTTTTAAATCTTCTTTAAAAAAGTCTTTACTACTTTCAAGTGATGTAACTATTAAGGTAAATCCATCTTTTTTTAATGATTTTATTAACGAAAACTCATCATCATCATAATATATAGGCATATAAAATAATGAACCCATTGTTGATCTTATTGTTTTTTCATTATATATATCAACAGTTCCTTTAGATAATACTATTCCGTTTACTCCAGCTGCATGAGCTGTTCTTATTATAGTACCTAAATTTCCCGGATCTTGTACTTTATCACAGAATAAATAAAAATCTCCTTGAAAATCTAATTTTTTGTTATTCATTTTAACTATAGCAATTATTCCTTGAGGATTTTCTGTTGATGCTAATTCTTTAAATAAAGTATCCGTAATACAGTATACTTTATGTTTTTTTATCTTATCTTTATCTATATAATTATCTAATTTTTCATATCCTATTTCAGTTAATATTAAATAATCTATATCTAAATTTGCTTTTATAGCTTCATCAACAAGCCTAAATCCCTCAATAACATACTTATTTATCTTATTTCTATTTTTTCTATCTTTGAGTTTTTTAGCTTCTTTATATATAGTATTTTCTTTACTCTCAATGAAAATCAAAGTCTACACCTCAATTATTTTAATCTTACTATCATACCCTCAAGTTTGCTTAAATCTTCCGCAGAACCTATAGCAACTATTATATCTTTAGCATTTACAATGTGCTCAGCTGAAGGTGATATATTTATATCTTCCCCTTCTTTAATGGCCATAACATTTATTCCATATTGACTTCTTAATTTTATTTCTCTTAAGCTTTTTCCGTCCCATTCATCTAAAGCTTCTATTTCCATTATGCTATAGTCTGAAGATAATTCAATGTAATCTAATATACTAGAAGAAACTAAGTTATGAGCAACTCTAACTCCCATATCTTGTTCTGGTAATATTACTCTATCAGCACCGATTTTATATAAAACTTTAGAATGAATCTTATTGTTAGCTTTTGCAATTATATATTTAACACCTAGTTCTTTAACAAGTAAAGTTGCCATAATGCTTGCTTGTATGTTAGACCCTATAGTTACAATTGCAACATCAAAATTTCTAAGTCCTAATGTTCTTAATGCATTTTCATCAGTAGAATCCATTTGAACTGCATGCGTTACATTATCAGAAATATCTTGAATTATATCTTCATCTTTATCTATTACTAAAACATCATTTCCTAAATCATATAAAGTCTTAGCAACTGAAGCACCAAATCGTCCCAACCCAATCACTACAAATTGTTTATTTACCAAAACTAAGTCACTCCTATCCTATCAATATCTTACCTTCTGGATATCTATATCCTTTCTTTTTCTTTCTATTTAATAATGCTAAAATTACAGTTAATGGACCAACTCTACCACAATACATAGTAATCATTATTACAATCTTTCCTGCAACTGATAATTGTTGAGTTACACCAGTCGTTAACCCTACCGTACCAAAAGCTGAAGTCGCTTCATAAAGTAAATTTATAAATGATTGATTTGGTTCAACTATAGTAAGAACCATGGTCACTACAATAACAAGCATCATTGCAATAAAAAACAAAGTAAAGGCTTTATATACTAAGTCTTTTGAAAATCTTTTTTCAAACGCTTCAGTATCTTCTCTTCCTTTCAAAACAGAAATTACTGTTAAAATTAAAACACCAAATGTAGCAGTTTTTAAACCACCTGCTGTTGATCCTGATGATCCTCCTATAAACATTAATATTATAGTAATTAACTTACCAGACATAGTCATATCATCAGTAGACATACTATTAAAACCAGCTGTTCTTGGTGATACAGATGCAAAAAAGGAATTTAATATCTTATCCTTAAAAGTCATTCCACCTATAGTCTGCATATTTTTATATTCAAATAAAAAGATACATATAAATCCAAAAATAATTAAAAATATAGTAACTAATAATACTACTTTACAATTAAGTGATAATTTTTTAGAATTCTTGTTATAATTATATATTTCAAGCCATACTGTAAAACCTAAACCACCAATTATTATTAAAGCACTTATGCTTAATATTACTACTATATTACTAGAATAACTAGTCAAACTATTAAAATTTCCAAATAAATCAAAACCAGCATTACAAAATGCTGAAATAGAATGAAATACACTATAAAATAATCCCCTTGAAAATCCAAACTGTGGTATGAACTGAGTTGATAATAATAGCGCTCCAAAAAACTGAACTGAAAATGTTAATGCAAAAACATATTGAACCATTCTTACCAAACCTTCAATATTAAAGGTATTCATAGCTTCCTGCATTAACAGTCTATCTCTTAATGTTATTTTTTTTCCTAATAGTATTGCAATAAACGTAGTAAAGGACATGAAACCCATACCACCAACTTCTATTAAGATTATGATTATAACTTGACCAAAAGTACTCCAATAAGTGCCTGTATCTAATGTAACTAAACCAGTAACACATACTGCTGATGTAGATGTAAAAATAGCATCTATAAAATTTGTACTTTCTCCACTGGCCGAAGAAATAGGTAAAGTTAATATAAGTGCTCCTATTAAAGCAACTATAGCAAATCCTATAGCTAATACTTGAACTGCATTAAGTCTTGATTTTTTTGTCAGAACTTTTCCCATACACTCACCTCAAAAGGTTAATTAAAAATTACTTCATTTTATTTTACCTATTTTATATAAATTTTATGTAAACTAAATATATATAAATAATTTATAATATTTCTCAATATATAATAAAAATGCGACCTAAGTCGCATTTTTTTAAGCGTTTAATTGTTTTTTAGCTACTTCTACTAAATCAGCAAATGCTTTTGCATCATTTATAGCGATTTCTGATAACATTTTTCTGTTTATATCGATACCAGCTAATTTAATTCCGTTCATGAATTTTGAATATGAAAGACCATTGATTCTTGTTGCTGCGTTTATTCTAGCAATCCATAATCTTCTGTAATCTCTCTTTTTATTCTTTCTTCCAACATAAGAATTTCTTAATGCTCTAATTACTGATTCGTTAGCTGTTTTAAATAACTTACTTTTTCCACCGTAGTATCCTTTTGCAAGTTTTAAAACTTTCTTATGATTCTTACGAGCGTTTTTTGCTCTCTTTACTCTTGCCATGCTTTAAACCTCCTGTAACCTCTTCAAATTATAGATATGGTAATAATTTTTTCATTACTTTTTCTTCTGATTTTGATACGTATCCACCTTTTCTAAGATTTCTCTTAGTTTTAGGACTCTTCTTTGTTAATATATGGCTCTTGAATGCTTTCGCTCTCTTAAGCTTTCCTGTACCTGTTTTCTTAAATCTCTTTGCTGCACCTCTGTGGCTTTTCATTTTTGGCATAAATAAAATCCTCCTCTCAAGTTATCCCTTTTTAGGGCCTAAAACCATTGTCATGTTTCTGCCTTCTTTTTTTGGATGCTTTTCTATTTGGCAGACATCTTCCAATTTCTTTGCGAAGTTATCAAGAATTCTTGCTCCAATATGAGTCAATTCCATCTCTCTACCTCTAAATCTAACAGTGATTTTAACTTTATCTCCGTCTAATAAGAATTTTCTGGCATTCTTTGCTTTTATAGAAATATCATGTTCTTCTATAGTAAGACTTACTCTTACTTCTTTAACACTTACAACCTTTTGTTTCTTCTTAGCTTCTTTTTCTTTTTTAGATTGTTCATATATGAACTTACCAAAGTCCATTATTTTACACACTGGAGGGTTTGCATTTGGTGAAATCATAACCAAGTCCAATTCTTGTTCTTCTGCCATTCTCATAGCTTCTCTTGAAGAAATCACACCTAATTGTTCTCCATCATTTGCAACTACTCTTAATTCTTTTTGTCTTATCTCTTCATTAATAAAATAATCTTTACTAATACTTTTCACCTCCGAGGAATTTTATACATAATAAAAGACGGCCATAAGCCGTCTTACACTATCACTATTGATAAAATCTAGAGATATAACCACACTAGTACTTCACAACTGTATGGTGAGAAACGGCTATGTTTCTTCTTTACGAACTAAATTATATCAAGCATTTCATAATGTGTCAATACTTTTTATTATTATTTTTTTATTTTCACATTTCATGCATCTATTACAGTATTCGACCCTGTCTCCAAACACACTATTAAGAGTCTCTAAGAATTCTCTATTTATAGAATTTTCTTTATTATGAATGATTATCTTTTTAGGAGTGTTTGTAATCAATCCACTTATTAATATATCTTCTGTACTAACATCACTCATCTTTTTGCAGTCTGAAAATTCTTCCTTAAATGTTTTTAATAAATCTGTCTCATAATTATCAGTTACTCTATAGTCTCCATTGTCTTCTATAAATATATCTATAAGCTCAATCTTATAATCTTGTATATCAACAAAATACTTCAATAATTTTACAAACTCTTTATACTCCTTTTCAACAATATAATTTTCAACAACTTTTTGTATTATTTTTTCTATATCGCCTCTAAGTTTCTTCATTCTAAATGTTATAAATCCATTTATATTAATTTCTTGCTTTTCTTTTATGCAATCTTTTATCTCTTCAATAATTCCATTCATTTTATTTAAATAATAAATAGAGTTACCATCTTTTACTCCACCTTCACATTCTAGTACCTTTACAATATCATCCTCTATTTCGAATATTTCATCTTGTTTTAAGAAGAAATAATTTTCTGTTAAAAATTCTAACATTTCTTTTTCTCTATAATTCTCAATAACGATTTTATATAAAATATTACTTACATATAAATTAATAATATCTTTTACCTTTTCATTATAATGTTCTTCTTCACAAATTATTTTTATTATATGAGTAGTATCTTCTATACTTTCCACTAATCCTATTAATATATTTTTTTTCTTTAGCAATTCTCTTAAATCTTGTAATTCACCAACAAAATCTAATTCATCATTATAAGCTAATTTCAAAACAAGCATGGATTTCACTCCCTTCTTACATTAGTATGTAATAAACTTAAAGCTCTTATACTTATAAAAATACTAAATTTTAGATTTTTATATCCTATTGTTTTTTTCTTTATATTGTAGTAGTTTTTTATTATAAATTACTATATTAAAGGAGTATTTCTATGTATTGTTTTATAGACTATAGATCAACAAAAGAAGAAATTCATAATTTACAAAAACTTAATATTGATCCCATTTTAGTGCCTAAATCCAATAATGTATATGAAGCTATAAATGGTCATCCTGACATTCAAATGAATATATTGAAAAATTCTTCCGACAAACAAATTATTATTCATAAGGATATAAATTCACAATTTATAAATTTATTAGATAAAAAGAATATAAAATATATTCTTTCAAATTCAGCCTTGTCTAATACATATCCTAATGATATTATTTTAAATTCCTTAATTTTAGATGATTACTTTATTCACAACTTAAAATATAGCGATAATAATCTTTTAGATTCTCAACATTCAAAATTAAAAATAAATGTTTCTCAAGGATATACAAAATGTTCTGTACTGCCAGTTAGAAACAAGGCACTTATAACTAGTGATAAAGGAATCTATTCTACATTAATAAATTATGATTTTGATATCCTTTTACTACCTCCTGGCGATATACATCTTCCAAATTTAAATTATGGATTTATTGGAGGTACTGGAGGATTAGTTTCTAATAATAAGATGGCTTTCTTTGGTGAATTAAATCATTACGCGTGGGGGAATGAAGTGATTAAATTTTTAAATAAATATGATGTTTCTCCTATTTATTTAAGAAAAGGTAAATTAATAGATAGAGGTAGCTTGCTTCTGCTTTAAATCCAACTTGTAAATTTATCACATCCACTATTAATAATATGATTTTATTTTTTTTCTGTTCCTATATTAGTATTTTTCTAATGAAAAAATAGTTACTCAATTATTATGATTAATCTTTAATTTTATATTTAATTTCCAAATTGTCTTTCTTAAATATTTTAAAAACAAAAAATGTACTTTAACGCAAACGTCAAAGTACATTTTCTTACTTTATTTAACTCTAAAATAGTCTTTATAATTTGAAATATTGTTTATTTATAAATTATACTATTATTTTTTAATAGAATTTTTTAACAACTCACCAATATCATTAGTTGTAAATGAATATTTAGTATTACAGAAATTACATACTATTTCTTCATTTTTTCCATCATCATATATTTCTTGTAAATCCTTCTTTCCTATAGATGCTAAAGCTTTTTCTACTTTTTCTCTTGAGCAGTCACATTTATAACTTGGTTCAATAGAATCTAAAATATTTAAATCCATACCTTCAAATATAAATTCTAATATCTCTTCTATTGTTTTCCCTTCCGATATAAGTGTAGTTATAGGTGGTATTTCTTCTAATCTATAAGTTACTAAATCTGCTAAAAGTTCATCTGCATCTGGCATCATTTGAACTATAAATCCACCTGCAGCTTTTATAGATAAATCTTTATCTACAAGTACGCCTAAAGATACTGCTGATGGTGTTTGTTCAGATACTGTAAAATAGTAAGCAAAATCTTCTGCTATTTCCCCACTATATATTGGTACTTGACCTACATATGGTTCTTTTAAACCTAAGTCCTTAATTACATATAAAAGTCCATCTTTACCTATAGCACCGCCAACATCTAGCTTGCCTTTATCATTTAATTCTCTAGTAACATATGGGTTACCTATAAAGCCCTTAACACTTGCATCATTATGTGCAGTTATTGTTATTCCTTTTGCTTCTCCTCCACCATTAATCTTCAGAGTTAAAGATTCTTTTTCACCTTTTAATGTAGTTCCCATCAAAGTTCCTGCAGTAAGCATTCTTCCTAATGCTGCTGCCGCTACTGGAGTACACTCGTGAATTTTGCTTCCCTCATTAACTAAGTTTGTCGTGATTCCTCCAATTATTCTAACCATTCCATTTTTAGCTGTTGCTCTAACTATCTTATCGTTCATATAAATATCGCCCTCCATTATTTGCTTACAACATAAACTATTCTTTCACTTTCTTTAAATACAGATTTACTACTGTAATTATCGAACTTACCTACTAATTTAAAACCACAATCTTTTAAAGCTTTTTCTAATTCTTCCTCTTTATAAGCTCTTTCTATATGTTGTTCTTCAATTTTTTCATATAATTCTTCTTTACTTTTAACAAAAAAAGTTAAAAACATATTAAGTACTTCTTCTTCAAATACATTTTCCCATGTATAAAATACATCATCTGAATTATATGTATAAATATTATTACCTAATATAGTTGATAATTTATAATAAGAATTTATATCAAAAATAAATATTCCATCATCTTTTAAATGTTCATGTACTCTATTAAAATAACTAATTAGATCGTCATCTTCTGTTAAATAATTTGTTGAGTCAAGAACAGATGTTATTAAATCAAATTTATGATTTAGAGATAACTCACACATATCCTGACATATTATTTTTGCTTTAATTTTATTTTTCTTAAATTTATCAAATGCTACATTTAGCATATCATCAGATAAATCAACTGCATATGTATTTTTAAAATATTTAGCTACATTTATTGAAACATTACCTGTCCCACACGCTAAATCTAAGTAGTCTTCATATTTTATATCATGTTCTTTACATAATTCTATAATTCTCTTACCTACTAAATCATAATTTATATCTTCATATATTAACTTATCATAAATATTTGCGAATTCTCCATAAGCCATAAATATACCCCATCCTTAAAATATCATATATATATTTCCAACAATTATATTATATCTTAATAAGTAATTCGTCAACTTTAATAGATTATACTCTCCATGTAATATACTTATTATTAAGCTACTTTACTACATATAATATAGCAGTAACTATTAACCTAATATTATATAATATTTTTCACTATATATATTTTTCTGCATATTGTTAATTTTAAGCTTAATATCTCCATAATTCATATTCATTCAAATAGTATCTTTTATGTTTAAATACACATCACATAAAAAGTTTAAATTTTTTTATTATGAATTGCATTTTGTAATATTTGATTATTAGTTGGCATATTAAGTATTTTCTTTCTTTTTGTCATCATGCCTCCTATTCGTCCTGTTTCTTCAGCTGAAAGTCCACCCCAGCCCTCTTTATCTACTTTATCACCTAATCCAAGTTCTTCTGCAATTTCGTATTTTAATTTTTCCCTCATTTTTTCAGCTTCAGTAAGTTCTTTATTAGACTTTATTTTTGATTTTATTATTTTTTTTAATGGTGTACCACTCACAGTTATGCACTCCTTTCAAAAAACAAATTATTAAGACTATATAATATCTAATAAAGTGTATATTATTTTCTTAATTTGTTTTATGTCATTATTCACTAATAATATGTTCTGAATATACTATTAGTATGTATAAAACATATCTATTATATGAAAATTTTTCACTTATTTTATACATGTACTTGATATTTTCATTATATTTAACTATAGTATTTGTATATTAGATAATTTTTTAATAATAAATTATACTTATAAAAATAATTAGGAGGGATTAATGTGTATAATGTCGCAATAGTTGGGGCTACTGGAAATGTAGGAAGAAAATTTTTAGAAATTCTAGAAGAAAGAGATTTTCCAGTAAAAAATTTATATCTTTTTGCATCTAAAAGATCTGAAGGAAAAACTTTAAAATTTAAAGGAGAGGATTTTTTAGTTGAGGAAACATGCGAAGAGAATATAAAAAATAAAAAAATAGACTATGCACTTTTTTCAGCAGGTGGAGATGCTAGTAAAGAATTTGCACCTATATTTGCTTCATATGGAGCTGTAGCAATTGATAATAGTAGTGCTTGGAGAATGGATCCTGAGGTACCTTTAGTAGTACCAGAGGTAAATCCTGAAGACATAAAACTTCATAAAGGAATAATTGCAAATCCAAACTGTTCTACTATACAAGCTATGCCTATAGTGAAAGCATTAAATGATAAATATGGAATCAAAAGAATAGTATATTCAACTTATCAAGCCGTATCAGGTGCTGGAATTCAAGCCATAAAAGATTTAGAAGATGGCGTTAAAGGAATTGCACCAAAAAAATTCCCTTATCCTATAGCAGGTAATGTTTTACCTCATATAGATGTCTTTTTAGATAATGGGTACACTAAAGAAGAAGAAAAAATGATTAATGAAACAAGAAAAATTCTTCATTGTCCTGATTTAAGAATAACAGCTACTACAGCTAGAGTTCCTGTATTAAATGGACATAGTGAAAGTATAAATGTAGAATTAAATTCTCCATTTGAAGTAGAGGATATTTTTGAATTATTTAGAAACACTAATGGTGTAACTGTATATGATGATGTAAGAGAATTAAAATACCCAACCCCTCTTATGGTATCAGGAAAAGATGATGTCTATGTTGGTAGAATCAGAAGGGACTTTAGTATTGATAATGGCTTAAACCTATGGGTTGTTGGAGATAATATAAGAAAAGGGGCAGCTCTTAATGCTATTCAAATTGCTGAAATAATGATCCAATCTAACAATTAAAAATGGAGGAATTTTAATGTCAGTATTTGAAGGTTCAGGTGTAGCTATTGTTACTCCTTTTAATGATAAAGGAGTAGATTATGATAAATTAAAGGATTTATTAGAATGGCACGTTAAAGAAGGAACAGATTCTATTGTTATTTGTGGAACTACTGGTGAAGCAACTACAATGACAGAAAACGAAAAGAAAACTGTAATCAAATTTGCAGTTGATGTTATAAATAAGAGGATACCAGTAATTGCTGGTACAGGCTCAAATAATACACTATCTGCTATCGAAATGAGTAGATATGCACAAAGTGTTGGTGTTGATGCAATACTTGTAATTACTCCTTATTATAATAAAACTTCACAAAAAGGATTATTTAAGCATTTTAAAGCAGTAAATGATTCTGTAAACATTCCAATAATTCTTTATAATGTACCAAGTAGAACTGGTGTAAATATAACTCCAAAGGCTTTAGTTCAAATAGCAGAATTAAATAATGTAGTTGCTATAAAAGAAGCTAGCGGAAATATAAGTCAAATCATGGAAATGAAATCATTATGCAAAGATAAAATAGATATTTATTCTGGTAATGATGATCAAATAGTTCCAATAATGTCTCTTGGAGGCAAAGGCGTTATATCAGTTTTAGCTAACGTTATACCAAATGAGGTTCATACACTTACTAAAAAATGTTTAGAAGGAAAATTTGATGAAGCTTTAGACATTCAATTAAACAGATTGAAATTAACAAATGCTTTATTTATAGAAACAAATCCTATTCCTGTAAAAACAGCTATGAATCTTATGGGATTTGAAGTTGGCTCTTTAAGACTTCCACTATGTGAAATGGAAGATAGTAATTTAGAAACATTAAAGACTATTTTAAAGGAAAATAAATTAATATAAGGTGATTAAATGATAAAAATAGTATTAAACGGTTGCTGTGGCAAAATGGGTAAAGTCATAACTGAATGTGCTAGCAAATTTAATAATTTAGAAATTGTTGCTGGTATAGATAAGTTCCCTCATGAAACATCTTATCCTATATTTGAAACGCCTGAAGACTTAAATCTAGATTACGATGTATTATTAGATTTTTCAAGATCAGATGCTTTAAAAGGATTACTAAGTTTAACTGAAAAAACTAAAAAACCATTAGTTATCTGTTCAACAGGATTTTCTAATGAAGATTTAGCTTTAATAGAAGAAAAAAGCAGAACACTTCCACTATTCCGTTCTGCTAATATGTCACTTGGAATAAATTTAATAAATTCTCTATTAAGAAAAGTAACACCTCTTCTTTATGGTAATTATGATATTGAGATCATAGAAAAACATCATAATCAAAAGGTAGATTCTCCTAGTGGTACTGCTGTTTTACTTGCAGACACAATAAAGGATTCTATAAATGAAGAAACAAAATTTGTTTATGGACGTTCAGGATTATCAAAAAGAGAAGAAAATGAAATAGGAATTCATGCTATCAGAGGTGGTTCTATAGTTGGAGATCACGATGTAATCTTTGCTGGAGTTGGTGAAGTAATTGAGTTATCTCATAAAGCTATATCTAGAGAAGTATTTGCTATCGGAGCTTTAAAAGCTTGCGAATACATGGGTACTATATCAAATCCTGGTTTATATACTATGGATGATGTTATAGGTATAACTAAATAGAACTGTTTTGATATTTCAAATCAAAAAGAGGAGATTTTTAAAATCTCCTCTTTTTATTTAAATTTTATTTTCCTTCTACATATGCCTTATCAAAGTATATAAATCCTAATGGTGATACATTAACACCTTTTACATAGTCTTTAATACCTTTAGTTTTAACTTGATAATTTAATGGTATTATAGGCATATCTTCCATTAATATATCTTCAGCTTGGTGTAACATTTCAAATCTCTTAGTTTGATCTTGTTCAACCTTTGCAGCTCTTATTAACTTATCGTATTCTGGATTATTATATCCTGCACAGTTTTGTCCTGATGTGCTTTCCCACATATCTAAGAATGTCATTGGATCTATATAATCACCTACCCAAGAATGGAATCCAATTTCATATTGTTTTGCACTTCTTGTAGTTTGGAATACTTTCCATTCTTGACTTTGAAGTTCAACATTAATTCCTAAATTAGTTTTCCACATATCTTGCATAGCTTGAGCAATATCACCATTTGGATTAACTGGATTAATAAGTGCTACAAGATTAGGGAATCCTTCTCCATTTGGATATCCAGCTTCAGCTAATAATTTCTTAGCTTCTTCTATATCACCTTCTGCTTTAAAATATTTTTTATCAGCAAAATCTGATCCATCTAGATCTTTAATACCTTGTGCTACAAATCCTGTTGCTGGTGTTTGACCACCTTTTAATATATTTTTAATTATTGAAGGTCTATCTATTGCAAGATTTAAAGCTTTTCTAACTCTCTTATCTTGTAATACTTTTGCAGCATTAGGATCAATTGCATTTACTGAGTCAGAAACATTTATTACATAAAATCCTGTTCCTAGTAGAGGAAAATTCTTTCCTGTTCCGTCTGCTAATGCGCCTTCTATTTCTGATGTTGGCACAACATCTACCATATCAAAATCACCTGTTTTAAAACTAGCCCAAGCTGATGTATCTTCAGTAACAAGTTTTACATTTAACTTATCAAGTTTTATATTATTAACATCATAGTAATTTTCATTTTTTTCTAATACTATTTCATCTTTCATACCATACTTAGTCATCTTGAAAGGTCCATTTGAAACGTAAGTTTCTGCATTAAGAGCCCAAGTATCCTTATTAGCTTCAACTGTAGTCTTATTTACTGGTAAATAACAAGTAAATGCTGTTAAATCTAAGAAGTATGAACATGGAGCAGCTAATGTTACTTCTAAAGTCTTATCATCAATTGCTTTAACTCCTACATCCTCTACACTTCCTTTTCCTTGATTATAAGCTTCTGCACCTTTAATATATGACATTTGGAATGCATATCCTGAAGCTGTTGCTGGATTTAATACTCTCTTCCATGAATATTCAAAATCATTTGCTGTAACTGATTCTCCATTAGACCATTTAACTCCATCTCTTATATGGAAAGTATAAACTGTTCCATCTTGTGAAACATCACATTTTTCAGCAATTCCAGGAATAGCCTTATTATTCTCATCTAATTTATACAATCCTTCAAATGCATTTACTATAATAGTTGCACTATCTACTGCTTCGCTTAATGCTGGATCTAAAGTTTTAGGATCTGCATTTAAGTTATAAGTTATAGCTTGAGCATTTGGATCATTGCTAGTTCCTCCGCCACAACCTACTAAGCTTGAAAAACCTAAAGTTAATGCTAAAGTTATTGCACATAACTTTTTAATTTTACTAGTTTTCATTAAAAATTTCCCCCTTAATAATTCTGTCAAATTTATCTTAAAAGCTAACAATCACTATTTATTAAAAAATAAATTTAAGATAACGATTGCAAAGCCCTAGATAAGGACTTTAAGTTTCAGATAAAACTTTTTAACTTCATCTGAAAACTTATAATCCTAATTTTATTATAATTATCTAATAAAGATATTTATTAATCATATAAGTGACATGCTACAAAATGTCCTGGTTTAACCTCTTTTAATTCAGGATCAATTTCACTACAAATTGGCTTAGCATATCTACACCTACCTTGGAATCTACATCCTGGTGGTGGATCAATTGGAGATGGTATATCTCCTTCTAATATTATTCTTTGGTTATTTTTAGCTTCATCTGGATCAGGTATTGGCACTGCTGAAAGAAGCGCTTGAGTATATGGATGCATTGACTCTGAGTATACTACATTGCTTTCCCCTTTTTCAACCATTCTACCTAAATACATAACTCCAATATGAGTTGATATATGTTTAACCATTGAAAGGTCATGTGCTATAAAAAGATAAGTTAATCCTAACTCTTCTTGAAGTTCTTCAAGCATATTTATAACTTGAGCTTGAATTGAAACATCAAGTGCAGATATTGGTTCATCACATATAATTAAAGATGGTTGAACTGCTAATGCTCTAGCAATACCTATTCTTTGTCTTTGTCCACCTGAAAATTCATGTGGATATCTATTAATATGATCACTTGCAAGACCAACTTTAGTTAGAAGTGATCTTATTCTATTAGTTCTCTCTTCACCTTTATATAATCCATGAACGTCAATAGCTTCACCTATAATATCTCCTACTGTCATTCTTGGATCTAATGATGCATATGGATCTTGGAATATCATTTGCATATCTTTTCTTAAAGGTACCATATCTTTTACAGAATAATCTGTTATATCTTTACCCTTAAAAATTATCTTTCCTGCTGTTGGATTATATAATTTTAATATGGTTCTTCCTGTAGTTGTTTTACCACAACCTGATTCTCCTACTAATCCTAAAGTTTCTCCTTTATTTATTGTAAAAGAAACTCTATCAACAGCTTTAACATAACTTTTTCCTTTAAATAAACCTTTGCTTGCAGGGAAGTATTTACATAAATCTTTTACTTCTAAAATTACTTCTTTATCTTTTTCCATTATTCTTCCCCTCTCTTTATAGGTGATTCTACATGTGGTGCATCTTCATGACATAACCAACATGCCACTTTATGATTTTCTCCCATATCAAATTGTGGAGGTTGCTTTTGAAGACAAACTTTCATTGCGTATTCACATCTTGCTGCAAATGGACATCCTACTGGAGGTTTTAATAAATCTGGTGGTTGTCCCTCAATTGGCTTAAGTTTCTCTTTAGAATTTTCCTTAGGATTTGGAACACTTCTTAATAGTCCCCAAGTATAAGGGTGCTTTCCTCTATAGAAAATATCTTCTGTAGTTCCTGTTTCTACTATTATTCCACCATACATTACATTAATTCTTGAGCAAAGATCAGCAACAACTCCTAAATCATGAGTAATTAATATAATTGAAGTATTCATTTTTTCCTTTAAATCCTTCATTAAATCTAAGATTTGTGCTTGAATTGTAACATCTAACGCTGTTGTTGGTTCATCAGCAATTATAAGCTTTGGTTCACAAATTAAACTCATTGCAATCATAGCTCTTTGTCTCATACCGCCTGAAAATTCGTGTGGATATTGTTTTATTCTTTTTTCTGGACTTGGTATTCCTACTAGTTGAAGCATTTTTATAGCTTCTTTTTTAGCTTCTGATCTACTCATACCAGTATGTTTCATTAATGGTTCTGTTAATTGGTCTCCTATAGTATAAACCGGATTTAATGATGTCATAGGATCTTGGAATATCATCCCAATATCATTTCCTCTTATACTTTCCATTTCTGATTCTTTTATGTCGGATAAATCTTTACCATCAAATTTAATTTCTCCACCTGCTAATTTTCCGTTATCAGCAAGTAATCTCATAATTGACATCATAGTAACACTTTTACCACAACCTGATTCTCCAACTATACCTAAAGCTTCCCCTTTATCTAAATAAAAAGATACACCTCTTACGGCATGCACTTCTCCTACATTAGTTTTAAAGGAAGTTTTTAAATCTTTTACTTCTAATAGTTTTTCCATTATATCTTCCTCCTATCTCTTATTCTTAGGATCTAGTGCTTCACTTAATCCATCTCCGAAAAGATTAAATGCTAATATTATTAAACAAATTGCTAGTGCTGGGAATAGCAATTGATAAGGATATTGATATATTGCTTTCATTGCTTCATTAGCTAAAGTACCTAAAGATGCTTTAGGCGGAACAAGTCCTAATCCTATGAAACTTAGAAATGCTTCTGTAAATATTGCTTGTGGTATAAGTAAAGTCAGTGTAACCATTATTGATCCAATACAGTTTGGTATTAAATGTCTTATAAGTATTCTAGTATTAGATGCTCCTAAAGCTTTTGCTGCAAGAACAAATTCTTGTTGCTTTAATTGCAATACATCTCCTCTGACAATTCTTGCCATACCAATCCAATAAGATATTGAAAGTGCTAGTATAATAGTTGAAAGACCACTTCCACCACTTCCTGGTTTATTTAATATAGTCATTAAAATAATTACATATATTATTAATGGAATTGAATATAATACATCAACAATTCTCATCATTAAATTATCTATTTTTCCACCACAAAATCCTGCTATACCACCATATAATACACCTATAAATAAATTAATAAATGCTGCTGCTACACCAATCATTAATGAATATCTTGCACCAAAAAATACTCTTACAAATATGTCTCTACCTAATTGATCTGTTCCAAACCAGTGTTCTGCTGATGGTTTTAAATTAACAGCAGATAAAGAATTTGAATCATAAGTATATTGTGATGTCATAGGAACTAAAATTGCTGCTGCTGTAATAACTATTATTCCGATTAAAGATATTATAGCCATCTTATTCTTCTTAAGTCTGTTCCATGCATCTTTCCAATAACCAATACTTGGTCTTACAATAACCTCTATCTTTTTTTCTTCTTCAGTTAGAGGAGTAAATAAGTCCTTTTCTAAATTAATTTTTTCTTCCATAACTTTTTTCTCCTCTCACTAAACTTCTGAATCTTCTAATTTTATTCTTGGATCAATTACTACATACATAATATCAACTATAAAGTTAAACATTATAAGTAAAGTACAATAGAATACTGTAACTCCAAGTAACATACTATAATCTCTGTTTGTAACTGATTGAACGAACTCATTACCTAATCCAGGAATTGCAAATATCTTTTCTACAACGAAACTACCTGTTAAAATACTTGCTATTAATGGTCCAACATAAGTTACTATAGGAATTAATGAATTCCTAAGTGCATGTTTTAATATAACTTTTCTTTTACTTAATCCTTTAGCTTTTGCTGTTCTTATATAATCGGATTTTAATACATCCAATAATTTGTTTCTTGTAAGTCTTGTAATAAAAGCCATTGAACCTAATGATAATGCTATTACTGGCATTATATAATGCTTCCAACTACTAAAACCAGTTGCTGGTAATAATCTAAACTCAACAGTTAAGAAATAAATTAATACAGCTCCTATTACAAAACTTGGTATAGTAATTCCTAAGGTAACTAAAAGCATAATTAATGAATCTGCCCATTTACCTTTTTTTAATGCTGCTACTATTCCTAATCCTACTCCTACAAGAACTGATGAAGCCACACTCACCAAACCAATTTTTGCAGATGCTGGGAATGAATATGATATTGTTTCTGATACTCTTCTTCCTTTGAATACCATTGACTCACCAAGGTCTCCTTTTAATAAGTTTTTCATGTACATTGCATATTGCTCACTTAATGGCTTGTCCATTCCGTATTTTGCTTCCATATTAGCTTTAATTTCAGGTGTTAATTTTTCACTATCAAAAGGCCCACCTGGCATAAGTCTCATAAGGAAGAATGTTAAAGTTATGACAACCCATATTGTTAATATACTTGCTAATAATCTTTTTCCAATATATTTTAGCATTTTCCCCTCTCCCTTTTTACAAAATTCGATATTTACAATGATATCAATTTATTTAATAATTATATAATAATATTAATTTTTGTCAATAAAATAGAACCTTTTCTATTGATTAATTAATAATGTAGTAATCTTTATCCACATATTTCATGACCCCCTAACCCTGTATTTCACTCAAAAACACTTGTATTTTTAAATATCGATTATATATTTTTTCAATGTTTTTTTTACAAATGCTCTTTCTTTAATGCTTTTATTTTATTTTTATGTCAATAAATAGCAGCATATATTGATAATATATCAATATTCTCTTTTTTTCATAATCAAATTCCATAAAAATCACCTATACTAAACAAAATTAAATATTTTAGTAATTATGAGAAAACGACATTGTTAAATAATAACGTACTATTTTTTTAATTCTATATAAATAAATAAAATTTATGTAAATAATTCTACAAACTATAGGGTTATAATAATTAAAAATTGCTTCATATGTATACGGAGCATAATCCATATACATTTGAAGCAATATTAATGTGCTAAATTATTTTCCGTCTATATAAGCTTTATCAAAGTATATAAATCCTAATGGTGATACTCTAACATCTTTCACATAATCTTTTACACCCTTTGCTTGAGTATAATAGTAAACTGGTATTATTGGCATATCTTCCATTAACAAATCTTCAGCTTGATGCATTATTTCTATTCTCTTAGCAGCATCTTTTTCTGTCTTTGATGCCTTTATTAATTCATCATATTTAGGATTATTATATCCAGCATTATTTTGACCTGAAGTACTAATCCACATTTCTAAGAATGTCATTGGATCTACATAATCACCAACCCAACCATGTCTAGCAATTAAATAATCTTTATTGTCTCTAGTTGTTTGGAATACTTTCCATTCTTGACTTTGAAGTTCAACATTTATACCTAAGTTGTTTTTCCACATATCTTGTACTGCTTGAGCAATAGTTCCATGTCCACTTTCAGGATTAAAAGTCAATACTATTGGTGGAAATCCTTCACCATTTGGATATCCTGATTCAGCTAATAATTTTTTAGCCTCTTCAACATCACCTTCTGGTTTAAAATATTGTTTACTTGCAAAATCTTTTCCACTTTCATCTAAAATACCTTCTGGAACATAGCTATGAGCTGGTATTTGTTCAGCTTTAGTTACATTCTTAACCAATGATGGTCTATCAATAGCTAATGTTAGTGCTTTTCTTACTTTTGAATCTGATAATGCCTTAGCAGCTTCTGGATTTACAGTCTTAGCTTTTTCAGATACATTTACACAATAAAAGTAAGTTCCTAATTGTTCAAATATTTTAGCACTTCCATCTTTTACTGCAGTTTGAACTTCAGATAATGGAACAACATCTACCATGTCAAATTCACCTGATTGATAACTTGCCCAAGCAGAAGTTTCTTCTGTAACTAATTTAACATTAAGCTTATCTAGCTTAACATCCTTTGTATCATAATAATTTTCATTCTTTTCTAATACTATTTCATCTTTCATTGCATATTTAGTCATTTTAAATGGACCATTTGATATATATGTTTCAGCAGTATTTGCCCAAGTTGGATTTGATTCAACTAATGCTTTATTAACTGGGAAGTAACATGGAAATGCTGTTAATTCTAAAAAGTATGGACATTCTTCATGTAAAGTTACTTCTAATGTTTTATCGTCAATAGCCTTAACTCCAATTTCATCTGCTGTAGCTATCTTTCCATCTCCATCAAGATCTTTATTTTGATTATATTCATTTGCATTATTTAGGTAACTCATTTGATATGCATATTCTGCTGCTGTTTTAGGATTTAGTACTCTTTTCCATGCATATTCAAAATCTTTAGCTGTAACAGGTTCACCATTTGACCATTTAGTATCTCTTAAATGGAAAGTATAAACTGTTCCATCTTCTGATACCTCCCATTTTTCTGCTACCCCTGGAATAGCTTTATTATTTTCATCAAGTTTACATAAACCCTCAAATGTGTTTACTAGCATTATTGCCCCATCAATTGCATTATTTAATGCTGGATCTAAAGTCTTGGGATCTGCATTCAAGTTATAAGTCATAACTTGTCCATCCGCTTTATTATTCGCTCCTGATTTTCCACAACCTGCCAAAACTGATAATCCTAAAGTTAAAGCTAAAGTTACGGCAAGCAACTTTTTAAGTTTATTCTTTTTCATAATTATATTATCCCCCTTATTTTTATAAACGACATAATAGCGCCCTTATTGCAATACGCTAATATCATTTTTTAATTTTTATTAATTAATATTTATTAAATTATATAATATTTTATGTTTTTGTCAAACATTCTTCTTTTTTACCCTCTATTAATTAACACATTAATAATGCGAATTTATTAATAAATCATATTATTAATTTATTTTTTCCTTATATTTGGTATCTCTTTCAGTTTTTTTTGATAATTTAGTATATTTAAACAAAATTCCCTAAGCAACTTTAGATCCATAGATTTTCAGTCCAAATAATTTCCTACATAATAAAAAAGCATTTAAGATTTATAATCAATAACCGAGTATAAATCTTAAATGCTTCTAATTATCTTTTATATAATTGTACTATACTTAATTAAATTCCTTTATATAACTATAAATACTTATTCAACTTATAATTAAGTATATGTTCAAGTAATTTATTTTATATACATAAAGACCTTATTTTTATTTAAGCTTTAAATTATTTAGATAGTCTTTTTATAAATTTCTCTAATCTATCAAATGCTTGACATAAAATCTCTTGACTATAACAATAAGATATTCTCATATATCCCTCTCCAAGTTTTCCAAAAGCATCACCTGGAACACAAGCTAATTTTTCTTCATTTAAAAGTCTAGTACAAAATTCTTCTGATGTCATATTAAACTTCTTAATTGATGGAAATATATAGAACGCTCCTTTAGGTTCAATAGTATCTATGTTCATATCCTTTAATCTTTTAATGCAATATTCTTTTCTTAATTCAAAAGATTTCTTCATATCTTCAACATCATCAAGTGATTTTTTTAATCCTTCTAAAACACCCCATTGTGCTATAGATGGCGCACAAGAAACAGCATATTGATGTACTTTCATTATTTCTTTCATAAATTCACTTTTGCATGCAACATATCCTATTCTAAGCCCAGTCATAGAAAATATTTTTGAAAAGCCACTTACATATATAACTTTTTCTAATACTTCATCATCTTGAGCAACAGAATAATATTCATCAAATATTATAGCTGAATACATTTCATCCGTTATTACAATAATATCCTTTTCTTTTATAAGTTTTATCAATTCATCTCTATTTTCTTTAGACAGTATTGCACCCGTAGGATTAGAAGGAAATGAAATTAATAAATATTTAATATTCTCCTTATCTATTTTTATTTTAAGTTCATCTATATTTAATGTGAAATCATAATTTAAAGAGTAAGTTACTATTTGGGCGCCTATTATATTAGATATACTTTCATAAGCTGGATATGCAGGAGATGGTATTAATATTTTTTCACCTTCATTAATTACTGCCGATAATACTGAATATAGCCCCTCGCTACCACCAACAGTTATACATATTTCTTCCTTATCATAATTAATATTAAAGCGTTTTAAATAATTGCTTATTTCTTCCCTCAAAGGCTCAATACCATTGTTAGATGTATATGTAGTTTTATTTTTTTCTATTGCATCTATCATTGCTTTTTTTATATGAATCGGAACATTAAAATCAGGTTGCCCTATTGTTAATGATATTGCATCTTCAACCTTCTGAACTTTTTCATAAAATCTTCTTATTCCCGAAATTTGTATTTTTTTCACCCTATTATTCATTGCTACTCTCCCTCTTATTTTTGTTTTAAATGAATATGTATTATTCTTATTAGAATATTGCTACTACGTATATAATATAGTTTACTTTTACTTTATTATAATTCATTTTACATTATTAAATAATAGTATTCAAACTTTCCTCTTTATAAATCTTTCTCTTTCATTTTTCTTATTTTTTTATTATAATTAAAGTAATTTTAATTAATGAAAGGATGATACACTTGTCTTATAATTTAACAGATCCTTATGAAATTGCTAGATTTATTAAAGAATCAAAGAAATCTACTCCAGTTAAAGTATATGTTAACGGAGATTTAAGCGAAGCTTTAATGGATGATATTGAATGGTATGGTGCAAATGGTTTTTATATACTAATAGGAGAATCTGATTTAGTCGCGAAAATCATTTTAGATAATAAACATCTTATAAAACATTTCAGATTAGAAAATGATAGAAGAAATTCTGCTATTCCTATGCTTGATTTACTTGAAGTAGAAGCTAGAATAGAACCTGGTGCTATTATTAGAGATAAAGTAACTATAGGAAAAAATGCTGTAGTAATGATGGGTGCTGTAATAAATATTGGTGCTGAAATTGGTGATGGTACTATGGTAGATATGAATGCTGTGATAGGCGCTCGTGGTAAGCTAGGTAAAAATGTTCACCTTGGTGCTGGCGCTGTTGTTGCTGGAGTTCTAGAGCCACCAAGCAAAGAACCTTGTACAGTAGGAGATAATGTTTTAATCGGTGCTAACTCTGTTATTTTAGAAGGAGTTAAAATTGGCGCTGGATCTGTTGTTGCAGCTGGATCTGTTGTTGCAGAAGATGTTCCTGAAGGCGTTGTTGTTGCTGGATCTCCAGCAAAAATAATAAAATCAGTTGATGATAAAACAAAAGGGAAAACTCAATTATTAGATGATTTAAGAAAATAATACATATGAAAAGAGGATTTCTATTAAGAAATCCCCTTTTCATTTATAAGCTCTATTTCAACTCAATATTTATATCATATAACTTTGCTTGTACATATAAAGTAACTGCTTGAACAGAACATATATAAATTATTACTTTAAACTGCTCCTTCTTCGTTTGAAGAATTGTCACCCTCTACTTTTTCCATTTTAGATATAGATACTTCATAAGCAATTTTCTTTATACTTTCAGTATCAGAAACTTTTTTTTGATATTCTCTACTTTGAACTCTACCCCATACTCTTATATTATCTCCAACACTTAAACTTTGACAAAATCTTGAATTTCTTCCCCATGCAATTGTTGGAATATAGTCGGATTTATTGTACGCTCTATTTACAGCAAGTAATACATCTGCAATTTCACGTCCAAAAGGTGTTGTTCTGTAAACTGGTTCTTTGCAAATATAACCATCTAAAAATATTTCATTTGGGTTTTTACTTCTTTCTAGACATGGTTCTATATTTCTTGCAAAAACAGTAAGTATAAGTTTATTAGATCCATCTATAAATTTGTTATATGATCTTAATTGACCATCAACAATAACTTCTGTTCCAATACTTAAATCAATATTTGCAATTAATCTTTCTGATATAGTTATATTTAACCTATCAACTGAATCGCTTAATCTCATAACATCTAAATTAAAGGTATAAAAACCCTCTCCATACATTTCATGACTATATTCTAATCCAGACGCTATTTTACCTTCTAGATAAATCTTGTTATTTAACATTAAATTATCCATTGTTACCCCTCTCTCTACTGTTAATAATTTGGTAAACAGTACTCCCACTAGCACTTATTACCATTATAATACAAATACTGGTTTATTTTCAATCTTTATTATTTATTTTTGTGCTGAATACCATTTTCGTCTATATAATATTCATCAGAATATATTAAATTCCCTACTGTTTTAAATTCATAACCTTGAGTTTTTAGCTCTGTTATAATTTTCTCCAAATTCTTTGGAGTATATTTGGCATTGTTATGAAAAAGTAATATTGCTCCTGGAGCTACACCTTTCATAACCCTATTGTATTCACTCTCTTCCCCTACTTCTTTCCAATCAACCGAATCTACATTCCATTGGATTGGTATATATCCTAAACTTTTTACTTTTTGAATTGCTTGTTTATTATATGATCCACTAGGGAATCTAAAAAGTTTAGTCCTTTCTCCTATGTTGTTTTCTATGGTTTCATCTGTTTTTTTAAGTTGTTCTTCTATTTTTGATTCACTTATTTTTACAAAATCAGGATGTTTGTAACTATGGTTACCTATTTCATGCCCCCCTTCTTTAATAGCTTTTAGTTTTTCAACATTTTCACTACTATAATCAACCCATCCCCCCATTATAAAAAATGTTCCTTTTATATTATATTTATTCAATATTTGTAATATGCTTTGAATATTATCCTTTTCTGCCCAATTTATATCAAAAGTTAAGCTAATCGCTTTTTCTTTCATATCAACAGAATATATAGGATGTTCATGTATATTCTCAGAAATAGCATTTACATTTTTATTAGACTCTATGGATATGAAAACCACTATAATTATTAAAATCAGATCCAAAAATATCCGTATTGTTCTCCATTTCACCCTAAACTCTCCTTATATTTTATAATTTTTTATTCTACTTAATTATTATTAATATTAACTATATTCAATAAATCATATTTTATGATATAATATATATATTATTTAAATGATCATGGGGGTTTAGTTTATGTACGAAAGTTCAGCAGAATTAGCGGAGAATAAATTATTATTACTCTATGTATTAAAAGCAATAAAAGACCCAATATCTAATACTCAGTTAACAGAAATAGTACTTCAAAATAATTTTATTAATTACTTCACTCTTCAACAATATTTATCTGAATTAGAAAGTGCTGATTTTGTTGTTTACAAAGAAAATAATGATAAGAAATTATTATGCTTAACAAAAAAAGGAGATAACGTTCTAACTTTATTCAAAGATAGAATATCCCCTTCAAAAATTTCAATTGTACAACAATATATAACGGAAAAATTAGAACTTATAAAAAAAGAGCTTACTATACATAGTGATTATACACTTGATAATAATGATAACTTTTTAGTGCATCTAAAAGCTATAGAAAATGAGGGTGTACTTATGGAACTAAAATTAACTGTTCCAACGAAAAAACAAGCTATTATCCTTTGCAACAAATGGAAAGATAATCCATCAAATATTTATAATAATATAATAAATATGTTATTTAGTGAAGATTCTTAATTAAAAGCATAGCATTAGGTTCTTTTCCTATTGCTATGTTTTTTATTATCCTACCTTTTAAATCAATAACCTTCAAATTTCCATTTAAATAATCTCCAACAAAAATTTTTTCATTAAACTTAATAACTCCTCTTGGCATCCCTGAAATAAATATTTTACTTTCTTCTTTTAATTTATTTATATTAACAACGCTAATTGATCCTTCAACAAAATTAGAAACATAAATATATCCCTCTTCTTCCCAAAAATCTACAGGCCCTTTCCCTACTTCTATACTTGCTTTTAAAGATAAATCTTCTAAAGACATTATAGATATGCTTCCACTTGCTGCATAACCTATATAACTTTCACATATATATAAATACTTCCTGTCATTGGATATAGCTATTTTAGTTGGATATTTGTTGCATCTTATTTTTTTTATCTCTTTATTTTCAATACAATCAATAATTGATATGGTGTCATCCCCCATGTTACTTATAAATGCTATATTTCTTTCATGAAAAAGCACTATACTATGTGGAAACACGCCCATCGGCAACTCTAAATCAATGTCTCTTTTAAACAAATCATATATCATAAGAGAATTTGCTTCACCACATAATACATATAGCTTATTATTATATGTTGCTAAATCATTAGGATGTGCTCCTATATATATATTTTCCTCTTCTTTAAATTTATCTATATCTATTAATGATATAGTATTACTATAATTATTTGCCACTAAAATTTTTTTATCGTATAATGATAATCCATGAGGTCCTATCTCTTTCTCTTCTAGAGATAAATCTAAAGTTTCAACCTCTAAAGTTCCAACATCAATTTTACTTAGTGTACTTGACCCTGTATTACATATAACAATTGATTCTTTCATCTCTTTCTCCCCTCCTTGGATAATCATTCTTGTATTTATAATATATTCTCAAAATACATTAATGGTACTACTATTTTTCTCTAATATCTTTATTTCTTGACAAAATACTACTATAATAAAAATATTAGTTTATTTTTATTAATAATAAAGGGAGTGAAAGTTAATATGTTTTCATATAAAACTCAAGGTGTGTGTTCAAGCACTATAAATATTGAAATTGAAAATAATAAAATACAGACTGTAAATTTCATTGGTGGATGTGCTGGAAATCTTTTAGGAATTAGCGCATTAGTTAAAAACATGGATGTTGATATGGCAATTGAAAAATTAAAAGGAATCAAATGTGGCCTTAAAGAAACTTCTTGTCCTGATCAATTAGCTAAAGCCTTAACAGAATGGAAACTTGGTTGTTAAGAAAAAATGGTGTATCGTAAAAAATTCGATACACCATTTTTCTATTGTAAATACTTTCCGTCTTTATTGTATAATAATGATATTGTGTTAGTTATTTCATCTATAACATCTTTATAACTCATATAAATCATAATATCAATTCTATCAAAATTTTCACTTATTTTTTCAATTACTCCATAAAAATATTTCCCATTATCAATCATATTTTTTAATATTAAACTATCTGATTTGGGTACATATCCTAATACATACCCCTTACTTGTAACTATATTTATAGCATTTTCATCATATTTACTATCTTTTTCTCTAATTAAATATAGCATTTCATCTTCTATACAATTATCATCTATAATACTTAAATCTCTATATTTAGTATCTGCAATATGTGTAGACATAATATATATATCTTTAACATGAGGTATTATTTCCTCTTTACTTAATTCTAAATATTCTTTCTTTTTATTATTAAAATTATCTACCAAAGATGTTAATGACTTTTTTAAAGTTTCCTCTATTAATTGCTCTTCTATTATTTTTTTATCTTCAGCAGAAAATTCATTTTTAATTAGCATAAGATTATTAATAGCTTTATTACGAGTTTCTATTAAACTGGCATTTAAAGCATCAAAATTTATTTTCTTATATTCCTTAGGAAATTCATCATATTTAATTCCTTTAACTAAAAAATAAAAACAGAGATGATACATTGGCTTAATTATAAGGTCATCTAAATCTATAATTTCTTTATTTCTATTTAAAATTTTTGCAATTGGAAGTTTATCATATGCTATATTATATATACTTTCCTTCAGTTCTTTGTTTCCTTTTTCAAGTCCATATCTATATAGTGCTGGATTCTCGTAATCTCTCTCTATAAGAGCTATAAATTCTTTATTCGAAATCTTAAACTCAGTTTTTTCTATTGCATCTATTAAAATTTCAATCTCTAAATCTATATTACTTAATTCTTTAAAAATTATATCTTTCCAAATATTTTTTTTATATATTTCATCAGCAAAATTAGAAATTTTCTCATACTGCGGTACTAAAGATGTTGTTCTATCCACTCCATCAGCACCATATTCTTCAAATATAAAAGTATCTATGGAGTATATTCCACTTATAACACCATACAAGCTATATATATCATCTCCGTACTTATCAACCAATTTAAAGTATTCAAAACATACCTTAAAGCCATTATCTATGTTATTAATTGTATACTCTGAAAATAGTTCACCAAATGACTTAGATAATCGTTTAATATTGCCTTTGTTTATTCTCCCTGATTTTAAAAACTTAAGTAAATTTACAGATAACATTGTATACTCTAATGAATCCAAATAACCAAAATTTTGTTCTAACCCATCTAATATTAGCCATTCAATTATTTTATCGCTTACAGGCTGCAATTCATGTATACATATTGCTTTTCCATATCCTATAGATTTAATAGCTAAATTGAATATTTTATTGTTAGACCCATCCATAGTTTCATAAGCTTTTATAACATAAAAGATATATTCATTATCTATAGAAAAAACTTTTAGTAATTGTTCCATTTTTTCAAGTTTTATAACAGGCAACATCATAATTGCTAGTTTTATCTCATCATGAGTTCTTCCATTATAAATTAATTCTTTTAGAAAATTAGTTAAACCGTCCTTGTATTCTTTAAATGTCTCTACAAAAGCCTTAAAACTTTTAACAAACTCCTCGTAATAATCACTTATAGGATTTAGTACCATATAACCTTTAATATTTTCAAATATTTCTTTTTTTTCTTCTTTTATATAATCAAAAATTAAATTAATAAGCTCATTAGCTAATTTTACTTTTTGGTTTATTTTTAACGGATTTATCTTATTATAAATAACCTTAAATTCCCTAACCCCACCGATTTCAAAATCTTGATAACTATAAGGGCAACCTGGGTTTTCACTATAAAACTCTTTTAATTCTTCGTATATGGATTTTTTTTCATATGCGCATATATCATTAGAATCAAACATTTAAATTCTCATTCCCTTCAAATACAAAAAAATAGATATGATAATGCTATATCATTATTTTTTTGTGTTATTATTTTTCTCATATCTCCTATCATATATAATGAACCACTAATCAATATTAAATCTTCTGAAGTTGCTTCAGATAACACTGTTTTCATTGCGTCTTCATAACTGTCTAAAGCTATGGTATTTTTATTGTATTTTAATATATGATCTTTCAGTTCTGTATTTAATTCAGCCCTATCACTATGAGGTGTTAATACATAAACCTTATATGCCATTGGTGTTATTTCCTTAATCATTTCCTCTACTTGCTTATCTGCTAAAATTCCTAATAATAAAAAAACATTATTGTACTTAAAATATTTTTTTACATTACTTTTTAGCATCTTTATTCCTTCTATATTATGTGCTCCATCCATTACAATTAATGGTTCTTTATTTAATACTTCCAATCGACCTTTCCACTTTACAGATTCAATTGAATTTTCAATTAACTTTTTATTAAGTATTAAACCCTCTCTTTCACATAATATCTCTATTGTAGTTAAAGCTACACTTAAATTTAAAATTTGATGTTCTCCCATTAATGGTAAATTAGCATTATATAATTCCTTGCCAGTATCAATTTTAACTTTTTGATAAAATTTTTCTTCGTGCTTTACCTCTATAAATGTCCCACTATTACTGTTTATTTCACATACTTTACTATTTGTTATTTTAGCTTTTTCTATTATAGCTCTCATAGCTTCATTAGTTTGAGGATAAACTACTACTGGAATTTCTTCTTTTATTATCCCTGCTTTTTGCATAGCAATTTCATATAAAGAATTCCCCAAAATATTCATATGATCAAAACTAATTGATGTAATAACACTAACAATTGGAGTTATTACATTGGTAGAATCTAACTCTCCACCAAGCCCTACTTCAATTACAGCATAATCAACTTTTTCATTATAATAATATAAATACATAGCAGTTGTTAAAATCTCAAATTCAGTTGGATGCTCATAGCCTTCTTCTATAACTTTATCTACAGCTTTTTTCACAGTATTAATTAATTCAGTTAATTTATTTTTAGGAATATTTTCACCATTAATTTGTATTCTTTCTTCAAATTCTTCTAGAAAAGGAGATGTATACATACCAACTTTATATCCCATTCCAATTAAAATTGAAGTTATCATTGAAGTAGTAGATCCCTTTCCATTAGTTCCCGCTACATGAATTAATTTTAATTTTTTTTGCGGTTCACCTAGTAATTCTAATAATCGATAAGTCCTTTTAAGACCATAGTTAGATCCAAACCTTCCAACACTACTTATATAATTCATTGCTTCTTCATAATTCATCTTCATTTGCTTCCCCTCTAGTTATCTATATAAATTTGCTTATTTAGCTTATATAATTAAATATATTAATGACATTACCTATTGCATATATACTTATATATAATAGGATTAAATAATTCTCCTAATGTTATTCACAATAAACAGCAGTTCCTGATGCTGTTACCATAAGCATTCCATTATCTGATCCTAATACTTCGTAATCAATATCTACTCCAACTACTGCATTAGCACCCATTTGTATAGCTCTATTTTCCATTTCTTTCATAGCTTTTTCTCTTGCTCCTATTAGTTCATCTTCATAAGTATTAGAGCGTCCCCCAAAGAAATTAGATAATCCAGCTGCAAAGTCTTTTATAAAATTCACACCTGAGATTACCTCCCCAAATACCACTCCTTTATATTCTAAAATATTTTTACCTTCTATAGCTGGTGTTGTTGTAATAATCATATACAAACTCTCCTTTAAATTAATATCTATATTTTAGCATAATATTAATAATATAAATCTAAATAAAGTTAAATATTACCTTCTAGCTATTATTTAACAGCAATAAGATATTACTTTATCTATTTCCTATATTAACACACCTTTAAAATAGCTTAGTGCTTATATAATATAATATTATTTATTAGTTATTATTAACATGATTATAATATATTCTTCAATATTAGACCATATTTTAAGATTATCTTAAGATCAAAATAACAAAGTATGATTGTGTCACACTTTGTTTTAGGCACATGAAATAAAATAACAGACCAAAGATGCGTCGTATATTTTGTATCAGACAAGGAGACAAGTTTAGTTAATAGTGGTCTATTAGCTGAACTTTCCGATGAAGTATGATGAAAAATAGACAGGCATACTGGCCTATTATTTTTTTCCATATAATAAAAAAAGAATTGCACACATATTAAAATATGTGTACAATTCTCATTAAAATCACGTCTTAATTATATGATTAATTTAATGATTCAATTCTCACTTTAACAGCATCAAGCATTTCAACATACTTTTCTCTCTTTGCTTTTTCTCCATCTACAACTGCTGCTGGAGCCTTAGCAACGAAACCTGCATTTCCTAATTTCTTATCTATTCTCTCGATTTCGCCTTCTAGTTTCTTAAGTTCTTTATTTAATCTTTCAAGTTCCTTTTCTTTATCTACTAAATCAAGTAATGGCATGAATAATTCTCCACCCTTAACTACTAATGAAACTGCGTTTTCTGGAACAATTGATTTATCAGCTATGAATTCAACTTCTGAAGCTGATGCTAATTTTTCCATGTAAGCTTTGCCTGCTGTAAATGCTACTTTTGCATCTTCTGCAATGTAACAAATAACCTTAGCTTTTCTTGATGGTGGTACATTCATTTCAGCTCTTACATTTCTTAAACCCTTAATAGCTTCAATAATATAAGCCATATCATTTTCAGATTCTGCACTTACTAGAGCTTCATCAAATACAGGCCAAACAGATGTTGTGATTGTTTCTTCATCTGTTAAGTGAGTAAAGATTTCTTCTGTTATAAATGGCATAGCTGGATGTAATAATTTTAATCCTGTAACTAATACAGTATTTAAAACATTATATGCTACTCCCTTAGCTTTTTCATCTTCACCATAGAATACTGGTTTAACAAGTTCTATATACCAATCACAGAATTCAGTCCACATAAAGTCATAAACTTTTTGCATTGCAATTCCAAGTTCATATTTATCCATGTTTTCTGTAACTTCTTTAACTAATGTATTCATTTTTGATAATATCCATTTATCAGCTAATGAATATTCCTTGCAATCTTTGTATTTATTCATGATTTCCTTATCAAGGTTCATCATAACAAATCTTGAAGCATTCCAAATCTTATTAGCAAAGTTTCTTGAAGCTTCAACTCTTTCTGGGTAGTATCTCATATCATTTCCTGGAGCATTACCAGTTGCAATCATAAATCTTAATGCATCAGCACCATATTCATTTATTACATCTAATGGATTAACACCATTACCTAAAGATTTACTCATCTTTCTACCTTGAGAATCTCTTATAAGTCCATGAATTAATACAGTATTAAATGGAGTTTCTCCCATACAATGAAGTCCTGAGAATATCATTCTAGCAACCCAGAAGAAGATTATATCATGTCCAGTAACTAAAACATTGTTTGGATAGAAATATTCTAAGTCTTCTGTTTTATTTGGCCAACCCAATGTTGAGAAAGGCCATAATGCTGAACTAAACCATGTATCAAGTACATCATTATCTTGTTCTATATTATTAGATCCACACTTACAGCATTTAGTTGGTGCTTCTTCAAGAACCATCATTTCTCCACAATCTTTACAGTAGTAAACTGGTATTCTATGTCCCCACCATAATTGTCTTGAAATACACCAATCTTGAATATTTTCCATCCAGTTGAAGTATGTTTTATCAAATCTTTCTGGAACAAATTTAGTTTTTCCATTCTTAACTACTTCTATAGCAGGTTTTGCTAAACCTTCCATTTTAACATACCATTGCTTAGATATTATTGGTTCTACTGTAGTTCCACATCTATCATGTGTACCAACATTATGAGCATGATCTTTAATTTTAACTAAAAGACCTAATTCTTCTAAATCCTTAACTATAGCTTTTCTAGCTTCATATCTATCTAAGCCTTTATATTTTCCACCTTTTTCATTTATAATACCTTTATCATCCATAACTCTTATGATTTCAAGATTGTGTCTCTTTCCTACTTCAAAGTCATTAGGGTCATGAGCTGGAGTCATCTTAACTGCACCAGTACCAAATTCTAAATCAACATAGCCATCTCCAACTATAGGAATTTCTCTATTTACAAGTGGTAATATTACAGTTTTACCAATAAGGTGTTTATATCTTTCATCATTAGGGTTAACAGCTACACCACTATCTCCAAGTAATGTTTCTGGTCTTGTTGTTGCAATTTCTAAAACTCCACTTCCATCAGCTAATGGATAGTTGATGTGCCAGAAGTGACCTGCTTGTTCTTCATATTCAATTTCAGCATCAGAAAGTGCTGTTTGGCAATGAGTACACCAGTTAGTTATTCTGTTTCCTTGATAAATAAGACCTTCATTATAAAGCTTAACAAATACATGCTTTACAGCTGCACTTAAATTTTCATCCATTGTAAATGCTTCTCTTGTAAAGTCAGCAGAAACTCCAAGTTTTTTAACTTGATTTCTTATTCTTGCTCTATAATCGTCACTCCATTCCCAAACTTTTTCAAGGAATGCTTCTCTTCCCATTTCTTTTTTATTGTAACCTTGCTTAGCAAGTTCATTAGCAACCTTAACTTCTGTTGCTATAGATGCGTGGTCTTCACCTGGTAACCATAGTGCTGCATAACCTTGCATTCTTTTAAATCTTATAAGCATATCTTGAAGAGTATCATCAAATGCATGACCTAAATGTAATTCACCAGTTATGTTTGGTGGTGGCATTATTATTGTAAATGGCTTCTTATTTTTATCTACTACAGGAGTAAAGTAACCTTTTTCCTCCCATGTCTTATAAATTCTGTCTTCAAATTCTTTTGGATCATAAGTTGTCGCAATGTTTTTTGTTTCTGACATTTGTTTTCCTCCTATTATTTAAATTAGCTCTTATTGTTTAGGATATGTTTTAGTATGGTATTGTATATATCAACACATCTTTAAAACAGATCTATTTTTTTAAAGCTAATTAATTATTGTTTTTCTGCAATAAAAAAAGCCCTCAATCCTTAAAAGGACGAAGACTCGCGGTACCACCTTTATTTCCACATAAGCAAAATATAATGCTTTAATGGACTCTTAATTAATTAACGATTTAGAAAAACCGTCTTTAGCTACTATTATTTCACCAAAGAAGCTCAAAAGCTACCTTCAAAACCTTCCATATAAGGGCTTTCACCTATTCCCTCTCTCTTTTTTGTTCTTTCTAAATCTATAATTTAACTTAAAAGAACCGTACTTCTCATCTTATAAAAGCGAGTTTCCTTATAATACTTTCAGTTTTTACTCCTCTTTTTCATTGCCTTTATTATTAATTTGTATTTTCTTTATTTTATAATATATTAATGGTCATGTTTTGTCAATAATCGTAGTTTAATGAAATTTTATTCATCTTATTTTAAATTATCAAATACTTATTTTAATTCTATGTTCTCTCCTATAATAATACATTTTGAATCTGGTCCATGACCAATTTCTTTTGTTTTTACTATAGGTATATTATAATCATTTACTATTTCTTTTACTAATTCAATTATATTAGGACTATACTGCTTATTTTCCATCTCTGTAAAATTGCCTAATATTATACCTTTTATATCTTTAAACACTCCTAATTGCTTATAATGAGTTAAATATGTAGTCATCTTTGCTACATCTCCACTTAAACTCTCTAACAACAAAATCTTATCTTTAAAATTCGGTATATACTCTGTTCCTGCAAGTTTTAAAAAACAACGTATATTTCCACCTACTACTACACCATTTATGTTATTCCCTTGTATCCATTCATATTTAAAATCAAGAAGAGATGTTTTGTTCTCCATAAATGTATCTTTGAAATTCTTAATTTGAATTTCAGAATAATCTCCAATTAAATTTCTTATTTGATATAGATATGTTTTCATATTACACTTAGCATATAATGCATTTATAACTACAGATAAATCACTATACCCAAAAAACAATTTACGATTTTCTCTTATAATATTGAAATTTAAATGTTCTAAGATTCCATTGGCCAAATCTCCACCTGAAATATCAAAGATAGCTTTTATACTTCTATCTTCAAAAAATCTCATAAGTTCATCAGCTCTTTCTTTTCCATTTCCATTAAATACAGAATATTTTTTATATATTGTATTAGAAAAAATAACCTTAAAACCAATAGATTTTAACGTTCTTTCTAGTTCATTTATCTTTAATTCCATACTTTTATCAATTCCATTAGAACACGCTACAATTCCAACGGTATCACCTTTATTTAATAATTTCATAAAATTCTCCTTTTGCTGTTTTATAATATGTTCTATTTTTTCTTTACACTCTATTTTAATATACTATATATGATATATGTAATTTAAATCGTACTTGACTATACTAATTTTAGTCCCTCTAACTTCAATCATAATCACAACTCTTCTTATGTATATATCATAATTGTATTAAGTTATATTTTTTATCTAAAGTAATTATATTTTTTTATTATATTAATGGTCAATAATAAGAATGGTGAATAATAAGTTTTTTTATAATATGCTATTATATTCAATTAGATTAAACTTAATTTTAGCTTAACGTTTAAACTTATAGCACTCCTTTATTACTCGTATATAAAGACACTAAGAAATCAGCATATTAGTATTTAAAATCATAGTTATTCAAGTTTATTTCTTATATTTACTTGCTTTAACTCATAGTTTTGTTTACAATTTGAATATTGTGGATTATAATGATTTCTATATTTTTAGACATCAAAAAATATTTATACATATATTTTTAATGTATGTATTAACAATTTGGAGGTAGTATAATAATGAAAGGTTGCCTATACTTGGTGATTCCTTGTTATAACGAAGAAGCTGTATTACTCGAAACAGCAAAAAGATTATTAATAAAAATGAATTCTATGATAGATAAAAATTTTATAACAAATGATAGTAAAATTTTATTTGTTAATGATGGTTCAAAAGATAAAACATGGACTATAATAGAAGATCTTCATTCTCAAAATCCAATCTTTAGCGGAGTAAATTTATCTAGGAATAAAGGACATCAAAATGCTTTATTAGCTGGATTAATGACAGCTAAAGATTATGCTGACATAACAATATCATTAGATGCTGATCTTCAAGATGATATTGAAGTAATTGATAAATTTGTTGAAGAATATTATTCTGGAAGTGATGTTGTTTATGGTGTTAGATCATCTAGAAAAACAGATACATTCTTTAAAAGAACAACTGCTTTAGGATTTTATAAATTTATGAATGCTCTTGGTGTAGATGTTATGTATAATCACGCTGATTATAGACTTATGAGCAAAAGAGCTTTGGACGGATTAAGTCAATTTAAAGAAGTTAATTTATTCTTGAGAGGTATTGTTCCTTTAATTGGCTATAAATACTCTGTTGTAGAATATGAGCGTCATGAAAGATTCGCTGGTGAATCAAAATATCCTTTAAAAAAGATGCTTGCTTTTGCATTAGATGGAATTACATCTTTTAGTATAAAACCAATAAGAATAATTACTGGCTTAGGCTTTTTTATATTTTTTGTTAGTTTTATAGCATTAATATATTCACTTATAGTTAAATTCTTAGGCAAAACAGTTACAGGTTGGACTTCATTAACCTTATCTATTTGGATGCTTGGAGGAATACAACTTTTATCTTTAGGCGTAATTGGGGAATATATAGGTAAAATATATAATGAAACAAAGCAAAGACCACGTTTTATTATTGCTGATAAATTAATAAAAACTGATGAAAATAAAACTGATCTGTAGGTGACTATATTGAATAAACTTATACTAAAATTTAAAGACACTTTCTTTTCAAAACAATTTTTCATTTTTGTAACAATAGGAATTATAAACACATTTATTGGCGTTGTTTTTTCCTATATATTCTCAAGTTTTTTAAATGAAAACTTAGCTTTTATAGTAGGTTATATTTGTGGATTATTGGTATCTTATTTATTAAACAGTTTCTTTACATTCAGAGAAAATTTAGATCTTAATAAATTTATAAAATTTTCAATTTCATATATACCCAATTTTATTATACAAAACATAGTTGTACTTATAGTATTCAATGTGATGGGATTACATAAACTTATAGCTTATGTTTTAGCAGCTATAATTGGAGTTCCTGTAACATTTGTATTAATGAAATTCTTTGCATTTAAACATAAAGATTAATAATATAGATTAGAATGAGGACTCTACTCCACATTTTTTATTGAAAGTTGATAATTGAGAATTCTATAATTAACTTTTATTTTTGTGTTTAGATTAGTTTTAAGACTATATTTATTTAATTACAAAATAGTGTTTTTCATAATAATATCTAAGGTGGCAAAACGCCACCTTAGATATACTTAAATTAAAAATATTTTTTATAATGCAGCTTTATAAATATTAACTACATCTTCTGGTGCAAGCGGTTTAAATCCGTATTCTAATCCTGATTTAACTGCTTTTTGTGCCATAATTTTAAAGTTTTCTTCTCCAATTCCAACTTCCCTTAATGTTGATGGAATTCCCATTTCTTTAAAAAATTCTGCTGTTTTATCTATGGCAGTATTAGCTATAGTATATTTATCTAAATTCTTATCTAACTCCCATACATTAATTCCATACTCAACAAATTTATCTAAAGTATCCTCATTTAACACATATCTCATCCAATGAGGTGTTAAAATTGCTAAGCCTACTCCATGTGTTATGTCATAAAATGCACTTAATTCATGCTCCATTGGATGTACTGACCATGCTCCAGCTGTTCCATAAGATATTAACCCATTAATAGCTAAACTAGAAGCCCACATTAAGTTTGCTCTCGCTTCATAATTATTAGGCTCTTCTATTGCTATTTTTCCATACTTCATACATGCTTTAAGTAATCCTTCAGCAGTTCTTGCTTGAATAAATGCACCTTTAGTATTATTAAAATAGTTTTCAAATATATGACTCATGATATCTGCTGTTCCTGCTGCTGTTTGATTTTTAGGAACAGAGTAAGTATATTCTGGATCTAATATTGAAACTTTAGGCTTCATTTTATCATTACCAACACCTACTTTTTCATTTTTACTCATATCAGATATTACTGCAAAAGGATCCATTTCTGATCCAGTTGCTGATAAAGTTAAAATAGTTATTACAGGTAAAACAGTTGTCATTTTACTTGAATCTAACACAAGATCCCATGGATCTTTATCATAGTTTACTCCTGCTGCAATAACTTTAGCGCAATCTATTGTACTTCCTCCTCCAACAGCTAAAACAACTTCTACATCATTGTCTCTACAAAGTTTTACCCCATCTCTAACAGACTCTATTCTAGGATTTGGAGCTATATTAGAAAGTTCTACATATGATATATTATTATCTTTTAATATCTTCATCATATCATCATATAAACCTATTCTTTTAATGCTTCCCCCACCATATACAACAAGAACTTTGCTTCCATATTTTTTTATAGCATTTCCTAAATTTTTTATTTGTCCTTTTCCAAAATAAATTTCAGTTGGTATTGAATAATTAAAATTTTCCATATTAACCTCTCCTTACAATACATTTAATTATATTAGGTTATATTTTAAATATATACTTATATGTACAATATTTAAAGTGATATTATAATTGTATTTTTACACTAATCTTGTATTTTCATTAAATTCAATTAATATATTCACCTTGTTCGTGCATATATAACTATTTTCATAAAATATAAACCTATATGTATATATAGTAGCCTAAAAGTCTTATTTGCAATTTTTATTACTTAGAATTTTCTTAATACTGCTAACTCTTCTTCCGATAAATAACGCCATTTACCATATTCTAAATTTCCAAGTTCAATATTAACAATTCTTATTCTTTCTAGTTTTTTAACATTATATCCAAAAGCTTTGCTCATTCTTCTTATCTGTTTGTTAAGCCCTTGAGTTAAAATAATATTAAATGTATCTTCCGAAATTCTTCTAACCTTGCATTGCCTTGTTTTTACATTACATATTTCAACACCACTTGTCATTCCTAAAATAAATTCATCATTAAAAGGTCTATCTAAAGTAACTATATATTCTTTTTCATGTTCATTTTCAGACTCTAAAATTTTATTAGCTAAATCTCCATCATTAGTTAATAAAATTAATCCTTGTGATGCCTTATCTAATCTTCCTACTGGAAATATATATTCATTATAATTCATAAAATTTATTATATTATGTTCAACTTCATCTGCTGCCGTGCAAGTTACTCCCACTGGTTTATTTAAAGCTATATATATTTTTTCCTTAATTGGAAGAGGTTTATTATCAAGAAGAATTTCATCCTCTAATTCAACCCACTGCCCCTGTATACACGGAAGTCCATTCACTATTATTCTATTTTCTTCAATAAGTTTACTAGTATCCTTTCTTGAACAAATACCTAAGTTACTAAAAAGTTTATTTATCCTCATATTCTATCTCCCTACTTTAAAAGCTTAACTTTAAGTATATAAAACATATTGCTTTGAGTTATCTTTAATTTAATAACAACTATATATATTTTTTTACTTTATATTACTTGGTAATATTATAACAAATTCACATCCTCTTCCAAGATCACTATTAACATATATTTTTCCCTTATGTAAATCTATAATATGTTTAGTTATAGTTAATCCTAATCCACTTCCACCTTTTGATTCCGAATTTGCATCTATAACTTGATTAAATCTATCAAAGACTGCTTTATGATATTTAGGATCTATTCCAATGCCAGTATCTTTAACTGTAATTATAACTTTGTTATTTAAATCTTTTAATGTTACTTTTATTTCTCCGCCTTCTGGAGTAAATTTAGCCGCATTACTTACTAAATTTACTATACATCTTTCAATCTCATAACTATCACACATTATAATCTTTTCTTCCATTTCTGGATCTATTATTAAGTGTATTCCTTTATTTTCAATATAATCTTTTAAACTCAAAGAGGTTTCTTCAACTAAATATACTATATCATTTTCCTTCAAATTTATTTGATATCTTCCACTTTCAATTTTATTTGTATCTATTATATTATTTATTAACTTTAATAATCTATTTGAATTTCTTTTTATTATCTTCATGTAATAACTCAATTTTTCTTTTTCTATTCCATTATCTTGTTTATTTAATTCTGAAATAAGTTGTTCAGTGGATGAAATAACATTTAAAGGAGTTCTTAATTCATGTGATAAATTTACAAAATAATTATTTTTTCTTCTTTCTAAGTCTATTACTTTATCAAATAACTTCCTGTTTTTTTCCATCTCATCTCTTAGTTGTTTTGTTCTTTTCTCAACCATTCTATCTAAATTTTTCATTTTAGTAATACTCAAATATATTATTAAAACAATCATAATCAAGTAAACAAATATAGCTCCTGAACTTTTCCATAAAGGTGGTTTTATTGTAAACGCAACTTGGTTTTCTTCACTTATATTTCCATCATCATTCATCACTTTAACTCTTAGTATATGTCTCCCTGGTTTTAAATTATTGTATACAAATTCATTCTCATTACTAATTATCCAGTCATTATCAACAC
Organism: Clostridium botulinum; assembly: GCF_000827935.1. Classification (NCBI taxonomy): domain Bacteria; kingdom Bacillati; phylum Bacillota; class Clostridia; order Eubacteriales; family Clostridiaceae; genus Clostridium; species Clostridium botulinum. Next base: position 2,387,624 of record NZ_CP010520.1, read on the forward strand.
TTGATAATTTATAATAATATTTGACATTGTTCCCTTTTCTGAAATCCGAAATAAATATTCTTGCTTTTATCATATTTTCATACCAATCAAATTCTAATCCATTTATATTATTGTATTGTTTTCCTTTTACTTCAAATTCATCAAATATAGCAGATTCATAATGAGTTTCCTGACTTATTTCTTTTGAATTAAATATATTTATTCCATTAATTCCACCAAATATGAACTCTCCCTTATTATTTTTTAAATAACTATTACCATTAAACTCATTGCTTTGTAATCCATCTGAAGTATTTAAATTAAAAAAACTATTAGTATTTATATCAAGTTTTGAAATGCCATAATTAGTGCTTACCCATGGATTATTATTTTCATCTATTAAAATTCCATAAATAGTATTGTTAGACAATCCATTTTTTTCTGTATACCTTGTAAACTTTTTAGATTTCTTATTGAACTTGTTTATTCCATAATTGGTACCTATCCATAAATTATCTTTTTTATCTTCTGTTATGGACGTGATAGAATTAGAACTTAGAGTGTTCTTATTATTTTCATCTTTTTTATATATTTTCATAGAATTATTTTTAGGATCTATTTTTATTAATCCGCCTTCTATATATGATCCTATCCAATACATCCCTTCTGAATCTTGAAATATTGAATAAAAGTATGTATCTATAACACCATTTTTTTTGAAAATATCCGTTAAATTAGTTATTTCATAAGTTTTAGTATTTAAAACGTTAATTCCATTAACAGTACCTATCCATAAATAATTTTCTTTATCTATAAATAAGCTCACTATATTATTATGACTTAATCCATCATTTACTGTGAATGATTTTACCTCTTTATTGTTTTTATCAAATTTACTTAGTCCTCCATCAGTAGCTATCCATATATCATTACCTATACCTGTAATAAAATTTATTTTATTACTAATTAAATTTGAATTATCAGTATTTAAGTGATTAACAAAATTATTTTTAGTATTTAAAATATTTACCCCATCTTTATCTGTTCCTATCCAAAGTAGTTCCTCATCATCTTCATAAATACCTTGAATAAAATTACTACTTAATGAATTTTTTTCATGTGGATTTTTTTTATAATGACGAATATTATTATTAGGATCAAAAGTACTAATTCCTGAATAGGTTCCAACCCACATAAAGCCTGTCCTATCTTCCATTATTGAAAATGTATTATTATCTATTAAACTGTATTTATCATATGTCTTGTTTAAGTGTGTAATAAACTTATCATTTTTTTCCTCATATTTAGCTAATCCCTCATCAGTGCATATCCAAATCACACCATTGCTATCTCTTAAAATATCTTTTATAAATCCACCTTGTAACGAATTCGCCTTTGATATATCAGCCTTATATTCTGTTATTTTATTTGTGTCTATTGATATTTTTAATAAACCCGAACCAAAAGTCCCAACCCAAACATACCCATTATTGTCTGCATATACTTTATATATTGACTTTTCTATTTTATTTTCTTCATTATATAATTGTATTACTTCTTTTTTATTTATATCAATCTTATTTAATCCGTATTCAGTTCCAATCCATAGATTTCCTTTTTCATCTTCATCTAAGCTATAGATTACTTGATTACTAAGAATTTGTTTATTATTGTATAGTATTCTTTCAAATTTATCTTCGTATTGATTATATAAATTCAATCCATCGGCTGTTGCTACTAGTACATCTCCCTTTTTACTTATCAATACATCACAAATATTATAATTTGATAAATTTCCATTCTCCTCATCTTGATAATAATTTTTTATTTCATAAGTGTTTAAATTGATTTTACTTAATCCATTAGAAGTTCCTACCCATAAATTTTCTTTTGTATCTTCTTTTATAGTTGTTATTATATTATTAGCTATGCTTTCTGCAGAATCCTCTTTATATACATATGTCTTGAATTTTTTTCCATTATATTTACTCAGTCCATTATGAGTACCTATCCATATGTATCCCTTACTATCTTGAAAAATTGTTTCTACAGAAGATTGTGGTAACCCATCTTCTATTGTAATATTTTTAAAATTAACCACAGATGCTTGTACCTTATTATCGTAGTTAGTAAATAAAGTATTGCATATTAATATTATTACTAATAATGCCCCTATCTTTTTTAGTAATATATTCATTTCTTCTCCTTTTTCGACAATATTTATATACATAATTATACTACAATACTATTTTTTAATACAATATTTTATATCATCTGCTCTATAATTCAATCTATTTCTACTTTATTTTAAAATATTTTAAACTTTTTATATAAACTTAAAGAAATTTTAACCATTAGTTGTTTTACAACACATACTAATTTAATTTTCATATAATTAAATAGAAAGTTAAATAATTTTCAACTGATGAAAATTACTGTTTATTCTTTCATATTAAAAACACATGTATTTTAGCCTGAAAGATATTCTTTCAGGCTTTTTGCTTAAACCTCAAAAGTGCTTTGATCAATCCACTTATAATTAGGTTTAATTTTTTTTATTTCTTCTACTAATTTAAATAACGCTAAATCTTTTTGCTTACATTCAAGCATAACATCAAAATCTCTATCTATTACTTTCGTTTTTTCTATAAAATCAACAAAATCACTTGAATTTATAAAATCTGAATGTTTTCTATCTTTTTCATTTTCCCTAGGGGTAGAAAAATGGATTTTGGGTGGTAATGATTCTTCATTCCAAGTATTAAAAATATCTTCAATTAACTCCATTATGTTTTCTCCAGAATTATTACAATTATGATGATGAACATCTAATACCATAGGTACTTCTAATTCCTCACATACATTTAAAATTTCTCTTGCAGTATAAGTTTTATCATCATTTTCTATAATTAATCTTGATGTTATCTCTTTAGGAAACTCTTTAAAATTTTTAATAAATCTTTTAATTCCTTCTTCTTTTCCACCTGTTGCTCCGCCAAGATGTATTACCATTTTTCCTTCTTTATAATCAAAATCTTCAAACCATTCTGCTTGGCGTATTAAATTTAGTTTTGTATTTTCAACAACTTGAGGATTTATACTATTTATAACGTTAAATTCATCTGGATGAGTATCTACTCTCATATTAGATTCTTTTATAATTCCACCTATATATTTAAAGTCTTTTTTAAATAGTTCTCGATGCCCCCAATACCCAACTTCTGGATGAGTAACTAAAGGAATCAAAGCCGATGTTATTCTATAGAAATGTATATTATTTTCTATATTATATTTAAGTATTTTTATTAAGTCATTTAAGTTAGATAACGTAACCGATTTTAATTTTTCATTCTTCTTTTCTTGTTCTGTTATTTTGCTATAATTTTTAAAAGTTACTGTACTAGAACTAGTAACTTTTTTTCCCAAATTCATTGCAATTGAAACATATCCTAATCTTACTTTCATCAACATTCTCCTATATTATCAAAAGAATTACTTATCTTTTGTTTTTATACCAATTAGCTATCCATATTCCTATTAAACATACTATAATAAATATTACTAAAATTATATACCAAGGCATAAATAACACATCCTTATAAAATTTATTCTTACTTTATAAGGATGTGTTATTTTAAATATATTTATTCTTTTAAACGATAAATTCACTTATACAAAAAATTAATAATTATATACTCTAACAGCCTATTTTAATTAATACTTGCGAATCTATAAATAACTTATTATTGCTTAATAAAATACAATTAAAATCTTCCAAATATAGTTTTATATTTTTTAATAATGAATCATTATCGTAATACTTAATTCCTTCTGGAACGGAAATCAATTTAGAAAATCCACTACTACAAGTTACTTTATAGTTTATTAAACATTTTTTATAACTAATCTCATAATTAATTTTACACAAAACTAATACTTTATTGTTTTTTAGTCCATTAATTGCTTTTGCATTTAATAATTCAACCTTTGTTGCTATTTTATAAATATTAATTTTAGCATTACATCTTTCAGGAATTTTCACTACATTTCTCACTTCTGTTTGTTTTAATAAATTACTCTTTAAATTAGTATTTACTTTATTTGTTTTTATACAAACTCTAATTGGAGGTTTTTCAATATTATAAACAAAATCATAACTTATAGTTGCATAATTTTTTATCTCTTTTATATCACAATTAGGAACTATTAGCACATTAAAACTTATAATTGCACACTTTCCTGGATTTATCTCTTCTATATATAATCCTTTGTATGGAAATTCGCACCTTTCTTTTTTCCCATTTAATGTCATAGAATTAAATATAAACTTTGTACCTTTAGGTATTAAATCTCTAAAAATTATTTTTCTAATGGATGAACTTCCTGTATTAAAAATAGTACATTCATATGTTAATATATCAAATATGGATGCACTTAACTTATCAACACATTTTTTTATCTTTAAACTAGGACATATAATGTATGTTAATACTCTATTACTGAGTGCTGTTTCAATAACAATAGGAGAACTATGCGATTTTTTATATTCAAAATTTACTCTTGCTTGATTTACAATCTGCATACTTACTCCTTTCTTTGTAGTGATAACTTTTAATTATTATCATCTAAAAAATCTTCTTTAAACTCTATTAAAAATGTCACACTTAATAGTATTTTTTTTCTTGTGACATTTATAATACTAATATCTTCTATAAAATATTCTAAATGAATATCTTCTTTATCACACACATCTCTTGGAATAATAATGAATGTACTAAACGGTATTTCTCTTTCTATATAATAACAATTAGGATAATTGTTATTAACATTTGCTATAAAAAGTTCAGTACAAACTTTTCCTATAATAATCAATTTTTTTCCACTCAAATATTGCCCTTCTAATGATTCCCCCTCTATAGTATTTATTATTTTAGCACAGTTAATTTTTAGCTTTACATTTTTTGACTTAATATCACTTTTCATAAAACACGAATTAAAATTTTCACAAATATTTAGTTCTTTAAAATATCTTTCTTTTTCTGTACTCTCCATTGCACAACAGTTTAATTTTTTTAAATAAATCTTTTTCATATTTTCACCTAAAATTTTTCTTACATTTTTTCAATATATTATATGCAATCTTCTATTCTTCTGCGACTTACCAATAATTTTTTAATAATAAAAGAAGTTGTTTTAAAATACTTTATTTTAAAACAACTTCTAAATTTAAATTTCTATATTTTTAACACATATTAACAACTTGTACTTGATAAACAACTGTTACAATTTGACCTGGAGTCATAGTATCTAGAGTAAATCCAGCTGATGGATTATATCCTATATGCGCTAATCCATTTATTGTTACTGTTCCTGGTACAAATACAGAATTAGCTGGTGTTGGATCTATAAATAATACATTTGTAGCATTTATATTTCCAATATTAACTATAGTTACTGTATAGGTCAACTTATCACCTATTGTTGCAAATTTTTTATCTACAGCTTTAGTAACATCTAACTTACCTAATGCTATATTAGTTGTTACTGTGTTAGAATAACTTGTTTGAGAATATGGTTGCTCCTTTGGATCTACTACAAACTTAAAGTTTATAGTAGCCTGATTAGTTACATTATTACTTGGTGGTACAGACACTACTGTAGCTTGGAATACAACCGTAACGACTTGACCTATTCCTATATCTCCAAGACTAAATCCAACTGTTGGATCGTAAGATCCTTGAATTTGCCCATTTACAGTTACAGTACCTGACTTAAATGTTGCTCCAGTTGATGGTGTATCTTGGAAGAAAACATTATTGTCTATAACATTTCCTGCATTTATTAGTGTAACTGTATAAGTCAATATATCTCCAACGGTAGCTATTGGTTTGTCAACGATCTTTGTTGCATTTAAAATACCTTTTACAACTTGAGTTGTTACTAAATTACTAAATGCTGTACTAGTTAAAGTTATTCCATTTGGATCTATCTTATAGCTAAATTGTGCTTGAGATTTATTATTAACTTGTGGCGGAACTGGTAATGCATTTATACTTGCTTCAAATGTGACAGTTACACTTTGATTTGGTGCTAAATTAGATAGAGGAAATCCTACTGTTGGATCTAATGATGGATATAATACTCCACCTATAGTAACAGTACCACTAATATAGGTTAATTCTGCTTGTAAGGTATCTAAAAACTGTATATTACTTGCAGTTATATTTCCAGTATTAGTTATTACAGAAGTGTAAGTTAAAGTATCTCCAACTTTAGCATACATCTTATCTACTGATTTTACATTTGTTAGGTTTCCTAAATTAATATTAGTTGTTACAGTATTAGTTGTTGCTGATATAGAATAAGTGCTTCCTGCTGGATCTATCTTATATAATCCATTTGATACAGCATAGTTTGTTACTTGTGGTGGTGTTGGAAGTAATGTTACAGTAGCTTGGAAATTTATATTAGTTGTATTTCCTGCAATAAGGTCTGGCAAATTAAATCCTAATGTTGGATCATAATTTGAATAACTTACTCCATCAATTTTAACAGTTCCAGGTTTAAATACTGCGCCATTTGATAAAGTATCTTCAAAAAATAATGATGTTAACGTAGTATTTCCTGTATTTTTAAATACTATTGAATAATTTAGTGTATCCTGAATTGTTGCATAAGCTAAATCAACTACTTTAGTACCTGCTAAACTTGGCATTATTATAATTGTACTTACTGAATTAGACGTGTTTGAACTAGTATAGATTTGTCCATTTGGATCAATCTTATATGAAAATGTTCCTGTTGCAAAATTTATTACAGATTGATGTGTAGGATTTTGAATAATTGTAACAGTAAATGATACTGTTACAATTCCTAATGTTGAAATTGTTCCTAAATTAAATCCTACTGTTGGATCATAATCTGATTGTGTCTTACCATTTACAATTACAGAGCCACTATTAAAATTAATATCTGATTGTAAATTATCTAAGAATATTACATTACTTAAATCTACATTTCCTGTATTGTTTAAAGTAAAACTATAAGTTAACACATCTCCATGAGTTGCATAACCTTTATTTACTGATTTAGTAATATTCAATGCACCTAAATTTATTTGAGTTGTAACTGTGTTACTATTAACTTGAGTTACCAAAACACTTCCAGTTGGATCTATATAATATGAAAATACTACATTAGCAGTATTATAAACTAGTGATGGATTTGGTAACAAAGTTACAGTTGCATCAAATTTAACTATTACAGAATCACCTGGCAATAATAATCCAAGTGAAAAACTTTGATATGGGTTATATCCCTGATAATTTACTCCATTTATTTTAACTGAATTTGTAACAAAAGTTAAACCATTTGGTATAACATCTCTAAAGTTTATAGCACTAGCATTAACGTTTCCTGTATTAATAATAGAAACTGTATAACTAATCTTATCCCCTATAGTTGCATATGCTTTATCAACCTCTTTAGTAACACTTAATGATCCTTTATTTATTGTAGTTGCTACAGTATTGCTTGTTGCCAAAGATGAAACTGGATTTCCATTTGGATCTATATAATAGCTATAACTTACACTACCAGTATTATATAATATATAATCTGATGGCAATGTTTTTACTGTTATTGCAAATTTAACAGTAACACTACCTTTTCCTGGAATATCCGGTAAATTAAATCCTGTATTCGGATCATATGCTGTCTGACTTGTAGTATCTATTACTACTGAATTACTTACAAAAGTTGCATCTGATTGAATTATATCTCTAAAGAAATTATTAGTGCATTTTGTATTTCCTATATTAGTTATTGTTAAGGTATAATTTATTGTATCTCCTATTGTTGCATACATTTTATCTACAACTTTATTTATTGCTAATTTACCTAAATTAATATAGGTCTTAACTGTATTTGAAGGAGTAGTTGTTGTAACAGGAGTATCACTTGGTGTTAACTTATAAGTGAATGTTACATTTGCTGTATCATCTATTTCTCCAGTTGATGGAATAGAATTAACTTGAGCACTAAATGTTATTGTGTGTGATGCATTTAAAGGTAAATCAGTTAACGAAAATCCTACATTTGGATCATCTGTTGGTTGACTTATTCCATCTATTACAACTGATTGTGGAACTAATGACGCATTAGATTGAATAATATCCTTTAAACTAATGTTAGTTGCACTTACTGAACCTGTATTTTTAACAACTATTGTATATCCTAATATATCATTAACTGTTGCATACATTTTATCTACTGATTTAGTAACTGTAAGTTCACCAGTTGCAACATAGGTTTGTGTTGTGTTAGTAGTCATTGTACCTGTTATAACTTGTTGTCCTACAGTATAATCATAAGATACCGTAGCATTATTGTATACTATATTTCCAGTAGGTCTAGTTTCAATAGTAGCTGCAAATTTAATTGTAGTTGTATCCCCAGGTTGTATATCAGATAATGAGAATCCATTATTAGGATTATAGTTACTATATTGTGTTTCATTAATATAAACAGATTGTGGTGTAAACAATAGATTACTATCTAGTATATCCTTAAAATTTATATGCTGAACTGGTACATTTCCTGCATTCTTTATAGTAACAGTAAAGTTTAAAGTATCTAATAGTTTAGCTATTGATTTATCTACAGATTTAGTTGTTGTAACTATAGTATCCTTAATATTTACAGTAGTTGTATTAGAATCTGTTGTCTTAGTTATAGGAGTTGCACTTGGATCAACATTATATGAGTAAGTCACACTACCTTTATTGTTTAATTTACCATCTGGTTGTGGAATTGAATTTATTGTTACACTAAATGCAATTGTTGCATATTCTCCAACTGGAATATTATCCAATGAGAATCCTGTGTTAGGATCAAATTCTGTCTTTTGTACTCCATTTACATAAACAGAATTAGGATTAAATGTTGATTCTGTTTGAATTATATCTTTAAATGATATATTTTTTAATAACGTATTTCCAGTATTAACAATATTGAAAGTATAATTTACGACATCATTTATTCTAGCATAAGCTCTATCTGCTGCCTTAGTTATATTAACTGTACCTACATTTATATAGGTAGTTACCAAATTACTTAAGGCATTACCTACTATTATATCTGGTTTATCTAGATGTAGCTTGTAATTATAACTTACATTAGATTGATTTACTACATACCCTAAATCAGGTACACTACTTACACTTGCTTTAAATACAACTGTTACAGACTTAGTAGGCTGTATTGTCCCTAAAGTAAATCCTATATTAGGATTGTAATCTACATATGGCTCTCCATCTATTGTTACACTTCCTGTCATAAAGCTTGTATTAGATGAAATTATATCAGTAAAGTTTGTATTTGTTATATCAACATTTCCACTATTAGAAATAACTGAAGTATAAGTTAACACATCTCCAATTGTTGCATACATCTTATCTACACTCTTAGTATTTGTAACAGTACTTGTTGTTATATTCGTAGTTACAGTATTACTTGTTCTATTATCACTAACTGATACTCCATTTGGATCTATATAATATTTATAAGTCATACTTGCAGTGTTAGAAATTTGAGGTGTGGTTGGCAAACTGGTTACCTTTGATTTGAATATAACTGTTGAAGATCCACCAGACATAATATTATTTAAATTAAAACTATTATTAGGATTATATCCTGGTTTACTTACTCCATCTATAACTACTGAATCTTCTACAAAGGTAGCTCCTGGTTGAATAATGTCAGTTAAAATAATATTTTCTAATTGCACAGTTCCTGTATTGTGTGCTGTAATTGTATAAGTTAATGTTTCTCCTATTGTTGCATACATTTTATCTACTGATTTAGTTAATGTTGCATCACCTTTATTTATCACAGTTGTAACACTATTACTTGTCTTTGTTTGTGTTTCTGGTTGTTCATTTGGATCAATAGTAAAAGCATATGATGATGTTGCAGTATTTACAATAACATTAGGCGTTGGAATACTCTTTACAATAATATTAAAACTTATATTACAAACCTGCCCTACATTCAAAGTTCCAATAATAAAACCTAAATTAGGATTATAAGAAGATTTAACAACTCCATTTACACTTACACTACCAGATATAAATTCTCCACCATTTGGTACTATATCAACAAAGTTAACATTGGTTAAAGGTGTATTGCCTATATTCGATACATTAAATGAATAATTTATTGTATCTCCTACTTTTGCATAAGACTTATTAGTTATTTTATTTATAGATAAGTTTCCTGTAATTACATAAGTCTTAACTTCATTAGAATATACTGTTTTAGTTATAATCGGAGTATTCGGATTTACTATATAAGTTAATGCTAATTGAGACGTATTTAGTACATATCCAAAATCAGGTGATTCAGTTATAGTCACCGCAAATGTTATTGTAGTTGTGTCTCCTGGGTGTAAATCATCTATAGAAAAACCACTTATAGGATTATAATTAGAATAATTTGTTCCATCTATATATACTGTTCCTGGATAAAATGTTACAAAAGTAGGAATATTATCTGCAAATTTTATATCAGTTAAATTTACAGTACCTGTATTTACTATTTGTGTTGTATAAACTAAATTTTCACCAAGCACTGCATAATATTTATTAACCATTTTAGTAACAGTATAACTTGCTACATTTATAATAGTTTGAACTCTATTACTATAAATTGTATTACTTATTTGCGATCCATTTGGATCTGGTAAATAATTATAAACCAAATCTGATTGATTATAAACTATATTAGGATTTGGACGTGTTAAAACCTTAACTTTATACTTAACTTCTACTGAATCACCTGCGCAGACAGTTCCTACACTAAATCCAATATTAGGATTATATCCTGGATATGCTACCCCATTTATAAAAACGCTATTTGCAATAAATGAAGTCTCTGTTTGTATATTAGATAAAAATATTGTATTATACGCATCTATATTACCGTTGTTTTCTATAATAGCAGTATAATATAAGTCATCATTTATTGTTGCATATGCTTTATCTACACTTTCATTTATAGACATACATACAAAATTTGCTACTGTTTCAACAGTATTAGAGTCTTTTTGTGTTGAAATCTGCCCTTGTTCTGGTGTTATTTGATATTTAAATGGTACTTGTGCAGTATTATCTATTGTATCCCCTGGTTTTATTGTATTTATTAGCATATCATACGATACTGTAGTTGTTTGATTTGGATTTATTGGATTAGAAAGATTGAAACCTACAAATGGATTTAATTCTGCTTGAGCTTGATTATTTATTTTAACACTTCCGGTTTTAAAAGTAGCTCCTGATACTGGTGGTTCTAAAACTTGTACATTGTTAGCTGATATATTTCCTACATTAGTAAGATTCAAAGTATAGGTTACAGTATCACCAATTTTAGGATAGCTGTTATTATTACACCTTTTTGCGATTATATCAGCATATTCAATTTGAACAGAAGTAATATTACTAAATACTGTTTTTTCTATTAATGCTAGCTGTTGATTAAACATATATCCAAAAGTCAAATTAGATATATTATTTATAACTGTTGATGGTGACAATGAATCTATCTTCACAGAAAAAACTACTTTTATAGATTCTTGTGGTGATAAATCTGGCAATATAAATCCAATATTAGGATTAAATTCAACCATGCTAGAATCATCAATTTCAACACTTCGTTCTATAAATGAACAATTATTTTGAATTTTGTCTTGGAAGAACAAATTCTTAGCTATTGCAGTACCAGTATTAGTTATAATTGTTGTATAAACTAAATTATCTCCTACAAATGCTGCAGTTTTAGAAACGCTCTTTACAAGATTTACTTGCCCACTTTCAACAATAACAGGAAGTGTATTGGTTGTTGCATAATTAACGATTGTATTTACTCCAGAAATAAATTGATAATTATAATTTGCAGTAGCATACATTAAATGATATCCACTTGTAATATCAAGGGGTGGTAATGAATTAACCTTAACTGTAAATATTACATTTGTTACTCCATGAGAATCAATTGAACCAACATTAATACCATTAGTTATATTTGCACCTTGTTGTAGTGAATTATTTATATAAATTGAATCAGGAACAAATGAACAATATTGATTAATATTCATAGATAATATCACATTATTAGCTAATTCATCACCATTATTTTTAATCTTAACAGCATATACTATTTTTTCTCCCACTTCTACATTGTATTCGCTATCTCCATCTGGATCATAGAATAATAAATTTGCTGTTATATCTGGCCCTATAGCCTTAACTTGAGTTCCAACACCAAGCAATTGTATTGAGGATACTCCATTTGAATTTAATTGCCCTGCTAATAATGTTTGATTTGGTATTAGAGTATTACTTATATCCACATTTGTAATATCCCACTTATTTCTTGCACCTATTACTTGAGTAGGAACAAAAGCATCATTATTTTTAGTTCCATTAGTGCCACTTATATCTATTAATCCCATGCTATCACTTAATGGATTACAAACATTTATTTGTCCTGAAAAGAAATTATTATATGGATTATTAGGTGCAGTTAATGGATTTATATTTGGACTTCCTATGGGATTACCTATTGTTGTTAAATTAGCAAATGATGGTCCAATACTTATAGTGTCTGTTCCTGAAAGCGGCTCTCCATTTGCACAAACTAAATATAAACTACCCTTTAGATAATCAGGATTTGATTCAGTTGTAAATCCTGTAACCGTTGCTTGATATGGTTGATTATTACTTGCTACAACTATTCCTGATTGAAAACCAACTCTTTGAGGTTTAAATAAATCATTTCTATAAACGACTACTAAAGTCCATCCTGCCACAGTATCACTTAATCCAGTTGAAGGTATACTTGTTGGAACATTAGATACTGTATAGTTTCCTCCTAAATACTTTTTAATTGTTGAGGTAACTTCAGCAGATCTAAATCTATTTACACTTTGAGTAGATGCTGTATAACTGTCTGTATTTTGAGGTGTAACATATATAATATCTCCATTAGGTGCAGTAAATGTTATTGGATCATCTTGAATACTTCTAACATCTACTGCTCCACTTGAATAACTTGCCACTGTAGAATACCAAATTAATTCAGCATATAATATTGTGCTATTAGATAAAATATTTATTTTAGCTGTGCTACCTGCTGTAGCCCAATCTCTTGTCGTACTACCATTTGGTTTAATCATATCAGAAGTATTAATATTAATATCACTATTACTTCCACATACAACTAGACTATTCCCAGTAGATACCAATACTGCTTTGTCAATTGTGCTAAATCGTGCTGTTAAACTCACACTTATTCACTCCTTTAATTTAAAAATGTAAATTCACTTTTTTACAAATTATTAAATCTAAATTTCACTTATACAAACTTGTTACATTTTATACTTTATAGTACTCAAATCATAAAAAAACTGCTACATTAATTGTTATTGTTTTATATGTTTTTTCATTATTGGAACACATATAAATTTTACTGAATATAATAATGTAAACACGCTATAAGGAGGAATTAGTATGCCCTCAAACCCAATTGTAATGATAATTAATAACACTGAAAATGTTCCTATTATTGTAGGAGGAACTTCTTCATTTAATATAAATATACAAAATACTAGTACCGATACTCGATTTTATAATTTAAGTTTATCATTAACCTTACCTAATGGCCTTACCTTATCTTCATCAACAATAGCACAAACTTCTACAGTAAGTAATTCAGATAACAGCACTTCTTATTATTGGACAAATTTAAAAGACCTTGCTCCCCTTGAGATAAATTATAATTTTAATATTACAGTAAAATGTAATTCTACATTTAAAAATGGAAGTTCAATTCCTTTTGGATATACTTTTTCAAATATAAATGTTCAATGTCAAGTAGATACTATGCCTAGAGGAATTTATGATGCAGGAAATCAGCAGCTAACTACTCAAACACTAATGTCGTTTTTGTCTACTATGTTTAATGGAATAATTACTACTTCAGGAAAAGTTTTGAAGGGTGCAGGGACTAGTATATCGTTAAATGATTATACGCAAGTAAATACTGCTACTTGCCAATTCTTTAATAATTCACTTTTAACTTCTTCTGTAAATATAAGCATCTTATTAGATAATGGAATAAGATATTTGTCTGGAATTGTTGTTACTGGTACAGATGCCTCACAATTTAATTCTCCAATAGTAAATACTGTTGTTATAAACAATAAACAATATACTCAGCTTTATTATGGAGGAATCACATTATCAACTAACAGCAATACTACTCTAAAATTTAATTATGCTGTTTGGAATCAATATAACAACAATCAAGGCAACTTTATAGCTCATGGAACTAAATTAAATATGTCTGTTAATATGAGTTCCTCATCTTATTCATTAAACAACTCATTTACTTTCTCTGCTATGGATTTAATAATCTCTACCTCTGTTAGTAAATCTTTAGTTGATGTTCAAAATAATTTAACTTTCTCCTATAATTATAAAGTTGGACAATATTATGATATAAAAAATATAATCGTATATTATTATTTACCTGATGGAATTTACTACTTATCAAGTTCATATGTCCCTAGTTCAGTAATAAATAACTCAACAATTCAAGGATATTATATAACGTATAATTTTCCGTTAGCTTTAAGAAATTCTGTTACTACAGTAAATATAAGTGCTAAAGTTAATAGCTATTATCAATATAAATTTGATTCAAATCTTAATCAATTACCAGTTGTAAGTTTTGACAGCTTTAATGCAACAACAAATATAACTGGAACTACTGTTTCACAACTAAATGTAGTAACTGATAGTAGCAACACATCTTGTAGCATAAACATCGGTTCAATACAAAAACAATTTATAAAAGCATATTATCGAGATGGAACCCCTAAAACAATAAACACATTAGCTCCTTTTGATTTTGCACAATATACTTTAACCTATACAGCAACAAATTTAAATGCAATGCAAAAACAAATATATATAGATGATTTTTTTCCTCTTTCAGCTGATCCTATTAATAATTTAAATTATATATATACTGGATATCAACCTATAGCTTCTCCACAAT
This sequence comes from Clostridium botulinum, assembly GCF_000827935.1. Lineage (NCBI taxonomy): Bacteria > Bacillati > Bacillota > Clostridia > Eubacteriales > Clostridiaceae > Clostridium > Clostridium botulinum. The sequence goes on from NZ_CP010520.1 coordinate 2,402,720, forward strand.
TAATCTCTCCTCATGGTGTAGATTTTTATTATGGTGATATACCTGGAAAATCTTCTTCTATCATAGATTTTAAAGTTCCAATAAACTCGTTAGGAGCTCCAAGTCAAAATATAAATTTAATGAAACTAAGAGGTATAAATACTTTAGGCTTTTCATATAGTAGTCGTTCACAAGTTTTAATTAATATAGGTACTCCAAATCTTCAATTAACAAAATCAGTCTCCGGACCTAATACTTCCTCAATTAAAGCTGGTGAAATTTATTCTTATACTGTAAAAATAACTAATACTAATACTCTTGGGACTGAAACAGATGCTTTTAATTTTACTTTAACAGATACTTTATCATCTTGGTTTACTCTTAATCCTAATTCTATAAATGTTTCTGGAAGTGGCATTTATTCTTCTTATCAATTTGATAATAATAATGTTTATCTATATATTAATAAACTCTCTCCAGGACAATCTTTGACCTTAACTTACAACGTTACTATAAGTAGTGTTATTGCTCCTGGAGTTAATATTTCAACAACTGCCACAAATACTAACCCCTATTCTCAAATTTATAATTCCTCTTTAAATAATTTTCAATATACTGGACTTATAAAAAGTGCTTCTACAACAATTTCTTCATCAAGTATAACATTAACAAAAACAACTAATAATGATGTTTTTAAAGTTGGTTCTCCAGTAATCTATACAATCACATTAACTATTCCATTAGGTACAATTGCTTATAATGTTTCAGTAAGAGATACTCTTTCAAATGGAAATCAAATTTATAATGGCTCTGCATTTAGAAATGGTATATCAATAACCCCAAGTGTTTCATCAAACGTTATTAATTTTCCTTCTGAAGGTACAATAGACGCTAGAACTTCTCAACAAACTATTGTTTACACACTTTATTGTAAAATAAACAATGGAAGTAAATCTATAAATGCAACTACGTCAACACAAAATAATAGTTATCAATGTTTTTATTCTCAAATTTCTGGTGGAAATATATCAACAATAAGTAAAAGCTTAAGTGTAACTATTAATCATCCTAATATTTTAATGAATTTAACTTGTACTGATAAAACTTCGTCTATAGTATATAACCAAACTGTTACTGCTAGTATAAGTTCAGTACTTCAATTTAAATTGTCTTTCCAAAATAATAGTGCTATAGATCTAGTTAATGGAACTATACAAATTCCTATAAATTCAAATTTTACTTTTTCATCCATAGATACTACTACCCAATGTACTGGAAGCTATAATTCTTCAACTAATAAAATAATAATTCTAATAAATACGCTTCCACCTTCTACGTCAGGAGTTATTATATTTACACTTTTACCTAAATCCAATTTAACTTCTGGTACTTCTATAACTACTGTAGCAACAGCAACTTCATATTATAATAATATATCATTAACTAAAATATACAGTGGAGAAACTAGCAACACCTTAACAACTATATTTTCTCCTGGGACTTCACTTTTACCAAATCCATTAACTAAAATAAATGATTCTACTTCTTTTATTGTAACTCAGCCTGGAAATACAGCTACAATTATTAATTATTTTAATAATACTGGTGGTGGATATGATAGTTACACTCTAAGTATTCAGCCCGTTGCTTTAGCATATAGCTTATATATAGATAATTCAAAGATAATAGATGTTCCTGCTAATACCTCTTATACTGCTAACTTAGATGTAATGAAGAATTTATCACCTAATACTTCTAAAACTATTACTATAACTTCTGTTATTCCTTTAAATCAGCCACTTGGAAGCAGATATGATTTTATTGTAACAACAACTTCATTAACTAATCCTTATCCAAGCAAAACTGTTTTAAATATAGATCCTAGTTAATAACTAAAAAATACGAATATCCCCACTAAGTATTAAAATCAAATTTGTACTTAGTGGGGATATTTAAATTATCTTTTATTTTTTAGCTATTAATTTCTTCTTTAAATGTATTATTGCAAGTAATACTTCTAATGTTATTCTTATTTTATGCTTTTTTATTTTTGATTTCTTTCATGTAAACATTATATTTTAATTTTATTTTATTAGTTTTTATATATAGTGGTTATTTTTTATATCCTCAACTAATTTATAGATTTAATACTATATCTATCTTTTATAGGCACAACTTTAATCTTTAAAACACTAAGAAGTTTTTCTAAACTCTTAACTTGATTTATATATTTTATATTGTTCTTTGCAATTAATTTTTCTATTATTTTAATAATATCAGATTTTTTATCTCCATTTAATCTAATATTATTCTTTAGGCATTCTCTATTAATATAAGTTAATGTAGTCCAAATTTGTTCTTCTGATATTTTATTTATATCCATTAATACCCATGTAAAATCTTTTCTTCTATTCTTTTCTGGATATGCTTTTTTAAAAAATTCTATAAAACCATTTTCTTTTTGTGGATCTTTTATAGCAACATACTTACCTATTTTTGCTTTAAGTTGATTTTTTAAATACATAATAGTATTTGGTTTTATTTTATCTGCCATTGCATCTATGCTATCATAAATAAAATTATAATTTTCTTGGAACTCTTCTTCACTAGCATTTGACTTTTTTAGTATTTTCATCATTTCTATATATTCTAATACGTTCTTTTTACAGTTTAATTCCTTGTTATAAATTTTTTCCCATAGTTCTTTTGCACTTAATTCATTTAATATTATATTCTCTTCCATATTGCGTCATCCTCTGCATATTATTGTTTACTTAATCTAACTTAATATAATAATATCACATTACTTATAAACTTAAAAACTTCACATTAAAGATTATAAATATTTTATATAAATTATATATTTATTAAATTAAAAGATATTGTTAAAATTTATTACACAACTTTATGTTTAAGCCACTTTTCACCTTTAAGCCTAAAACAATACATTACCCCTCTAATCAACCAATCTGTATACATTCCAATCCAAATTCCTAAGACACCAAGTCCAAATACTAATCCTAAAATATAACCTGTGAATATTCTAAAAATCCACATTCCTACAAAAGCTGTTAACATAGTATATCTTGTATCTCCAGCACCCTTTAGTCCTGATGATAATATAAAAGAAATAGGCCATACTATTAAAGCCACGCTATTACTTTTAATTAATGCAGATGAAAGTTTTATTACCTCTATACTATCTGTATAAAAAGAAGATACCCATTCTGAAATAGGAATAAATATTAAACCTATTGCTACCAAACATACTGTTCCAAATTTAGTTAAATACACAAGTGTACTTTTAGCACCTTTTGTGTCATCTCTTCCTACATATTGCCCCACTAAAGTTGTTGCAGCTAAGCATAATGCGTTTCCTGGCACTGCAACAATAGTTGCTATTGATGAACCTATTGCATTTGCTGCTATTGATGCGGTTCCCATGGTTACTATAAATATTTGAACAATTAATTTTCCTGTATTAAAAAGTACTTGCTCAACACCTGCCGGTATTCCTATATTAAATATGCTCTTTTGTGTTTCTAAATCAAATTTAAATGGGAAAATCTTTCTCATTCTTATAACTCTGCTTCCTCTAAATAAAACAATTCCTATAATAATTGTACCAACCAATCTTGCAATTGCAATTGATATTGCAGCACCATTTATTCCATATGATTTTGTATTTAAAATAAATCCTAATAACTTAAGATCTTTTATTCCATAAATTAATATATACCCTAAAATTATATTAATAATATTCATAAACATTGTAATATACATTGGTGTTTTTGTATCTCCACATCCTCTTAATACACCATTTGCAATTTGCTGTACTGCGATAAAAGGATAGGTAATAAGTGTAAGTTCTAAATATATTTTTGCATTTGATTTTACTAATTCTTCTGCAGTGCCATATAAAGCATTAATCATTGGTACACGTAAAACCCACATCAAAATACTTATTAAAGCAGCTAAACAACATCCAGATACTAAAGCTTGTCTAGCTGTTTCATTTGCTTTTTTATGATTTTCTTTGCCAATATGTTGTGCAACAACTACAGTAGCTCCAACTGATAAAGCCGCAAAAAAAGATATAAACATATTATTTATTGAATCTACCATTCCAATTGCAGAAACAGCTTCTTCCCCTATGTGCCCTGCCATCATTGTATTACATACCCCTAAAAGCATAACAAATGTTTGCTCTATTATTATTGGTATAGCTAATTTTAAAACATTTTTTCTTATAAACATATTATAGCCCTCTCTTCCCTTCTAATAACTATACTATTCCCTCTCAGTATAACTTACTAGTTTTTAAATAGTTGTTTTAACACAATCATATTATATTACTACTAAACTGAAAATTTTTCCAGTAATATATAGTATAATATTTATATAAGATATTTTTATAGGAGGTTTTAGTTTGTGTAATAATAAAAATAGTTTTACTAATTCAAGTAAAATGAAATTTAACAATTTAAATACTGATACAAAATATTGTATTGCAATAATTATATTTTCACTTTCCTTATTAATCAGTTCATTAATTATAAGTACTAGTATAAAAAAGTTACAATATTCCTTAAATGATGATATGCATGTGATTTCCAATAATATTTCTAATTTACCTTATTCATTAAACACTAGTTCTTCAAATTTAGTTAAAGAACCTACAGATATTTCGCAGCATACATTATCAATTCAAGATGCTGCTACTTATTTAGGAATTGCTTCTGATGAATTATGGAAAGTTGTTAATGATCCTGAATCTAAAATTCCTCATTTTCAGGTTGGTAAAAGTAGATGTTTTTTTACTAAAGAAGGGTTAGATACTTGGTTAGAAGGTAATTATACCCTTAATTTTGATATAAAATAATAGAACAACTAAAATTACTGCACATCTTATGTTTTTAGCTATATCCACTTTAAAATTCAGTATAGGAATCATGATAAGGCTCGTTATCATTTCTTAATTATTTTTTAATATTTTACAAAACAATATATTTCATATATTTATTTATGTATGCGTATATAAAGATAAAGCATGAACAAATTCATTCATGCTTTATCTTATAGTTTGTTTATTTATTAAATTTTAAAATCAGTTGGGTCGTATGGTTTTGCTTTTGGTTCACCAAATACGGCTTTCACACTTTCTGCTTGAGGATTATGTTTTAGACTTTTATGTTTGTTTGTATGTTTTTTCTTCATGCTGTTATCCATAACTATCACCTCAAAATTAGTATGTCCATTTCAACAGGTTTTATACTTTTCTAAAAGTGATCTTTTTCTTTATGTGAAGGTGCACCTATCTTTTTTCCATTTATAATTCCCAACTCTGAATTTTCTCTAGGATCTATTTTTCTAAGTTCTGCATTTGATTTTGGTCTATCTTTTAATCTATTTTTGTTATTATCCATTTGTTTCACCTCGCTCATTAATTATGATGTGCTGATGAGGATATTTTATGCTTTAAACTTATTAAAATTCAGATTTATTTATAAGTTTATTTAATATATTCTTTATATGGAAGACGAATTGTAAATCCACTTTCATCATAATTATATTGTGTATTTTCAACAGCATTTTTACCTGCTATTAAATTCATTCCTAAAGTATAAAGAGCTTCTGCTTCTTCCTTTGGATCTTGAAGAACAGTTCCAGCCATATAACCCTGATTTATTAATTCTTTTGCTTTAGGTGTTGCATCAACGCCAACAACAATAATTGTATTATTAGGATCTCCTTTATTATAATTTTGATTTTGCAATGCTTCAATAGCTCCTATTGCCATAGCATCATTATTAGCAATTATAGCTTCAATTTTATTACCATATTGATATAGCAATGAAGCTATATTTTGCTTAGCTAACTCTCTATCCCATTTAGAATTTTTCTTTTCTAATTCTTGAACTTCTATTCCACTATTTTTTATTGCTTTAATAGAATTTTCAGTTCTAGAAATAGCAGTTAAGTCGTTACTATCACCAGTTAGCATAACGTATTGCATAATATTATCTTCATTCTTATCTATCATTTTTTTGTTGTTATTCCATAAATCAGTTACTATTTTTCCTTGTAATATCCCAGCCTCTGGTATTCTTGATAAAATCACAGCTTTTTCATAAGATTTTATTGGTATCTTACTTATAGGTTCTCTATTAAAAAATATTACTGGAACATTATTGGCTTTAATTCTATCTACTACCTCCTGTGTTGATTCTTCAGTTGTATCAACTAAATTTACTAATAAAAGATCTACTTTTTCTTTTAACAATTTATCTATTTCATTATTTTGTTTTTCTTGATTACCATAAGCATCTAAAAAAATAAACTCAACTTTGTTTGGATTTTCTTTTTGAATTTCTTCCAAACTATTTTTTAATAAAGAGATGTACTCATCATTAAATTTATATAATAATACGCCTACTTTAGCTGGTTTTTCTAAATCAAAATTTGAACAAGAAGCTATAACATTATTCTTAACACAAAAAAACATTAAAATCATTACTATAACTATAATGTTAATACTTAAAAGCTTTTTTTTCATAATAATCCTCCATCACATTAATTTTATATTTTATAAATATAAGTTACTATTAATATTATTGGGATTATAAAAATAAATTATCCATAAAAATAAAGCTATCTCAAAACAAATTGTTATCTAAAAAACATTTTGAAGTAGCTCTAAATATATTAGAAATGATTAAGTTTTTAAGTAAAATTTTTCCCTAAAATAAAGAAAAGCCATCTCATATTAACTTTTTATGTATTATAAGACAGCTTCAATTTATTAAAATTATTTTATTATTTCTTTTATTTCATCTATACTAGCTTTTATTGTAAATATCATATTTTCATCAATTCTTAATTTGCATTCATTTTTATTGATTTTTATTTCATTAGCATTTGCTTTATTTCTACTGCCTAACTCCATATATCTAGTAGATGATATCTCTACATTAAATTTCTTTTCTTTCGCTCCAGTAAGCTTTAATGTACTTCCTTGTCCATTATTATCTTTTATTTTTATATCTATAATATTATTTCCTTTGCTACTGCAACCCAAAGTCAATCCTGGAACCTTTTGTATATTAGCCATTCCTCTTAATGTCATCCAGCCACCATTTAATGTTGATTTTATTAATAAATCTAGTTCATGATTTTTTTCTATTTTTTTTAAAGCTTGCCCTAATTCAAATATTGTTAATTCTAATTTCATTTAAAATTCACCTCTTTATTTTTACATAAGTATATTAAAATTATATCTTAACCTGTACTCAATTTTAGTATTCCTAAGTTCAATTACTCAGTCCACTTTGCTTATGCATATATCAACACACTGCTAAAACATAGCCAAATAATAAAATATTATTCTTTTTTCTCTAATGTTGCACTAACTTCTTTTGTTAATACTTCTACATTAGATTGTATATCCTTACATAATACTATTTGCTCATCCATTTTTTTAAATGCAACCGATAGCATTAGCTTAATTCTATTTAGTTGATTTACATTTGATGCTCCTGGATCATAATCTATGGCAACTATATTAGATTTAGGATATTTTTCCTTAAGTGCTTTTATCATACCTTTTCCTGTAACATGATTTGGTAAACATGCAAAAGGTTGCATACATACTATATTTTCAGCATCATTTTCAATTAGTTCAATCATTTCTGCTGTCAAAAACCATCCTTCTCCAGTTTGATTTCCAAGTGATACTATTGGTGATGCTAATTTACCTAATTCAGTTATATGTTTTGGTGAAGTAAATCTACTACTATTATCTAAATGCTTCTTCATAGATTTTCTAAACCTTTCTATATAAGCTATAGCAAATTTACTAATAAATTTATTTTTTAAACTTCCCCCAAGATAATCATATTTGAAAACATCATCATATGCTGAATATAAGAAAAAGTCTAACAAATCTGGCACTACTGCTTCAGCACCCTCTCTTTCTAATATACCAACTATATCATTATTGGCAGTTGGATGGAACTTAACTAATATTTCTCCAACAACTCCAACTCTTGGTTTCTTAATATCTAATAGCGGCAATTTATCAAAAGCTTCTATTATTTCTTTTATATTTCTTTCAAATTCTTTTTTACTACCAGTTTTTATATTTTCTTCTGCTTTTTTATTAAATTTTTCATATAAAGCATTAGCAGAACCATTCTCTTTTTCATATGGTCTGGTCCTATATAAAGTTCTCATAAATAAATCTCCATATATCAAAGCCATAAGTGATTTATTTAAAAATTTAAGATTCACCTTAAATCCTGGTTGTTTTTCAAGCCCTACTGCATTTAGAGATATTACAGGTATATTTTCAAATCCTGCATGCTTTAAAGCCATCTTTAAAAATCCTATATAATTAGTCGCTCTACATCCGCCGCCAGTTTGACTTATTATAACTGATGTATTATTCAAATCATATTTACCAGACTTTAATGCATTAATCATTTGACCAATAACTATTATAGATGGATAACATGCATCATTATTTACATACTTTAACCCTTCATCAATTGCCTTTGCATCTATTGAAGGTAATACTTCAACATTATATCCACTTGATCTTGCTGCCTCTTGTATCAGCTTAAAATGAATTGGTGACATTTGAGGTACAAGTATTGTATGATTTTTTCTCATTTCTTTTGTAAATACAGGATTGTTATATTCTATTTTTTCTTCTATTGGAATATAGCTCTTTCTAACTCTTTCTTCTATTGCAGCTTTTAATGATCTAATTCTTATTTTAGCTGCTCCTAAATTATTTCCTTCATCTATCTTAAGTAAAGTATATATCTTTCCTTTAGAACTTATTATTTCAGAAACTTGATCACTTGTTACTGCATCTAATCCACAACCAAAAGAATTTAATTGAATTATTTCAAGGTTATCATTTTCAGCTACAACTTGTGCTGCTCTATATAATCTTGAATGATAAGTCCATTGATCAACAACTCTAAGTTTATTTTTTAAGTTTCCTAAATGAGATACACTATCTTCTGTTAATACAGCCATGCCATAAGAATTTATTACATCAGGTATTCCATGATTTATTTCTGGATCTATATGATAAGGTCTTCCGCATAAAACTATTCCATATTTATTATTTTCTTCAAGATATCTTAAAATTTCTTCACCCTTATTTTGAATATCTTTTTTATAAGCCTCTCTCTCTTTTACGCCTAAATTAATAGCACATTCCGCTTCTTTTAATGTAACATTATACTCTTTAAATTCATGAACTATTCTTTTTGCTAATTCCTTTTCATCATCTAATGAAAAGAAAGGAGAGATATATTTTATATTTTTATTTTTTAATTCATCAACATTATTCTTAATAACTTCAGGGTAAGATGTTACCATAGGACAATTATAATGATTGTTTGAATCACCAAATTCCTTCTTTTCATATGGTATGCAAGGATAAAAAATAGTTTTTACTCCTGAATTTATAAGTGACATTACATGTCCATGAACTAATTTTGCCGGATAACATGCCGATTCAGATGGTATTGTTTCTATTCCCTTTTCATATATATTTTTACTTGATGAAGGTGATAATTTTACACTAAATCCAAGAGAAGTAAGGATTTTAAACCAAAATGGATAGTTTTCATACATATTTAATACTCTTGGAATTCCTATTACCCCTCTTTTAGCTTCATTTTCTTTAAGAGGAATATAATTAAAAGTTCTCTTATACTTATATTTATATAAGTTAGGAATATCATTTTTAGTTTTATCTACACCAAGTGCTCTTTCACATCTATTACCCGAAATAAACTCTTCATCAGTAGAAAATTTATTAACAGTTAAAAGGCAATTATTTCCACACTTGCCACATCTCTTAAATACTGATGTCATATTAAAGCTGTCAATTTTATCCTTAGAAAGTATCCTAGATTTTTCACCTTTTACATATCTTTCTTTTGATATTATTGCACAACCAAAAGCGCCCATAAGACCTGCTATATCTGGTCTAACAGCCTCTCTTCCTGAAACAAGCTCAAAACTTCTAAGTACAGCATCATTATAAAATGTTCCACCTTGTACTATTACCTTATCTCCAATATCTTTTTCATCTCTTAATTTTATAACTTTAAATAAAGCATTCTTTATTACAGAATACGATAATCCAGCAGAAATATCGGAAACTTCAGCACCTTCTTTTTGAGATTGTTTTACTCTTGAGTTCATAAAAACTGTACACCTTGATCCTAAATCAACAGGTGCTTTTGATTTAATTGCTTCTTGTGCAAAGTCTTGAATTTTCATATTTAACGATTTTGCAAATGTTTCTATAAATGAACCACAACCAGATGAACAAGCTTCATTTAATAATATGCTATCTATTGTTCCATTCTTTATTTTTAAGCATTTCATATCTTGTCCACCAATATCTAAAATAAAATTAACGCCTGGTAAAAAATATTCTGCGGCCTTATAGTGGGCAATTGTTTCTATTTCTCCAATATCAATATGTAATGCTGACTTAATTAAAGCTTCTCCATACCCTGTCACAGTTGTATTTGCAATTTCAACTTCACTTGGTAATTTTGAATACAAGTCTTTTAACATTTGTATAACTTTTTTAAGTGGATTACCTTCATTACCTTCATATAAAGAATATATAAGTTCATCTTTATCATTTATTAATGCAATTTTAGTAGTCGTTGATCCCGCATCTATACCTAAAAAAGCTTTTCCTTTATAATTATTTAAATCCCCTCTTTTTACCTTAGCCATTTCATGTCTTTTTTTAAATTTTATATGTTCATCTTCACTTTCAAATAAAACATCCAATCTTTCAACATCATCATCTTTTATTTGAGATAAATTTTTAACTTTTTTTACTATACTCTCAAGATCTGTAAAGTTATTTTTTGTTGATAATAATGCTGCTCCTTGTGCTACAAATAATTGTGACTTTTCTGGGAAAATAACTTGTCCTTCTTCTAATTTTAATGTCTCTATAAATCTTTGTCTTAATTCTGATACAAAGAATAATGGGCCTCCTAGGAAAGCAACATTTCCCTTTATAGGTTTCCCACATGCTAGTCCACTTATTGTTTGATTAACTACAGCTTGAAAAATAGATGCTGCAATATCCTCTTTACTTGCGCCTTCATTTATAAGAGGTTGTATATCTGTTTTAGCAAAAACTCCACATCTTGAAGCTATTGGATATATAACATTAAAACTTTTAGCATATTCATTTAGACCACTAGCATCTGTATTTAATAAAACAGCCATTTGATCTATAAAAGCTCCTGTTCCACCTGCACAACTTCCATTCATTCTTTGTTCAAGGCCACCTCTAAAATAAGTTATTTTAGCGTCTTCTCCACCTAATTCTATTACAACATCTGTTTCTGGAATTATTGTTTCAACTGTTTTAGAACATGCAATAACTTCTTGTACAAATTCTACATTAAGCCATTTGGATACAGAAAGTCCACCAGAACCTGTTACACTTAATGTACAAGAAATATTTCCAATATCTTTATACGCTTCTTCTATTAATTCTATAATAGTACTCTTTATATCAGAATAATGTCTTTCATATTTACTATATACTAATTGCTCTTTATGATTAAGAACAACTAGTTTAACCGTTGTTGAACCAATATCTAATCCTATTTTATAGTTCTTCATCTTCAATTTCACCTACTCTAAATTAAAATACAAATTTATATTAATATTTTTATTTGTATACAACATTATTATTTCAATTTTGTTTTATTTATGTATAGTAGTTATTTTACATGTCTATAATCTAAATGTATTTAATTAGTATATTAGAGATCTTATATATTTTAATAACTTATAAAATAATATCTTTGGAGGTTAAAATGAACTATTTTAATGAAGGAAATAAATTATACAATACTCAAGATTATTTGCGAGCTATTGATTGTTATAAAAAATCTGCTACTCAGAAACAAAATGAGGCTTGTTCGTATTATAATGCAGGTGTTTGTTTTATTAAATTAAAGGAATTTGATAAAGCAATAACTATGTTAAAAAATGCTCTTACTATTCAAAATGAAAGTAAATATTATTTTAATTTAGGTTATTGCTACACCATGAAAAACAAACTAAATAAAGCGTTACAATTTTTTAATATAGCATGGGCTATTAGCAATAATGATACTGATTGCGAAAAAGCAATAAACCTAATTCTCGCAAAATTATCAAAAAATTAATATACTTCTTATATTTTATAAGAAGTATATTATAAATATGCCTCTTATACTACCATTCTCCTGCAATATTATCCTTTTTATGTATATCATCAAAATTATCACAATCAAAGTAATTTCCTGCTTTATAAAATGTTGGATCAACTTTAATCCATTTATTTTCATCACTTAAATATACTTCATTCCATGCATGACTTATATATTCATCTCCATTATATGCTTCTCCAGTTATTAATCTTACTTTCAGATTAGTTGCTCTCGCCATAGCTACATAAAGACATGCATAATCAAAACATATACCATTTCTTTCTTCATATGCACATATAGCTCCACTATTTTTTACATTTTCTGAGTTTAAAACTCTAGTTGCTTTATCATAATCATAAGTTATATTAGAGCCAATCCACGAGTATAATTTTTTTGCTTTTTCTCTATCATTTTTGCTTGATGAGACTATTTTTCTTGCCTTTTCGTTAATAGCATCATTAGATTTTACGCCTTCATCTAAAGTAACCCCATTATAATAAATAATTCTATTCGATGCTATATCCTTAATCAGTCCATTATTTATGATTTTAGATTTATTTTTATCTATGATATCTTCTACTTTATTAAATGCAGTAATATCATTAAAAATATTAATCTGATAAGGATTATTAGGAATAGAATTAAACATTATTATAGGAACAAATAATATCAAGATAAAAATACAAGCTCTAGCAATAGCAAATATAGTTGAAAAAATAATAAGTAATGTTTTACTTTCATTTATAACTTTCTTTCCACCGCTAAAAATAGTTGATTGTATTATTGAAATTATGAATTTTATTATAAATTTTATAATTATAAATAATGCTATAGTCCCAATTATTTTAATTATTCCATTAGTTAAATATAAATCTCCTAAAATGTTTTTTATAAAGTATGACAATATATTATTAACATTCTCATATTTTAACAAAATAAACATAAATGTCAATATATTTGCTATTGTATCTATTATAGGAGCAATAACATAATCAATATTGGAACTCCTCAATACTTTTATTATACTAAATAGTATCGATATTCCTATTATACTAAAAATTATAATTTTGTATAAAAGAATTTTTTCCATTTATATTCTCCTTTAATCATAAAATTCAAAATTCATAGCTTCTTTAACTACATCTTTGATAATATCATAACCATACCCTTTAGATAATAAAAAACGATACAATTTGTTTGATATCTTGTATGTATCAGATTCTGTTTTTCTAAGATTATTTACCTTCTTCTGTGCTAAAACAAGTGCATTTTCTTTTTCATTTTCTTTATCTATACCACTCAGTTCCTCTTCTATAACATCCTTAGATACACCCTTTTGCATAAGTGAATATCTAATCTTATTACTTCCTTGACACTTCAATTTGTCTTTAACAAATTTATTAGCATAATCCTTATCGTCTAAAAAATTATACTCTTTTAAAAAATCTATTGCTTTAGTTATAGCCTCTTCATCATAACCCTTTAAATTCAATTTATCTCTTACTTGTTTTTCTGTTTTTAAGTTTCTTTCTATACTTTTTATTGCAGCTTCTCTACATTTTATAATAGCATCTTTATTTGCTAATACCTTAAGTTTTTCTGAATCTACACTATCTTTTACCTTAATTCCTTCTTTATATATCAATTCAGCACTTATAGAAAAGGCATAATCCTCATCTAAAAATACATTTACTCTTTCTTTATTTCTCTTTTGAACTTCTAATTTTGTTATTTTAGCCATTTAAATTTCTCACCTTCATCCATTGCGTATGTCAACACATATTTAAAACAAATATTAATAAAAAAGTAATTAAATTCCACATATTACATTTAATAAAAATTAATTAGATTTTAATATATGAATAGTAGGGTTTTTAAATACTTTTTTACTAACTTCATTAATTTTAACTTTATCAATATTATTCAATCTTCCCATATCTTTAACAAATTCAAATATATCTTCACCTTCAAGTTCTTGATGTAGTATATAATTACAAAGCTCTAATGAATCCTCTAGTGTTGAAATTACTGCAGTCTTATGAACTTTTTTCATAACATCTAAATCTCTATCACAAATTTGAATTTTTCCATCAATAATATTATTTAATGTTTCCTCTATTGCATATTTAGCTTCTTCTAAGTTTTCTTCAGCTACTGATGTATATATATATAATGTTTTTATATTGGTACTTATCTCCAGATTTGTATATATATCATAAGCAAGCCCTCTATTTTCTCTTATTTCTCTAAATAAAAGCGAATTAGCACTCTCACCTAATTTATGATTTAATATTCTAAGTGGTAATTCATCTTCTTTTTCTAGCTCATTAAAAGTATACAAATAAATTATTGTACTTTGTTCTATATCTTTTTTATAGGTGATTTTTGTTATATTATTATTTTTCTCTTTAATAACACCTATAGTTTCTGGCTTTTCTCCACTCCACATACTAAAATTATCTTCTATTAATTTTATAGCTTCGTCATGACTTAATGGTGAAACCATAGTAATTAATGAATTTTTAGGTGTATAATATTTTTTATAATAGCCTTTTATTTCTTCTCTAGTGAATTTTTTTACATTTTTTTCAAGGCCTGCCACTTCATATTTTAAAGGACTTTTATTAAATGCTATATTATTTACATTTTTAAAACTATAATCTTCTAAGTCATCTTTTCCGATCCTTATTTCAGATAATATTACGCCTCTTTCTTTTTCTATTTCGCTCTCCTCAAATTTAGAATTTATAATCATATCACTTAATATAGATATCCCATTATTAAATTCTTCCATCAAACAACTAATTGTATACACGGTAGCATCATAATCAGTATATGCATTATACTCTCCCCCTAGAGATTCTAAATCGCTATTAAGTTCTTCATCATTTCTTGTATATGTTCCTTTAAATAAACAATGCTCTATAAAATGACTTATCCCCTTTTCTTCTAAGCGTTCATTGAACGCACCAACTTTAACTCCTATGTTTATTGATGCTATTTGTGTATCTTTTTTTATAGTTATTACTTCTAATCCGTTCTTTAACTTATGCCTTTTTATATCGAAATTTAATTTTATCATTCACTCTTCTCCTAATAAATTCTAACTACTTAATTATATATAATTCTAACTGATTAATTATATATAAAGTCTCTAAAATAAAATTATAACACATTATTTGAACTTCATTAATATATAGATACTCTTATATAGATATATTCTTAAAGTAATGCTAAAATATATAAAAAGTGTATATTTCTAATTTTAAAGGAGTGAAATATAAATTATGAAAAAATCAGTATTAATTGTGGAAGATGAACTTAAAATTAGATTTTTAATTAGAGACTATCTTTTAAAAGATGGTTTTAATATTTTTGAAGCATCTGATGGAGAAGAAGGGTTATTCCAATTCAGTAAAGAAAAAATAGATTTAATAATCTTAGATATAATGATGCCAAAAATGAATGGACTAGAAATGCTTGAAAAGCTTAGAGAAGTATCAAATGTTCCTGTAATTTTCCTTACTGCAAGAGGCGAGGAAGAAGATAAACTTGAAGGATATGAATTTGGTGCAGATGATTATATGACCAAACCTTTCAGCCCTAAAGTACTAGTTGCAAAAGTTAAAGCATTACTAAAAAGAACAAGAGAAGATTTAGATTCAAGTATTCAAAATTTTAATGGATTAAGTGTAAATCAACTTTCTCATGAAGTTAAAGTTAATGATAATATAATACTTTTATCCCCTAAAGAATATGAGCTCTTAATTTATCTAATAAATAATGAAAGCATTGCATTAAGTCGTGATAATATACTAGATAATGTGTGGGGAATTGATTACTATGGTGATATTCGCACCGTAGATACTAATATTAAAAGACTTAGAGAAAAATTATTAGATAAATCATCTTATATAGTTACTGTTCGTGGTAGTGGCTATAAGTTCGAGGTTAAATAATGAAACATAGTTTATCAAAAAGATTATTTGCAATAACTCTTTGTCTTGTATTCGGATTACTATTATTAGTTTACTTTACCCAATCATTCTTGTTCGAAAGATTTTATTTTTATAGAAAAACATCTCTTTTGGTTAAAGAAATAAGTAAAATTCAAACTTTATATTCTTATCAAAATACTGATGACTATGCTTTATATCAAGTACTAGATAAATTTGAAAATGACAATAACTCAAAAGTAGCAATATTTGCCCTTAATGGAGAGCTTATGTATCTTCCAAATAAGATTGAAAATAAAGATAATATAGCTATATTAACTAAATTCTGTGATGAACTTATTAATGATAAGACTTTAATTTTAGATGTTGTAAAGTCCTCTAAAATTAAAGTAACACGATTTTATAATCAAGGAAATGAAGATCAAAAAATCGGTATAATAGCACCTATGTCCTTAAAATCTAACAATGATAGTGTTATAATATCCGTTTCATCCATTCAACCAATTGAAGAAGCGTCAAAAGTAATTGATGAATTTTATATTTATGTTTTTTTAGGATTAGCAATAATAGCAGGTATTCTATCTTCTATTTACTCTAATTTAATATCTAAACCTCTTACAAATTTAAATACCGTGGCTAATAAAATGTCTAATATGGATTTCACAGTTTCTTGTGACGTGGATAGAGAAGATGAAATTGGAAACTTAGCTAGAACATTAAATTTTCTTTCTAAAAATCTTCAAAATGCTTTAACTGATTTAAAACAAAAAAATCAGAAGTTAGAAGAGGATATTGAAAAAGAAAGAAAACTTGAAAATATGCGAAAAGAATTTGTAGATAATGTTAGTCATGAATTAAAAACTCCTATAGGAATAATTGAAGGTTATGCTGAAGGTCTTAAAGATGGAATAGTATCTGGTGATGATGCCTTAGCTTATTTAGAAACTATAATTAGTGAATCTCAAAAAATGAATACCTTAGTTAAAAACATGTTAGAATTATCAAAATTAGAGTCAGGCACTATAAAACCAAAATTAGAATCCTTTAATATAAACAGATTAATATCTAAAATTTTAAAAAATAATCATTTGAAATTTGAAGAAAATGATTTAAAAGTTAACTTTAATTCTAGCAACCCTTATAGTTATGTTTATGCAGATACATTTCAAATGGATCAAGTAATAACTAATATTATAACTAATGCAATAAAATATACTCCTCCACATAATTTAATAGATGTATCCGTAAATGAAGAAAATGATAAATTTAAAATCTCAATAAAAAATATGGGTATAAACATTCCTGAATCAGAAATCAATAAATTATTTGATAAATTCTACAGAGTTGATAAATCAAGGCAAAGAACAAAAGACAGCACTGGTCTTGGATTATCTATAGTTAAAAATATATTAAAACTTCATAACAGTGAGTTTAACCTTAAAAACATAGATAATGGCGTTGAATTTTATTTTTATCTAAATAAAATTGTTGTTAATGATGATTGTGATTAAAAAAGAAATAAGATAAGGTATTTACCTTATCTTATTTCTTTTATTATCCCTTTTCTATATATTAATAATAATTCCTTCAAGTCTTTAATTTGAACTTGTAACTCCTTACCTATATCTGTATCTTCTACTGTTTTTCGTTTGAGCTTTTGCTCTACTACAAGAGTTGTAGATAGAATATCTTTTTCTTTCATTATAGATTCTTCTGTAGATGAGAAGTGTTCATGTGAAACTAATTGTAATCCATAAGAATTATATATCAATGTATATCCTGCTATGCCAGTCTGTTTTTGGTATGCCTTAGAAAATCCACCATCAATAACTATCATTTTACCATTAGCCTTTATTGGACTTTCTCCATTTTTCTTTTTTACTGGTACATGTCCATTTATAATCCTAGATTCGCTTGGATCTAATCCAAATTCTCTAAGTATCATATCACACATTTCTTCTCTATCTCTTAGTTTATAATATCCTGTTTTCTGTTCTATATGAGCTATTTCATCATCTATAAAATACCTTTCAAATGTAGCCATTTTCTTTTTACCAAACAAAGGTGATACAGGGCCTGTCCATAAATACCACATTATGTCCATTCCATAAGTCTTTTCTTCACTTCCAACTTTTTCAAAATAACCTTCTCTAGATAAAGAATCAAATTTTTCTAATAATCTTTTACTTTCATATTCTTCACCTTGTATCCACATACTTTTTAAATTTCCGTCATCATCTAATGGTATACAACCATGAAACAATAAATTAGAATTAAACTTTAAATACATATTTCCTTTAGAAAATAAAAATCTAACATGTTTTTGTAATTTATCACTATTTACAAAAGAATACACAAGTTTATCTATAAGTACTGATTCTTCCTCTGTAAGTTTATATGGATCTTTAGGATCTATTGTTGGGAAATTATTATCATTTAATTTATATTCAGTTCCATTTAATATTATAGTTCCTTTTTCATAATCTATTTTATCTAGTAACAATCTTTCTTCTAATTCAAATTCTGGTCTTCTATCTATTATCTCTTTTTCTAGTTTAAACTGTAATATTGTTATAGCTTTATGCATTTTAGATACTAAATCTACTTCTTGATTTGCAGCTGGGTCATCTTCCTTTACTTTTGGAATAAATGATTCACATGGGTCATCCCTATAATACTTTAATGCAAATGTTGCTAGTGGTAACAGATTTATTCCATAAATTTCTTCAACTAAATCCAAATTTGCATATCTTGTAGATATTCTTAAAACATTAGCAACACAAGTTCTTACTCCTGCAGCTGCTCCCATCCAAAGCATGTCATGATTGCCCCACTGAATATCAACAGAATGATATTCCATAAGGGTATCTATTATAATATCTGGTCTTGGGCCTCTATCATATATATCCCCTATTATATGAAGCCTATCAATAATCATTCTTTGAATAAGCTTTGATAATGCAATTATAAATTCTTTTGCTCTTCCTATATCTATAATTGTAGTTATTATTCTATCGTAATACTCCTCTTTATCTATACCATTAAATTGTTCATGTAATAATTCCTCTATTATATAAGCAAAATCAGCTGGTAAAGCCTTTCTCACTTTAGATCTTGTATATTTAGATGAACAAAATCTACATATTTCTATAAGTCTATTTAACGTTATTTTATACCAATCATCTATATTACGTTCTTCTTTTAAAACTATATCCAATTTTTGTTCTGGATAATATATTAAAGTTGCTAAACTCTTTATATCACTTTCTAATAAAGATTTGCAAAAAAGATCTTCTATCTTTCTTTTTACCACGCCAGACCCATTTCTTAGTACATGTACAAATGGCTCATATTCACCATGTATATCACTTAAAAAATGTTCTGTACCTTTAGGTAAATTAAGAATTGCTTCTAAATTTATAATTTCTGTAGCGGCTAAAGCAATATTAGGATACTGCTTGGCTAGTAATCTAAAATACTTTAGTTTTTTTATGTCTTCCACATCATTATTATTCATTTTAACCTCCATAATTTACACAAATATATTGTTATAATTACTATATATTTAAAATCCCCTTATATAAAACATTAAACCATTTTATACAAATTTTGTCTACGAATAATTTTAAAAAGTGTTTTTCATTCCTGTGTTTTATGCTATACTTTTTCTCAATAAAGCAACAATAAATACCCACAATTATGATTTATTTAATAATTAGTATACACTAATATATTTTTATAACTTAACTGAAAAACATCATAAATTTATTTTTATCAACTTTCCAATTCTATAAATACATAAATCTATTTATATTTTTAAATCATAATATAATTAAAAAGCATTTTAAAATGTTTTAAACATTTTAAAATGCTTGCTTTTCCATAAATTCTATATTAATTTATTTTAATGAATCTAAGTATGCAACAGCACTTAATACTGCAATATTTCCCTCTCCAGCTGCTTTAATATATTGATATGGCTTTCCAGTACAATCTCCTGCTGCAAAACATCCTTTTATATTAGTTTCCATATTCCTTTTAACTTCAACATGACCATTTACTATCTTTAAACCAGGTACTAATTCTTTAGGAGATATAGAATCTTTAAGCAAAAAAATGCCCTCAGTTATTAAATTATTTTCTTTTAGTATTAATTTTTCTACCTTTTCCTCCCCTACGATTTTTACTGGCTTATCTTCTATTATAGTAATTTTATCATTTATATCGTATTCACCTCTATACATAGGTATATAATAAACTGTTTCTGCTAATTCACTAACATAGTTAGCATCTTTTTCTCCTTCTTTATGATAGGATATTATAGATACTGTTTTATTTTTATATAGTGGTGCGTCACATGTAGCACAATATCCCACACCTTTTCCTAAAAATTCTTCTTCTCCATCTAATGCTTTAGTATATTCTACTCCAGTTGCTATTATTACAGTATTAGATTCATATATTTCTTCATTTCCCATTAAAGTAAAATATTCTCCCATAGCATAAATATTATTTATTCTTTCATTTTTTATATTTATTTTCATAGATTTTATATGATTTAAAAATTTTTCTTTTAAATCTTCACCACTTATACCATAAAAACCTAGATAATTATTAATTTTAGGGGCCTGTTCTAACTTTGAACTTAAATTACTAGATCCAAAAATAATAAATTTCTTATTTCTTATTTTGGCATTTAGCGCTGCTGAAAGGCCTGCCGGTCCACTTCCTATTATTGCAACATCATATCGTTCTTGCATACATCTAAACTCCTAATTTATAAATTATCTTTAATTAAGTCTGATAAAGCTTCTTTAGGTAAAAATCCTATTGATGTTTCTATTGGCTTGCCATTTTTAAATAATTTTATTGTTGGAATACTTCTAATTTCATTAACTCTAGATGACCAGGGATTTTCATCAATATCTATTTTAGTAAACTTAACATTTTCAAATTCTCCTTCTAATTCTTCCAATACTGGTGATAACATTCTACAAGGTCCACACCAAGTTGCCCAAAAATCTACTAATACAAGTTCATCACAATTTAAAACTTCATTTTCAAAATTAGAATCATTAATATGCTTTATCATAATTTTCCTCCTAAATTATTGTAAATATTAAAATTAATACGCTCTATACAAAATATTCACTTACTCATAGTATTGTTCATATATTTGTTTCCCTTATGCACTTTTAATATAAATTTATTTATATCATCTTTATATGGTTAAAAAATACATCCTTTCTTAAATTTATAATATTAATTTACCCATTATTTCTTATTTTTATAATTATAAAAATAAAGAAAGTCTATAAAACTAAATTTAATTTTATAGACTTTCTTCATTAGAAATGCTTACACGTGGTTCTTTAAAAGGTTTCCTTAATAATGATTTTAAAGAGTCGAGATTTAGTAAGGGGGAGGTTTGCCCTCACTGTCAGTCAACCTCAATTGTTAAAAATGGTAAATTGAAAGATAAACAAAGGTATTTATGCAAGACTTGTAATAAGTCATTACGACCTTGAAAGTTTTAATGATGATAAAGAAATAATAAGAACAAAAAACATGCTTATACATAGTGTAATACCATTTGTAGATACTCGAATCCAAGCGTATAAAAACAGAACTCTTGTTTACGCAACAAAAAATTGTTAATATGCTTAAATTTATATATAATATTATATATTTATGCGGGTGTTATAGTTATAATAATTTTCAAAGGGGTTGAGTTTATGAGCATAAAACATATTGACAATATTATTGATAAAGTTGAATTGAAGAATGGAACACAATTAATCTTGAGAAAGGCAACAGTAGACGATGCTAATGATATTATTGAATATTTGAATACTGTTGGTGGAGAAAGTAATAATTTACTTTTTGGAGAAGGTGAGTTTAAACTTACAATTGATCAAGAGAGAGCATATATAGAAAATATTAATAAAGATGAAAACTCTCTTATGTTGTTAGGTGTAATTGATAATAGAATTGTGAGTGTTTCTCAAATAAGTAGTGAAAACAGACAAAGAATAGGGCATAATAGTGAAATCGCAATTTCAGTAATAAAAGAATATTGGGGAAACAGAGTTGGTAGTTTTGTTATAGAGCAGTTAATAAAATTTGCAAAAGACAATAAATCTATAAAGAATATTAGTCTTGGTGTTAAAGAGGATAATCATAATGCCATTAAACTGTATAAAAGGCATGGATTTGTAGAAGTAGGCATTCATAAGAATTTCTTTAATATTAATGGTAATTATTATGATGAAATATTAATGGATTTATATATCTAAAGTTATTAAATAGACAAGCAATAGGTAGTTTAAATTTAACTACCTATTATTATTACTATAAATCAACAATTATATCTAGCAGAGCCATTTTTTAAATAGAAGCTATTTTCTGTAATTTACTATACTCTCCATTTAACTTCATTAATTCATCATGACTACCTTTTTCTATTATTCCTTTATTTCCTACAACAACTATTTCATCTGCATTTTGAATTGTAGACAATCTATGTGCTACAACTATAGTTGTCCTACCTTCGCATAATTTCTTAAGAGACTCTTGAATTATATGCTCTGTTGTATTATCTAAAGCAGATGTTGCTTCATCAAGTATCAAAATAGATGGATTCTTTAAAAATACTCTAGCAATTGATATACGTTGCTTTTGACCACCTGATAGTTTTACTCCTCTTTCACCAATATATGTGTCATATCCTTCTGGTAAGCTTTCAATAAAATCATGAATATTAGCCATTTTAGAAGCTTTTATAATTTCCTCTTCACTTGCATTAGTTTTTCCATACAATATATTGTCTCTTATGGTTCCAGTAAATAAAAATACTTCTTGTTGTACTATACCTATATTTTCTCTTAATGAATCTAAAGTTACATCATATATACTTTTTCCATCTATTAATATATCTCCATCCATAACATCATAAAATCTAGGAATCAAATTACAAATTGTTGTTTTTCCACCACCTGAATGTCCAACTAAAGCTAACATTTTTCCACTTTCTATATTAATAGAAAAATCATCTAATACTTTTTCTCCCTCATAGCTAAAGCCAACATTCTTAAATTCTATATTTCCTTTTACATCACGTAATTCAACGGCATTCTTTTTATTCTTTTCTTGATCTTCATTCATAATTTCCATATATCTTTGGAAACCAGTTATACCATTTTGGAATTGTTCCATAAAATTAATTAACTTTTTAATCGGATCTGTAAATAATCTTATGTACAGCATATATGCCATAAAATCACCAATATCTATTATTCCCTTAAAGGTAAATAGACCTCCCCCTATTAAACCTACATAATTTAATATATCTATTCCAAAACCTGCGCCTGAAAAATATTCAGCCATTACTTTATATGCTTTTTCCCTTGCAATTATAAATTTTTTATTTCCTTTTTCAAACTTCTCTTGTTCTGTTTCATGACTAACAAAAGCCTTAGAGATACTTATTCCTGAAATACTATTTTCAAGACTTGCATTTATTGCACCTGTTTTTACTTTTGTATTTAGAAACGCTTTGTTCATTTTTTTTCTTTGATACATAGTAAATAAAACAATAAACGGTATAAAGGCAAAAATCAATAATGTAAGTGGAATATTAATTGTACATAATATAATAAATGAACCTGTAAGCATCACTAGTGATATAAATATATCTTCTGGACCATGATGGGCAAGTTCTGAAATTTCCATCAAATCATTTATTATTCTTGACATAATATCACCAGTTTTATTATTATCAAAATATTTATTAGGTAACTTTTGAAGATGATTAAATACGTCTCTTCTCATATCACCCTGCATTCTTACTCCAACAACATGTCCCCAATACTGCATGAAATAACCGCATAATGCTTTAATTAAAAATATAATTAATAATGTTACTGCAAAAACTACTATTAATCTTATATTCTTATTAGGAATAGAATCATTAACTAAAGTTCTTGTCATCATTGGATAAACTAAATCGCATAAAGCTGCTATAAATGCAGCTATCAAATCCATAAAGAATAATTTCTTATATGGTTTATAAAAACTAATAAACTTTTTTAACATAAAGTCCTCCTTTTATTATTAGACTATATCCTATTACTTAATTAAATTAATAATATCACTCTTAAAATCTTGTAAATTTTCATTAAAAATGCCTTTAACCTTAACAGGTCTTTCTCCTAAAACTATTATATTACCATTAAAATATATAGCTTCATCAACATCATGAGTAACTAATACTACTGTTCTATTCTCATTTAGCATAATATTTTTAAATTCATCAATTATTTTATACTTTAGCGTATAATCTAAAGACTTAAATGGCTCATCCATCAAAATAATTTTAGAGGGTTTTCCAAAAGCTCTTGCTATATTTACTCTCTGTTTCATTCCTCCACTTAATTCTTCTGGATATTTATTTTTTACATCTTCAAGTCCCAGTGAAGATAAAATAGATTTTATTTTTTCTTTTAGTTTTAACTTATCATAATATTTTTTTAATGCAAAAGTTAAATTTTCTTCAACAGTAAGCCATTCTACTAACCTATCTTCTTGAAATATGTAACTAACTTCATTTTTTGATATTCCTAAAATTTCTCCACCGTCAAATTTAAGAATTCCAGCTAACATATTAAGCAAAGTACTTTTTCCACAGCCTGATTTTCCAACTATACAATTTACTTTTCTATTTTCTAAAGTTAAATTAAATCTTTCAAAAACTATTTCATTATTATAAGCTTTACTTAGATTTTTAATTTCTATTTTCATTTTTCTTCCACCTATATATTCTAGCTTTAAATAAATTATTTATAAATTCAAAAGCTAGTGATAATATTACAATAATTACTATCCATGCAAATATCCCACTAGTGTTAAAATTCACTTTTTCAAGCTGTATTGCAGATCCAATTCCATATTTAGGTTGTCCATGTACTTCTCCTGCAATAACCACTTTAAATGCTAAAGAGAATGTTGATACAAATATACTTGCTAAGTGAAACTTTATAACTGGACCGTATATTTTCTTTATTTTATCTATAAGAGATATTTCATATATGTTCATCATATCTATTAATTTTTCATCTATATTATTAAGACTTCCTACTATTCCTTCATATAATATTGGAAATGTTATCGCAAATCCTACTATAAATGGGGCGTTATCTTTATTGAACCACACCAATACTAACACCACTAATACCATTGTTGGTATGGTTTTAGCAAAAGAATTTATTGGAGCTAATAAAAATTTAAAAAAGGGATACATAAATGTAAGTACCCCTAAAACTATTGCTAAAACTATTGCTAAAATATAGCATAGCACAGATCTATATACACTACTTATTAGTATTAAATTAAAATCCTTTCTGCTTATAATTTTAATCATTTCAGTTATTACTTGTTGAATATTCGGTAAATATATATCATTATTTATAATAACTGCAAGAACTTGCCATACTGTTAAAAAGAATAAACATGATGCCAGAATACATACTCTACTTTTCCATGTATATTCCTTCATCTGGTATATTTCCTCCTACTGTTATGTTGTCAAATTCATATAATTTTTTAAAATAAGTATTATATTCACTAACAGAATCTTTTATATCAACATATTTTATATTAGCTCTTTCCATAGCTGATACTATTATATTTTTATTGGCTGATACACCTATTTCCTCACAATAATCACCTAAAGCTTCTTTATCTTTATATGCCCATATTGTGCTATTTTCTATTTCTCTTAAAATCTTTTCAACTAGCTTATTATTATTTTCTATTAAATCCTTTTTTATTATTATAGTCGCTTGAGGATAACCATATTTTGAATCATTTTCTTTTTTCCATTCTTCATTTAAATCTAGAAGTATATTTAAGTTATCTTTTTTGCTTAATACAGTAGATAATGCTGGTTCTGGTAATACTGCATAATTAGCTTTTCCAGATAAAATTACTGGTGCTATTTCTGTAACTCCGCCAACATAGCTAAGATTCACATCTTTATCTGGATCTATATTGTTATTTTTTAAAATAGCTTTTGTTATAATATCTGGAGTTAATCCCTTTCCAATATTATAAATTTCCTTACCTTTTAAGTCATCTATACTTTGAGAATTATCAGTAGAAACTATATAAAAAGATCCCCAGCCTACTGTTCCAGCTATTTTGTAATCACCATTTTTATTATAAGATATAGCTGGTATATTTGATGGTACTATAGCTATATCAGCTTCACTCTTCATTATAGATGTAGCAACATTATCTGGTACTTTTTCAATGTTATAATTAACATTGTATCCTTTTTGAAATTCTGGTTTTTCTTTTATCATTTTAGCTATAGATATTGCTGGAAGTCCGTCTGGAACTACAAAATTAATTTCCTTAACTTCGTCTATAGTTACAGCTTTATTTACTCCACATCCTATAATCATAAAAATTGATATAACAGGTATTAAAAATATTGATAATTTCTTCATAAAAATTCACCATCCTTAAATTTTACTATAATTATAATAACATAATAATCATAACAAACCTCAAATTTAAGTATATCCATGATTTGATTTTAAAATGTAATTTTTATTTTATATTATATATAAATGTTGTTTATATATAATATAATCAAAATAGAATTATAATTATTATATAATCATTTGCTCATTTCATCATCTCTAAACTTAATTATTCAACCCACTTTCATTATGTATATGTCAGCACTCTACTAAATCATAAATGAAAAATCAAAGAAAGTTTAATACTAAATAAATATTACTTTAGCATTAAACTTTTATGTACTTTATCTATATATATCTACTATTAAACCTTGAATTTCATCTATAGTTGCTGCTAAATTCAAATTTTCCTTTTCTTCAGATAACAACATATTAGTCAGCTCTTCTAACTTTTCATCTACAGTATCTACAGTAACAAAATATTGAGTTTGCCAAAAACTAATATCTTTCTTTGTATCATACATAAACTTTAATATTGATTCTAGATATTCTTTTATCATCTTTTTATACATAACAACGTCAACATATGTTTTAGTTAATACAAGCTTATTTCCTCTTTTTTTTATGTCATCCATCAACTTACGAAGTTGTTCTTCTGATTTTCTGTCCCTAGCATGATTAAAGCTTTGAGAAAAATCTTTTTTTTCTGATACAATTTTTCTTTCAGTTGATACATTTCCGCTTCGTACTCTTCCAATTTCCACTACTGATCAATCCTTTCCTTGATAATCATTATATCAAAAAAAGTATCACTTCTCTATAAATTATAAATTTTTACTATTTTTGATTACTTTTTTCATGATTTTTTCTAGTATAAATTTTGAAAATTTTGTAATACTATTGAGTTATAACTTTAATATTAGGAGGAATTTTAATGATAGTTAAATGTATAGATAATAATTTATGTGACGATTTAACTTTAAGCAAAGATTACTTAGTTATAGAGGAAGCACCTGAGTACTTTGTTGTGATTAGTGATAAAAGTGAAGAGATAACTTGTAAAAAGTCTAGATTTAGAGTAATTCAAGATGGTGAATTAGCTAAAAAAACTAAAGCTACTATTAATGAATTATCTTATCAATTAAATAATGAGTTTTCTGATATAAAGCAATTTAATATAAGAAAAAACTCTAAAGGTGAAATTAAAGAAATTTCTATTAAATTTAAATATTAATATTAAGCTTAAATATTAATAAAAAATGATTACTAATTTATTATTTGGTAATCATTTTTTATTTTTAAATTAGACTATATTAGAGTAATATTTAAACATATAATTATAGTAATATTTAAGCATATACATATTTAAAACAGAGCCTTAAATTAATATATTTATATTATATTCTTCTAACCAAGTATTTACTTGAATCAAATACGCTATTAACTGAGGACCTGTCATCAGTTGACCATACCAAGGTGATTTATATGATTCTCCTCTTGTATCAACAATTCTTCTTACTGTATCTTCATCAATAATTTCATGAATAGGTGATGATTTTTTCTTCAATATATCATTCATCATATTACAAACTATATCTGTATATATAGGATTATGAGTTTTAGGATATGGACTCTTTTTTCTATAAATAATTTCATTTGGAAGAATACCTTCTAAAGCTGCTCTCAATAATCCTTTTTCTCTTCCTTTATACAATTTGATCTCTGCCGGTAAATTAAATGCATAATTTACTAATCTAATATCTGCAAAAGGAACTCTAACTTCTAAACCATTATACATACTTACTCTATCTTTTCTGTTTAGTAGATTAACCATAAACCATTTTAAATTTAAATATGATACTTCTCTCATCCTATAGTCTCTTTTACTTTCATTCTCTAAATGTGGAACCTTGCTTAATGATTTTTCATATTCATATCTTACTCTATCTTCTATTCTTATATTTTTTAACTTATTATTAATTATAGATTTTCTATCATTAATAAATCTTGACCATGGGAAAGTATCCATATAAAACATCTCTTTGTTTGTAAACCATGGATACCCTGCAAATATTTCATCTGCACATTCCCCTGAAAGACCTACCACAAAATCTTTACGAATTTCTTTACAAAACAATAATAATGATGAATCTATATCTGCCATTCCTGGTAAATCTCTAGCTATAACTGCATCTTTTAAAGCATTTGCTAAATCTTCATGGTTTAATGTAATTTTTTTATGATCGCTTCCTATCTCTTTAGCCATAATTTCTGCCCAATATTCATCAGTAGTCGGTTGAAATAAAGATGACTTAAAATATTTAGAATTATCTTCATAATCTATAGAATACGTAGTTAATGTTTTTCCTTTCTTACTATATTCTTGTGCTGCTATTGCAGAAATTGCAGAAGAATCTAGTCCTCCAGAAAGAAATGTGCATATAGGTACATCCCCTACCAATTGCCTTTTTATTGCATCCACTAACAAATATCTAGTATGCTCTATAGCTTCAGCTGATGTTTCTTTAAACTCTTTTGCTTCAACGCTCCAATATTCCCATGTTTTTATATCTCCAGTTTTTGAAATCAATAAACAATTAGCAGGTGCTATCTCTTTTATATCCTTAAATATAGCTTTTCCTGGCGTTACAGCTGGTCCTAATGCAAATAATTCTGTTAATCCATCTTCATTTATTTCTCTTTTTATATTTGGATTTGCTAAAATTGTTTTTATTTCTGATCCAAATATTAAAGTTTCATTACATACTGTATAAAATAATGGTTTTACTCCCATTTGGTCTCTAGCTAAAAAAACTTCATTATTTTTTTCATCAAAAATAGCAAAAGCAAATATTCCATTTAATTTATTAATACAATTTTTCCCCCAACGTATATATGATGTAATTAATACTTCTGTATCTGAATATGAATCAAAATAAAATCCTTCGCTCTTTAATTCTTTTCTTAATTCTTCCGTATTATATAACTCGCCATTATAAATCAAAACATATTTATTGCCTTCAAATATCTTAATCATCGGCTGTTTACCACCATCCGGATCTACAACTATTAATCTTCTATGACCTAACAGAACATTTTTATCAACATAATATCCTTGACTATCTGGGCCTCTTTTTTTTAATGTTTTTACCATATCCTCTAATATATTTTTAGATTTTGATATGTCTTCTTTAAAATTTACTAATCCAGCAATACCACACATAATGTTCATCTCCCATTTAAATCTAATTCATACTTTATATTTTATATTTTTAACACTTTGCATTATAAAATATGATTAATATATTTTTTTTGTGCAAGATTTAACATTTCCCTAATTAATTATTTGATAATTAAATTTTGTATATTATTATATAACTTATTTTTATTAGAATTACTTTGCATAATTTTCTTTGTAAATCACATAATATTTTCATGAACCTACCATTATCATAAAATACGAAAGAGGTGTAGTTTTTTGAAAATAACATCAAGTTTTGATAATAATATTAATTTAATAAAATCAAAGCTAAAAGTTAAAGAAAGCTTTGATATTATTCAAAGAAATATAATAATAGGTGACAAAAAAACAACTATGTTTTATATAGATGGATTTACTAAGGATGACGTTATGGAACGAATAATGAATGGCTTCTTTACAATAAAGCCTGAAGTAATGAACTCTTATAAAACACCAAGTGAATTTATAGATAATGCTATTCCTTATATAGAAGTTTCTGAAGAAGTTGATTTAGATAAAATAATTGATGCTGTGCTTTGTGGGCAAACATCAATGTTTGTTGATGGATATGATAAGTGCATAATTCTAGATATGCGTACCTATCCTGTACGTGGACTTTCAGAACCTGAAAAGGAAAAAACTTTAAGAGGTGCCAGAGATGGCTTTGTTGAAACAATAGTCTTTAATACAGCTTTAATTCGTAGAAGAATACGGGATTCTAGATTGATTTTTGATATGCATACTATAGGTAAAATTTCAAAAACTGATGTATGTATAGCTTATATGGATGGTATTGCTGATAAACGTAGCTTAAATATAATATTGGAAAAAATAAAAAAAATAAATGTAGATACTCTTACATTAGGAGATCAAAGCTTAGTTGAAACTTTAAGCAATAATAATTATCTTAATCCATTTCCTAAAGTTAGATATACAGAAAGACCTGATGTGGCATCTTCTCATTTAACTGAAGGTAATATAATTATTTTAGTAGATAATTCTCCTACTGCTATGATTTTGCCAACTTCTATTTTTGATTTTCTACAAGATGTAGATGATTATTATTTCCCAATATTTACAGGTAACTATTTAAGAATAATTAGAAACATTATAACTATATCAACAATTGTTTTAACCCCACTTTACCTACTTTTTATTAATGGAAATATAACCTTGCCACCTGAATTTAATTTTTTATTTCCAAAAGATAGTTATTCCATACCTATTTTTTGGCAATTTTTAATATTAGAAGTAGCCATTGATGGATTAAAATTAGCATCTTTAAATACTCCTAATTCCCTTGGAATGTCTTTATCTGTTATTGGTGGATTAATCTTAGGCGAATATACAGTAACTACAGGGTGGTTTATACCTCAATCAATATTATATATGTCCATAGTTGCTTTAGCTAGTTTTGAGCAGTCTAGTATAGAGTTAGGCTATGCTTTGAAGTTTATGAGAGTGTTGTTATTAATATTAAGTGCAATTTTAGGTTATTGGGGATTTATAATAGGACTTCTATTAATAGTATTTATTATGTATTCTACTAAAACAATTACAAATGATCGTTATTTTTATCCTTTAGTTCCTTTTAATTGGAGCAAATTAAAAAATCTATTATTTAGAACAAGAATCAAATAAAAAAATTAAAGGTGTGGCTCTACTTAAATATAGTATCCACACCTTTTTAAAACCTATTATTCTTAAATTATATTTTTACTTAAATAACATATGTACTTAAAAATCATGAAATTTTATTATAGTAATCTTGTTCCTTCTTTATCTTGAGCTATTAACTTTTGTTTCATTAATCCACCAAGTGCTATTTTAAAGTAATTTTTACTAGTATTAAATGTTCTTTTTATATCTTCTGGTGAAGATTTATCATTAAATGGCATAAAGCCTCCATTTTCTCTTAAATATTGAAGTATATCTTTTGATAATACGTCTCTTTCATTTAACCTTGTTTTTCTTGTTGTAATACCAATTACTCCATCTTCATATATTCTCTTAACTCTTGCATTTACTGCTTGACCTGGATATAAATAGTCAAAATGCTCATTCCCTAATAGTATTCCTTTGAATTTTCTATTTATTGCAACTTTTAAAGTTCCATTATAACCACTTTCATACACTATTGCTTCTACTTCATCTGAAGTTTTAAATTCTTCAGGTGATGCAAATTCTAAATAGTTATCAACTCTAGTTGTAAGAGCTATTCTATCCGTTTTATCTAAGTACATATAAAATAAATACTTTTCTCCTGTTTTTAATTTATATATTTGTTCTTTAATTGGTACGAATGCATCTCTTTCAAGACCAAAATCTGCAAATGCTCCTATACCACTTTGACCAACTACTTCTAAGTAGCCTACTTTTCCAACTGTTAAACTTGGAGTTTTTAATGTTGATATCACTCTATCTTTTGAATCTCTATAAACAAAAGCTTCTACTTTATCGCCAACTTCTATTTTCTTTTCATTTAAAGATGAATTAGGTAATAATACCTCTTCACCCATCTCATTTTCTAAATAATATCCAAAATCAACTTTTTTACTTACCTTAAAATTATTATATTCACCTATTAGTATCATATTTCCTCCAATTTATTACCTTATTAATTACTGTCTGCCATTTTCTTAGCTAAATTAACATAAGTTAAAGAACTTTCTTTGTTAGCTTGAATTTCTTCCTGTGTTAATTTTCTTATAACTTTTGCAGGATTTCCAAGTATTAATGATCCATCTTCAAATTCCTTATTTTGAGTTATTAAGCTTCCAGCAGCAACAATAGAATTTTTACTTATTTTAGCTCCATTTAATATTATAGCTCCCATACCAATGAGTACATTATCACCTATTGCACATCCATGAATGATAGCACCATGACCAATAGTAACACCATTTCCTACAATCACATTATTATCTCCATCTCCATGAATAACAACATTTTCTTGTATATTAGTTTCGCTACCTATAGATATTGATTGTTCATCACCTCTAAGTACAGCGCCAAACCATATATTAGAATTTTCTTTAATAACGACATCTCCAATAATAACAGATGTTTCAGATATGTAAACACTTTCTGATATATTAGGACTATTATTTAAAAAATTCTTTACCATTATTTTTCCCACTTTCTTCTTTTTTATAATTAAATCCAGCTAAGATACCTAAACTTATTTTATCATTACATTTAGTTATTGTCATTATTTTACCGCAGAAGATATATTATATACTGTAAGCAATTTTATAGGTAGGATAATGTGATCAAGAAAAAAACACAAATTAACTTTAAAAACTTAAAATTTTACTATGGCATTCCTCATGCTCACTGTGGTTTCTCTACGGGACGAGGTACACCAACTGAAGCATTTGATTATGCTCGACATAACGGATTGGATTTTTTAATTTTAACAGACCACAATAATTATCTTATTAAATCTGTTAGAATGAATGGAAATGAATTAAGTAAATGGGAAGCTTTAAAATACTTAAGAACAAAATATAGAAAAAAACATGATAACTTCCTACCAGTAATAGGATTTGAAAGCAAAACTAGTGGATTTGGAGATATAAATATAATAAATTCTAATAGATTTTTTACTGGTATAGTTAGTAATCTTAAATTATTAATATTATGGATGTTTAATAATCCAAACGCTTTTATAACCCTTAATCATCCTCATAAAAACATAAATTACTTAGAATATAGCCCACTATTAAATAAACTAATAACATCTATTGAAGTTGGTAATGGTTCTGCTCCAAATAAATATTCTAGATATGATAAGTATTATTACAATTTATTAGATAAGGGCTGGCAACTTGGTGCTATAAACTCACAAGATAATCATAGAATGAATTTTGGTGATGATGAAAATTTAACATGCATAATTTCTAATGAACTTACTTTAGACTCCTTAATAACTGCATTTAGAAGTCGACATACGTATTCAACTGAATCTAAATCTTTAGTTATGTACTTTACTATAAATAATGCCTTTATGGGTGAAACTATCCCCTTAGATGATAACGAACTGGAATTTTATATATTCATTCAAGATAACAACTATAAAATTAAGGAGATAGATATAATTTCTTTTTCAGGTACTGTAATAAAAAAAATACCTGATTTAAATTTAAATCGTATAAAGTATATTTATAGGCATAAGGCTGAAACTAATGAAAAATGGTATGTTATAAAAACTATATTAGAAAATGGAAAAGTAGGAATAAGCTCTCCTATTTTTCGAGTTTAACTTAAAAATCCTTTTTTTAATGAACATGAATTTAAGTTTATAAAAAAGGTTCTGTTTTAATAAAGTGTTGATATATAATAAGCACATATTTAAAGCAAAACCACAAAAATTTCTAAGGTGGTGTTTTGCCCCCTTAGAAATTTTTAAGTTTAATTTGCCTTTTGTTTAATTTCTAATTAATATATTAAAATGTTATATTTATTTTTACATTAGACCCTGTTTTAAATATGTGTTGATATATACAAAGCTTTATATTAAAAGGAGCCATAGCACTAATCAAAATGTCTTTAGTTATAAAAAACATTTTATAGTGTAACAGCTCCTTTTTAAATTCAGATTAAACGTATAAAGTCTGAATTTAGTTTATTTTCCATTATTTTTATGTTTTACTCTATTAGGTTTAGCTTTTGGTTTTATAACAATTTTCTTTTCTGACTTCTTAGGTCCACCTGTTTGAAGTATATCCATAAACCATAAGAAAAATAATACAGATAAAACTGATAATAACATTTGTACTGGAACTACTCTTTGTGTAGTTGTCAAAAACATTTGAATTAAAAATAATGCAATTGCTACTGCAAGAGGCACCCACTTATTAACTCTTACTTTTTTAAATATATATTTTCTACAAAGCCAATAAAGTAAAAGTGTAAACGCTAAAACTCCTATAAAAGTAAGGATTGTCATTAATATATGCATCTGTCATTCCTCCTTAAATTTGTATATTAAATAGTTTATTAGATATTATGTATATAATCAAGCTTTACTAGCATTTTTTTATTTTTTTGAAAACTTTATTTTAATACAAATTATTACTTTAATAAAAATTTTGAAAATAATTAATAAATTTATTGTTTTTTACTTTAATAATCCTCTAATATTTGATAAAATAAAATTTAGATTTTATGATTATTAAGAGGTGATAATATGAAACTAGTTGCAAATGCACATTTAGATGAATTAGATTTACAAATTTTAGATTTATTAATAAAAGATTGTCGAACTCCATATTTAGAAATAGCAAGAATATGTCATGTTAGTGGCGGAACAATTCATGTAAGAATGAAAAAAATGGAAGATCTAGGTATAATTAGAGGTACTAGAATTCTTCTAAATCTACCTAAATTAGGTTATGATGTTTGTTGTTTTGTTGGAATATATGTAGATAAAGCATCGTGCTTTACTTCTGTATTTGAAGAAATGGCTAAAATAAAAGAAGTTGTTGAACTTCATTTGACTACTGGTAACTATTCAATGTTTGCTAAAGTAGTTTGTACTAATATTTCTGATTTACAAGATCTTTTACTTAATAAGATTAATAATATAGATGGAATTTCAAGAACTGATACATTTATATCATTATCACAACCAATAGACAGGAACATATCTTTATAATTATTGTAATTTTAAAGTAATAAAAATATACTTTTTAGTAAATACTATTATTAAAAGAATTACTAGGAGTGTGATTTTATGAAAACATTAGATTACATTGCACTTATTTTAGTTATTATAGGTGCCGTTAATTGGGGTTTGATTGGATTTTTTCAAATAAATATAGTAGCAATACTATTCGGATATTCTACAATTTTTAGCAGAATAATTTATTCTTTAGTTGGAATAGCTGGAGTATACTCACTTTCTTTTTTCATAAAAGAAAGAGCCATGGCATAAACTGATTTTAAGCATCATTTCTTTCTTGAAATTGATGCTTAATTTTTATATTTATTTAAGAAAAATTAATGTAAAATTAATCTTTTTATAGTATATAATATTTGATTTTTATACTATAATTTAAATATTACGTTAGGAGGTATTATGCATATATTAAATAGTTTTAACCTATATGATTTAGTTTACTTTTTTATGATATATTCTTTTTTAGGATGGTGTGTTGAAGTAATCTATGCATATAAAAATAATAATTACTTTATAAATAGAGGATTTTTATATGGTCCTTTTTGTCCTATCTATGGTTTTGGAATTGTTTTTATGTTAGTTTCATTACATAAGTTCACAGATAATTTATTATTATTATTTATTTTTGCAACATTGTTAACATCACTTATAGAGTATATAACTGGTTTTATTTTAGAAAAAGTTTTTAAATCTAAGTGGTGGGATTATACTGACGATGCCTTTAATCTTCATGGCAGAATCTGTCTTGAGTTTTCATTATTATGGGGAGCAGCTTCTGTAGTAGTTATTAAGGTACTTCACCCTATGATTAAATATTTAATTGATAAATTACCTATGGCTATTGAAACATATATTTTTTACATTATAGTAATTTATTTTTTAATTGATTTTATTCTTACAATTAACTCTTTGGTTGATTTTAAAAATCTTTTAATTAAACTTCAAACAGATAAAAGTGGTTTATTCGAAAGATGTATTGAATTTATAGCTATTACAAAAAAGACTGCTAGTGATAAGTCAAAAGGTTTAGAAGCTAAATTTTCAAAATTTATGCTAAAATTAAATCACATAAGATTAATTAAATCATTCCCTAATGTTTCTTCAAAATCATTTGACTCAATTCTTAAACCATTAAAAGAAAAGATACTAAAAAAAGATTAAAAAATCTTTTTTAGTATCTTTTTAATTTAGGTCATGTTTTAATTTCAAACTATAGTTTTTTGATCTCTTCAAATAATTCTAAAGCTGCATTTTTAGGACCATTCTTTTCTTCCCCACATACACCTAAGCATGTTTTAATTTGACCCACTTTAGTTTGCTTTGATTTAAACATAACATCAAAATATTCTTCTATAAGAACATTAGTATCTTCTTGTTTTTGAACTGGACCAAATGGATTTGCAAAAAATGATTCAACTAGTCCCTTTTCTGTTGTAGTTCCCTTAGCCATTCTTGCACCTGATCTAAATACATTTACAGCTTCCTCAGCACAAGTAAAATATTCTAGATGTTTTTCATTTTCTTTTACATCCTCATAGTTATTTGCATAAAAGAAGAAATCAATATTATATCCTGCCATTATTTCTTTATAAGATGAAACTGGCATAACTAGTCTTGCATTTACTTTATCTGGATTCATAAATATACTTCTGTCCATTTCTTTAAAAGCATATCCTTGGTCCAAATCATCTAATCTAACAAATGCACCTATTTCAGTACCGTATCCCTTTATTTCACCATCTTCTAATTTAAAAGTTCCCATATCATCAAATATTATAGTCATATCAGATATATAATCTTCGCTCAAGCTTCTAAAAGCCTCTAAACTTTCTGATTTTCCTGCTCCACTATCCCCCATAATAACTACATTAGCTGTTTTACCATGCTTTAATACAATATTCACCATAGCCCCATGTATTGGTAAATATCCTTTTTTAATCATTCTTAAATTATGGAGAGTTAATGACATTTTTTTCATATATCCAAAATAATCAATTTTATCTGAGTGATTTATATAACCCAGCATAATATCGTTCTTGTCATCATTATAAAATACAGTTTTTAATTCTTTTCCATTTTCATCATTTGCCCCAAATACAAATACTATGTCAGGTCTTCTTCCTCTTATTTCTTCTGTTCTAGCCATCTCAAATAAGTTACATAAAGTTATTCCATGTTCCATATAATCTCTATGGAAGTATATATATGCTAATGATTCTCCTATTTTAGCTGGATAGCAAAACCAATGTTCTTTATTTATATTAGTATATTTTAATGGATTCTCATCAATTTCTGAAAATACTCCATCTCTAGTATTTCTTTTTGGATAAGTTATAAATGGTGTTTCTAAAAGAATATTATCTATAAAAGGTATTTCTTCTAATGCCTCATAACCTTTAGGAATTGGCCAATCCATTTGATGAATCATAATACACGCATTGCCACCTGCTGGAATTTGTCTATAAACTTTAGGTTGATAACCTAATACATTTTTTTCAACTTTTCTATATAATTTAAGTATGATTACAGAAAACTCTGCATTTGCTTCTGTAAAACTCATTGCTGCTAAGCCTTTTCTTAATTTATATCTATGAATTATAGTATATCTTTCAAGTCTTCTCCAATAAGAATAAAACTCTTCTATAAATCTAATAAAACTATCTTTATTGCTTAATAATGCTTCAAATCCCGGACTCAGCTCTATAATTTCTTCTACACTCATTATTGTTAAAAATTTTATAGCCTTTATTAACGTCTTACAAATCTTAGATGTATCATTTGACTCTAGTGAGTCTGTTAAAAATCTATATGTTAGTGTGTTTTTTCTTTTTGATTTTTCTAGATAACTAGTTAATACCCTTCTAAAACCTTCACTTTCTAATACTGAATCAATATTATTACAATACTTTGTAGTAAAATTAATCATTACTTTATCATTACTCATTGAAAATTCTTTTTTCATTTATTTGCCCCCTAATATGAATTTTTCTATACGTCAATATTGCATTTTTCTATGTAAAAGCTATATATTGATTTAATTATAACATAGTTTTTGCAATATTCAACCTTACAATTTTGCATTTTTTAGTTTTATATAAACATTATACTTAATGAAATCCTTATCTTTTCACAACATTTATTTTCTATTTAATGGTAAAATGACTTAAAGGAGTGTTCTGTATGAGAATTAAAAGAAATTTTAAATTTAATCTATTATTATTATTTATAATATTAAGTATATTATTTATGATAAGATACTTTAAATTTGATTCTAATAACTATAATTGCGATAATAACATGATTATTCATTATATTGATGTGGGACAAGGAGATTCCTCTCTTATACAGGTAAATAACATTAATATGCTTATAGATTCTGGTCCAAAAGAATCTAAAAAAGAACTCTTAAATTATCTTAATTCGTTAAACATAAAAAAGATAGATTATATTATTGCAACACACCCCCATGAAGATCATATAGGGAATATGGCTAAAATTATAAAAACTTTTAAAGTTGATAATTTCTATGCACCTAAAATAGAAAACACTACCTCAACATTTGAAAAAATGATAGATGCATTAAAAGATAAAAAACTACAAATTAATATATTAAAAAAAGGTACTAATTCTATTGATTTAGGAAAAAGTACTCATTTAACCACCTTTTCTCCTAATAAAGATTCCTATGATAATTTAAATAATTATTCTCCTGTCATAAAAATTCAATATGGTAAAACCTCATTTCTATTTACAGGAGATGCAGAAAAAGAAGTTGAAAATGAGATATTATCAGATTCAAATAACAATATTAAAAGTGATGTAATAAAAATAGGTCATCATGGTTCATCAACTTCATCAAGCAAAGCATTTATTGAAAAAGTCAACCCTTCAATGGCTATAATATCTGTTGGCAATGATAATAAATACAATCATCCTAATAAATCTACAATAGACTGTTTAACTAAAAATCATATAAAAATTTATCAAACAAATAAAGAACATACAATTATATTATCTTCTGATGGACATAATATAGTAAAAAAATAATTATGTATTAGATGATTCTAATTGCCCAAAATATTGACATAGAATGGCTGTTGATATATCATAGAATTAATATTATATATATTATG
This sequence comes from Clostridium botulinum, assembly GCF_000827935.1. NCBI lineage: Bacteria > Bacillati > Bacillota > Clostridia > Eubacteriales > Clostridiaceae > Clostridium > Clostridium botulinum. The sequence continues at coordinate 2,442,456 of NZ_CP010520.1, forward strand.
TCCCTTTCATTTTATATTCATAATGAAAGGGCTTTATTTATGAAGATTTGTATAGGAGTGAAATAAAAATGGCATCAAAAAAAATCAGAACAAGATTTGCACCTAGCCCAACTGGTTATATGCATGTTGGAAATTTAAGAACTGCACTTTATGCTTATCTTATAGCTAAACATGAAGCTGGAGATTTCATATTAAGAATTGAGGACACTGATCAAGAAAGATTGGTAGACGGTGCGGTTGATATTATATATAACACGCTAAAATTAACAGGTCTTAATCATGATGAAGGTCCAGATGTTGGCGGTAACGTTGGCCCTTATGTTCAAAGTGAAAGAAAAGCTATATATCTTGAATATGCAAAGAATTTAGTAGAAAAAGGAGAAGCTTATTACTGTTTCTGTTCTAAAGATAGATTAGATATGCTTAAAGAAAATGCTGAAGCGTTAAAGAGACCATTTAAATATGATAAGCATTGTTTACATCTTACAAAAGAAGAAATAGAAGCTAATCTAGCTAAAGGATTACCTTATGTAATAAGACAAAACAATCCTACAACTGGATCTACAACTTTTGATGATGTTATATACGGTAAAATAACTGTAGATAACTCTGAACTTGAAGATATGATTTTAATTAAATCTGATGGTCTTCCAACATATAATTTTGCAAATGTTGTAGACGATCATTTAATGGGTATTACTCATATTGTTAGAGGTAATGAATATCTTTCATCTTCACCTAAATATAATAGATTATACGAAGCATTTGGATGGGATATACCAGTGTATGTTCATTGTCCACCAATTATGAAAGATACTCATAATAAGTTATCAAAAAGAAATGGTGATGCATCATTTGAAGATCTTATGAAAAAAGGATACTTAAAGGATGCTGTACTTAATTATATAGCATTACTTGGATGGAATCCTGGAACAAACGAAGAGATCTTTAACCTTGAAGAATTAACTCAAAAATTTGATTTCAAAGATATAAGTAAATCACCTGCTATATTTGATGACGCTAAATTAAAATGGATGAATGGTGAATATATAAGAAAACTTTCTTTAGACGAATTCCATGAACTTGCTGTTCCTGAATATAAGAAAGTATTAAAGAAAGACTTTGATTTAAAATTCATTTCTGAATTATTACATACAAGATGTGAATTATTAAGCGATTTAGCTGAACAAATTGATTTCTTAGAAGAATTACCAGAGTATTCAACTGACCTTTATGTTCATAAAAAAATGAAAAGTACAGTTGAAAGTTCATTAGAAAACTTACAAAAAGTTTTACCAATCATTGAAGAAATCGATGAAGCAAATTGGAATAAAGATTATATCCATGAAAAAGTGTTCGAATTAATAAAATCATTAGAAATTAAAAATGGTCAAATGTTATGGCCTATAAGAACTGCTCTTTCTGGTAAATCATTTACTCCAGGTGGTGCTTTTGAACTTGCTATACTACTTGGCAAAGAAGAATCAATTTCAAGACTAAAAAAAGGTATTGAATTACTTAAATAAAAAATTTCTTGATATAATTTAATAAAAAGCCCCTCTACTAAATGTAGAGGGGTTTTTAAGGTACCGTATTATTTAGATTTCTTAGCTTTAAATTTAACATATTCAATTTAAAGCTAAGAAAAATTTTTTAAAATTGAAGTTAGTGATTTATTATTGATTTATTTTCATAATTAAAATTATCTAATTCATCTATTTCATCTTCTAATTCATCTATTTCATCTTCTAATTCATCTATTTCTTCAAGTTCATCGATCTCGTCAATTTCATTATCATCATATATATATTTCTTCCATTTAACATAAATATGATATAGATTAACTACATCTTGTTCATTATAGAGAAGTATTTTTTCTATTTTTTCTTCTGGCATTCTTTTAAAGTAACTTTTGTCTTTTAATACTTTATGAAAAGTTTTAGCTAAGTTCGATCCGCTAATCACTTCTCCTTCTCTTATAATATCAAATAACTTTTCTAAATTTTTAAGACCTATAGATGTAGTCTTATTTTTTTCATACTCTTTTTGTATATCTATGGAATCAAATTCCTTGTTAAAATCATATTCTATTCCATATTGTTTGAAAAGATAATTTATAACAGTAAAATCATTATTCCCTGAAAATGTCACAATTGCTTTTTTACCTAGTTTTTTCATCTTAATAAAATAGTTTCTTGCCAAATATAATATATCAGCTACTTCATCTCTATCCTCTATCATATATTGTGTTACCAAAATTTCATTTAGTCTTTCATTAAATTCGCATGCTCCAAAAACTCCAATACATTTTGGTTTTTTATATACATAGTGTTCAAGATCAAAAAATATAAGCTCACTAGGTAAATACTCTCTCTTTTCAGGTTTTATCATAAATTCATCACTAAATTCTTCTACCTTTACGTTGTTCTCACGAATAATCACAGTACCACTCTTTCCTATACAAATTGTATATCTTCAATATTTAAGTTATATATTACATCCTTTCTTTCTACTATAACATTAACTTTATTTGTAACTTCATTGTCACTCATAACTTTTTGTAAAAGTTCTTTTGTTGGATTAATGCAAAATGGATGCCCTACATGCTTAAACATAGTGTAATCTCCAGAAGTATCTCCATAAGCATAACTTTCATTAAGGTCTATATTATATTTCTCTACAAGTTCGTTTATAGCTTTAGATTTACTATCACTATCCCACATAGGTATAACTTCACTTGTATACATATCTTTATTATCTACCATATAAATGGTACCTTTATAATCATTAAAGCCATATTTATTAGCCATTTCCCTAACAAGCTCTGAAGGTGAACCTGATATTATAATTATAATATGGCCTTGATCTTTATGCCACTTTATTCTATCTCTTGTAAAAGTGTAAACCCTATCACCTTTTTGTTCAACTACTTTTTGGGCTATATGCTCTACTTGATGTTTTTCTAGTCCTTGGATAGCTTCTAAATAAACATCTACCATTTTTAAAAGATAATTATCATAATCACCTTGTCTCTTATCCCATTTTAAAAAATGAGGCTTTACTTCATTATACCATCTCTCTGGTGCTATAATCTCATATTTAACCATTTTTTTAAATACTTCTGTAATTAAACCTTCTCTATATAATGTTCCATCTAAATCAAAAAATGCCCCTATTTTTGACATTATCTCACCTCTTATTTCATAGTTTAATATATTTTTTATATTTTATTATACTGTATTTTTTTAATTAATTAAAGATTGTATTCTATTTTTCTTATTTGCCTCTAATTATTTATATTTTTTCCATTATACTATATATTATGTTTTTGACCCTCAACTATTGACTAAACTGCAAAAAAGATGCTATCATTATATACTGAACGATAATAATTTTCAATTAGAGGTGATATTCATGTGTATTTGCGATTTAAAACCTGGTGAAAAAGGAATAATAGATTTAGTTGAAGGAAATCTAAAACTAAAAAAAAGATTATCAGCCTTAGGATGTATTAAAGGTACTGAAATTGAATTTAAAAGAAGCGCTCCTCTAGGAGATCCAATAGTTATAAACTTTAGAGGATTTGATTTAGCTATTAGAAAAAATGATGCTAAAAATATATTTTTAGCAGTATAGGGAGGTTTTAAATTATGACAACCATAGCTTTGCTTGGAAACCCTAATGTGGGAAAAACAACTTTATTTAACGCCTTAACCGGATCGAATCAGTATGTAGGTAATTGGCCTGGAGTAACTGTTGAAAAAAAAGAAGGATACATAAATAACGTAAAAATTGTGGACTTGCCTGGAATTTATGCAATGGATACTTTTTCTAATGAGGAAAAAGTAGCAAAAGAATTTTTGCAAAATGGACAAGTTGATTTAATACTAAACATAGTAGATGCTTCTAATTTAAATAGAAATCTATATTTAACAACTCAATTAAAAGAATTCAATAAACCAATAGTATTAGCGGTAAATATGATTGATATAGCTGAATCTAAGGGTATTTTTATAGATTATGAAAAGTTATCAAAATTATTTAATATTGAGATAATTCCTATATCTGCTGGTAAAAATATTGGAATTGATAAAATTGCATCCAAATTACAAGAAGATAATTTTAAACACTCAGTAGATAATACTAATTTTAATTTTTCGTCTGAAGATGAGGCTTACTTATTTATTGAGGATACTTTAAAACAATGTATAAAATCAGAACATAGTAATGAAACAACTACGTCTGAAAAAATAGATAAAATTTTACTTAATCCCTATTTTGCTTATCCAATATTTTTAATGATAATTGCTTTAATGTTTCAAATCACATTTGCTTGGGTTGGACAGCCATTATCAGATTTATTGGATACATTTTTAAATGATGCATTTGTTCCATTTGTAAGCAATTCATTATCAAGTACTGCTCCTTGGTTCCAATCTTTAATAATTGATGGAATAATAGCAGGTGTTGGTGGGATACTAGTATTATTACCTATAATCTTAGTATTATTTATATGTATTACTCTATTAGAAGATAGTGGTTATATGTCTAGAGTAGCATTTTTAATGGATAAATTAATGAGAAAAATGGGATTATCAGGTAAGGCATTTATACCTATGTTAATTGGTTTTGGTTGTACTGTACCTGCAATAATGACTGCAAGAACTTTAGAAAGTGAAAAAGATAGAAAACTTACTTCTCTACTTGTTCCCTTAATGTCATGTAATGCGCGTTTGCCAGTTTATGTAGTATTTGCTTCTGTATTTTTTACAGATCATAGAGGCTTAGTTGTTGCATCATTATATTTCTTAGGTGTACTTCTAGCATTCTTATTAGGTATATTATTTAAAAATACATATTTCAAAAAAGATGAAGAACCATTTATAATTGAAATTCCTGAATATAAGATGCCAAAACTATCATCAGTTTTAAAACAAACAGGTGATAAAGGAAAAGACTTCTTAAAAAAGGCAGGAACAATAATATTTGCTATGAGTGTTGTAATATGGTTTTTATCAAACTTTAACTTTACTGGCATGGTAAGCGAAGTAAATGAAAGTATTTTAGCATCTATAGGCAATAGCATTGCTCCTATATTTTCACCTTTAGGATTCGGTAATTGGCAATCTGCTGTTTCTTTACTTTCAGGTCTGCTTGCTAAAGAGTCAGTTATAGCTTCTATGCAAGTAATTTTTGCTGGTAATTTAGATGTCGTTTTAGGTGCACACTTTACAGCATTATCTGCTTATTCTTTCTTAGTATTCATATTACTATATACTCCTTGTATTTCAGTAATTGGAACTATGAAGAAAGAATTCGGAGTTAAGTTCACTTTATTTTCTGTATTTTATCAACTAGTTCTTGCTTGGATAGTTTCATTCTTAGTATTTAATATAGGACGATTAATTATATAAAACTCATATAATTAATCATTACACAAAGGTGATGTGATTTATGATAGAGATAATTTGCACAATACTAATTGTTTTATTTTCACTTTTTATAATTATTAAATCAATAAAAAATTCCTCTAAAGGTAAATGTAATTGCAGTAGTAGTTGTAAAAATTGTTCTAAAACATGTGGTAATATTTTAGATAAGAAATAGACTATATTTTAGAGCGTTGATATGTTATCAACGCTCTTTTAAATATAGTCTATTTTTATATTATTCTACGTCCTTAAAGTTCTATTAATTCTTCATACATAAGTAACTATGTCTCAATAATTGACACCCTGAACTTCACCTATTATATAATAAATACATATTAAAATATATCATTATTAATTATAAATCCTTAAATAAACTTGGATTTTTAGACTTATAGAATTTCACTAATCTAATATAATAAATATTAATAGTCGCGAGTGTAGGTGATGCTAATAACATTCCTATAGGTCCCCAGAATGCTCCCCCTATTATCACCCCCATAATAATCCAAAATGGTTTTACACCTACTTTTGCTCCTATAAGCTTAGGATCAAGATACCAAGCATCAAATTGTTGAATTAAAAGTAAAAGTATAAATACTACAAGAGCTTTCATAGGTGAAACAAAAATACATACTCCTGCACCAACTATTTCTCCTATAAATGGTCCAAAGTAAGGTATCATATTTGTAATAGCAACTATAATAGATAGTAACAGAGCATATGGAGCTTTAACTATTATTAAACCAATTAACGCTATAAGCCCTATTATAGCTGAATCTATAGCCTTTGTTCCTATATATACACCTATCATCTTATTATAAGTATTACAAGCCTTAATTAGCTCACTTGCCTTCTTCTCTTTTAAAATTATATAAGTTATAGTTTTAAGACTATGAAGTAACCCATCTTTATCACTTAATACATAAACAGCTATTAAAAAGCCAAATACTATTTTAACTAAATTTCCTGTAAGAGATAATAAATATCCTAACATTCCTTGTAATATAGTTATTGTAAAGTTTCCCATTTTAATAGATAAAAGTTCAATTTTATCTACTAACCCTGCATCAACTATCAATTCACTTAATTTAGGATTTTTAATTGCTGTATTAATCCATTCTTGAATTGTTTCCATATAATTGGGAACTTCTTTAATTATACTAGCTATACTATCAACTAAACTAGGTATTGTAAAAAAGAAAAACATTATTATTATTCCTGTTATGATTGCATAAGTCGCTAATATAGATTTTCCTCTTGAAAATTTAAATCTTTTTTCAAAAATTATCATTATAGGATTTAATATATATGCAAAAATTAAAGCATATATAAATGGTGACATAATAGAGATAAAATGTTTAACTATATTAAAGAAAAACTCATAATTATCTATTATTTTGTACACAATAATTCCAATAATAGCCATTATTAATATATCCTTATATTTTACATTTTTATTTATAGTCATTTTTATCCTCCTTCCTTAAACTATTCTTAAGTATTACAAAATATTATATCACATATTATTTTCATAAAGATTAATTCTTTGTTAAATTAATTATGTATCATCATCTTTAAATTAAAAGTATACATTAATTAATATTGACTAAGCTTTATTTTAATATTCTTAAAATAAATTTCTGAATCCACAAGTTTTATGTAACAATACAAAAAAACTTAAAATATACGTAAAATAAAAACAACTAGAAATTTAAAGTTTCTAGTTGCTTCTTATATTATATAGTTTTACTACATCTTTTCTACTACATCTATTCCTAATAGTTCTAAACCATTCTTTATTACTTGTAAGCTACTTTTTACTAAGCTTAATCTAGTTGCTTTTAAAACTTCATCATCTAAATTTAAAACTGAATGAGCATTATAGAACTTATTAAATGATTTTGCAACGTCTATAACGTATCTTGTTAAAATTGATGGTTCTAATTTATCAGTAGCAAGTTTAATTTGATTATTAAAGTTAGCTAGAACTTTAACTAATTCAAATTCTTCTTTTGAAGATAATTTGCTATAATCAACTTCTGAAGAAATGTTCTCTGCTCTACTTATTATACTATTAGCTCTAGCATATGAGTATTGAACATAAGGACCTGTTTCTCCCTCAAATGATAGGATTTCCTTCCAATCAAATACTATATCTTTTTCTCTTGAATTCTTTAAGTAAGTAAAGATTATAGCTCCAACACCTATTTTCTTAGCTACTTCTTCTTTATTTTCAAGCTCAGGATTCTTTTCATTTATAACTTCTAAAGTTTTTTCAACTGATTCTCTTATTAAATCATCAAGTAAAACAACTTCTCCTTTTCTTGTAGAAAGCTTTCTATCTGCAAATTTAACTAATCCAAATCCAACATGAACACAATCATTTGCCCATTCATGTCCTGCAAGTTCTAACACTTTAAATACTTGTTTGAAATGTAATGCTTGTGGGCTTCCAACTACATAAATACTCTTGTAGAAATCATAAGTTTTCTTTCTGTACATAGCCGCAGCTAAGTCTCTTGTTGCATATATAGATGCTCCATCACCTTTTAATACTATACAAGGTGGCATATTGTAATCATCTAGCATTACAACTTGTGCTCCATTACTTTCTACAAGTAATCCTTTATCCTTTAATTCATTAACTACTACATCCATTTTATCATTATAGAATGCTTCTCCTGCTAATGAATCAAATTTAACGCCTAGTATATCATATACTCTTTCAAATTCCTTTAAACTTAAATCTCTGAATCTCTTCCATAAAGCTTGAGCTTCCGCATCACCTGTTTCTAACTTTTTAAAGTACATTCTTCCTTCGTCTTCTAAGCTAGGATCTTTTTCTGCTTCATCATGGAACTTAACATAAATTCTAAGAAGTTCATCAATTGGAGCTTTTTCTAAAGCTTCTTCATCAACCCATCTATTATAAGCTGATATAAGCTTACCAAATTGAGTTCCCCAATCTCCTAAATGATTTAAACCTACAACATCATATCCTTCTTTTTTAAACATTTTGTATAAAGAATTACCAATAGCTGTTGTGAATAAATGTCCTACATGGAATGGTTTTGCTATATTAGGTGAAGAATATTCAACACAAACTGTTTTACCTTCTCCTATATTAGATTCACCATAACTATCTCCATCTTTTAGTATCTTATTGATTGTATTTTCAGCAAATACGCCTTTATCAACAAAGAAATTTAAGTATGGTCCAAGATTTTCAATTCTTTCAAATCCATCTTTGTTAATAGCATCTTTTAAAGTTTCAGCGATCATATTAGGTGCTTTTCTCATCACTTTAGAAAGTTGAAAACATGGAAAAGCATAATCTCCCATTTCAGACTTAGGTGGTATTTCAATAAGCTTTTCTATAGCATCAATATCCAAATCTACATGTTGTTTAATTAGCTGTGCAATTTTATTTTTGTAATCCATAAGTATATCCTCCTAGAAGTTTATTATTTAATCTTTCGCTCTTTTTTAAAACAGAGCCAAGTTTGTAACTATATACGGTTCTTTTAGATTTTTATAAATAAAAAAAATTCCTCTCTAAAAAAATAAGAGACGAATTATCCGCGGTACCACTCTAATTGCATCTTTATAATTTAACTTAAATCATAAAGATACCACTTAACTTTTAACGCAAGTTACTACGATCATCCCTACTTAACTTCAGGTGATTTCTCCAAGACTCTCTTCCTATTAATCTATCTTATAAGGCTTACACCATCCCTCACTCGCTTTAAGAATTAATTATAGTACTCTTCTTTTCACAGAACTTATCCATATTAATCTTCATTTATTATACAAATCAGTCTTAAATTTGTCAATCTAAAAACATAAAAAAGTGACTGAATAACCTCAACTATCTGCAATCACTTGTCAACTAGTATTAAAGATAACTCATCATATGAATTCTCCTACAAATGATGTATAATGGTAATATTAATCTTAAGAATTAAAATTAATATTAGTACTTTAAGGAGTTATAAGATGAAAAAAATAGGTGTTATTTACATTGGTTCTAATTCAGTTAAATTTACATTAATGAATGTAATGAATAATGGATATTATAAAGTTATCGGAGAATCTAGTAATGATATTAAACTTGCTTTAGATTTATTAGATATTAATAAACTATCTGATAGTAAGATAAACGAAACACTAGCAAATGTTCGTTCATTTAAGTCATTATGTACTTTTTCAGGAGTAAAAGAAATCATAGCAGTTGCTACTTGTACATTAAAAAAAGCACCTAATTGTAATGAATTTCTTGAAAAAATAAAAAATCAGTTTGATATAACTGTTAACTTATTATCAGATGAGCAAGAAATATATTACAGTTACTTAGGGGTAACAAGAAGCATGTATGTAAATAATTCTCTTATTGTAGATATTTGCGGATCTTGTACTCATTTAACTTGGGTTAAGGATGGGAAAATAGAGAAAAATACTACAATTCCATTAGGAGCTTTAAATTATACTTTCAAGTATAATTTACAAGATAGAGTTTGCTATGAAAATCTAGAAAAAGCCATATCATCTTTAACAAGTATAATAGATGATATTGAATGGTTAAAAAAAGAAAATTTCGAATCTATGATAGTTGTAGGTAGTACTGCTAGAACTCTTTGTAAAATTGATAAAGCTAAAAAAAGATATCCTTTTGATATTTTACACAACTATAAATTAAATGAAAATGATGTTTATAAAATATATAACTTAATAAAATGTAAAGACTTTAAGCAAAGAACTAAAATCGATGGTTTATCAACAGAAAAAGCTGATTTAATTGTTGGCGGATTAAGTATACTAAATACTATAATTGAGAAAATAAGATGTGATGATATTATAATATCTGGTCGTGGACTAAGAGAAGGTATAATGTTTGAATATATAAATAATCATTATAAGCCTATCGACGATATATTAGATTACAATTTAAATGGAATAATTGAATACTTAAATATAAATAGAGCCCATGCTGAGCATGTATTTAACATAACCTCAACTCTGTTTAATGAATTAAAGCCTCTTCATAAACTTGGAGATAAATATAATAATGTATTAAAAACTGCTACATTATTGCACGATTCTGGAGTTAGTATAGATTATTATCATCATCACAAACATTCTTTTTATGTAATATTAAACTCTAATATTAATGGTCTTACCCATAGAGAATTGTTTATGAGTGCTGCTATTGCTGCTACCCATAATGAACGAGATAAAGTAGCATTACCACCATTTTTTTCAATAATAAATAAATTAGATATAAAGGCTATTAATTCTATTAATATACTGCTTATGATTGCTGAGCATTTAGATCTAAGCCTTGAAAAAGCTGTAGATTACTTAAGTATTGATATAAAAGAAGATAGTGTTTTAATTAATTTATCATCGCATTTAAATATTGATTTAGAAATAAAACAAGTACTTAAATTTAAAGATAGATTTAAAGATATTTACGGTAAAAATTTAGAAGTAAAACAAATATAAAAAATGAGTTCGAAAATTTTATTACATTTTCGAACTCATTTTATTTATCTTATAAATTTATTTCTATTTTTAATTTTAATATTATTATCTTATTTAATATAATGTTAAAATTTATGCTTTTTATTGTATTTTAAAACATAGTAAATACAATTGAAGCTAATTTTATAGCTTTATCATATAAGAAATTAACTGGTACACTGATTATAAATCCTCCAAAAAATATTATTCCTAATAATATTAACATTTGATATTTATATAATTGTTCACCTATATTATTAAATTTCTTTGGCATTAAGTCTTCTAATATTTTAAACCCATCTAATCCAGGAATAGGTAATAAATTAAACACAGCAAAACTAATATTAATAGCTATAATATTGCTAATCATAAGAGATATAACACTATAATAAGATTCTGGTAAAACATTAAATGCAAATCTAACGAATATTCCAAATAGTATTGAAAATACTATTGCTACAACTAAATTTGCACATATTCCTGCTATGCTAACTTTTAAATCATCTTTATAATAATTCTTATATGCAGATGGATTAGTTCTAACTGGTTTTGTCCATCCAAATCTAAATAATAATATCATTAAAAATCCCATAGGATCAATATGCGCAATTGGATTTAAAGTTAATCTTCCTTCAAATTTCGGTGTATTATCTCCTAGCATATCTGCTACTTTTGCATGTGCATATTCATGAAATGTAAATGCAATTAAAATTGCAGGTATTGTTAAAAATATATTAAGTATCTTATCCATATCCACCCTCCTCACTTTTAATTCTTTATTCTTTTAAATATATATTAATTCTCAAGACATTTTTACTATAAATGAATCAATTAATAATAACATAACTTAAATAATGTAGACTTTATATTATTTAGCTTTATTATGATTTTTTAAACAATAAAATAATGAAACTATCTCTTTAAATTAAAAATTTGTTTAAATACAGTTACAAACTTAATATCTTTAGAGATAGTTTCATATATAAAAATTCTTATTCTTCTACTAAACTAGTATATGATAATTTTCCATCTACAACTGTCGCTACAAACTTTTCTTTTATTTCAACTAGTTTCCCGTCATATGACATTTCTTTTCCTGTCGTAAGATTTTTTACTATTCCTTGAAGATTATCATTAATTAGTATTTCACTTTTACTATTAAAATATATATCTTTAGGATTTACTACTTCAGTTAAGTCCATATTTTTCCATGCAGATGTATCTTCATCTACTGTACCATATATTATCTTTGATACTTTATCTGCTGTTATTTCACCAATATATATCACACCTTCAGCATCAATTCCAAGTAATGCTAAGTCTTTATCTGATTTGATTGATAATTTCTTGCTAGGACTTGTTGCATAAAACGTATTGTTTATTTCATCTTCATAAATTAATCTATCGTAACGTGGAATAACATCCATATTACCTAAAACATCCGATTTAAGAGATACTCTTGTTAAATCATGATTTATATCTATTCTATAAACAGTATTTTTCATTCCACCTCTGTCTATATCAACATAATACACTCCTGTAAGAACTGAAACACTTATCTTTTTTACTTCCATATTACTTTGATAATTACATACTTCACTTACATCACTTTGCACTTTATTAGTAGGATCATATGTTACAAGCTTTATCTTATCTTCGCCATCTATCTTAGTATTTTCAGCTATTACTATTCTATCTCTATCAGATAGCCATTTGTAATACATTATTTCTCCACCATCTTCAGTTTTAATTTCATTTTTTTCATTTGTTGATGTATCTTCTATGTATATTTTATCATTGTAATTATAAGTTAAATATCTTCCATCATAAGATATTTTTACATCTTCTGCACCATTTGGAATAGTTGCATTTACATTCTTAGTATCTGCCACATCAGTTTCCACTTTTTTTATTTTAAAATCTGAAGAATGTTTAAAAACAAAACTATCTAAAATGAATAAACCAGCAAATTGTAATATTAGAGATAGCATTCCCCAAGAAATTATTCTCTTAATAACTTTCATTATTTTTGTCTCTCCTTCTTACTCAACAATAATTGCTGTTGGTATTGCTCTTTCTCCTAAGCTATCTGATGGATTATTTATTATCTTATCATTGTAATACATTGTTGTTGATTTTCCACCATCTAAGTTTATTGCATTTACGGCTCCACATTTATAGATTACTTCTTGAGCTTCTTTCAATGTAGCACCTAAACTTGTTGCACTTCTACCGTCTATAACTAAAAGGAGTATCGCACCATCTGCTCTTTGACCTATTAAAGTTCTTGGAGCTACTCCCCAACCGCCATCACCTGCCATTGGAGTCATTTTACCATTTACAACTAAAGTTGGAGTAAAGCTTAAAGCTTCTTGTATATTTAACTTTTTAAGTTCATTTACAGAATAATTTCCTACTATTAACTTACCTTCTTTTGTAATTCCTAATAAATCAGTTTTTTCATTTTCATTTTTATCATTAAAAATTACTTTTCCTTGACTCATTATGACTCCTGTTGGAAGTCCACCATTCCCAGTCCATTGTGCTGTTGAAGAACTATCTGTAAATCCGCCTCCGTTTATTGCTGCTATTGCATTATTATTTTTTGCAATTTGAGATGTAGTCTCTCCTTCTACATTCAATTTAGAAGTATATCCTACTTTTATTCTAGTTGGATCTTTTATTGTTAAAAGATATCCATTATATTTAGGGTTTTCTATTGTATGTAATTCTATATTAGAGTCTTTTACCTTAGGTATTTCTACTTCATCAACATTTGTATTTTCCGAAGTTTCATCAACTGATGCTGTTCCTAAAATTTCAGCTATTTTTTCATCTGATAAAAACCATGTTGCTAAATATTGATGACTAAAAGATGTCATTGCAGCTCCGACAAATGTCCTTTTTGCATTTTCAAAAGGACCATATAAAAGTACAAGAGGGCCTGTACAAGCTGTGAAAATAATCATAAATATTAAAAATCCTAAAACCCCTTTAAAAGAAACCTTTTTTCTCTTTTTTCTTTTTTTAGAATTATTCGGTCTCGCCTTTACAGCTTTCTTCTGCTTTTTTATGTTTTTATCCATGAAATTTTTCCTTTCTTCTTTCATTTCTAAAAGTACTTATAATCATATGTAAATTAAAATCAGACTATCTTTATAATTATATAATACGAAAATTTAAAATTCAATAATTATGTTAGTAATTATTTTCAATATTCATCTTTATTATATATAATTTTAATTTTTTTTATTAATTATGATATAATTTATTCAATAATTATATGTTTTTACAAGTTAATAATTATTCTTACAAAAATAATTTAAGGGGATATTTAATTATGGAAAATAAAATTTTAAATAAATTAAAAAATTCTACTGAATATATATCTGGAGAAACCTTAAGCCTAGAATTAAATGTTTCAAGAAGTGCTATTTGGAAACATATTAAAACATTAAAAAATAAAGGCTATGTAATAGATGGAATTTCAAATAAAGGATATAAATTAATATCATCACCGAATACATTGTTCCCAAGTGAAATAGATCCATTATTAAAAACAAAAGAAATAGCTAAAACTATACAATACTATTTTGAACTCCCATCAACTAATAAAACTGCGAAGCAACTAGCGGATAACAATAATGCAAATAATGGAACATTAATAATTGCTGAAAAGCAAACATTAGGCAAAGGACGTTTTGACAGAAAATGGACTTCACCATCAAGTGGAATTTGGATGAGCTTAATATTAAAACCTAATATTCCACCTTCAGAGGCTTCAAAAATAACTCAAATTGCAGCTGCTTCAGTTTATAAAGCACTTTTAAATTTCGGAATTAATGTTAGTATAAAATGGCCTAATGATATTTTTATTAATGGTAAAAAGTTATGTGGTATTTTAACAGAAATGAAGTGTGATATAGATAGAATACATTATTTAGTTTTAGGTATAGGATTAAATGTAAATTTAAATGCTGAAGAAATTACAGATGAACTTAAAGATATAGCTACATCATTAAAATTAGAATTTAATAAAACGTTTAGTAAAAGCTTAATACTTTCTGAAATTCTTAATAATTTTGAACCACTTTATGAAAAATTCATTTTAGAAAATAATATTTGTGAAGTATTAAATATATGTAGGCAAAATTCTAATCTTTTAAACCAAAAAGCAAAGCTTATAACTTATCATAAAGAAGAAATAGTCACTTGTATTGGTATAAATGATAATGGTGAACTTATTGTAAAAGATGCAGATGGATATGAAAAAGCTGTAACCAGTGGGGAAATTAGCTTTAGAGTTTAAAAATAAATGGATGCTCTTGCTTTTGAGTTAATGACATGATAATTGATAGTTTTGACTGAAAGCCTTAAAGACTTACTAAAACATATATTTTAAAATTCCACTAAGGAATTTTTTCATGAACTTTCAAATCCCCCATCATCAATTTTTAATAATATTTAACTTTAATAATTATATAATTTCGTGTACATTAAAAATAGGCTCTGCTTTAAAACAGAGCCTTAAAATATATACTTCTATAATAATCTTATTCCATATTTTTCACATGCATTAAGATTCTTTTCATCCCAAATTGAAGCTTGCACTTCACCTATATGTGCCTTCTTCAAGAAGAACATACATATTCTTGATTGTCCTATTCCACCACCAATTGTATATGGTAATTTACCTTCTAATAACATCTTATGGAATTCAAGATTTTTTCTATCTTCGCAATTAGCTTCTTTAAGTTGTCTTAATAAGGCTTTTTCATCAACTCTGATTCCCATTGATGATACTTCAAATGCTCTCTCTAAAATTGGATAATAAAAAATTATATCTCCATTCATAGTCCAATCATCATAATCTGGAGATCTTCCATCATGCTTTTCTCCTGATTTTAATACATCCCCAATTTGCATTATAAATACTGCACCTTTTTCTTTAGCTATAAGATCTTCTCTTTCTTTTCCTGTCTTTCCTGGATACATATCTTCTAACTCTTGAGTAGTTATAAAGAATATATCTTCTGGTAAAAACTTTTCTTCATCCATTGATTCCTTACAAGCAAAATCTTCTGCTTTTTTAAATACAGTATAAATTTTCTTTACTATATCTTTTAAAGTATCTAAATTTCTATCTTCTTTATCTATTATTTTTTCCCAATCCCATTGATCTACATAGATAGAATGAAGATTATCTAAGTCTTCATCTCTTCTTATTGCATTCATATCTGTATATAAGCCTTCACCTGCTTCAAAACCATATCTATATAAACTATATCTTTTCCATTTAGCTAATGAATGTACTATTTGTACATCTTTTCCTGTTGCTAAAACGTCAAAACTTACAGGTCTTTCTGAACCATTTAAATTATCGTTCATTCCTGTTTGAGGTTCAACAAATAAAGGTGCTGAAACTCTAGTTAAATTTAAGCTTTCTGCAAGGGCTCTTTCAAAAAAGTCTTTAATCTTCTTAATATGAACTTCTGTTTCTATCAATGAATTTTTGCTTTTATATCCTTCTGGAATAATAACATTTTCGATATTCATAAATAAATCCCCCTAAAATTATTACTATATTACTTATACTTTTTAATAAATGTTTAGTAAAAAGGAGGTCCTAGAATGCATTTGCATACTTGACCTCCTAAACATCCGTATTTCACTAATTCAGTATAATAAATTAATAATAACTTGTCAAATTAAATTTAAATTTCACATTTTGACACGTGTTCTTTTAATACATTAGCTGAATTCTGTAATTTTTCTATTTCTTCTTCAGTTATATTTGGTTCTACTATTCTTACTGCTCCATTTCTATTAATTATAGTAGGTATTGCTAAGTACATATCACTAATACCATATTCTCCTTGCATTAATGAGGAAACAGTTAAAATAGCATTTTCATCTCTAAGAATTGCTTCTACTATCTTAGTTATAGCTAATCCAATTGCATAATAAGTGGCTTTTTTTCTGCTTATTATTTCATATGCTGCATTTTTAACGTCACTTTCAATAACGCTTCTTATTTCTTCATCCCATTCTAAAGAGAATTTTTTTGTATAATCATCAAAACCCTCACCTGCAATACTTCCAGTACTCCAACTTACAACTTCACTGTCTCCATGTTCACCTAAAACGTATGCATGAACATTATTATTACTTACATTTAAGTACTTACCTATAACATATTTTAATCTTGATGTATCTAGGACTGTTCCAGTTCCTATTACTCTTTCTTTAGGGAATCCTGATAACTTATATGTAATGTATGCTAAAATGTCTACTGGATTAGATGCAACTAATAATATAGCATCTGGACTTACTTTTGCTATTTCAGGAATAAAACCTTTAAATATATTATAATTTTTTTCAATTAAATCTAATCTAGTTTCTCCCTCTTTTTGAGCTGCTCCAGCTGTTATTATAACAATATCTGATTCTTTAGTTTCAGCTATACTACCTGCATATATATTAACCGGTTTTACAAAAGAAGTTCCATGAACCAAGTCCATAACCTCTCCCATAGCTTTATCCATATTTATATCACATATACAAATTTCTGTAGCTACGCCACTATTCATTAACGCAAATGCTGTTGTTGATCCTACAAATCCTGCACCTATAATTGATATCTTACGTTTTCTCTCTCTTGCCATATCTAGTCCTCCTATTATATTCTACTGTTTAATATATTATTATCAAAACGTTTGTAAATTATTATTTAGTGAATTTACAAACATATTAAAATAATTTAAAATTACTTCCTATTAAATTAATTTTAAACAATATTATAAATATATTATTTCTAAAAAAATAAGTTCCTTATTTCTTTCTAAGTCAGTATACATTAAACAATAATCAAATTCAATAGCATTTAATAATAATTATTATTTGGTTAAATTAATTGAAAAACTTTAGAAATACTATATAATTAGATTTAGGCATTAATTAGAATAATGCCTTTATTTGTAGTATTACATACTATAATTAAGTTTCTTATAAACTAAGGGAGGTATTATTTTATAATGAAATTATTATTTTTTGATACAGAAACTACTAGTATAAAGCCAGGTAGTATTTGTCAATTAAGTTATATAACTGTAGACGCAAGTTCTAAGCCCCAAATAACAACAGGTAAAAATTTTTTCTTTACAGTTGATGAAATGAATCCATCAGCTCAAGAAATCCATGGATTTTCTTTAGAAAAACTATATGAATTATCAGAGGGTCAATATTTTGAAGATTTAGTTCCTGAATTCTTTAAAGATTTTATAGAAGCTGATTTTTTAATAGGACATAATGTTAATTTTGATATTCGATTTTTAAAGCATGAACTATCTTTACTTGGAGAAGATTTTCTTCCAAAGCATTCCTTCTGTACAATGATGTATTATAAAGATATTTGTAAAATTCCTAAAGCAAATGGTGAAATTAAAAATCCTAAGCTAGAAGAAGTTGTAAATTTTCTTGGAATAACAAAAGATCAAATCACTAAAACTTCAGATAGATTGTTTCAAGGTAGTGGTAATTATCATGATGCAAGATTTGATACTGCAGCAACTTATTTAGTTGTAACTGAAGGATTAAAAAAAGGTTATTTTCCAAGAGGATATTTTACAGATTTACTAAAAAAGAAATAATATATATTTTTTTCTTAATAATATATTATTTTTTATATATTAAGTATATAGTTACCCCATTTAAGCTATATTTGTTATCAATTTAATTATAATATTTAGAGAATTACATTAATTTTTATTAACATTAATATAATCCTCTAAATATTATAATAGTATCAACAAATATTATATTGAATGAGGTGAATTCATATGAAAAGATATATTTGTGATATCTGTGGATATATATATGATCCTGAAATGGGAGATATAGATAGCAATATAAAACCTGGAATGAAATTTGAAGATCTACCTTGTAATTGGATTTGTCCTATATGTAATTTCGAAAAAGAAAATTTTTCTTTATTATTATAATTTTATATTTTAGCCATTTATTCTTTCCAAACACAATGAAAGAATAATGATGCGGCATATAATTATTTTTTATTCTTTAGATTTACTCATAACATCTCTAAAATATAACAGTCTATGAGTTATCTATAAATTTTAAGGTTATATAATTTTCTAAAGAATAAAAAAATAAGGAGCTTTTTATTTTAAAAGCTCCTTATTTCTATTTATCATCAATAATTCTTTGATACTTTTTAGTTATTTCCTTATCCATAGCAGGAACTCCTTCTAATGGATATTTAAAATTCAAAACATCATACTTGTTTTTTCCTAAAAGATGATATGGTAACAACTCAACTTTCTCAACACCATTTATATTAGATATGTATTTTTTTAGATTTCTTATATGCTCTTCTCCGTCAGTTAATCCTGGAACAACAACATGTCTAATCCAAATTGGAATTTTAGAACCTTGAACTACTTCTAAAAATTTTAATGATTTATCAATATCCATGTAAGTTACATTCTTATAACCATCTTTATCATAATGTTTTATATCAAATAAAACTAAGTCTACATATTTTAATATCTCATCATATTCCTCAAATCCAAAGCCTGAAGTATCTAAACAAGTATTTATTCCTCTCTCTTTACATAATTTTAATACTTCTAGAAGAAATTCTGGTTGCCTTAAAGGTTCTCCACCGGAAAATGTAACTCCACCATTAGAGCTTTCAAAATATGTTTTATATCTCTCTATTTTCTTAACTAAATCTTCTGGAGTATATTCTTCTCCACCGTCATAGGTCCATGTATCTGGATTATGACAATACTTGCATCTTAAAGAACAGCCTTGAAAAAATACAACCACCCTAATTCCCGGTCCATCTACTAATCCCATAGTTTCAATTGAATGAATTCTTCCTTTAACCATTTTTCTATCCTCCTAGAAAACTACACCCCTGTCATTTAATACAGGGGTATAATTTAAGTGTGTTTATGAATTTATAGTATATATACTTTTATTAATTATTCTGCCACTTTACCTATTGCATATATCAACAGATATTTAAAATATATCTTTAATTATCTAATCCTAGATGCTTTCGTGGAATGTTCTGCTTATAACTTCTAATTGTTGTTCTTTTGATAGTCTACTGAAGTTAACGGCATATCCAGAAACTCTAATTGTTAATGTTGGATACTTGTCTGGATTCTCCATTGCATCTATTAATGTCTCTCTATTAAGAACATTAACATTTAAATGATGTGCTCCTTGAACAAAGTATCCATCTAAAATTGAAACTAAATTAGATATTCTTTGTTCTTCACTCTTTCCAAGTGCATCTGGTACAATTGAGAATGTATTTGAAACACCATCTTGACAAACTTCATTATAAGGTATTTTAGCAACTGAATTTAATGATGCTAATGCTCCATTTGCATCTCTTCCGTGCATTGGATTAGCTCCTGGTGCTAAAGGTTCACCTTTCTTTCTTCCATCTGGTGTTGTACCAGTTTTCTTACCATACATAACATTTGATGTAATTGTAAGTGCTGATAATGTATGTTTAGCATCTCTATATAAAGGATGTTTCTTAAGTTCATTTGAGAACTTAGTTACTAACTCTACTCCTAAATCATCTGCTCTATCATCATCATTTCCGTATTTAGGGAAATCTCCTTCAACTTCAAAGTCGATAGCTAGTCCTTCTTCATTTCTTATTGGTTTAACTTTTGCATATTTAATAGCTGATAATGAATCTATTGCAACTGAAAGACCTGCAATACCAAATGCCATTAATCTATCTACCATAGTATCATGTAACGCCATTTGTCCTGCTTCATAAGCATATTTATCATGCATATGATGTATTATATTCATTGTATCTACATAAATTTTAGCAACATATTCTAAAACCTTAAAGTAATTTTCTTTTACTTTATTGAAATCTAAGACTTCATCATTCATTACTTCAATTCCTGGTATTACTTTCATACCTTTTAATTCATCACAGCCACCATTTATTGCATATAAAAGTGATTTTGCAATATTACATCTTGCTCCAAAGAATTGCATTTGTTTACCAACCTTCATAGCTGATACACAACAAGCTATTGCATAGTCATCACCATAAATTGGTCTCATTACTTCATCACTTTCATATTGAACTGCATCTGTCTTTATTGATATTTCTGCACAATATTTTTTAAAGTTTTCTGGTAACTTATCTGACCATAAAACTGTTAAATTCGGTTCTGCAGAAGCACCTAAGTTTATTAATGTATGTAAATATCTAAATGAGTTCTTTGTTACTAACGATTTTCCATTTATACCCATTCCACCAATTGATTCAGTTACCCATGTTGGATCTCCACCAAATAAGTCGTTGTATTCTGGAGTTCTTAGATGTCTTACTAATCTTAATTTTATTATAAGTTGATCTACTAATTCTTGAGCTTCTTTTTCAGTTATTAATCCTGCTTCTAAATCTCTTTCAATATATATATCTAAGAAAGTTGAAGTTCTACCAAATGAAGTTGCTGCTCCATTATTTTCTTTAATTCCAGCTAGGTATCCAAAGTATAAAGCTTGTACAGCTTCTTTAGCATTTGATGCTGGTTTAGATATATCACAGCCATATTTAGCTGCCATTTCTTTTATTTCTCCTAAAGCTCTAATTTGCATAGAAACTTCTTCTCTTTTTCTTACTAATTCATCAAGCATATCCCCTTGAAGATTATCAAGATCATTTTTCTTTTCTTCTATTAAATAATCTATACCATAAAGAGCTACTCTTCTATAATCACCTATTATTCTTCCTCTACCATAAGCATCTGGAAGTCCTGTTAAAAGTCCTGCAGTTCTTGCAAGTCTTATTTCTTTTGTATAGCCATCAAAAACTCCTTCATTGTGAGTCTTTCTGTATCTTGAAAAATGTTTTTCTATATCTTTATCTAATTCATATCCATATTCTTTTAATGAAGTTTGTACCATTCTAAATCCACCAAATGGATTTACAATTCTTTTAAGTGGAGCATCAGTTTGAAGTCCTACAACTACTTCATTGTCTTTATCTATATATCCTGCTTCATAGTTATTTATTCCTGAAACTCTGTCGGTTGCAATATCTATTATTCCTTTTTTAACTTCTTCAACAATTAATGCGTATGCTTTGTCCCATACTCTTGATGTCTTTTCACTTATACCTTCTAAGAAGCTTGAATCTCCTTCATACACCTTATAATTCTTTTGTATAAAGTTTCTTACATCAATTCCTTCTTGCCAAGTACCGTTTTTAAAACCTTCCCATTGTTTAAACATAAATTTTGCCTCCTTTTTAATATATACCATTAGAAAGTTTGTTAAATCTTTCTCAAACTTATTATAATATATCTTATCTTAAATTTAAAGCTTTTTCTATTTTTTCTTAAAATTTTATTTTATAAAACATTATAATAACTTAATTATGTATTTTCTTTATTTTATTTACTTATACTCTTATTTTTTGAATTTTTCTCATATAATTCTATAAAAAGATTGTTATTTTTTTCTCAATTGATTTCACCTACTCTCAAAATTAAGATAGTTCTTATCTTAGTAACTTAAATTTTATATCAATTGATAATAATTTTCAATATATTTTTTTGATATTTTCTATTATTGTCTAAAATCTGACACATTTAAATGATATAATTTTCATATACATTAATATATTTACATAACTACATAATTAAAGGGGAATATCTATGACTAAAAAACAAAAAAAAACATTAATTTATTTAATTTTATTCATCATTATTGGAGTATCAGCTTATTGTTTTATCTCCCATAATGGTATTTTTAAAAACAAATTAACTATAATAAACAATAAAGTACACTCTAATTTACTTCCAAATGACAATTTTAATAGTACATATACATCAAAACTTAAATTTGATGATATGCCTATAGAAAATGTATCGGATTTAACCTTAAACATTTTAGATAAAGCAACTATAAAAAATATTCCAACTTTATCAAAAGCTCAGAGGTATTATTTTCCTATAAAATCCATAAGTCAAATTCTTGGTTATTCTACTCATTATTCAAATAATGAACTAAAATTAGTAAAAGATAATAACATTATAGTTATTAAAGATAATACTTTCGAAAAAAATTCCACTACGTTCTCTCTTAGAGGAAATTCATTAATTCACAATGATGAAACTTACATTTCATTATCTGATATAGAAAATATATTCAATCTTATAGCAGTATTTGATTTTGATAAAAAAAGTATTAGTTTATTAGATAATGAAATAACACAACCTGAAAATTCTAATATTGTATTCAGTTCCAAAGTGGCAATGTTTAGATTTGAGGATTTCACATGTGGTGATACTAATTTTTCAGATAAAAATCAAGCTAAAGTAAAATGTATGGCAAATCTTTTATACTCTGAAGGAGTAAAATTTCATGTTGGATGGATTCCTAGATTTAAAGCTCCTACAGATAATATAGATAATGATATGTTAACTAATAATAGTATGTATAATGTCGGCTTTATAAACTTATTAGATTATTTAATAAATAAAGGTGCCGAAATTGGTTTACATGGCTATACTCACCAAAGTGGCAATGACAGAAGTGCTGTTGGTGAAGAATTATCTAAAGATGTAAATAACACCATAGAAGATACTAAACAAATTATAGAAAATGGTATAGATGTTGCAAGTGCTTTAAATATACCTATAACTTTCTATGAAAGTCCACATTATAGGGACACAAAACTTCAAAAAGAAGTAATTGAAGAGTACTTCCAATACATTTACGAACCTTATGATAACTCAACATCTTACTTACACAACAATAAGAAAAATAACTTATATGTACCAACTCCATTAGGATATGTTTCAGATCCTAATGATTTATCTCCTATAATAAATGGACTTAAAAAGAATGATCCAAAAATTTTAAATAGTTTCTTCTATCATCCATCAATTGAGTTAGATTATGTAGACTTTAAAATTGATAAAGATAAACTTGATGTCACTTATGATACCAATTCACCATTACAACAAATAGTAAACGCACTTAAAGAAAATAATTATAATACTATTCATGTTACAGAATTAAAAAAATAAATAATTTAATTAAAAGTTACTTTAAACATATTAAAGTAACTTTTAATTTTTTATTAATATTATACATAGTAGCTTCTATAAAAATTAAACTTCAAATATCCAACTAAAAACCTTAAACTCACCTCAAAAATTCTAAAAATCTAATCTACTTAGCACCATATTCTTTGTAATATTCATCTATTCTAGTTTTAATTTCATCATTAATTATTACTTTTCCATTAACTTCTTTATTATATAAATACTCTACAACTTCAGTCATTGTAACTATTGCGCAAGATTTAAATCCATACTTTTCTTCTAATTCTACTAATGCTGATTTTTCTCCTTGGCCTTTTTCCATTCTATTGACAGATATAACAAGTCCTACTACATCTACATTTCCTTGTTCTTTTATAATTGGCATTGTTTCATAAATAGATTTTCCTGATGTAGTTACATCTTCTACTATTAAAACCTTATCTCCATCATTTAATTTACTTCCAAGAAGTATTCCTGTATCTCCATGATCCTTAACTTCTTTTCTATTTGAACAATAACTTACATCTATTCCGTACTTATCACTTAAAGCCATTGTAACTGTAACACTTAATGGAATCCCCTTATATGCTGGACCAAACACTATATTATAATCATCTTTATAATTTGCCTTTATAGCTTCAGCATAGTATTCTCCTAATCTTTTCAATTGACTTCCAGTCTTATAATTTCCTGTATTAACAAAGAAAGGTGTTTTTCTACCACTCTTAGTTACAAAATCTCCAAAAGTTAAAACTCCACACTCTATCATAAATTCAATAAACTCTTTTTTATATGCTTCCATTTTCTATTCCTCCCAAATTTCATAATGTATTTTAATATTAATAGCCATTTAGATTACACCAACAATTTCATTTATATCTTTTATGCCTTGTTCTTTGCAGAAAGCTTCCATTTCTTCTATGATTTCTTTTCCTGCCATTGGATTTACAAAATTTATTGTTCCTATTTGAACCGCTCTTGCTCCTGCCATCATAAACTCTATTGCATCTATTCCATTAGATATTCCACCAAGTCCTATTACTGGTATACTAACAGCTTTACTTACTTCATGAACCATTCTTAATGCTACTGGTTTCACTGCTGGACCTGAAAGCCCTGCATATACATTATTAAATATTGGCTTTCTTTTATATGGATCTATGGCTAAACCCTTTAATGTATTTATTAAGCTTAAAGAATCTGCTCCTGCCTCTTCACATTTTGCTGCCATTTCAACTATATTTTCAGCATTTGGTGATAATTTAACCATAAGAGGTTTTTTACAAATCTTCTTTATTTCTTTAACAAATTCATAAGCTACTTGAGACTTAATTCCATATGCCATTCCACCACACTTTACATTTGGACATGATATATTAAGTTCAATCATATTTACTTCAGTATGATTTAATTTTTCAATAGCTTCTGCATAATCTTCAAAGCATCCCCCACCAACATTAGCTAAAATGTTAGTATTTAATTCTTGCATTTTAGGTAATTCATTTTTTATAAATCCCTCTATTCCTGGATTTTGTAATCCTACAGAGTTCATCATTCCAGACGGTGTTTCAAATACTCTAATTCCTTCATTACCTTCTTTAACATTTAGTGTTAATCCCTTAGATGATATTCCGCCTAACATCCCTACATCATAAAAATTGTTATATTCTGCGCCAAAACCAAAAGTTCCTGAAGCCGCTATAACTGGATTTTTAAATTCTACACCATTTATATTCACCTTTAACATAACTTCATTCTCCCCTCTGATTTATAATTCCACATAATATCCATCAAATACTGGACCATCTTTACACGTTCTCTTATTTCCGCCTTTAGTTTTGCAAGTACATACCAAACAAGCTCCTACACCACATGCCATATGTTTTTCCATTGAAACATATACTTTAACCTTCTTTTCTTTGCACATCTCAACAACTTTTTTCATCATAATTTCAGGACCACAGCATAAAACAATATCATATTCTTCTGGCTTTAATATATCCGTAACAAAACCTTTATGGCCATGCTTTCCTGTATTAGTTGTTACCTCTACTTTATTTGCGTATTTTGATAACTCCTCTGTTAAATATATGTCATCTCTAAATCCTGCATAGACATCTATAAGCCCATATTTATTATTTCTTCTAAGTACTTTACAAACCTCAACCATAGGCGCTGTTCCAATTCCCCCTGAAACAATTGCAACTTTTCCTAAGTATTCATCTAAATCAAACCCATTTCCTAATGGTCCTGTAAGATTTATGTAATTCCCCTCTTTAAGTTTTGAAAATTCTTCTGTTCCTTTTCCTACTGCTGCATATAAAAAAGTTATTTTATTATCTTCTTTTTCGCATATGCTTATAGGTCTTGGAAGTAACGTTTGACCATCAACCTTAAGCATGTAAAATTGTCCTGCTTTTATAATATTGTCATCTTCACAAACCATCTTATATATATTATCAACTACTTTTTTATTTGAAAGTACCTTTGATTTCTTATAATTTGTACTCATTTTTTATCACTCCTTATAAATTCTCTACAGCTCTTTTTATTTCATCTCTCATTTTTATTGCTTCTTCTCTTGCACATAATGCAAATTCCATTTCCCTGTTTTGTTTTTTATAAGCAAGTAATATTCCTCTTGATGAATTCACAACTCCACCATTTCCGTTATTTAAGTACATTGCCACATCTTCTGCTTTTCCACCCTGTGCTCCATATCCTGGTATTAAGAAAAACATTGAATTAAATCTTTTCCTTAATTCTTTTCCCTCTTCAACATGAGTGCATCCAATTACCCCTCCTAATGGATGATAACCACATTTGGAAATTATATTTTCACCCATTTTCATAAGCTTATCACCAACAACATGATATACTTTATCACCTGTATTAGTATCTAAATACTCTATATCCTCAGCACCTTTATTTGATGTTCTAACTAAAGTAAATATCCCCTTTTTCCCATTTTCTAAATATGGAAGATATGGTTCTATGCTATCCATTCCCATATAAGGATTTAGTGTTATAAAATCTGCTTCAAAATCCCCTTCAAAATGACCCTTTGCATACATTTTTGCAGTAGCTGCTATGTCTCCTCTTTTTATATCAGCTATTATGATTTCATCTTTTTCTCTTAGATATTCTAATGTTTTCTTATAAGCTAATAATCCTTCTAATCCTAAAGCTTCATAATAAGCTATTTGTACTTTAAAACATGCTGCAATATCACATGTAGAATCTATAATTTGTTTATTAAATTCAAATATAGCTTCACTTAGTGTTTTTTTATTTTTTATATGCTCTGGAACATAATCTAACGATGTATCTAATCCAACACATACAACACCTCTTTTTTCAACTCTTTCATATAGCTTATCCATTATATTAATCATCATAGCAACTCTCCTCCAAATTTATATATTAAAAATTATTGTAGCATTCCTAAGTTCAATTACTCAGTCCACTTTGCTTATGCATATATAAACATGCTACTAAAATATATATTTTTACTTCTTATATTTAATTTTTCCGCTCTTTATTGTAGCAAGCACTTCTCCGTAATATTCCATACCTTCAAAGGGTGTATTTCTACCCTTTGATATAAATTCATTAGAATCTACTTTTATTTTTTTATCTATATCTATTAAAACTAAATCTGCATCTACTCCTATGCTGATTTTTCCTTTATTCATTCCTAGTAGCTTAGCTGGATTAAGTGACATAAGTTTGCTTAGTTCATTTAATGAAACTCCATTTTCTCTAACTAGTTTTGTATAACATATTGGAAAAGCTGTTTCCAATCCTACCATTCCTGGAGATCCCTTAGATTTTTCTTCTAATGTATGCGGTGCATGATCCGTCCCTATTGTATCAATATTTCCCATCTTAATTGCTTTTATAATTTCTTCTACATCTTCTTTTTCTCTTATAGGTGGATTAACTCTATAATCATTTATTTCCTTAGTTAAACCTATATGATGAGGTGTTACTTCTAAAGTAATATTTGCACCTTCATTCTTAGCAGCAATAATGCATTTTAATGCTTCTTTAGTACTAACATGACACATATGAACATGAGCTCCACTTAGTTTTGCTAATTCTACATCTCTGATAGTCATCATATTTTCAGCTATTCTCATATCACTTTTAGAAAACTCCGGGCTTTCAGCATGTGACATAAGCACCCAGTTATTTTCTTTTGCAATTTTCATTGCCTCAAGCATAATATTAGAATTAGATACTCCAACTCCATCATCTGAAATTGCTTTGACTTTATTATCATCTTTAAATTCATTTAAATGATCTAAAGTTTTTCCATCAAAATTCTGAGTTACTGAAATGCATTGATGTATATCAATTAAATCTAATTCTTTTGATTTATCTCTAACATACTGTACTACTTCTTTAGATGAACATATAGGTTTTGTATTTGCCATCAAGCATACACCTGTGTAACCACCCTTTAATGCTGCTTTTGATCCACTTTCTAAATCTTCCTTCCACGTAAGACCTGGATCTCTAAAATGAGCATGTGTATCAATAAATGCTGGCATTAGTATCTTTTCTTCACAATTAAGCACTTCAACATTGTCTTTATTTATTTCCTTGGCAATTTCATTTATTACTCCATCTTTTATATAAATATCACCTTTAAAATCTTGAATTGCATCTATAATTCTTGCATTTTTAATTAAAAGTTCCACTAAGCTAACTCCCTTCTATACTTCTTACACTTCAGATAATTTTGTTATTTCATCGCAATATTCACATCTATAAGTGCCTTTTTCCTTGTCTAATAGTACAAAAGAGTGTGCCACATATTTTTCATATTGAGTTATACACCTTGAATTTTTGCACTTCAATATATTAGTTACTTTCTGTGGTAATGTAGGTTTTATCTTACCTACTATTTCTTCATTTTCAACTTCATTTATAGTTATGCTTGGAGAAAGTAATCCTAATATTGTATAATCTAGTTCTCTACAATTCTCTATCTTTATTATGTCTTTTTTTCCTAGCAATTCACTTTTCGCATTTATTATCAACGCTACACTACAATTACTGTTATCTAAACCTAGATAGTTAAATATTTTTATTCCCATTCCTGCTTCAATATGATCTATAACTAATCCATTTTTTAAACTTGTGATTTCTAACATCTTATAACACCCCCAAAAGTTTAGCCATTAATGCCATTCTTGCATACATTCCATATTCAGCTTGTTTAAAGTAAGCTGCTCTTTTATCGTAATCAACTTCACATGCAATTTCATTTACTCTTGGCAGAGGATGCATAACTATCATATCGTCTTTTGCTAAATTCATTTTTTCCTTATTTAATATATAACTATCTCTAAGTCTTAAGTATTCTTCTTCATTAAAGAACCTTTCTTTTTGGATTCTAGTCATATATAATATGTCTACTTTGTCTATAACTTCTTCTAATGTTTCTACTTCTAAAAACTCAATATTGTTTTTTCTAAGTATTTCTTCTCTTATATAATCTGGTATTCTTAATTCTTTTGGAGAGATAAGTAAAAATTTATTACCTTTGTATCTAGACATTGCTTTTATTAACGAATGAACTGTTCTTCCATACTTTAAGTCACCACATATTCCGATAGTATGGTTACTTAAACCGTCCTTAAGCATTTCTATTGTTAATAAATCAGTAAGAGTTTGAGTTGGATGTTGATGACCACCATCTCCTGCATTAATGATTGGAACACTTGAGTAAAGACTTGCTACTTTAGCTGATCCCTCTTTAGGATGTCTCATTGCTATTATATCAGTATAAATTGACACCATTTTGATTGTGTCTGATAAGCTTTCACCTTTTGAAGCTGATGATGAATTTGGCTCAGAAAAGCCAAGTATTTTTCCACCAAGTCTCATCATAGCTGCTTCAAAGCTAAATCTAGTTCTTGTACTTGGCTCGTAAAATAAAGTTCCTAATATTTTCCCATCACAAACATGAGAAAACTTTTCTGGATCTAAAATTATTTCATGGGCTAATTTAAAAATTTCTTTTAATTCTTCTACTGTAAAATCCATTGGGTCTATTAAATGTTTATCTTTTATCATATTGATATCACTCCTTTTTAAGCATACAGAAAAACTTATAAAAAGTTATACCAAAGCGATCTAAAAGTCTTTTAGATAGTGCCATATTTCATAGATTTAATTAATTTTAATATTTTATACCCTTAATTATTTTTTAATAACCAATTACATTTGCATATAATTAATTGTATAAAAAAAGCCTTCTTCACATGTGAAGGAAGGCATAATAATCCTGTAAATATGGTATTATATAACTTCCTTGCTGATCTCTCTGGATCAAATTAAAGGTTATTCTTTGTGTTAGAATAACATTTATTTTATGTCCTGTCAAGAATAAAAAAAGTTATTAAATTTCATTTTTAATTTTTAATATTAATTACTAAGAGTCCATTGTAATTTTTTTGTATCCTAAAATTTCAGTTAATTTTATGTTTCATCTACTTAAAACTTAATTAATACTATAGGTAAAAAAAGTTGCACTAGTAAAATTAATACTAACAGCAAAAAAAGTTGCACTAGTAAACATTCAAATAATTCACCAGTGCAACTTTACATATTACAAATATTAATGCTTTATATTCTTTTATAGATGTGGAGTTACTATTCCTTTATACATAAGTATTGCAAATACTATACCTGCAACTACTCTGTATATTGCGAATACTCTCATAGGTTTCTTCTTTAAGTAAGCAACAAAGCCTTCCATTACTATTAATGAAACTATAAATGCTACTATAAATCCTACTATTAAAGCAACCCAATTAGTCGTATTCATAAGCGCAAAATCAAATTCAAAAAGATCTTTGGCTGATGATCCAATCATTGCTGGAATTGCTAAAAAGAATGAAAATTCTGCTGCTATTGGTGTTGAAAGACCTGCTACCCAACCACCCATAATTGTAGAAGCACTTCTTGACATTCCAGGCCACATTGATAAAACTTGAAATAATCCAACCTTTATAGATTGCATTGGAGTTATTCTATCAATACTCTTAACAGAATGTCTTTTCTTTCTAAATATATTTTCTATTACTAGTAATAAAATACCACCTACTATAAATCCAACAACTACTGCTTGTGGTTTAAATAAAGTCTTTATTTTGCTATAAAATAAAATTCCTATTACTCCTGCTGGTATTGATCCTATTAAAACATTTATTCCAAATCTAAATCCAACTTCACCTTTTTTTCCACCTGTAAATATATATGTGAAGAATTCAATAACACTGTCTTTTATCTTTTTCCAATATAATACAACTACTGCAAGTATTGCACCTAATTGTATTACAACTTCAAACATCTTAACAAATTCACCTTGGAAATTTATCAAATCTGAAGCAAGTATCATATGTCCTGTTGATGATACCGGAACAAATTCAGTAAGTCCTTCAACTATTGCTACAATAATTGCTTTAAATATAAATAAAAAGTCTAATCCCATTCTTTTATCACTCTCTTTCTAATAAGTATCCAATTTAAATTATAATACTTATTATGTTATATATTATTAATTTTTCCTTAAAATTATTTTACTTATAGAATTTGTTCCATCAATAGATAGATTTAATTCTACTTCACCCTTAGGTATTTCAATTTCTTTATATTTATAGATTTTTTCATATTCAGAATTATTAGTACTTAAATAATATTCATCCATAATTTTTCCATCTTTAAAAGCGCCAAGTATCATAAATATACTATCTTTATTTTGATCGTTGCCTTGATTATTTTCAGTTATTTTTACCAAGTCTTGCTTTTCCATTAATATTAGATATGCTTTTTCATCTTGTCCTACTTTATTGTCTTCAGGACTTTTTTCAAAAAGCTTTGTTTCCTGTGTAAAAATTGTTGGTGGACCAAATTCATCTTTAAATTTAAGTTCTAAAGCCTTTTCATTTTTTATATATGTTATTGATGTATTACTTTTATTATTTTTTATAGTATTGTCTATTTCTATGCTATATGAGCCAAAATACTTTTTGAGGTTATTTTTATATTCTTTTTCTTTAGTTTTACCTTCATAAAATAGTGGATTAAATTCCTTAGTCATTACCTCTATTGCTGATAATAAAGTATCTCGTTCTCTAAAATAGCCTTTATCTAACGGATCTATCATTACCCACTTGTTATTTTCATTACTCCAGTACTCAACAACGTAATAATTATATTTGTCTTCAAAAGCTGCATCTTTCATTTTGAAAGCTCCTACCCTGCTTTTAAAACCATATGAAACTAATAAATCTCTTTCTATTATTGCCATATCTTTAGCGGATACTTTTCTTCTTCCACCTAACTTTTTGAAAATATCATATGCTGATTTTTGTTTTAAATCATCTATGTCATCATATTGACAAATTGCATTTAAAATATCAATACTTTTTAATACTTTATCTATTTCCTTATCAGATTCATTTAATACTTCCTTCACTTTATATGTACTGTCTAAAGATTTGATCTTTTCATTATTTTCATCCTCATAAAAAAAAGCAATATTATTTTCATTATAATAATTATCCCAAGTTAGAACTTCAAGTTCTTTAACTTGATTTGTTTTAGAAAAATGTACAAAAAATAAAATTATACAAATTAAAAATACTAAAATTGCTTTTAGCCTATTTTTAATTTTTTTACTCACGCCCTTGTCCCCCTTTAAACTCGCTATTTAAAATATTATTTTAAACATGATTTAATGGACTGTCTCATAATAGTTTAGAAACTATAGTATACAATGTAAATATTTTTTATTAATACACTATATACTATAGTTAACTTCACTCTTGATACAATCCATTATTATATTAATATTCTATTAATTTAAATTGCGAAATGGTTAATCCACCACTATTGTCTTTTTTATATGTTTTTATTCTATTGTAGTTTTCAGTTATTATTTCTTTTATCTTACTATCAGTATTTTCATTTATTTCATTGTAAGCTGCTTTAAAGTTAACTAATGCTCTGTCCATGTCACCTTCAACACATATGTAATAATATCCTGCATTATTTAAGTTTATTATGTCCTTTTCATCAATAGCATAGGCAGATCTTATAGCATTTATAGCTTTTTCATTTTTCCCTTTATTTAGATAAACACTTCCTAAAGTTCTATAATATTTTGCATTGCTACTATCTAACTCAATACTTTTGTCTAAAAGCTTT
This sequence comes from Clostridium botulinum, assembly GCF_000827935.1. Lineage (NCBI taxonomy): Bacteria > Bacillati > Bacillota > Clostridia > Eubacteriales > Clostridiaceae > Clostridium > Clostridium botulinum. Next base: position 2,475,757 of record NZ_CP010520.1, read on the forward strand.
ATACCTTCATCTTCTCTTTGATTATTTATTTTAATCAAAGCTGAATTATAATATATTTCAGGGTTTTTAGAATCTATTTTTGATGCAATTTCATAATACTCTAAGGCTTTATTTGAATCCTTAACTATATCTTGATAATATTTCGCTGTATTTACCAAAACTTCTGGATTAAATAAGTCTATTTCTAAAGCAGTTCTAAGATAAGATGTAATATTTTCAAATTTTCCTTCTTCTGCTTTAGAATCTTTAATTATAATGTTAGGTATTAAAGTGCTATATATATTAGAATAGTTTCTATTTAATAATATAGACTTCTTAGCATTTTCAAATGCTTCTTTATATCTTCCAGATTCATAATCATATAAAGATTGTATATAAAAATCAATATATGACTCTTTATTATCATTTATCATTTCATCCAAGCAACTAATAGCCACTTTAGAATCCTCTTTATTTTTATATGCTGTGTATTCTATAAATTTAGTGCTAAATATTTCTGTTTCATTAAGATCATCATTTTTCATACTATTTATTATATCTATAGATTTTGAAACAGTGTTCTTATCTAATGAATATATTTCTGCAAGCCATATTTTATAGATGTTTTCATTTTTATATTTGCTTTGTAGCTTTGAAACTTCACTTATTAATTTTTCTTTATCATATAATGATAATTCTTTTATTCCCTCAAAAATAGCTAATGCATCTTCATTTTTATCATATGCATCTTTTAATAGCTTCAATCCAGTTTCCCAATCTCCAAGTAAAACATTCATTCTTGAAGTAATTATAAGATCTTTTATGCTATCTGAAGTACTATAACCTGCTAAAATTTCTTTTGCTTTTTCCATATTATTATTACTAATGTAAACTGTAAACATTGTATTGGCCAAATCTTTATACGTTGGATTATCTTTTAGGAATAATTCACCATACTCTAAAGCCTTTTTGTTTTCACCATTCATAAAACTTGTTAATACTATTTCATTTGTAATTTTTTCATCTTTTTCTTTTAATTCTTCTCTATTATTCGTATCTATAGTTTTATTTCTTGATTCATATACTTTACTTATTAACTCATTTGATTTTACATAATCACCTTTTATAGAGTAAATCTCTGCAATCTCCATATTATACTCTGGCCAAGGTGTTTCTGCTTGTAACTTTGTATATTCTTCAATAGCTAAATTATAATTTCCATTAAAGAATGCCTCTTCTGCTGGATTCGTTGCTATTGATACTTTTTCTTCACTTGGCATTAAGCTTTTAACTGCAACTACAATCCCTAATACAGTTACTAATGTTAAAATCATTGTAACTATAGAAGTAAAATATTTGTTAGACTCAGAAATCTTTTTATATGTACAAAATATCTTTTGTAGAAAAGAGTTTTTATTTGTGTTTTCCATATGTACACTCCTTACATATTTCTAGTACGTTTACACTTTCCTTATATTTTAACAAACCTTTGTACAAAAATCTACATTTATTGATATATTCAAAAATGGAAAATTATTTGGCATATAAAAATTTTGTGCTATACTTATATTTGTTTTTAGTAATTTATGATAAAATCTTATATTATTAAATAAAATAATTAGGTGGTGACTACAATAAATATTAAGTCTATTTTAAGTATAATTTCAGCTAAATGCATAGCATTTCTTTCAAAACATCTAATAAAGGGAGGAAGTACTTTCCCTGGTAAAATAGCACTGAAAATTGATAAAAATATTTTAAAAACAGTTAGTGATGGCTATAAGGTAATACTTGTAACTGGTACTAATGGAAAAACTACTACTACAAGTATGATAACAAATATACTAAAAGAAAATGGATTTGATGTCATAACTAATAATACAGGTGCTAATTTGTATCCTGGTATTACAGCTTGTTTTATATCGAATTATAAGTTTTTTAATAAATCTAAAGATAGATACGCTGTAATTGAAGTTGATGAAGCTAATGTTAAATTTATAACTGAACATATTTCTCCAGAAATAATAACAGTAACAAACTTATTTAGAGATCAATTAGATAGATATGGTGAAGTTTACACAACACTTAACAAAATTTTAGAAGGTGTAGTTAAAGTTCCTGACTCAAAATTAATTTTAAATGGTGATGAATCTTTACTTGGCAAATTAGACCTAAAGAATCCAATGATTTATTATGGTTTTAATACACCTATAAATGAAAATCATTCTATTGATATAAATGCAGACTCAAAATTCTGTAAAGTTTGTAAGACAAGATACTCTTATAATTTTGTAACTTATAATCATCTAGGAGACTTTTATTGTACCGAATGCGGATATAAAAGACCAATGCTAAGTTATGCTGTTAATAAAATATTTGATTTAAACCCTGAAAATTCGTCTGTTCTTATTAATGATACTGATGTCTTAATAAGTCAATCAGGAGCTTATAATATTTACAACGCATTATGTGCCTACGCAATATCAAAAGAGCTAGGCGTTAACGATGATGTAATAGTGAACTCTCTCCAAAATCAAAATTCAAGTTTTGGTAGACAAGAGCAAATTACTATTGGTAGTAAGCATGTTGAAATAATATTAGTTAAGAATCCAGCTGGTTACAATCAAGCACTTGATACTTTATGTCTTAATAAAAATGACTTTTCAGCTACATTTTTATTAAATGATAATTATGCTGATGGAAGAGATATTTCTTGGATATGGGATGTTAATTTTGAGAAAATATCTACTCTTCCAATAAAAAATATTTTTATTTCAGGAACAAGAATGTATGATATGGCCGTAAGATTAAAAATTGCTGGTCTTAATAAAGATAAGTTTATATTAGAAGAAGATTATGAAAAACTAACTGAATCTATACAAAATGATTCATCTTCTAATAAGGTATATATTTTAGCAACTTATACTGCTATGATAAATTATCGAAAATACCTTCATTCAAAAGGTTACATTAAAAAATTATGGTAATTTAAAGGAGGTAATACTTTGGAATTAAATATTTGTCACTTATATCCTGATTTATTAAATGTATATGGGGATGTAGGTAATGTACTAATTTTAAAACACAGAGCAGAAGAAAGAGGAATAAAAGTAAACATTATTAATTCTTCTATAAATGATACTATAGATAAAGATGAAATAGATATTATATTCTTTGGTGGCGGTCAAGATTATGAACAATCAATAGTATCTGAAGATTTAAATACTATAAAAAAAGACTCTTTAATTTCTTATGTTGAAGAAGGAAAAGTACTATTAGCAATATGTGGTGGCTATCAATTATTGGGTAAATATTACACTGCTCCAAATGGTGAGAAAATCAATGGGCTAGGTGTATTAAATATTTATACTGAAGGTGGCGACACAAGATTTATAGGTAATACTGAAATATATAATGAAGCATGTAATCAAACTTATGTTGGTTTCGAAAACCATTCTGGTAGAACCTATATAAATGATCATACTCCACTTGGAAAATGTGTTCATGGATATGGAAATAATGGTGAAGATGGAAATGAAGGTTGCATATATAAAAATACTTTTTGTTCATATTTTCATGGATCATTTTTATCTAAAAACCCCGAATTTGCTGATAAGCTTTTAGCTTTAGCTTTAAAGAATAAGTATGGCAATGAAGTTGCTTTAGATGTTTTAGATGATAATTTTGAAATAAATGCAAAAAAATCAATTCAGAAAAAACTAAATACAAATTCTTAATAAATTTAAAAATTAGCTAATATCAAGGTTCATATTGATATTAGCTAATTTTTATTTACTATTTACATATTTAGATTACTTATCTATTACACGTTTACCTATTAAATATTGAACTTCCCAGTCTTCCATTTCATCAAAGGTTTTAAATTCATACCCTAATTTTTTATATTTATTTATAATACCTTGAAGTGCACCTGTTGTTGTAACTTTATTTTCTAAATCGTGCATTAAAACAACTTCTATATTATAAACACCAGCCTGCCCTTCAACATTGCTTGTTATTTGTTCTTTTGGCACCATAGCTGCACAAGTATCTCCTGAGTCTATACTCCAATCTATATAATCCATACCTATTCTTTTTAGTTCACTTTTTATATTTTGTAAAGTTTGATAATCCCCTACTGTATTATCAGATCCTCCAGGCATTCTTACAAATCTAAATTTTTTATTTTCTCCTATAACATTATTTATAATTTCAGTACATCTATTAAGATCCTCTATATAATACTGAGTTGATGAATACAATTCTTTATATTCATGATTATTACAATGAGGTATAATCCCCATATCATATTCATTTAATTGTTTTAATGTTTCTTTATATCTTAAAGCATTAGAACCAACTACACAAAAAGTAGCCCTTACATTATTTTCATTTAGTATTTGCAATATATTCTCCGTATTATTAGGAGATGGACCGTCATCAAATGTTAAATAGACAATTTTCCTTTGAGTTTGATCTAATGCATTAGCGCTATATGTATTAAAAATTGAAAAAATTAGAATAATAGATAATATTAGAAATTTAAAATATTTTTTCATATGTTCCACCCCTTTCTTAACATATATATAGTTTGTTCTAAAAATCAAAATATATAGGTGTAAGTTATAGGTAAATATTAAATTTATGTTTCCCTATACATTTAAAAGATTTTTCAGGAAATAAAAAGGATTTTTTAAGAAAATTCCTTATATTATGTCTTGTATTTTATTGTTATTAAATATCATAAATGATATACTTATGTTGATTTAAATATTACTAAATAGAGATGGGGAGATTTTACTTGAAAAGAAATTTAATCTTAAAAACACTTGCATTAACCCTTACTATTTCACTATTTGCTCCTTTTTCAGTAAAAAGTTATGCAACTGAAAATACGGAACAAACCTCACCTAGTATTCAAGCTGAATCAGCTTTAACTATGGATTATGAAACAGGTGAAATAATTTATGCTAAAGATGCTGACAGTAAAAGGTATCCTGCAAGTACTACTAAATTATTAACAGGTTTATTATTAGCTGAAAAATTCGAAAAAAATTCTGAGCTTTCGTTTACTCAATCAGCTAAAGAACAACCAGAATATTCCTTAAACATAAATTATATGGGTAATAGAATGCAAGTTGGAGATAAAATGCTTGCTGATGATGTTATGAAGGGATTATTATTATTCTCTGGAAATGATACTGCTTATATGATTGCAGATAATGTTGCTGGAAGTTCAGACGCATTTTCAGCATTAATGAATAAAAGAGCAAAAGAACTTGGTGCTAATAATACTAATTTTATTACCGCTAATGGACTTCATGACCCAAACCACTATACAACCGCTTATGATTTATCTTTAATAACTAAAGCTGCCTTTGATAATCCATGGGAAAGAGAAACTATGGAATTAAAAGAATCACCTATAGATATCAATGGTTCTAGAATTATATTAGAAAATAGAAATTTAGGTTTAGGTAAGAATGGTAATATTGCTGGTAAAACTGGATTAACCAATGCTGCCGGTGGTTGTTTAGCTGCTGTGTATGAAAAAGATGGTAGAAAAATAGTCGGTGTTGTTTTAAAAAGTAGACAAATAGATAACGTTGATATGACTAAATTTAATGATATGGATTCTATTATAAATTATAGTTATTCTACTGATAAACAAGTCTATAAAAAAGCTAATGAAGAAGTTGGAACTACTGATTTACAATATAAATCTTTTGGTTTATTTGGACCTACAAGAACAATTACTGTACCTATAGTTTTAAGTCAAGATGTTATGTATTATAAAAATGCTATTAATGATGCTGAATCTACAATAACTTATAACGCTTCAAATAATAGCGCTTGGAAATTAGCATTTAATAAAAATACAAACTTAACTTATTCAACTAGAAATCATACTGAAGATGTTAAAGGTATGATAAATGTCTCTGTTGGAAAAATATTAAAAGATAATATTTTATTATATTCAACTGTTTTAGTAATTGCTATAATAATCATTACATTAATAGTTTTAATAAGAAATATGGCTAAAAATAATAGAAAAAGACGTTACAGAAGAAGATATTAATAATAACTCTTTATTGCAAACAGTGTTTTAAAGTTTTATTTATATAAAAGGTGAAAAAAATGAATAAATTAAATTTTAAAGGTAGTGTGATGTTAAATCCCACTCCTGTAGTTCTTGTTACATCTAAAAATAAAGAAGGTAATGTAAATGTATTTACTGTTGGCTGGATAAGTACAGTATGTACAAAACCACCTATACTTGCAATGGGGGTAAGACCTGAAAGATTATCTTATGACTATATAAAAGAATCTGAGGAATGTGTTATTAATTTACCTAATAAACAAATGGTAAAAATAGTAGATTATTGTGGTGTTCGATCAGGTAAAAAAGAAGATAAAATTAAAAATCTTAATTTAAAATTAAATGAAGGCGTAAAAGTAAATACACCTTCATTAGAAGATGCCCCATTTGCATTAGAATGTAAATTAAAATCTATTACGCCATTAGGTACTCATGATTTATTTTTATTAGAAGTACTTAATGTTAAAGTAGATGAAAACTTATTAGATGAAAATGGTAAAATCGGTTTTAATAAAGCTGAGTTAATTTGTTATAATCACGGAGAATATTTTGAAGTTAATTCAAATCCTTTAGGATCATTTGGATATTCTGTTATGAAAAAAACCACTAAAAAAAAGCCGAGAAAAAAATCTAAATAAAATAAAATCCACATACAAAAACCTCTTATAGATTTTTGTATGTGGATTTTTGTTATAAACTTTTTTAGTTGAAAGTGGATAATTTAAAATTTTAGTGAGAAATCTTAAAGTCTTTCTAAAAATATATATTTAAAAATTCCATGAATGGATTTTTCCTTTACCCTAAAGTATTCTATTCCCAATCATTCCATATATCTGGAGTATATCCCACCGTAGCTTGTTTACCATTCCTTACAATTGGAGTATTAATAACTTTAGGATTTTTTAATATAATTTCTTTCTTTATATCAATGCTTCTAATATTATTTAAATTCAATTTAGTATAGTCTTTAGATTTTGAATTTATTAAATCATTAATAGCTACTGAATTTAAAACACTATTAAGCTCACCTTTACTTATTCCCTTTTCATTTAAGTCAATAAATTGAAAAGTCACTCTTCTTTCCTTAAAATATCTTTCTGCCTTCTTTGTATCAAAACATTTTTTAGTTCCAAATATTTGTATGTTCATTATAACTCTCCTATATTTAATATATATATTGCTTATACTAAATTTACATCTACTTTTATTTTAAATCAAGAAAAACTGTACTAAATTTCTATTTAAATACTAAATTATATAGTAAATATATATTTATTATAGTTCTTATAATATTTTGAAACATTGCATTATACTTCTTAATATCTTATAATATCCTATGATTAGTTGCTGAAAGGAGAGAACTATTGGAAGTTAAAAATAGAGACAGTTACTTTGATAATTTAAGAGGCTTCTTTTTAATTTGTGTTATAATTGGTAACTCACTTGAATATGTAAGTCCTACATGTATAGATCCTCATTACTTTATCCTTTTTCTTTATATGTTTCACATGCCAGCATTAACTTTTATATCAGGATATTTTTGTAAAAAAAGCAACAGAACCACACAACAAAAAGTACTTGATACATTCAAAATATATTTTTATGCTCAAACTTTTTATTATCTACTAAGTATAATTGTATTTCAAAATTACGGTTTAAGAATTGAATATTTGCGTCCTAACTGGACCTTGTGGTATTTATTTGCATTAACAGCCTTCTATATAATTTCAGATTATATAAAAAATTACAGAACAGCGTTACCACTTAGTATATTAGTTTCTTTAATTCTTGGTCTTGATGTAAGTTTTACTGCACAAGCTAGCGCGGCTAGAATTATATTTTTCTTGCCATTTTTTATAGCTGGATTAGGCTTTGAAAAAAGACATTTAGAGATTATAAAAAAACATTTATGGAAATTTATTTTGGTAAGTTTACTGTCATTAGGTATTTTATATGTTCTTAAAGATGAAACTTCTGTAGAACTATTATTTGAATATACAAATTACACATTTTATTATGATACTTCTACTTATCCATTATTTATAAGGGTTCTTCATTATATAGGAGCTTTTTCAATTTTAGGAGTTATTTTTAGTATTTGTACTTCAAATAAAACTTCAATATCTTGGATTGGTAAAAACTCATTATATCTATATATATCACACGCAGCTGCAATACAATTAATGGTGAAATTTAGATTATTTAAAATTGATACGCCTTTACAAATTGTAGTTTCAGAAATAATTTTAATTTTAATTTTATGCTTAATTACATATTTATATTTAAATATAAAAAATAAAATAAAATATAAAATATAAAATAGAGGCTATCTTAATATTTAAAGATAGCCTCTATTTTATATTTTTTGAACTGAAGAATTTTTTCGTTTTTCATTTATAAATACAATTACTGCTGGTAAAATAGATATAATTATCATTCCTATTAAAATAAGTGATAAGTTATTTCTAACAAATCTAATATTTCCAAAGAAATATCCACATATAGATAATATCATTACCCATAAATTTCCACCAATAACATTGAATAAAATGAAATCTTTATAATTCATTTTTCCAATTCCAGCTACAAATGGTGCTATTGTACGTACTATAGGAATAAACCTTGCAAACATTATAGTTTTTACCCCATGCTTTTCATAAAATTTATTAGTCTTTTCTATATGATCTTTTTTTACTATATTACTTTTTATTAATTTATTTCCAAATAGCCTTCCAATCTCATAATTCACTGTATCACCTAATACGGCTGCAAATATTAATAATATTACTAAAATATAAATATTTAAAGCTCCCATAGCTGCGAATGTAGCAGCTGCAAATATCAGTGAATCTCCTGGTAAAAATGGAGTTACAACCAACCCTGTTTCACAAAATATTACAATAAATAAAATTAAATAAGTTTGCATTCCATAATTATTAATTATCATTCCAATATATTTATTCATATGTATAAATATATCTACTATTTGACTTGCGTTTTCCATATTTTACTCCTTATTTGTGTAATTCAAGTATTATTTTATTAAATATGATTATATATCATATTTCTTTAACTTTTTACTTTTTACCTAAATTTAACATAAATTTAATATAATAGATGTCATACCATTTTTGCATTTTTCCACTTTCCACTCTTATATCTTAATACAGATATTGTAGATGCTAATATCCACCCTAATGGTATTGCCCACCATATTGCCTTTTGTCCAATAAAATTTGATAAAGTATATGCAGCTATTACTCTTAATGATAAATTACATAATGTGCTTATCATGAATACTTTGATATCCCCTGCTCCCCTAAGTACTCCATTTGTAGTTACCATAAGTCCCATAAGTACATAAAAAATTGAAACTACTGTTATATACTCTACACCTATACTAATAGCTTCTTGATTGATGTTTGAATCAACAAATACTCCTATTATATTTTTTGCATATACATGCAGTAACATTGCAATTATAAAACAAAATATACCTATCATTTTTAGTGCTGCTTTATATCCATCCTTTACACGCCCTATTAAATCAGCACCAATATTTTGAGCTGTAAATGTAGATACTGCGCTACTTATATTAACCATTGGCATAATAATTATAGAATCTATTCTGGTAGCTGATGTATATGCCGCAATAGTTACAACTCCATAAGTATTAACTAAAGCTTGAACAAACAAATTTCCTATTGATACTATCGCTTGTTGTATTATTGATGGAATAGCTATTTTACATGTTTTTTTCAATATATTAATATCAAATATTTTATATTCTTCCTCTACATCTATTCTTTTTACCTTTATTAAAAGATATATTAATGAAAATACTGCGGCTACACCTTGAGATATTAAAGTTGCATATGCTGCACCTACTACTCCCATTTTAAATTTTATTACAAATAATAAATCTAATCCTACATTTAAAATAGATGAAAAAATCAAAAAATATAAAGGGATTTTAGAATTACCTAAAGCATTAAATGCTCCAGTATTAATATTATATATAAACAGAAAAACTACACCCATCATATATACTTTCATGTAACTATCAGCATCTTTTAATATATCAAGTGGAGTTTTTAAAATTCTTAATACTGAATTACTAGTGATTATTCCTATTATCATTAATACTGTACTAAAAATAACTATAGAAATAATTGAAGTATATATTGCTGTTTTCATATTGCCTATTTGCTTTGCTCCAAACATCTGTGATATTACAACAGAGCATCCAATACTAGCTCCAGTTGCAATTGCTATAAACAAAAATGTAATAGGATAAGAAGCTCCTACAGCTGCTAATGCATTAGCTCCTATAAAATTTCCTACAACTACTGAATCTATAATATTGTAAAATTGCTGAAATATATTTCCCATAACCATAGGCATAGCAAATAGAAACACTATTTTTCCAGGATTGCCTTTTGTCATATCCTTTATCATTTAATCACTTCTTTCAAATTTTTTCATTACATCTTGTCTATCTATTTTATATTTCATTCTATTTTGAAGTAAAAATAAAAAGCTCAAAAGAGAAATTTAAATTCATTTCATCCTTTGAGCTTTATTATTATTATATATATTTTTTATTCTATTTATATAAAGAATACATTAGTCTTAAAGTTCTCTATTTATATTTTATTAGATCTATATGCTTATTGTTCTTATTTTTAGTCTAATATTGGCTAATTTATTTAAACTATTTATATTTCTATGGATAAAAAAAATTAGAAGATAAAATAAATTATCTTCTAACTTCTAATAATTACTTTTATATTTAAGTAAAATTTATTTTTATCTTATCCAAGCTCCATTAGATCCTAGTCTATATCCATTAACTGTTGTATTACTAAGCATTGCACCTGAATAATCTAGATAATACCATGTACCTCTATCATCTATCCATCCAGTTAACATTTTCCCATCATCTCTTAAGTAATACCAATTTCCATTTATATTTTGCCATCCTGTTGCCATATCACCATTATAATTTAGATAATACCATGAACCATTTGGATTAACCCATCCTTTTTGCATAATTCCAAAAGAATCCATGTAATACCATTTACTATTAATAAAGTTCCATCCAGTAACTTTATTTCCACCTAAAACATATTGCCAACTACCATTATTAAGTGTGTTCCAACCTTCTTTAAAACCTGATGTAGCTAAAAGTGGTGTTTCACTTAATACATAATCTGAACAATGAGTTATTGTAAATGATACTCTATCATCTTTTACCTTAACATTTGATGCAACTAATTCTAATGATTTTGTGCTTTTATTATAGTAATAAACGTACATATTCTTTCCATTATATTTTGATCCTATTTTAGCTTCAATTTTTGCCTTACCAGGTAATTTACCATCATAACTAAAATATAAATTAACTACATTTGCACCATTTAAAATATTTTTTATTTCTAATTCATTAGGAGATGTTGTTTCAATAGTTGTATCTAATTTGCTATCCATTGATGAAACATTCTTAATATCATCTCCATCAAAAGTCCATGTATAATCATCGCCTTCAAGCACTAATGTTTTATCATCGTTATCCTTTAAACATTCAAAAACATCTTTTTCTACCTTAGGATAATTAGAAACATTGTAAGATACACTATCAGCTTTTGAATCTTCAATTTTATCATTTATTCTATCAGTATCAGCTGTACTTCCTGATCCTTTACTTGATGAACTGTGTGATCTTGAAGATTTTTTTTCATCAACTCTTCCTACTATATCTTCGGCTGTTACTATTTCTCCATCTATAGTAAATTTAGCTATAACTTTTATATATTTGTCTTCATCACTACCTCTTAATTTATACTCGTTGTCTTTTCCAGAGGTTATCTTATCATAACTCCCATCTTTTTTCTTACATCTTTGCCATTCATAATCTACATTTGTTACATTAGTGATTTTTCCATTTTTATATGCTATGGCCTTAGCTTCTAATGTCTTTCCAACTTTTTCACTACCTGAAATTGATACTGTAGCATATTTTTCTCTTTGAACTGTTGTGTTTAATGATGTTTTAATTGCAACTCCATTTTCATTAAACCATTCATATTTATATAAGTCATTTTTACAAGTTTCTGTTATTGGATTCCATACGCTTCCATTCTTAGTTGCTATAGGTATATATTTAATGTAGCATCCATCTTTTACTTCATTTGAATTAGATGATAATACATATTCTTTACTTGAAGATAAATCTTTTATTTTTGACGCATTTATTCCTGATGGAGTAGTAAATTTAACTGCTATATAAGCTGTATTATCTTTTGAATCTAAACTATCTAATGAATTAGTAAATTTGCTAGGTAAAGTAACAGTTATACTTCCTGCTGTTGTTGTATTTACATCTATCCCCATTGCCTTATAAGCATCTTTACTTTTAGTTGTTTCTATAGATTGCTTTTCTTCCTTTACAATAGTATCAGCATAAGCCTTAATATTGTTGCCTTCAAAATTTGGTACAATTCCTCCTGCTTGCATTCCAGTTATAGCTACAAGAACTAATGCTATAGTTTTTGCATGCATATTTCTTTTCATTAATATCTCCCCTTGTCTTTTCTTACCCCTAATGTGTAATTTATTTAATATGTATAAATTCAAAACATAAGTTTAATAATACTTATTAGCTTTAATTCTATACACTTTATATATAATTATAACATTAATGGAAAATATTTTCACACAGTACTCTGAAATCATAGTAATATCATGACCTATTAGGTTAAAAATCTATAATTTTTAGTTATAAATTTTTACTCAAAATCTTAAATTTTTTTTTAAATATATGATTTAAAATTCAACAAATGAATTTTTTATTAATCTTAATTCTCTACTTTCACTATAACTTCTCCACTAATTTGGCTATATAAAATAATTAAATAATAAATAAAGGAAAAAAAATAAAAGAATAGAATAGATATATTATATATGGAATTTATTGTAAATAAGGAGGTTTTATTATGTTAAAAAATAAAAAGAAATTTTTAGTGTCTATGGCGTTAAGCCTTGTACTTATGTCATCATCTGTACCTGCATTAGCAACTACTATACAAGATACAAATACTAATCAAGAAGTAAGTACAGAATCAACTTACAATTTAAAAGATTTAAATGAACAATTAGTAATGGGTGTAGCTTGGATGCAATCCTCAGCTGAATATAGAGCTTTATGTTATCAAGCTTACAATACAGGACAAATGATTGTAAATCAAGAAGCTTCAAACTTTAAGCAAGGAGATAAACCTTTAGCTATAATTACAGATTGTGATGAAGCTGTTATTGATAATAATGAATTTGAAGCTGGACTTATAGGACAAAATGCTGAATATACTGAAGAGACTTGGGGACAATGGGTAAATCATGCTGATGCAAAAGCTATGCCTGGAGCAAAAGAATTTTTAAATTATGCTGCTGACAAAGGTGTTGAAATTTTCTATGTAACTGGAAGGAATGAAAAAACAGGACTAGATGCTACAATGAAAAATCTTCAAAAGTTAGGTTATCCTTGTGTAGATCAAAAGCATATGCGTTTAAAGACTACTAGTAGCAATAAGCAACCTAGAATGGATGAAATAACAAAAGATTATAATGTTATAATCTATATGGGTGATGATGCTGGAGATTTCCCTATTAATTCTTATGGTAAAGAGGCCAATGATAGAAATCAATTAGTTGATGTAAATAAAAATGAATTCGGAACTCATTTTATAATTTTACCAAATCCAGTATATGGACATTGGGAAAGTTCATTATCTAAAGATTACTTTAAATTAAGTCCTTCTGAAAAAGATAAAGTAAGAAAGTCTTATTTAAAAACTTGGACTCCTAACTAAAATAACAACCAAATAATGTAAATGCCTAAAGTAAAGTTATGATTTACCCTTTACTTTAGGCTTATAGAATATATTATAATAAATTTAATATAACATTTATATATAATATATTTTTATACAATACTTTTTTATCTTAATTTAAATTTACTAATCATTTCTTGTAATGTTTCTGCTTGAGCTGATAATTCTTCACTAGCTGCTGCACTTTCTTCTGCTATTGCAGAGTTTGATTGAACTACATCTGCTATTTGATCTATTCCACCATGTATTTGCTCTATTGATATAGATTGTTCTTCAGATAATTGGGTTATATTATTAACTAATTCTACAGCTTCTTTAGTATGTTCAACAACTTCTTTTAGTGAGATTGCCGTAGTATCTGCAATTATTTTACCTTTTTCTACTGATTCTATAGAATTTTCAATTAGCTCAGCAGTATTTTTGACTGCCTCTGAACTTTCCTCTGCAAGCTTTCTAACTTCTTCTGCTACAACTGAAAATCCTTTTCCAGCTTCTCCAGCTCTTGCTGCTTCTATAGCAGCATTAAGTGCCAAAAGATTTGTTTGTTCTGCTATGCTGTCTATTGTATTTATAATTTTTTTAATATTTTTAGATGAATTTTCTATTTCATTCATTGCAATTATCATTTCATTCATTTGCTTATTGCTATCTTCAATTTGAATTGCCAAATTACTTGCAATTTTATTAGTGTTTTTAGCATGGTTTGTTGAGTTTTTAACTTTTTCATTTATTTCACTAATTGATGCTGTTAATTCCTCTATTCCACTTGCCTGTTCTGTTGACCCTTGAGATAATGTTTGTGATGTTGCTGCTACTTGTTCTGCTCCACCTTTTACTTGTTCTGTTGCTTCTTTTATTTCATAGAATGTTTCATTAAAGGATTGTACGATTTTTATTATTGAATTTTTTATTTCAACAAATTTACCTACATATACTTCTTCACATGAACTTTCAACTCTAAAATTTCCTTTAGTTAGTTCTTCTAATATATTATTTAAATCTAATATAACTGTTTTCAAAAAATCACATGTTGTACGGAAACTTTCTGCTAAATTTCCAAACTCGTCTGATGACTTATACTCAATTACAATATCTAATTCACCATTTTGTAAGCTATTCGCAGCTTTTTCCAGTTCATCAATTGGTTCAATAAGAAGTCTTGTTAAAATTTTCAACATATACATACAAACCCCTAAGCTAATAAATGAAACAATAGCTAAAATTATAAATGCTATATTTTTTATAATATTAGAAGTCAAATAACTATTTTGTGCTTTCTCATTTGTATACTTACCAATTGAAATTAATGTATTTTGCAAATTATCAGCTGCTACTGAATAATTTGAATTATATAATTTTAATGCTCCATTATTATCATATTTAGCAGCTAAATCTATTACTTCTGACCTTGCTTTCGTTAATACATTTACATCTTTAGTAAGTTCTGATATTAGATCTTTATCAGGAAAATTTTCTTTTAATTTTATAATATTAGCTTCTATATTTTCAGCAAACTCTTTTGCTTTTGAAACAAATTCATTTGTTTCCTTTTCATCAGTAGTTGAAGTAGCCCACAATACATATTTTCCAACTGCTTGAACATCTTTTCGTATTTCCATTTGTAACATCATATTCTTATATGGTTTTTCATAAAAATTTTTCATACTACTTCCCACCATAAATAAAGCGGTAAAAGCTGTAATAACAGATATTACAAAAAATATCATAACTGACATGAAGGCAATTGATAATTTTTTTCTAATTTTTTGATTTTTGATGTACTTTAACATAAAATCCCTCCTAAAATATTTAGTTAACCTTTATATACCTTGTTGTTTTTAATTTTTTTGCAATTTAATAAACCCATTTGATACTTTTTAAATAGATTCATACACTTTTATTTAAGACCAATTTAATATAAACATTGTTTAAATCTACTTTTTTTTCGTATTTCTTCACCTTTAAATTGCATATCAATCAAATATAATGTTTTCTATGACTTTATTTGTCATATATGATAAATTGTTATATTTTATTATCGCATATTCCAAAATTTTCTTTAATAATTTTTTATAATATAAAATATATTTTAAAAATATATTTTAATTAGTACAAAAAGCTAAATATTCATGTTAATTAATTTAAAGGATTATTGTTGTTTTTCAGGAAATTAAATTATATTAAATTTTTATTCAAAACTATTGTAAAAAATTTTTAAAATGTTAGAATGAATTCATGCTCAGTGAGAGCGAAACAAAAAAAACATGAAATCATTAATAATTTAAAAATCAAAAAATTAAATATTCAGGGGGTACTTATGATAAAAAGAATAAGTAAATTAACAGGATTAGTTATAATGGCTACAACAATTGTTTCAATTTTACCTACAACATATGCAAATGCTGCAGTAAAATTACAAACTTTAGATGGAAACATGGATTCTGTACAAGCTTTCGATGGAGGAAAATATTTATTCAATGGTTATAAGGAGGAAAATCCTGATAATGAAATTTACTTTTTTGACGGAACAAAAGATAAAGAAATAAAAAGTTTAAATGGAAATTTCGAAAAATACGGAAATAACTTCGTTAATTTTATAAATAATGATAAACTTTTTAATTTAAAAACTGGAAATATTGAAGAAGATAATATAGAAGATAAAAAATTATATCTAGAGTTAAATTTTAAGAAATCAGTAATAAATAAAGTGGATAGATATAGCGATACTAAAAATTTAGTTTATGCAAATACAGTAACTAAAGATAATTTTGATGAACTATGGTTTGAATATAAACTTCAAAATGATGATGGATCTAAATCATTTAACTTATTTATTAGTGAATCTGGAAAATATATTGATACATCAGAAAATTTAAATATTGTTCATTATTCTAAAGATGGTACAAAAATCAAATTAAATACTTTTGAAGATTTAGAATCTAATGGATATACTGTAAAATTTGAAAATGCATTATTCCAAGATAACAACTATATTTATAGACTTGCAACTATAACAAACAAAACAGATTCTACTGATACTACTACTTATATGCAAAAAATAAGTAAATCACAAGGTGAATTAAAAAATGGTGCATATCTTCCTAAAGAAGTATCAAGTTATAGTCTAGGAAGTACTACTGCATCTGAAATAACTCCAAACAAATCTGAAAATTTCTCAGTAAATATAATTAATAATTCAATACAAACTGTAAAAGTAACTAATAATGAAATGACTATTTTAAAATATGATTTTGTTAGAGAAAAAGATAATAGCGAAAATTCAGTTACTTCTGATAGAATAAGTATGATAAAAAAAGATGAGGATTATAAATCTTTTAAAAATCAAAAAATAACTAGCTATGATATTGATAAAAATGGTACTGTATGGATTCTTTATAAAGGTAATATTCAAAGAGTAGTTAATGATACTTTAGAAACTATGTATGCTGTTGATAGAGATATGAATAAGATATCTGTATATGATGAAAATGACATTGTTGTTTGGAATTCTGATGAAAATATATACTCAACAGTCGGTGGGACAACCTTAAGAATAGGCTGGGTACAATATGCTGATGGAACTTGGTCTTATTTAAAGGAAGACACAAGTAAATCTACTGGATGGGTAAAAGATTCTAACAAATGGTATTACTTAGATTCAAATGGTGTTATGCAAACTGGCTGGTTACTTGACGGTGGAAAATGGTACTATTTAACTGCATCTGGTGCTATGCAAACTGGTTGGTTATTTGATAACGGTAGCTGGTATTATTTAAATCAATCAGGTGCTATGGAAAATGATGGATGGTTAAAAGTTGATAATACTTGGTATTACTTAAATTCAAATGGATCTTTAAAAACTAACTCTTGGTTACTTGATAAAAATTTATGGTACTATCTTGATTCATCTGGAGCAATGGTTACAAATACAGTTATTGATGGATATAAAATTGGATCAAAAGGTTTTTGGGTTAAATAGTAATTAAAAATATATAAGATTTTAAAATATTATCAAAATAATAGGTTTAAGTTAAATAATAGTAGACAAAGGTCAATTAAATAAAATTCACCTTTGTCTACTATTTTCTAATATATTATAATTATTTAATATTTTTATTATAGTAATCAATTAATGCGTTCACATTTCCACTTTGAAGAATTGGAACTATTCTCCTTAAATCTTCCAATTCCCAATCCCACCATGATATTTCTAATAGTTTATTTATAGTTTCTGTATCAAATTTATATCGTATAATTTTAGCTGGATTTCCTGCAACTATAGCATAATTTGGAATATCCTTTGCAATAACTGAATTTGCACCTATACTTACACCATTGCCAATATTAACTCCTGATAAAATAGTTGTACGCCTTCCTATCCAAACATCATTTCCGATTATCACATTGCCTTTGGTACTAGGATGACCTTTAATATAATTATAACTGCCACATAATACATTAAATGGATAAGTAGTTATCCAATCATTTCTATGATTTCCACCTAAAAAGATATCAACCTCTCCAGCAATAGAACAAAATTTACCTATTATTACTTTTGTACCTTCATTCCATGTAAGAATATTAGGAATTCCATAAGTAAAATCTCCAATTTCAAGATTTGAACGTCTATTATTCACAGGTAACATTTTTGCATTTTCTAAATCAATTATATTATTATTCAAAATATATATCCTTCCTATTTTCTATTCATATATTATTTAATATTAAAAATATTATATAAATATTCCCTTAAAGAATATATATAACTACTAAAATCACTATTACTTATGTAAAATGTAGACAATATAGTATTGACTAATAACCTAAAATTGTTTATACTATATATCATAGTAAAATGATAAGAATTAAAGGCAACGATTAGAAAAGTAGATATCTATACTTTATTCAGAGAGAGTTCTATTTGCTGTAAAGAACTTTAAAGTAATTTATCATGAGTGCATCTAGGAGCTATTTTTTCCAAAGGCTTAAAGCTAAGTAGAGAAAATCGGTTAAACACCCGTTATAGTGTTAAGATATGTTTGTATCTAATAAAAACGAGTTGTATGTATTTTTCTATACATATAAACAGAGTGGGACCGCGGAATAATAACTTCTGCCTCTGTAATTAAGAGGCAGGAGTTTTTTTAATTGGCTCTATTTTAAATATGTATTTATATAAAAAAATATATATGAACACATCATTAAAACAGCGCTTTTTATTTATATTTAATTACTAAAGGGGGACTTTATAAAATGAAAAAACTTTTTAACAATTTTATTTTCAAACTAATTGTAGCCGTACTTATTGGTGTGCTTATTGGAACTTATTCTAATAATAATTTTATTCAAATTATATCTACTATTAAGTACGTACTTGGACAAATAATATTCTTTTCAATACCATTAATTATATTAGGATTTATTGCTCCATCTATTGCAAAGCTTAAAGGAAATGCCAGTAAATTATTAAGTTATGCTGTACTAATAGCATATTCTTCTTCTGTTTTTGCTGCACTTTTCTCTATGTTTGCAGGTTATAATATAATACCTAAATTATCAATAGTTTCTAATAATACAGTAACAAAAGAACTACCAGACTTGCTTTTCAAGCTTGATATACCACCAATTATGAGTGTTATGAGTGCATTAGTTCTAGCGTTATTTTTAGGACTTGCAACTGCATGGACTAAATCTGATTTAGTTGAAAAATTATTAGTACAATTTCAAAATATAATATTAAGTATCGTTGAAAGAATTATAATTCCTATATTACCTATATTTATTGCTACAAATTTTGCATGTTTAGCTTATGAAGGCGGAATAAGCAAGCAATTACCTATTTTCTTTAAAGTTATAATTATAGTAATTATCGGTCACTTTATTTGGCTTACTGTTTTATATTCAATTGCTGGAATAGTATCAAAAGAAAACCCTTGGGAAGTTGCTAAAAATTATGGACCAGCTTATCTTACTGCTGTTGGTACAATGTCAAGTTCAGCAACATTACCTGTTGCATTAAAATGTGCTAAAAAATCTAAAGTTTTAAGAGACGATATTGCAGATTTCGCTATACCTTTATGTGCAAATATACATTTATGTGGATCAGTTTTAACTGAAGTGTTCTTTATAATGACAGTTTCACAACTTTTATATGGAAAGTTACCTAACCTTTCAACTATGATTTTATTTATAGTATTACTTGGAATATTTGCAATTGGGGCTCCTGGTGTTCCTGGTGGAACTGTTATGGCTTCATTAGGACTTATTACTGGTGTACTTGGATTTACTGAAGCTGGAACTGCTCTTATATTAACTATATTTGCACTTCAAGACAGTTTTGGTACAGCATGTAATGTAACTGGAGATGGTGCCATTGCATTGATGCTTACAAGAGTAAAAGGTAAAAATGATGCTGAATTAGCTTAATATAAGAATAGATAACTCCCAAAGGTAAAATAAACTTTTGGGAGTTATAATCTCTAATTAAATATAAATATTCCCTAATTATAGGAAATAAAATTTTATACGATATGTAATTGCTGATTCTTAAATCACATATAAATCTAAAATTCTAAGATTCTTTTCTTCTTGAGAATTTTAGATTTATTATAAATAAAACTATTTATATATTTGGGATTAATTAACTGTTATTGGTGTATAATACACTATAGATAACAAACAGTTTTATATTGTTCATTAATAATATTTAGCATAAAAATGTTCATCAAGAATAGTTATATTATTATATATGGAGGTTTTAGTATGAATCTACTGGCATTAATTTTTAATATACTTATTCCTATAATAATGATTTTCATGGGATTTTTATACAAATGTAATTTATACAAAAAGATAGATAAAACATTAGATTTAATTATACCTATAGCAATGATTTTTTCAGGTTTTTCAGATGATAAAAAGATTAGTCTTTCTAAAGGTACAAGCACTTTAGCTTCAGCTAATAAAAAATGTAGTTTAATATGGAGTATTTCTGGCGTATGTACACTTCTACTTACTATAATACTTTTAATATTAAATAAATCAGATATTTATGATACAAGTGTTATTTTATTAGAAGTTGAATTTTTCATATTAGTTGCTATATTTATAACTGTAGAATATGTATTAAAAAGAAAGCTTTATAAGAAAATTTATTAGTAATTTTATAGAAAGTATAAAAAGGTGTATTGTGAAGTTTTACAATACACCTTTATGTTTCCAAGATATTAATTTAATGTCTTATTTATTATCTAGTCTTGTCCTTTTCCAATAATTCTTCATTTTATATGATTTATCATTAGTTACATCTTTTCCAAACCAAGTAGGTGGATTAAAATTTTTTGCCTCTTTTTCTGAATCAAACTCTATTTCTCCATAACAAAATTCATTTATGCTTCCTTGATCCACTATACCAACTGTAAGATTATACTTCTCTATTGGTATAATATAATAATGCTTTTGTATAAGATTTTCTAATTTTAAATTTCCAACTTCAAGTAAAGCATTATATTCTTCTTTAGTAAGATCTTTTTGTACCTCATGTCTAGTTAGTGTTCCTTCTCCTTTTATACAAAGTCTATAGGTTTCATCTGTTGTTGTATGTGTTATTAAATTTTCTACTACTTTACTTCTTAATCTAACCTCAGGGGTTATAGATATATATCCTTGAGTATAATATGTTATCGTAGATGATAAATTTATTGGTACTTCATTTATGTTAAACAACCATTTTCTTTCTATTTCCATATTAAGTTATGTCCTTTCTATTTACCTTATTAAAAAATTTATAATACAAATTGCTTATTTGTATAACATTAATATAAGTAATTGCTAAATTTCAATTTATATTATGACTTTACATAAGCAGTAATATATCATATGAAATCATGTAATTAGGTAATACTATACTGTTTAATATTATTTATTTTACAATTATATATTTAAATTAGCTTTTATTGATTTATTATATTAAAATAGCAAACTACTTATCGTTAAAACAAATATTAATAAAATAAATACTACAGACATTATTCTGCCTGATTTAGCTAAATAATCATTTTTATATTTATATCCTAAGAAAAATGCTATACATAATATAATTAAAGAAATTATTGCCGATGAAAATGATATACCAATTGAATTTAAAACATGCTTACCTAACTCTTTTCCATCCCAACTAACAAATGAAAACATTGCTCCTAAAATAGAAAGTATAAGTGAAATACTTCCTATTCCATATTTTTTAGAATCAATTATTTTACTCATAATATTTACTCCTATCATATATAATTAAGTTCAATCATGAACCATTATAAATCAATTATAGCATAAATTGTAAATAACCTATCCACTCTTTTAATGATTCAAAATCAAATTTAGTTAATGCATTATTATAATAGTTAAATGCCTCTGGATTTTTGTTTTTTAATTTTACTAAGCTTTTTTTAGGACCATAATAATATTCATCACAAATACTAAAATAAATTTCAAGGCTATCTACTAAGAGCCAATGCCATCTAAAATAACCTTCTGCATCCTCTCTTTTTGTACGCAAAAATATTTTTTCACACCATTCTATCTGATGTTGTTTTTCTTCTCTAGATTTTTTAGGCATATTTTTAATAAATTCACAAACCTTTTCTTGAAGTTTTTTCCCTATTCCATATTTATCAATAACTATATTTCCATCATGAATTTGTACATATTTCTCATAATTTATATCATTTTTAAAAAGTGATGTATTATAAATAAAAACATCTAATTTTATTCCATCACTTCATTTCCGTCATGAAATTTACACTTTTTATCTGTAATTACAAGTGCATCAAAGTCACTATTTATGTTATTAGAACCATCAGCATAAGACCCATATAAAATTATTGTATGTGGTTCATATTTATTAAGTATATAATTTATTATTTTATTTTTCATCATTATCCCCCCAAAAAACAACACCAATTCAATACCACTTCTAAATATTAATAAAAAGAATATAATTGCTAAATTCATATTTTTTTATAAATTTGCTATTAATATTTCTATTTATATAATATTTTTAATAACATTAATCGTACAACATATTAACAATATTAAAAATAACAGCAATACCACAACTTTAGGTTATTACTGTTATTTCTATTTAATATCTTTCTAAACAATAATCATAAAAGAATTCAAAGATCTTATCCCCATCATGATTATTATAAAAGTCAACCATCAATGTATTAAATTCTAATCTATTTTTTACTTTAACATTGAATACACCTTGACCATTAAATATTAAAATTAAATTTGATATAAGTCTTGATGTTCTCTTGTTTCCATCATAATAAAATTGATTTAAAGCACCCCAAAGAAATATATCAAAAGCTAAATCAATGCTACTTTTACTTCTTTCTATTAATATTGGCAATTCATTATAAAAAATATTTTCTAACTCTTCTGCTTTTGGTGGAATAAAATCTGTACCACCAATTCTAACTTGCCCAGTTCTAAAGCTTCCACTTATTAAAGCTTCATCTTTAGCTACAATTCCATTTAAAGAATTAAATAACTCTTTACTTATATTTACTTTACCTTTATTGACACTTTCAAAAATAAAATTCCACCCATCTCTTATTCTTAAAACTTGTTGCTCATCACTTAATTTATGACCACCAATAGTTATGCCTTCTAAAAGAGTTTGTACTTCCGGATATGTAAAAGGATTTCCCTCTAAACTAGCCATATTAAAAACCATATCTGGTAATAACTTTTTAGTTAATATTATTAATTTACTTTTATCTAAAGGTGGACTAAAATCTTTATAAGATTTCGTTCTTTCAAACAACATGCTTATACCTCCAATACTTTTTATTTAAAAATTATAAATATTTATTAAATTTAAAATCTTATGTTACTATTACAACTTTATGTTATGTTTTTATATTAATTCATTATATTTTACTTATATTATGGGTTAATTATAGCACATTTTCTAAGGTGGTATTTCGCCACCTTAGATGTTGTTAAAATCTAATTTTATATTAAATAAAAATCTCTATAATTCCTTACAATTTCAATTACTTTTTTCTCGGATTTTATCATTATTAGCAACAGGTATATGCTTTGTATTATAATACTCAATTTCATCAATAATTTTTATATCCAATTCAGAAATTAACTTACTCATACACTTAACTCCTATATTTAAAATATTTTAAAATACAAAAATTCACTTTTTTATTTCAGCATATTTTTTAGATATTCCAATAATCTTTATTAAATAATTAATTCCCCAATAAATTAAAATAAAAAATAATATGCCTGACTTAAGATTATATTTATCCCAAGCATAAACTAGTATCAATATACATATAGAATTTAATAAACTTAAAATTAGTTGTATCTTAAAAAATTCATCATTAATTACAATAAAATTCTTATCTTTTATTGTGTAAATAACTTTCTTTTTAAAATAATAAACAATATTATAAATAATAAATACTACTGGCATAATTACACCACATACAATGAACAAAATATATCTCCCCCTTTTAATAGTTCCTCTATATTAAATAAGATAACTCATTTCTTTTTATTAACACTAATATATTGTATTTTTCCCATATTATTGGTATATAATTAATTATATTATATCATTCTCTAAAGGAGGAATAATTCTATGAATTTAAAATTAGGAAAAATGAATGCTAAAACTATAGTGAATGGAATCCTAAGTATAGGTATAATTTATACAATAATAATGTTATTAACTATTATAAGTGCTTTTCTTTTAATACCTGGAACACCCGGTAATTCACCAATTGAGACATTTAATAATTATATGTACGTAATTAAAATATGGGCTACACCTATATTAGGTATTTGTTTAATAAAGTTAATATGCGAAGCTTTATATAAAATTTTAATTGTGGCTGAAATAATTATTAATAAAATGTTATGACTTTTTAAGGGAGTATTTTATGAGATTAATTTGGATGATTTTTATTATTATACTTTTATTATTGTATGAAAAAGTATGGAGACCTCTAATCTGTAAAAAAAAGATATATAGTCATATAGAGAATTTAGGTGGACAAGTAGATAATATAGAACGATTAACTCAAAGAGATGAAATTTATAATGTTTATTATACTGTAAATGGTGAAATGAATAACTCAATTGTGGAATTTAATCTTTTTTATAAAGCTAAATGGAAATAATCTCTAAGGTGGTATTTTGCCTCCTTAGAAATTATATATATCAACATTGAATCTTTGAAGCAACATAAGTTTCTATTAGTGCTTGCAATCAGTTATCTGCATATCCTATTAATTCACTATCACGTATTACACCAAAATCATCTGATATAAAACTCTACTTATACATATATTAACACTCTACTAAAGCAAGCCTATTAATTAAATGACGAATTATAATAGCTTCTAATAATAGTAGGTAATGGTTCATAATATGCACTTGAATTATAATCATCAATAATATCACAAATTTTATGATTATATACTCGTATTAATCACTGAATATAATCTTCATTTGGTTCTAATGTATTTAGTATTAATCTTTTATATACCTTTCCCATTTGAGTTTCTGATGGAACTTTATCAACTAATTCCTTATCTACATCTAATATATTGAACTCACCTTTTTTTAAATCATATTCATTAATCCAATCACTTAATTACTTTATAGATTTTAAATTAAGATAAAGATTTATTGTGTTTTTCTTCTTTTAGCTTTCACAATAACACTTTTTAATAAATTCGTTGTTACTTAAATTATAACCTATATTATATATTTTATAAATTGAAATCTCATACTATATAAGTGTAGACATTATCTATATACTACCATGATTCCTTCAGCATTCTAAATTCCTCATAAGTAACATCACCTATTTTATATTTAAATGAATTCTTTTTATTAAAACCACATTTTTCATACAATTTAATAGCTACTTCATTATCTATTTCTGCGCTTGTATATAGATTTTCACTTGGAAATTTATCATGAAAAAAATCTAAAAATTTTTCTAATGCTTTTGAACCAAATCCCTTATTTTGATGCTTAATATCAATCATGAATCTTGAAAATGACCACCCTTTTAATTCTTCATCATAATCATATAATAAAAAACCTACCATTTCATCACCATTATATATTCCTAAAGGATATAATTTATCTTCATAAAAAGCTTGTACCAATGAGAATGCATTACTTGCAACATAATTAATTTGATGCTCTCCTACCTTTAAAGACACGCAAGTATTGTAATTTGATTTATCTATCTTTCTAAAATTAATATCCATAATTCACCTCTTAAAATCACTATTTATTATTGGTTAATTATATCATATTTTGTAAATAAGCCCTTGCAAATATTTATTTCTGCTGAATTTGATGCCTTTTAATTGATTTTTAAATATATTCTATATTTAAAAGCTTTTTTTTTATTAGAATATTAAGAACTCATATTAATTTAATACTGGACTATTCTTACATAATTTCATATAAATAAGGGAATTTTATATATTAATATTAAATAACTATACACATTTTATTTAATCTATTGTATTTTAAATTAATAGATTAATTTTCTAGACTGTATTTTAATAAAACTAATCCTAATTTTATTAAAATATAAATTAACATTTATGGGAGGTAATAATTTTACATGTGTACAGCAATAACATTACAATCAGAACAATTAGAAAATTTTTTCGGTAGAACTATGGATTTTTCTTATGGTATTGATCCAGAACTTTTTATTATACCTAAGAATTATGAGTGGACAAATTTCCTTAGCAATAAAACTATCTCTAATAAATATAGTTTTATGGGAATTGGGCAAAAAAAAGATGGTATGCTAGCCTTTTTTGATGGTGTAAATGAAAAAGGATTTGCTGCTGCAACCTTATATTTTGCTGGATATGCAAAATATGATGATGAAGAAAACTCAATGGAAAAAGAATCAATTTCATCTTTAGATTTTCTTCATTATATTTTAGGAAAGTGTGAATCAGTAAAAGATCTTAAAGACATTTTACTAAATATAAGTATTAAAGGACTTCCTGATCCAGTAACTCAAACTGTTGCACCTTTACATTGGATAGCTACAGATAAAAGTGGAGAATGTGTTGTTATTGAACAAACAGAGGATGGCTTAAATATATTTAAAAATGAAATTGGAGTTATGGCTAATAGCCCTAATTTTAAATGGCATATGACTAATTTAACAAATTATATTAATGTATCTCAAACTCAAATTGATAATACCAAATGGGGAAATGTTCAGTTAAAACCTTTTGGTCAAGCAAGTGGAACAATGCAATTACCTGGAGGATATACTTCACCAGAACGCTTTGTAAAAACAGCATATCAAAAAACACATATTAAAATGCCTAAAAATAGTTTAGAGGCAATAAATGCATGTTTTCACATTATGGAAAGTGTTACAATACCTAAAGGAATCGTAGTCACAAATAGAAATACGGACGATTATACAAAATATACAGCTTTTGTAAACACAAATACTTGTGAATATTTCTTCAAGACTTATGACAACACTCAAATTATAAAAGCAAGTCTTTTTAATAATTATAAAGATAGTAAAGAACCAATTTCGCTAGGAAAATTAGAACGTAAAGTTAAATTTGAAGAAATATAAAAATAAAATTATCAAACTATAAAATTTTAACCATACTTAATGACCTGTCCACTATCTACTTAATAATGGGCAGGTCATTTTCTAGTACCTTTTATAATTTAATTTTATCTGTTATTTAAAGTATTTTTCTATAATAAAAACTTCCTTAGATCTCATTTTATCAGCGAATTCTTAAATTCCTAAGTTCTAATATTCTTAAATTCTAAAATTCTTCTTAAAATTATAATAATCTTAAATAATAAAATGTATAACAAATGCTATTGTAAGTATATACATAATAGGTTTTATTTCCTTTTGTTTACCTGTTAATACTTTAATTAAAGTGTAACTAATAAATCCCATTGCTAATCCTTGAGCTATACTAAAAGTAAGTGGCATAAGAAGTATAGTTATAAATGCTGGTAGTGCTTCAGTAAAATCATTAAAATTTATACTAGTAACTTCACCAAGCATAAGAACACCTACTATAATTAAAACTGGTGCTGTAGCTTGTGGAGGAACTAACATAAATAATGGTGCAAAGAATAATGCTACTAGAAATAAAATTCCTGTTGTAACAGCTGTTAAACCAGTTCTACCACCTTCTGCAACTCCTGTAGCACTTTCTACATATGATGTAACAGTGCAAGTTCCAAGTAATGCACCTGTAGCTGCTGCCACTGAACCTGTAACTAATGCTTTATCTAATCCTTCAATACTTCCATCTTCTTTAACTAAACCAGCTTTTTTTGATACCCCAATTAGTGTACCAATGTTATCAAACATATCAACGATTGTTATTGAAAATACTATTGATACAAGTCCATATTTTACTGCACCCATAATATCTAATTTACCAAATGTATCTACTGGAATAGGTGGAACTAAATTAAATATATCTCCTATGCTATGTGGAATTTTAGTTATTCCAATAAACATTCCCAATATTGTTGTGGTAAACATTCCAATTAATAAACTGCCTTTAACCCCTCTTGAAAATAAACTTCCTGTAAAAATTAGTCCAAATAATGTAAGAATTACTCCTGGATCTTTTATATTGCCAAGTCCAACAAAAGTAGATTCGTTGGCAACAATAATTTGAGAATTTTTTAATCCTATAAAAGCTATAAATAGCCCTATACCAACCCCTATAGATGTTTTTAAAACCTCTGGAATAGAATCTATAATACGTTGTAATACCTTAGTTACTGTTAAAATTATAAATACTACCCCTGAAATAAAAACTGCTCCTAATGCTGTTTGCCATGGTAACTCCATTGCTCCACAAATAGTATATGCAAAAAAAGCACTTAATCCTAATCCCGGTGCAACTACAACTGGTAAATTTGCAAACATTCCCATAAATATTGTTGCAAATGCCGTTGTTAAAACTACCGCTGCTACTGTACTAGTTTTCGGCATTCCTGTTGTACAAAGCATACTAGGTATAACTGCTAAAATATATGCTGTTGCTATAAATGTTGTTGCTCCTGCTAATATTTCAGTCTTTACATCTGTTCCTTTTTTAGTTAGCTTAAAAATTTTCTCCAAAATACTGTTATTATTACAATCCTTTTGTTTAATTTCAATCATTTTTAATCCCCCCTATGAAATTTAACTTATTTCTTTATAAGAAAATGATTAATACTTAATCAACTACTTGATCAAATGGTAGTTAAAAAGTTTTAACAAAAACTGGAATAAACTCTTTTTATATCAACTCCTATCCAATTTTCATGTAAACGTTTATTTTTGCAATAAAAAAGACCACAACAAATAGCTAAAAGCTATTATTGTAGTCAGGTAATATCGGCACCAGGTAGAGACTTCTCACCCATAACATGAGAATATACAATATAACTCAATTTAAATTGTAATTTTTTACTAATTTTATATTATCATACTTTTATTCCAAAATCTATATGTATTTTATTGAAATATATATTGGAAATTATTTCATTACACTTTCTACATAAAATAACCCTAAAAGTATATTTTACCTTTAGGGTTTATCAATTTTAAATTTAATCTTTTAATTACAATCAATAGCTTTATTATAAATTACATAAACAATTCTTTTTCATTTTCTAACAAGTCTTCAACTAAATATTTATAATCTATTTAATCTTTATTACAATATCAATATTCAATAAAAACATAGCCTTTTATTTTATTTAATAAACTAATTAAATCAAGATTTATTATGTTTTTCTTCTTTTAAGCTTTCATATATATAAGTAGCACCTTCATGCCAAAGCTTAGTTTCTTCATTCTCTAAGTCAGAATAAACCTTGGAATTATATACTTCCATTAAAGCATCTTCCAAGCTATTATGTTCTGTTTCAATAATCATACCTGTAACTTTTGCAACCTTAAAAGGAATAAATACATGTACATTTTCTTGAGTAATTTCAGGTAAAGCCATACTATACCTCCTCTTTTTCAATAAACTTTAATGAATTAATTGCTTCTTCTGTATGAAAAGATATTTGATCTGCTAATTTATAAGTTCTAAGTTCTCTTATTGCAGATTCCATATCCATAAACCTATTTTCAAAAGCATTTAGACAAGCATAAACTCTATCATCTGCTACTGGTCCTTCTACTATATCAAACTCATGTCTATAATTTAAATTCAATCTATTATCAATAACAAAATTTAACCATTCCTCACAAGCGTCATTAAATTTCTTAGTTTTTAGAATTTTATTTTCTAATACTTTATCGTCAATCTCATAAATATTTAATATACCATATTTTGAGTTTTCTCTATTTTTCTTAATACTTGCCCATTTACATGCCTGTTCTTTACTAGTTGTAGTATAAAATCCATTTCCAAAATCTAAAGTCCTATTAGCTTTTATTATTTTAGGATCAGTAACAACTACATTGCTTCCATGATATAAAATCACAGTTCATACCCCCTATTTCTTAAAAATATCTCTATCTCCTCTAATATATATTCTTTTCCTTGAGTATGAAGCATATCATATCCATTTATTATAAATTCAAGTACACCACTTGCTTTAAATAAATTAGCAACATCTTTTCCAGACATAGAATGTTTAATTTTAAAATTTTCTATACAAAATGATGCAAACTCACTTATTCTTTCCTTATTGTTTAATTCCACCATCTTAAGCACC
Organism: Clostridium botulinum; assembly: GCF_000827935.1. Classification (NCBI taxonomy): domain Bacteria; kingdom Bacillati; phylum Bacillota; class Clostridia; order Eubacteriales; family Clostridiaceae; genus Clostridium; species Clostridium botulinum. The sequence continues at coordinate 2,506,516 of NZ_CP010520.1, forward strand.
CTCACATTCCTAATATATTAATCTATACCATTTGTAATTTTTTCATTATAACTATAAAATTCCAAATCCTTATCAACATTTTTAATATACCATTTCTTACTTAAATTATAACCTATATTATTTATTTTATAAACTTAATAAAAAACTGGCTGCGTCATATTTTTAGTTGAAAGTTGAGAGATTTCATCAATATAATTAACAATTCCTAAGGTGCTAAAACACCCCCTTAGAAATTACACATAACAAATTAATTTCTCTTACATATAATTCATCAATTTAACACTCTTTTCTATAAAATTTCATAATATACAACAGAAAGACTTTAGGCTTAATAAAAAATGACTTAGTTTAAATAGTTAAGTCATTTTTAGCCTAATCATTACTTTATAGGAGATGCAATTTAATGAAAAAAGGTTTAAAGCTTTTACTTTCTTTAACTGTAATTCTTACTTTGGCTACTTCTTTAATTGCTTGTAATTCTAAGAGTTCTTCTAAAACTACTGGTGAGGATGAAAAAGTTACTGTTCGTTTAAATGAAGTTACTCGTTCTGTTTTCTATGGACCTATGTATGTTGCAATTAGTCAAGGTTTCTTTGATAAAGAAGGAATTACCATTGATTTAGCAACTGGACAAGGTGCCGACAAAGTTATGCAAGCTGTTTTAAGCAATAATGCTGACATTGGCTTCTGTGGTCCTGAGCAAGTAATTTACATTAACAATCAAGGAAGAGAAGATTACCCTGTAGTATTTGCTGGTCTTACACAAAAAGATGGTTCTTTCTTAGTGGGAAGAAATAAAGAAACAAAATTTGATTGGAATACATTAAGAGGAAAAGAAGTTATTGGTGGAAGACCTGGTGGCGTTCCTGCTATGGCTTTAGAGTACGCTATGAAAAACAACAATATAATTCCTAAAGTAGATGTTAATATGGTAACAAATATAGACTTTGCTGCTACTTCTGGTGCATTCAAAGGTGGTACTGGTGATTATGTAGCTTTATTTGAACCTACTGCTTCAATGCTTGAAAAAGAAGGTAGTGGATGTATCTTAGCATCTGTTGGAGAAAATTCTGGTGTTATCCCTTATACTTGTTTCTTCTCAACTAAGTCTTACTTAGATAACAATAAGGAAACAATAGAAAAATTCACAAGAGCTATATATAAAGGACAACAATGGTATTTTTCTCATACTCCTGAAGAAATAGCTGACTCAATAATTCAATTTTTCCCTGGAACTGACAGAGATATAATTATAAGAGTTATTAACAATTACAATAAAATAGATGCTTTAGCTCATGATCCTTCAATTAAAGAAGAAAATTTAGATAGGTTGATAGATATAATTCAAGAGTATGATAAGTCATTAATTCCATCAAAGCCTGATTTCAACAAAATAGTAGACAATAGTTTTGCTGAAAAAGCAACTAAATAAAGTAGATTGGTGATTTGCTTTGAGCTTGCTTAAAATCTCTGATTTATCTATGAACTATCACTCATTAAAGGGTGAAACTAAAGCATTAAATAATATTAGTTTTGAAGTAAATGATGGTGAATTTATATCAATATTAGGTCCATCAGGTTGTGGTAAATCTACTCTTCTTAATATAATAAGTGGATTATTAAAAGCCTCTACTGGATCTATATTATACAAAGATGAAGATATAAAAAACAATTTAAACAAAATAGGATATATGTTTCAAAAAGACCATTTATTTGAGTGGTTAAATGTATGGGACAACTTGCTAATTGGACTAAAAATAAAAAAACAAATTACTAAAGAAGCTGTTGAAAGAGTTAATGGATTAGTTGAAACCTATGGATTATCAAAATTTAAAGAACATTACCCAAACGAATTATCAGGTGGAATGAGACAAAGAGTAGCTTTAATAAGAACCTTAGCTCTTAATCCTGAAATACTATTTTTAGATGAACCTTTTTCAGCTTTAGATTATCAATCAAGACTTTTAGTATGTGATGATGTATTTAAAATAATAAAAAAAGAAAAGAAAACTGCAATAATGGTAACACATGATATATCAGAAGCTATTTCTACTTCTAGCAGAATACTTGTATTATCCCAAAGGCCTGCACAAGTAAAAAAAGATGTAGATATAATATTCTCTAAAAAAGATATTACTCCTTTTGAAAGAAGAAAAGAACCTGAATTTAGAGGTTATTTCAATGATTTATGGAAGGAGTTGGATCAATGCAATGAGTAAAGAACATGATATATATTTAAAAAAATTGAAACACAATAAAATAAAACTTGTAATTACTAGAATGTTAATATTAGTTATTTTTATAGCACTTTGGGAAATTGCAGGTGACTTAAAATGGATTGATCCTTTCCTAACTTCTACTCCATCTAGAATGTATAAATCACTTGTATCTTTTTATGCAGATGGAACATTATTGCGTCATATCTGGGTAACATGCTATGAAACAATACTTGGCTTCACCTTAGGAACTGTTCTTGGAACAGCAATTGCCGTAATTTTATGGTGGTGTCCTTTTGCATCTAAAGTATTAGACCCTTATTTGGTAGTATTAAATGCTCTTCCAAAAGTTGCATTAGCTCCAATAATTATATTCTGGGTTGGAAATGGTACTACTGCAATAATCGTAATAGCTTTATTGATTTCTATTGTTACTACAATTATTAGTGTGTTAAGTGGATTTAATGAAATAGATAGTGACAAAATCATGCTAATGAAAACTTTTAGGGCATCTAAACTTCAAATCTTAAGACATTTAATTTTTCCTTACTCAATTCCTGTTTTCATATCAGCATTAAAAATTAACGTTGGATTATCATGGGTTGGAGTAATAATGGGGGAATTCTTAGTTGCAAGGGAAGGTTTAGGTTTCTTAATAGTATATGGTGGACAAATTGCTCAATTAGATATGGTTATGATGAGTATAGTCATACTTTCTGTTATAGCTTTTATAATGTATGAAATCGTAGCCTTTTTAGAAAAACGTTTAATTAAAAATAAATCTTTAGAAAAATAATTAAATTTTATGTCTAAATCTTCAAATTAACTAATAATATCGAGTTTTTTGTAGAAAAATTCACTATACTCACTCTAATAAAAGATTTTTAGAATTATTTCTGAAAATCTTTTATTATTTTGGCGTTATATACCTTTTACTTATTGGGCAACAAGTGATAAATTATATAGGTGGTGAACTTATTATTTAGACATTACATTTTAAAATTTTAAAATTTAATATATTTTTTGGGGAGGACAAGATGAAATTATTTAAAGAAGCTTTAATTATTTTAATTATTTATCTACTAGGAGAGTTTTTATCATCTTTCTTTAATTTACCTGTACCAGGTAATATTATAGGAATGATTATATTATTCTTATTATTATGCTCTAATATAATCAAAGTTGATAATATCTCAAACGTATCAAATTTTTTACTAGATCATTTAGCATTCTTCTTTATTCCTGCTGGAGTGGGACTTATGACATCATTAAATATCATAAAGTCTAATTGGTTGCAATTACTTATAGTTTGCTTATGTACAACTGTAATAATCATAGCCTCTACTGGTTTAATCGTTCAATTTATATCAAAAAAATCAAAAGATCAAAAAAAGGGAAGTGAAATAATTGGACATAATAGTTAATAATATTTTATTTGGATTAGTACTTTCTTTAATTGCATTTGAAATAGGAATATTTATAAACAAAAAAACTGGAGTTGCTTTATTAAATCCATTACTTATAGCAATTGGTTTTATAATTTGTTTCTTATTCGCATTTAATATAGATTTTAGTACTTATAATGAAGGCGGACAATTCATAAATATGTTTTTAGGACCTTCAACAGTTGTACTAGCTGTACCACTTTATAATCAAATAGAGTTACTTAAGAAAAATGCTGTAGCTATTTTTTCTGGAGTATTTTTAGGAAGTATTATAGGAATGTTTTCTGTAATGGGAATCTCTTATTTTGTTGGATTAGATTCTACTATAATAAAATCTTTAATTCCAAAATCTGTAACAACACCAATAGGTATTGAAATAAGTAGTAACTTAGGTGGATTAGTTCCTATCACTGTACTTGCAATTATAATTACTGGAATTATGGGAGCTATATTAGGACCTGCTATATGTAAAGTATTCAAGATTAAAGACAAAGTAGCAATTGGAATCTCAATTGGAACTGCGGCTCATGCTGTTGGTACTACAAAAGCTTTAGAACTTGGAGACACTGAAGGTGCTATGAGTAGCCTTTCAATAGGTGTTGCTGGACTTATGACAGTATTTATTGCTCCCATAGCTTATCATTTAGCAATATTTATGTATAACTTCATAAAATAATTAATATAAATTATTATTACAAAAAATATTTTATAAAAATAGTATCCATCTAACAAAAAAGACGTTGCAAAATTAACTTAAGGTTAATTTTGCAACGTCTTTTTTTAGTTGAAAGTGGATAATCAAAAGTTTAAGGTAAATGATTAATGACTTTATAAAATCATAATTTCAAAATTCCATAAATGAATTCTTCATATAATGCCCTCTTTTCAATATCAACTTTCAGCTACTCTTTTTCTACTTTTAATTAAAACTGATCTAAAATATGATTATACATATTCATAAGCCATCCTATTATATCTTTATAATCAGTTCCCTTAATTTCTAATATTTCATTTGCATATGGCTTAAATATATCTTCTAAAAACTCTGCTTTTAATTTTCCTGCAAAAGGTTTATCTACTAATTCATTCTTTAATTGTCTTACTTGTAAGCCAACTTAAATAAATTCTATCATCCAATTAAAATATCCTGTCTTCTCATTTTTTTCATATCTAAAATATGCTGAAAAGGTATTTCCTTTTTTACTCTTTAAATTTCTAAACCCTACTTTTCCATTCTTAAGCAATAAGGCAACCATTTCTTTAGAAACTTTTTTCCCAAAGGATGATATATATTTATCATCTTTCCAGATTGTATATTTGCATCCATTTTTCCAATTTGTACATCCAAAGTTTTTTTCATTTTCAATGACTGAATTTCCACATACAGGACATTTTCCAATCTCTTCTGCACCTTCTGGAAGCTCAACCTTAAATTTAGATAAAGCTGATGTATCCTTTTTGATTTTATCAACAGCATTATTCGTAAAATCATATATCAAACTCATAAAATCAGACTTTTTAAATTTGCCCTTTTCTATATCAGATAATGTACTTTCAAGCCTTCCTGTATACTCAAGGTCTAAAAGTTCTTGCACTGGAAATATTTCAACTATATTTATGCCTAATTGCGTACATATAAGACTTTTTCCTTTAGTTCCTATGTATCCGATATCTTTAAGTTTTTTGATAGTTTCTGCTCTAGTTGCTGGAGTTCCTATACTAAATCCATTTAATATAGATTGCATCATCTCTTCAGAATCTTCTTTTCCTTCTATCCCCTTACCGCAAGTTTCCATAACTCTAAGTAATGTTTTTTCTGTATGATGCTTTGGTGGTTTTTTAGTTACCTTATTTACTTTATTTGATACTATATCAACTTTTTCATCTACATTAACCATAGGAAGTATTGTATCTTTAGTATCTATTTTTTCAACTACTCTCCATCCCTCTACAAGTTGAACTTTTCCTTTTGATATAAATTCTCCTTGTATTTCCTCATTAGATGGTTTTAATCTTATCTTTGTTTCTTCAAACTCTGCAATAGGCATAAACTGCATTATAAATCTATTTTTAATAGCATTATAAACAATTTCTTCATCTTTACTAAGTCCATTTGGCTTAATATATGTTGGTGTTATTGCACTATGGCTTTCAACCTTTGAATTATCAAATACTCTTTTAGTTTTTACAAACTTAATATCTTTTTCATAAGGTAACCCTGTCTTTAATGTATTTAAAACTTTCCTTGCTCTGTCCTCTAAGCTCTCTTCTAAGACCACACTTGCAGTTCTAGGATAAGTTGTATACTTCTTTTCATAAAGGCTTTGTGCAACCTTTAATACTTTATCTGATGTCCATCCTTTATACTTACTTGTTATATATCCTTGTAAATTAGATAAGTTGAAAAGATATGGTGGATAATCTTTCTTTTTTTCAGTTTGTTTATCTATTATAGTTGCATTAGTTCCTTCTAATAGCTTAACTAAATTATCTAAAACACTTTTATCTTCAAACTTTTCTGATTCTTTTTCATAATATAATCCATCAAATTCTTCATTACTTGAATTTTTAAATGTAGAAGTTAATTTATAGTAAGTAGTAGCTTCAAAATTCTCTATTTCTTTATCTCTGTCATATATTATCTTTAACGTTGGTAATAATACTCTACCTATGTTAATAGTTTTATTTTCTTCAAATTTATATTTCAATGTACTAACAGAAGTTAAATTTATTCCAATAATCCAATCTGTCCATTGCCTGCCTATTCCTGCATCTTGCAAAAATTGCATTTCTTTATTTTCTTTTAAACTCCCCATCCCTTTTTTTACTTCATCTGGAGTCCATTCATTTAACAATAATCTGTATATTGGCTTTTGAATATTTAAATAATTAAATAATTCATCTGCAATTACTTGCCCTTCTCTATCAAAATCCGTAGCAGATATAACTCCATCTACATCTTCTTGCTCTATTAAGGACTTTATTATGTTAATTTGTTTTGCAGCGCCTTTATCTTCAACTGTTCTATCAATATTATCACACTTTACTTTATACTGAAAAGATTCAGGAATAAATGGAAACTTCTCCATTCTCCACCCCTTCATATTTTCATCATAATCTTTTGCATCATATAATTGTAAAAGATGACCAAAGGCCCAAGTGATATAGTACTCTTCACCTTTAAAATAACCATCTTTTCTAGTTTTTATATTTAACGCATCTGCAATATTTTTTGCAACAGAAGGTTTTTCTGCAATAATTACCTTTGCCATGCCTTACCTCCTTAAAATCACTACTCTATTTATTATCTTTTACCAACATATATATTAACATTAAAACAAAAATAAGGCTAGCTTACTGCATTCCCGTCTGCAGCAACTAACCTTATTTTTTAGCATCTTTCTAATCCTATTAGAAAAATCTACATTTCATTTAACATCCATACATAGAAATTTAATACTCCTGCATAAGTAAGCCAAAGTAAATATGGAATAAACAACAATCCTGCAATTTTATCTTTATTATAAAATTTAATGAATGTTAAAACTGCAAAGAATAATATTATTAATAATTCAATAAAAGCTATTCCATATAATCTTAATCCAAAGAATATAAATGTCCATAAAAAATTTAATAATAGCTGTATAGAATACGTAAATATTGCTGAGCTTGTATCAATACCTCTATATTTAAGTATATATACTCTGTAACAAGCTATTCCCATTAATATATATAAAATGGTCCAAACAATAGGAAATACACTTGCTGGTGGAGCAAAAAATGGTTTATTTAAGCTATTGTATAACTCTCCTGTATAAGGCATTGTAGAATTTATAAGCCAAGCTATAAGTAATGGTAATCCTACTGATATTATAAGTGGTATAAAAAATATTTTTTTAGTTCTCTTTTTTTCTTCTCTCATATCAACACTCCATAAATTCAAAAAATAATACTTATGTTTTATTTAATTTATATGTTGATTTTCTTAAAATTATGTTTAATTGATGCTACACCACTCTTTTTAGTGGAGAGTTGATAATTTAGAATGATATTCTTTAATACTTTTTAACAATATAGTTTTAAAATCTCTTGAAGTAAGTTTTTCCTTAACTCTCCATTTTTCATTCTTAATTCTCAACTATTTTATTATACACATATCACAATGCTTTATTAAAACATAACCATAATCAAAAACACTCTCCACTAGTCCATATATATATCTGAAAATTCTATATCTACTTTTTCTTCTATATCATTAATTTCTAAATCACACTTTATATCTGAATAGCTAACATCACATGCCATAGGAAAGTTTATCATAAATAAATTTTCTTTTTCATCTAGTTCTAAAGCAAGCTCTCCCCCTTGTAATTCTGTTAATGATTTGCTTAAGAATAGTCCTAAACCACTGCCTTCTTTAGGCCTATTAAAAGATTTATTAATTCGTGTGAATTTATCAAATATATGTGGTATTGTATCTTCCTCAATTCTATTACCGTTATTTTCAATTTTTATTGTAACTAAATTCATTTCTTCTACACTTATAGTCACATTTATATGGCTACCTTTTTGTCCGTATTTAACAGAGTTTGACATAATATTTAATATAATTCTTTCAATCATATCTTTATCACATCTTACTAATATCTCTTCTTTTTCCGAATCAAATGTTAAACCTATTTCAGCTCTGTCTATATATTTATTACATGCAATAGTTATATTTTCAACCACTTCAACAATATTATAAATTTTCAAATCCGGTTTTAGATATCCTTCTGATACTCTATTTGTGTCTATAAAGTTATTTATAGTTCTTATTAATCTTAAAGAATTTTGCCTTATTATTTCATTGTTTTTACTTATATTATCAACTTTTTTTTGTTTTAAATAAATTTCATTAAGCTGTATTGCTGAATATATTAAATTTATAGGAGTACGTAATTCATGTGAAATATTAGAGAAAAACTCCTTTTTTAATTCTTCTTCTTTTAAGTACTTTTCTAATTTATTTTTCATATCTTTAGTTTTGTTTAGATCCGTTACATCATGGGCATATAACAGCTTATTATTTTCATCTATATCTATTATAAACAGAGTTACCATCATATCTGCATTATTTAATTTAAGATCACTTATACATGTTTCATTTTCATTGTTAGGCTGTAATTTAAAATTAAAATTATCTAATATAAATTTTTCTAAACTAATTCCTATAATATTTTCTTTATTTACATCATTTAATAATTTTAATCCTGCTTTATTTATATATTGTAATTTATTCTTTGAAAATAAAAGTACACCATCATATACTGAATCTATCAATTTATTATAATTACTTTCACTTTTTTCTATCATTATATTAGTATCATTTAATATACGATTACGTTTTTTCAATGTTCTATGCAACTCTAAATTCACTTCATGAGTTCTTTCTAAATTTACTTTCATAGTTCTCATTGGATCATTAATCATATAATTTACTATACCCTTAAATAATATATAAAAAGCTAACAATTTTAATGCTCCAGCTACTATAATTAACTTATTGCTATTAATTAAAATTGTACTAGTTATATAAGTTAAATACCTTATAATTACATATAATTTTAAATTTTCAATAAAATCTTCACTTGTAACGCTTTTATAATTTACTAAAGCTTTTATCATATATAAAATGGTATAACTAACCACAATTATACTTACTACAGAAAATATAGTTAATATTTTTGTATTTATATATATATACTTATAAATATTAGAACTCATTAGTATAAACATAATAACAAATATACCTAAAAAAATTGGTATTGTTCTTTTTATCTCTTCTTTTTTATTAACAAAATAAAAACCTAAACATTGTAATATTATTTCAAAATAATATATCAGAACCCCTAAACATAGATATTTATCACTTGAAGCAATGTCAAACTTTAAAATTAACCCTGATAATTTTAATGACAAAATTGCTGCTACTAAAAGAAGTTCAAATGATATATATTCAATAAACAAATTTTTTATTGCATTTTCTTTAATTAAACATATATAACAAATTGCTAATACAATCGATAAATATATTAATGTATTAACTAATAAATATAATTTATATTGTTTACTAATATAAAAATACATATTATATATTAAGTATATTATAAATTCAATAGATAAAAATTTAATTTTTTCCCCTACTTTTAAACTGGATAAATTTAAATCTTCTTGCATACTATTCACCTAACTTCTCCTTTGGAAATATTATTGTTATTTTTGTACCTTCATCAAGTTTACTTTTTATTTCAATTGTACCTGACTGTAGTTCAACTAATTTTTTAACAACAAATAATCCTATGCCTGTCCCCTTTTTGGTTTTTCTAGAGTATTTATCCATTGAATATTTGCAGAAAGCATCTTTTATAAAATCTTCAGTCATTCCTGAACCGTTATCCATTATAGATATTTTCACTTTATCTTCTTCATCTAATATATCAATTATTATTTTTCCTCCAACTGGAGTAAATTTTATTGAGTTAGATATTAAATTTAAAATTATTCTTTGTAAAAATTCATAATCTAAATTTAAATAACTTTCCTCTGTATTAGTATTAAATATTATTTCTATACTATTGTTTTGTGCATAATCTACAAGAGATGTAACTATATCTTCAGTTGTTTCAACTACATTGATTTCCTCTAAATTAGGCATTAAAAAGTTAGAATTTATTTTTGACATATCAATTAAGTTATTAGTTAATTTAATAAGTGATATACAGTTCATTTTAGATATAGAGTTATATTTTTCTAATGATTTAATATCATTTTTATTAGTATATATTCGTTGAACTTGTATAGATGAATATATAACATTTATAGGTGTCTTTAAATCATGACTTATACTAGATAAAAATTCTGTTCTTATTCTCTCTTCTACCATTCTACTCTCAACTTCTTTTTTTATCTCTTCTGTTAATACTTTAGATGTATTATCTTCTATTAAAATTAAATCTTCCATCTTATCCTTATACATGGATAAAAATTTAGCATTAACAAATCTTTCCTCAGTTTTAGAACTTAAAATAGCATTAAAAGTTAGATCTGTATCACTGCTAGATTTAACAAAATGTATGTATGTATTTATTTTCTTATTTATAACATCTCTAACATTTCTTACATCAACTAAATTTAAGAATGCCTTGTTTGCAAATAATATTCTATTATTCTCCAAACTAATTAAAATTATTGGATGAGGCATAAATCTAAAAAATGTTTCATATAGATATTCTTTGTTTTTTAAATTTAGTATAGATGTTTCTAATTCCTTATTTTTTATAAATATATCCTCAGATAATTCATCTAATATTTTATTTTTTTTATTTAATGATTCTGCCAACTCTTTGTAAGGGTTTCGCATAAAGTTTTTAAAAAACATACTGAAAAATATATTAAATACACTTAAAATTAATAGTTCTCTAAACCTAAGCATTCCCCCATTTAATGGATACATGAATAAACCAAAAAAACTAGCTATTGGAATTAATGCTACTAGTACCAAATAAGTATTTATGTTAAATGGATTATATGATTTTGAGTCGTTATTAATGAAAATTTTATATATTAAAAAACATTCAATACAACTTAAAAATGATATAATTGATACAATATTATATATTCTATAATATAAAGTTAAAATTAAAATACAAAAAATTTTTAAAACAATGTATATAATATATCTTTTCTCTTCTGTTTTATGGTTATATTCTATAGTTTTAAATCCAAAATATAATTCAAATAATATAATAAAATTAGTAAGTATTTCGGCACTATAATTATTATCTGGTGCAAATTGGATACTATGTCCAAATAAAATTACATAAGCAAGACAATATATGTACATATATATATAATTGTATTTATTATGATTATACAAGTGAAATACTTGCTTTGATAAAATGCTAAATATGATCATTCCAACTAAATAATAAATTCTAAAAGCTGTAATGACCTGATCAAATTTCCATTTAAAAATTAAGTTAACTAAAAAATAGACTACTAATGTAGCTAAACAAATTTTCAATATATTTTTTCCATCTATCGATATAATGTTTATCTTTCTTCTATAATTATCCATAAAAAATCACCTTTAATATCAATTTTACTGTATTATACTGTAAATGTACATAATTTTTTGTTATTTTTTACATATATAACTTTTTTTGTTGATATTTAAATAATCGTCATATTTTTACTATTCTTGAATCTATACTTATTTAAACTTAAAATGCTCTTAATTAATATAAACGTTTTCTTTGATTGCAGAAATATTATTTCTTTATTTCTTTATTTCTTTTCATCTTTCATTTATAATTTAACACATAAAAATAAGAGATGAAACAATAATAACTATAATTTCATCTCTTAATAATTAATTTTAATGTCTTAATATACCACTCTCGCCCAATTTGGCCATTAATTTACCAGTGGTTTTATTAAGAATGCCTTTTAAACACAATCCTAATACTAAAGCACCTATCATATAAAAGCTTAATATAACAGTATCTTTAATTAATATAGGATATACTATTCCAGCCATTATTTGCCTCATTCCATTTATAGCATAAGTAAATGGTAGATACGGATATATTTTTTGGAATAATACAGGAGTAACTTCTATTGGGAAATTACCACTTGTTCCTGCAATTTGAAGCACTAATATAAATACTATAATAGCTTTTCCTACATCATCTAGTAAGCTTCCAGCAGTATATATCATAGTCATAAATACAATGCTAACAAATACCGAATAGAGTACATACATTACTGGATGCAATGTATAAGATCCTAATATAAATAATGCTCCTAAACTTGCAACTAATGCTTGACATATTGCAAGAGTTAAAAACGTTAATAATTTTCCTAAATACATTTGATAAGGCTTAATTACAGTGCCCTCTTCAAATTCATGTACTTCTAATGATAATAATGCAGATGATAATAACCCTCCAACCCATAAACACAATACTGTATAAAAAGGCGTAGCTGTTGATCCATAATTTGGCCATGGGAACAATCTATTATCCTCAATTTCAACAGGACTTGTCATGAATACACTTTGAGAGTCCCAATCATTAGTTATCATATCTAATAATTCATCTATTTGATCTTTTTCATCTACAGCTTTAAGTTTATGTGCTAATTTGTGTACTTTATCTTGTATATCCGGAAATTTATCTTGTAATTTTACTAATTGCTCATTAGATAAATTAGTTATTTCAGTAAAATCTCCTAATAAATTTTCTACATCTGGTAATATTCCTTTTCCTTGCTCTAATAATACTAATCCACTATCAGATATTTCTCTAATTGATTTAAATCCATCCTCAATAACTGGTACAAGTTCTGAATCATAATTATCTACTAAATTTGCTACTAATGAATGAATGTCATCTAATATTTTTCTCGTATCAGTTAAAGCTTGAATATTTACTCCATCAGTATCTATTTTTTCTATTTCTTCTTTTGATCTATCAATAACCACATCAAGTCTGTCATAAATTAAATCTAATTTATCAATAACATCTGAAATTTTTCTACTTACACTTTTCAAATCTTTTTGTATACCCTGTAAATATTTTAATTCTTTATTATCTTTTTTACTTTTCTGTGGATCTTCACCTTCAGGTTCTTCATTTTCCTTAAGTTTTATTTCTATGTTACTTATCTTATCTATATGAGATTTTATAGTTTTTAAATCATACTTCGCAGTTTTTACTATCTTTTTCAAATCATTTGCTGAATCAGATAAAGCTATAAAAGTTTTTCTTGCAACATCAGGTAATACTTTTTCATCAAAATTGCCTAAAGTTACTCCTAAAGCATCTAATGAGCTTTCACCATTTATAAGTTCTTCTTCTATTAATGGAGATAAGTCAGAAAGATTTCCTTCTATTTCCTCTAAATAATATTGGCTATTATCTATAAGTTCTTTAGTTGCATCTATACTATCATAAACTACAGGTATCATTTCTTCAGATTTTTTTATTAATTCTGAAGCATTTACCGTCCCCTCTATAGAATCATCCAATAATTCTTTTATTTCAGGCATATTTTCATCTAATTCATATACACCATCTATTATTCTTCTAAGATGTTCTCTATTATTTTGTATATCTATGCCAACTTCATTACAAGCTCTAAACATAGCCCCTGTTACAGTTCTAGTTATATTATCATCTAGTTGTCCTTTTAATGTTTTTACCCCTGCATCAGTCATTTTAGGAGCTATGGTATTTTTCTTTTCATTTACTGTATATATTAATTTAGGCTTTTCAACTTCTTTTTCAACTAATGTAGTAAGATCTTTAGAAAAACTTTCTGGAATTTCAATAGTTGCATAGTATTTTTCTTCTAGCAAACCTTTCTTTCCAGTTTCTTTATCAACAAATGACCAACCCATTTTATCATTGTCTTCTAATTTTTCTATTAACTCTTCACCTAAATTTATATCTTTCTCTTTAAATACAGTTCCTTTATCTTCATTGATTATAGCTATTTTAATTCCCTTTGTAGCTCCATATGGATCCCATGATGCTTTTATATTTATTAATGAATATAAAGACGGTACTATTATAAGCACTATAATCATGATTAACGCTGCCCAATTAGTTGCTATTGTAACTATATCTCTTTTGTAAATTCTAAATATATTTCTCATATTTAATTACCTCAACCGTTCATTATTGTGCTTTCTTTTAATTTTTTAACAAACTTTTCATTCTTTTTATTCATTGTTTTTCTAAGAGTTAATCCAATAATAAGGAATACAACCATAAATATAGTTAATATAATCATATCTCTAAATAATATTGAATATACTATTCCTGCCATTATTTGCCTCATACCACTTATTGCATACGTAAATGGTAAAAACCCAAACATTTTTTGGAACATATCTGGATTAACTTCTATTGGGAAGTTTCCACTTGTTCCTGCAACTTGTAGTACTAACAATACTACTCCAAATATTATTCCCGCATTACCAAAAACACTTACAGCTGTATAAATTATAACCATAAATACAATGCTAACAAATACGGTATATAGTATAAATAATACTGGATGTAAACAGTATGACCCTAAAGCTAGTGCTCCAATACTAGCTATAACCGCTTGTCCTATTCCTACAAATAAGAATAATAGTAACTTTCCAAAATACACCTCATGAGATTTTAATTCTGTATCTTCTTCAAATGAATGTGCATTTGTATCAAGTACTATAGATAACATATACCCACCAATCCATAAGCATAAAATTGTATAAAATGGTGTAGATGCTGAACCATAGTTAGGCCATGCAAATAACCTATTATCTTCAATTTCAACTGGACTTGCTAAAAAATCACTTTGTACTTGCCAATCATTAGTTATCATATCAAATATTTCATTAAATTTATCTTCTTCATCAAATTCCCTAAGCTTATCTGCTAGTTCATGTACTTTATCTTTCATCTCTGGAAATTTATCTTTTAATTTAAGTAATTCTTCATTTGATAAATCAGAAAGTTCCGATGAAACACTTAATATTTCTTCAATATCTGGTAAAGTGTCCCTACCTTCTTGTAAAACACTAGATGTATTATCTAAAATAACTTTCATTGAATCAAATCCATCTTCAATAGCTGGTACAAGCTCCGAATCATAATTATCAATGATTTCAGTAACTTGGTTATGAAGATCATCAAGTATGTTTATCATATCAGTAATAGATTGAGTATCTAATTCTTTACCATTATTTAATTCATCTATTTCATCATCAATTCTACCTTTTACTGTATCTAATCTGTCACTTAATAAGTCTAATTTATCTATAGCCTTAGATATTTTTCTACTAATATCTTTTAAATTTCCTTTTATACTATTTATTGATTCAGCTCGTTTTTTTAATTCATTTATATAATTTTCATCAGTACTATTAAGTGCAAATTTTGAAAGATCTATTTTACTTACTTTATCTAGAATTTTTTTTATGTTTTTAAGCTGAGATTCAACTCCATCAACTAATACGTTAGCAGAATTAATAGTGTCTGAAGCTGTTATTAATGTTTTCTTTGCTACCTCTGGTATTATGTTTTCCTGAATATTTTTAAGTTCTACACTTGTAGTGTCAAATATGTTTTCAGCTAATAATAAATCGTCTTTAATCACTGGTGATATATCAGATAATCCACCTTGAGTTTTGTCAAAAAAGCCTTGGACATCTTGTAAAAAATCATCTGTTATATCAACTGTATTAGAAACATTTGGAAGTATCTCATTTACCTTTACAATTAAATCCGAAAGGTCTACAGTTCCGTTTATAGCACTGTCTAATAGATTTTCAATTTCTGGCATATTTTCATCTAATTCATATATCTCATCTATTGTTTCTCTATACTCAGACCTATGCTCGTCCATCTCAATTCCAATTTCATCACAGGCTCTAAATATAACCCCTGTAACTGTCTTTACAATATTATCATCAAGTTGTCCCTTTACACTCTTAACTCCAGCATCAGTCATCTTTGGAGCTATAGCATTTTTCTTTTCATTTACAGTGTAAATAAGTTTAGGTCTTTTTACTCTCTTTTCTACCAATGTAGTAGCATCTTCTGAAAAGTTTTCTGGTATTTCAATAGTCGCATAATATGTTTCATTTATAAGTCCACTTTTAGCAGTTTCTTTATCTACAAAGGTCCACCCCATTTTATCATTGTCTTCTAATTTCTCTACTAATTCATTTCCTAAGTTTATGTCCTCATCTCTAAATATTGTACCCTTATCTTCGTTAACAACTGCTATCTTGATTCCACTAGTACTTGAATATGGATCCCATGATGCTTTTATATTAATTAATGAATATAGCGATGGAATTACCATAAGTCCAAATATTATCATTACTGCTACCCAATTTTTAAATATATTTTTAATATCACGTTTAAAAATTTTTATTATATTTTTCATAATTAATTTATTATTGGTATTTATAATATAATACTATCATTTATTACATTATAAATACCAACTAAATCCTCCTATCATTATTATATAAATAATAAATTCCTTATCTTAATGTTAAACTTTCCTTAAATCATTACTACATAACCATAAAATATAGTTCCTACCACTATCTTAATTTATATTTACGAACATTTTCCTTATATTAGAATATAGAATTAACCTATCGCTAAGAACTATGATTATATTATAATTGAAAGTTTTACGCTTTTAAATACTTTTTAATATCTTTAATATTATCACATTAAAATGACTATAAGTCATTTTAACAAAAATTGCAACCCCTGAAAACATTTACTGAAATATTTTTTATTTTAATATTTAAAATACTCTAATTAAAAATAACATACGCATAATTATATACTAATAATTATGCGTATGTTATTTATTAAATATAATATGCTTTTACATGGTGTTAATACATTAATAATCAAAGTTTATGCAATTAAATTTACAAATATCAAATTTCCATATTAAATAAATTAGTGTTAATTTAAAATCTATCTAATATTTAAAATATCTATGAGCAAATAATGCATTTAAATTGTCATAAGAATATACTTGTAATCCATTTTCCATACCATAACCACCATATACTTCACTTTCTTTCTTTTTCACTTGAAAAGCTTTTACCTTCTTCATTGCAAGCTTCGCTAGTTCTTTGTCCTCTGCCTTAGATGCCATTTGTACTATAAATGAGTATATAGATGTTGATTCTATATTAGTTAAACTTTCTCCACTAGTTGAATATGATGTAGAAATAAAGCCATCGTTTATAAACTTTTGTTTTATCCAAGCTATACTTTTACTTATATCTTCTCCATATTCTTGTTTATTTAATAATACAATCATAGATAATAACGTATCTATATTTTCATCATCATATGTTTCACTTTCTCTATAAAATTCTTTTTTATAAAGAGGTACTTCATCACTTACATATCCATTATTCAAAATTTGCAGCGATGTTTTTAATACTTTTTCCCATGAAGAATTAAGATTTGAAAGCATCTTTATTGTTTGTAAATCTAAATAACATAGTGTTGTAGTTTTACTCTTTGAAATTCCATCATTAAAATCTACAAGAATATCGTTTTCTATTAATTCTTTAGATATTCCTTTAGATATTCTAAGAGCTATACCTCTATAACCCTTATCACTCCATTTTTCTTCTGCTAAAAGAAGCGCCTTTATTATTCTCAAATCATCTATAGTTGCAGATATTTCTGATTTAGATTTATCTTCTATTCTCCAACTTATAAGATTATTTTTTAATACCATATAATTTCTTATATAATCTAAAGTTCTATCAAACGTTATTCGATCATTTTTCTCTAAACTATATAATAACATTATTCCTTGTGATTCTGATAATACCGCATGCCCTTTTGTTATATCACCTTGTGAGTCAGAATTTATATAATTAGTATATACTCCGCCCTCTTCATCCATTAATTTATTATCTATAAAATCTATTAATGCATTTTCTTCTTCATTTGTGTCTAATTGTAACCATACCTTATTTGTTTCTACAGATCTAAAGTATGGTGCTGCATTATAATAAATTATAATGCCTACTATTACTATTGCTAAAACTAAAGTGATTTTCTTCTTCATTTTGCCCTCATCTTTTTAGCTATATCCTAATATTTTCATCTCACTTTTTTGAATTAGAATATAGATATTTATAAACGTTATAATAAGTAGTTACTTTGTCTAAATACTTCTTAGTCTCATTAAATGGTATATAGCTTAAATCCTTGCCATTCTCTGAAAGTTTTGAATCACTAAGCCATTTATTAACATTGCCTGGACCTGCATTATATCCTGCTATTATTGATGCTAAATTTCCGTCAAACATCTCTCTAAGCTCATTTAAATACCAACATCCCATTCTTATGTTATATTCTTCATCAAATAATTTTTCCTTAGAAAATTCTTTTAATTCCATTTTTTCTGCTGCCCATTCACCTGTTTCTAAAGTAATTTGCATAAGACCAATTGCATTTTTATTAGATTCAGCTTTTTTATTAAAGTTACTTTCTGTTTTCATAACTGACAATACAAAAAACGGATCTAAGTTATATTCTTCACTATATTTGTTTACATATTCTTTATATTTATAAGGAAAAAAGACTTCTTTTATTAAATATTTAGACCCAATAGCCATAGCTACTATTATTATTACCCCTAATATAAGAAAATTATTTTTCTTAGATTTCATTACTTTCTCCTTACTTAATATTATTTATTCCATAGCTAGCTCCCATAATAATTTATACTATAATGGTTGCTTACTTTTAAAGTAACGATTTCTAAATTTTAAATAGAACTTAAAACTCTATCTATACCTTAGAATTCTGTTTTTAAAGTTATTATCATAGGTTGATTTTATAGTGTATAAAATCAACCTAATCTGACTATGTTTTTAAATATTTTTCAATTTTAAAACATAGTCAGATTTTTATTACAGTGAATTAATATAATCTATCAAATCATATACTTGCTTTTGTGTTTCTATTAAATCTCCATTATTATCAATAATTATATTTGCAAAGTTCTTCTTTTCAGTTAAAGACATTTGTGAATTTATCCTACTTACAACTTCCATTTTACTCAAATTATCTCGATCCCTTACTCTCTTTATTTGAGTAGAGTTTTCAGCACAAACAAGAATAACATAATCCATTTCTTTATGCATATTATTTTCAATTAAAGTAGGCGCATCTATTATTACTACTTTTTTACCTTTTTTTTCATATACGCTTAGTGCATTATTTATTTCTTGTTTTATATAAGGCATAATTATAGATTCATACCTTACTCTTTGTTTTGGAAATTTAAATATATGGTTTCCAAATTCTTTTCTTCTAAATTCACCTCTCCAATCAAAAAATCCTGAACCAAATTCACTTCTAATTACATCTAAAATTTCAGGATTCTTTTGAAGAACCTCTCTTGCAATTATATCTGCATCGATAATATTAAAATTTTCATTTCTAAATATATTTGATATAGTACTTTTTCCTGTTCCTATACCCCCTGTTAACCCTATCTTTATCATTTAAAAAGTTCATCTCCCATTTTTATTTTGCATCATACCATGTATAACCGTATTTTAAATCTACATCAAGTGCTACATTTAATTTAATGGCTTTTTCCATTTCTTCAATAACCAATTGTTTAACTATGTCAAACTCATCTTTTTTAACATTTAATATAAGTTCATCGTGTACTTGAAGAATTAATTCACTATTTAAATTCTTTTCTCTTAACTTATTATAAACATTAACCATAGCAAGTTTAATAATATCAGCTGCACTTCCTTGTATTGGCGCATTCATCGCTAATCTTTCACCTAATGCTTTTACGATTTTATTTGAAGATTTTATTTCTGGTATGAACCTTCTTCTGTTTAATATAGTTAATACATAACCTTTTTCTTTAGCGTATTCACTTACATAATTTAAATATTCCTTTATCTTAGGATATCTTTCAAAATAAATAGCCATATATTCTGCTGCTTCTTTTTTAGTAATTTTTAAATCTTGTGCTAAACTAAAGTCACTTATTCCATAAACTATACCAAAATTTACTGCTTTTGCATTACTTCTCATTGTAGATGTAACTTCATCTACAGGAACTTTAAAAACTTCAGAAGCTGTTTTGGTATGTATATCACTATGATGTTCAAATGCATCTATCATATTTTTGTCATCTGCTACATGTGCAAGTACTCTTAATTCTATTTGAGAATAATCGCAAGATATTAATATATCATCACTATCCTGTGGTATAAACACTTTTCTTATTTCTTTTCCCATTTCATATTTTATTGGTATATTTTGAAGATTAGGTTCAGTACTTGATAATCTTCCTGTAGTTGTGACAGTTTGATTGAAGTTTGAATGTATACATCCATCTATATCTATTACATTCTTAAGCCCCTCTACATAAGTAGAATTAATTTTAGTAATTTGTCTATAATACATAACTTTAGTTATTATAGGATGTTTGTCTATTAATTTTTCTAAAACCTCTTGATTTGTTGAATATCCTGTTTTAGTTTTCTTAATTACTGGTAAATCAAGTTTTTCAAATAGTATTTTTCCAAGTTGCTTTGGTGAGCTTACATTGAATTCCTCATCTGCTAATTCATATATTTCTTTTTCTGTTTTTTCTATTTGTTCTTTAAATTTCACTCTAAGTTCTTCTAATTTATCTTTATTTATTTTGAATCCAATACTTTCCATTGAAGAAAGTACATATATTAATGGATGTTCTACTTTATAATATAATTCATCCATATCTTCTTTATGAAGCATTTCTTTTAATTTTTCATATAATTTTTTCAAATAACTGCTGCATATTGCTTTTAGATCATTTGAATCAGACTTTATATCCTTTTCTAAAAATCTATTAATTAAATCAAAGACTTCATAGTTGGCTTTTGAAGAGTCTATTAAATAAGCTGCTATGGCTGTATCAAAATCAAAACCTTGAATATCTATATCATACTTATTTAAAAATGTAATTAAATTTTTGCTATCATGTATTACTTTTTTAACAGTTTCATCTTCCATAAAGGTTCTTAATAAATTTAAAGCTTTTTCTCTATTTGACATACTTACTAGCTTAAAATCTATAACATGTGATCTGCCTTCTTCACCTAATATTAAGTATTCTAATTCTATTGTAGAGTATTTAGATGCATCATTTAATGTAAATAAAATATAACTTCTATCTTTAATACTTAATAATACTTCTTCCATCTCTTCAATTGTTTCTATTTTACTTATTTCTATATTAGCTATCTCTTGTAACTCTGCTTCATTATTATCTAAATCATACTTTGATAGTACTGATTTTAATTTAAGATTTTTAGATAACTTTTTAAGCTCTGTTAAATTAATATCATCAGCATTTTCTATATCTGATAAATTAATGTCTAAAGGTACTTCCCTCATTATTGTAGCTAATTTCTTAGAAAATATTGCTTGTTCCATATTATTTTCTAAGTTTTCTTTTAACTTCTTACCACTTATTTCTGGAATATTCTTTAAAACCTCTTCAAGACTTCCATATTCTTTAATAAGCTTAAATGCCGTCTTCTCTCCAACGCCTGGTACCCCTGGTATATTATCGGATTTATCTCCCATAAGCCCTTTTACGTCTATAAATTGAGTTGGTGTTATTTCAAATTCATCCATAAATGCTTTATAATCATAAATTGCTGTTTCAGTAACACCTTTCTTAGTTATAACTACTTTTGTTTTTTCTGATGCTAATTGAAGAGCATCCTTATCTCCTGTAACTATATAAACTTCCATATCATTTTCTTCACCAAATTTTGATATAGTTCCTATTATGTCATCTGCTTCAAAACCATCTATTTCAAAAGTCTTTATTCCCATATATTTAAGTAATTCTTTTATAATTGGAAATTGTTCACCAAGTTCTGGTGGCATTTTCTTTCTTCCAGCTTTATACTCTGAGTATTCTTTATGTCTAAATGTTGGCGACTTCTTATCAAATGTTGCAATTATATTATCTGGATTTATTTCATCTTTCATTTTAAATAACATATTTGTAAAGCCATAAATAGCATTAGTATTTACACCGTCATCATTAGTAAGAGGAGGTAAAGCATAAAATGCCCTATTCATAAGCGAATTTGAATCTAAAATTAATAATCTTTTCATTGATATAATCCTCCTGAATATCTTTAAGATACTTTTATTGTATATAAAATTAGTTATACATTAATATTATACTATCTTTATCAAGTAAAATCATTATTCTTTAATAAAGGTAACCATATTTTCTTATATTAATTCATATATTATCAAAAACATCTTTGTAACTTATATCTATATATTTTGTAAATTAAATCCACACTTACAATTTAGAAATTATAAGGTAATTTTATCATCAATTATTTATTGTAAATTATATATTATTAATTTGAATTTCTTTATTAATAAATTTTTATATAAATAGAAAAACCACATTAATATATACTATAAAAATTAACTTTCTTATAATATCCTTGAAATTAAAATACAAGTATAATTGTTATTTGATTTTTAAATAATAACTTAGATAAGCTTAGACAAATAATAAAAATAGTGACATAATTATTATAAAAAACATGAAGAAAGGAAAAGTATAGTAAATTTACATTAATTTATTATACAAGGTGATTAAATGAATAAAGATTTATTAAGAAAATACGCTAAACTTACTGTAAACAAAGGTGTTAATCTTCAAAAAGACGGAATTTTAGTTATCAATTCACCAATAGAATGTTATGACTTTGCAAGATTAATGGCTGAAGAAGGTTATAATTCTGGTGCAAAAGATGTATATATAAATTATTCTGATGCTAGCTTTAATAAAATAAAATTAATAAATTCATCTAAAGAAATTCTTAGTGAGGTTTATGGTTTTGAACGTGACAAATATGATTACTTCGTAGAAAATAACGCTTCTTTCATAAGCATTTCAGCATCTGATCCAGATCTTTTAAAAGGTGTTGATTCTTCAAAAATTTCTGTATATCAAAAAAGCAGAAATATTGCATTAAAAAATTATCGTGATAAATGTTCATCAAATAAAAATGCTTGGTGCATAGTTTCTATACCAACAGATGGTTGGGCAAAAAAAGTATTCCCTAATGTTTCTGTTGAAGAAGCTACTGAAAAACTATGGGATGTAATCTTTAGCATTATGAGACTTAAAGAAAATGATCCAATTGAAGCTTGGAACAAACATACAGAAACACTTAGTAATAAAGTGCAAAAATTAAATAATGATAGATTTAAATATCTTAAATTTAAAAATTCTTTAGGTACTGATTTAACAATAGAATTAGTTAACAATCATCTTTGGTGCGGTGGTGCTGATAAATGTGAAAATGGTGGATTTGATTTTATTGCAAATATGCCTACTGAAGAAGTATTTTCAACACCTAAATACGATGGAGTTAACGGAGTTGTATTTAGCTCTAAGCCATTAAGTTACTGTGGAAATATAATAAATGATTTTTCTTTAACATTTAAAGATGGTAAAGTTATTGATTGTTCTGCAAAAGAAGGTCTTGATGTATTAAAAGAGCTACTAAATACTGATGAAGGATCTAAACACTTAGGAGAAGTTGCATTAGTTCCTTATGATTCTCCAATTTCTAATTCTAATATTATTTTTTACAATACTCTTTATGATGAAAATGCTTCATGCCATTTAGCACTTGGAAGTTCATATTCTTCTTGCATTAAAAATGGAGAAAGCATGTCTGAAGATGAGTTATTTAAATTAGGTTGTAATAAGTCTTTAAGTCAT
Source organism: Clostridium botulinum (assembly GCF_000827935.1). Taxonomy (NCBI): domain Bacteria; kingdom Bacillati; phylum Bacillota; class Clostridia; order Eubacteriales; family Clostridiaceae; genus Clostridium; species Clostridium botulinum. Next base: position 2,530,559 of record NZ_CP010520.1, read on the forward strand.
GTTGACTTCATGATTGGTACAAAAGACACAAGTATCATTGGAATTAAAGAAGATGGTACAGAAGTTCAAATATTTAAAGATGGTAATTGGGCTTAATATAGTTTTGTTATTTTAGGCTCTGTTTTAGTAGCGTGTTAATATATCCATACGTAAAATGGACTGAGTAATTGAACTTAGGAATGCTAAAATGAGTATTGTCCCATTTTAGCTTGCTCTAAATATAAAATTGAGACAAGCAGTAAATGTGATCATTGAAATGAAACTCGACTTCGCTGAGTAAGTTCGAAAAGCTAAATATAAAATTTAGATTCTCACTTAAGAATTCTCAAAATCCAATTACAATGCCAATTTACCTATTGTATATATTAACACATATTTAAAACAGAGCCTTAGATAATAAAATTCAATAGAATATCAACCTTATTCTATTGGTTCACCATTAAAATTCTCATAGTATGATGGTTTTTTAGGATCACCAACATTATTTTGATCTTCATGTAATTTTTGTCTTCTTGTTCCCTTTTGTATTGGATTAATTGCGCCTTCTTTATTTGCCATATTAAACACATCCTTTCCTAAATATTTTGTGTCTATAGAGAAATTTAATCCCCATCAAATTTAGTTAAGAATGTAAATTTTTAAAATCAATTTTTATTTTTCAAAATCCTTATACATAAGACTTGGTTGTATACCATTATTATTTTGATATTTCCCACTATTATATAAGTCATATTCACCATCAATATTATGATAATAAATTTGACATATTTCTGTATTAGGATATATTCTTATTGGTTGAACACAGAATATTTCTAATGTCCAATAACCTGCAAAACCAATATCTCCAAAACCAGCTGTTACATGTATAAATAATCCCAGTCTTCCAGTTGATGATCTACCTTCTAGCATTGGTACATACTTATTAGTTTGTGTAAATTCATTTGTTCTACCTAAATATAACTTTCCTGGTTCTAATAATAATCCTTCTTCAGGTATTATAAGTTTCTCAGTTTCATTTGGAATTTTCATGTCTAATGTATCATTTTTATATACTAATAATTCATTAAATAAAGTTAAATTATAACTATTAGGATTTATTCTCTCTTCACTAAATGGCTCTATAATTATATCTTCACCTATATGTTTTAATATCTCTTTTCCTGATAATATCATTTATAAGTATCCTCTCTTTCATAACTAATTTTTAAAATCAATTTGCTCAATAATAATTTTTTTATAAAACTATTACTATTATCTTTATGTACTAATTTTTAAGTTAAATTTTATTTCTGATTTATTATAATATAATAGACCAAATTTGAAAAATCAAATTTAGTCTATATAAAAATCTAAGGTGCTGTTTTACCACCTTAGATATTATTTTTATTTTTTAGGAAATTATATTTTTTATTTATAACCACAAAGGGATACATTCTCCTTTATAGAGTATGTATCCCAAAGCTTATTATAAACTTACTTCTAAGTTCTTTCTTATTTCTTTTATGAATTCAAAGGTATTAACCTTTTTTATATTATCATGAATTGCAATTGCTGCTAAATCACCTGTCATTATTCCATTTTCTATTGTTTTTAAAGATGCAATTTCAAGGTTATTTGCAAAATCAATTAACTCTTTATTATTATCTAGCTCTCCTCTTTTTCTAAGTGCACCAGTCCATGCAAATATTGTTGCTATAGAATTAGTTGAGGTTTCTTTACCCTTCAAGTGATCATAATATTGATCTTGAACTGTTCCATGAGCTGCTTCATATTCATAATTTCCATCTGGTGAAACTAAAACTGATGTCATCATAGCTATTGATCCAAATGCTGCTGCAATCATATCACTCATAACATCACCATCATAATTTTTGCAAGCCCAAATCATTCCACCATGTGATTTTATTACATTTGCTACTGCTGAATCTATAAGCATATAAGTATACTTTATACCTAGTGCTTCAAACTTTTCTTTATATTCATTTTCATAAATCTCTTCAAATATATCTTTAAAAGTATGGTCATATTTTTTTGAGATTGTATCTTTAGCTCCAAACCATAAATCTTGTTTTAAATCTATTGAATAATTAAAACAGCTTCTTGCAAAGCTTTCAATTGATTTATTTATATTATGCATTCCCATAACAACGCCATCATCATTAAAGTTATGTATTAACTCTCTCTTTTCTTCACCATCTTCAGCTGTAAATACAAGTTCGCATTTTCCTTTACCTTCTATTTTCATTTCAGATGCTTTGTATATATCACCATAAGCATGTCTAGCTATTGTTATTGGTTTGCTCCAAGTTCTAACGTAAGGTTTAACTACATCAACTATAATTGGTGCTCTAAATACTGTTCCATCTAAAATAGCTCTAATAGTTCCATTTGGACTTTTCCACATTTTTTTAAGATTATATTCTTTTACTCTTGCGCTATTTGGAGTTATTGTTGCACATTTAACCCCTACTTTGTGTTTTTTTATTGCTTCTGCTGCTTGTACAGTAACATTATCATCTGTTGTATTTCTATTTTCTAAACCTAGATCATAATATTCTGTATTCAATTCGATAAATGGATTTAATAACTCGTCCTTTATCATTCCCCAAACTATTCTTGTCATTTCATCTCCATCAATTTCAACTAATGGATTAGACATTTTTATTTTTTCCATTTTATTGCCCCCTTGTTTTAGATTAAAAACACTATGATTTTTCATAGTATTTTTAACCCTTTTCTCTAAAGAAATTTTATACATATTATACATTATTGACATTATATATACAACTTTATAATGGGGGCTGATATTCTTAAAGGATAAATTTTATTAATGTAAGAGCAAAGATTATTTGGAAACTTCCAACGATTAATCCATACATCATTGATTTTGGTCCTTCTTTTATTAAGTCTTCAAACTTAACTCTCATACCAATTGCAGCTAATGCAATTATTTCAAAATTACTGCTTATTGCTTTAAATAATTTTTGAATTGAAGTTGGTACAAGTCCTAAACTATTTATTATACAAAAGATGAAGAATCCTATTATGTACCAAGGCACACTAACTTTAGCTTTCTTTTCTCTTTGAATTATAGCTTCTTCTGACATATCTTCATTTTCATCAACTTTAATTCTTGAAAAAACTATAACAACAACTACTAAAAATATTATTCTTATTATCTTAAATATAGTAGCTAATGTAACAACATCTTCATTTATAAATTTAGCTGAAGCTATTACTTGACCTACTGATTGCAATGTTCCACCGATCATAGCTGATGTAGGTGTCAAACTATTTTTATATATTGCCATTGTAATTAATGGGATTACAAACATTAATATTGTACCAGTTAAATTTACAATAGTTACTGAAATTGCTTTATCTTTAGAATCTGCGTTTATTGTTGGTGCTACTGCTGCTATTGCTGATGATCCACAAACTGCATTTCCTGATGCCATAAGTAATGAGTATTTTTTAGAAAAACCTAATTTTTTTCCAACAAAATATGTAAGTAATATTGTTAAAGTCATTTGGATTGCTATAAATAAAACGCCATTAAATCCAAGTGATTTTATTTCCATAAAACTTATAGTTGATCCCATAAGTACTATTGAATATGATAAAAGATCTTTTTCTGAAAACTGAGATCCTTTGTCATATTTAGATTTATTAAATACTGTATTTCCTAAAATAATCCCTAATATAATTGCAAAACTCGCCCCACCAATTGAAGGGAAAAAGCTACCTAATATTTTTCCGAGTATTGCTATAACTATGCATATTAAAAGTCCTGGGATAATATCTATTATTTTTTGTTTCATTAACAATCACCTCTAAATCGCTGTTTTTTTAACAGTTTTCTTTTTCTTGAGTTAATTATATTAAATTTGATATTGAAAATGAAATACTTATTATAATATGATATTAATAGGTTTTTACTTATATATTATTTTAGTGAATAACTTATGAAATTCTTCATGTTTTTACTTAAAAATTTATCACGATGATGTATAAGTCTTAAATCTCTAGTTATTTTACCTTCTTTTAATCTATAGCCTTTTAAACATCCACTTTTTATTTTTTCATCTACACTTCTAGAAGATAAACAACTAACACCTAAATTAGCTTCTACACTTTTCTTAATTGCTTCAGTATTTCCAAGTTCCATAAATATTCTATAATCTATATTGTTATTTTTTAAATAAGCTTCTATTATTTCTCTTGTACCGCTTCCTTGTTCTCTCATTATCAGTTTCTCTTTTATTATATCTTTTTTACTTATTTTTTCTTTTTTACTCCATGGATGATTTAAACTAGATATAAAAATAAGCTCATCCTTCCATATATTTGATTGAATTATTTCATCAAAATTAGTTGTTCCTTCAATATAAGCAAAATCTATTTTATTTTCTAATATCATTTTTTCTATATTTGCAGTATTGTCTATTGCTAAGGAAATTTCTATTCCACTATGCTCCTTTAAAAATCCTTTTATTATATCAGGTAATATGTATATTCCAATAGTTGTACTAGCACCTATTTTTATTTTTCCCTTTTCATTTGTATTTATGTCATTAATACTTCTTATAGATTCATCATATAAATTAAGTATTCTTCTTGTATAATTTAAATAAATTTCACCTTCATATGTTAAATAAAGTTTTTTACCTATTCTATCAAATAATTTAACTTCTAATTCGTCTTCTATCTCATGTATCGCTTGACTTATAGATGGTTGACTTATATACAATTTCTTAGCTACACTGGTCATATTTAATTCAGTTGCTGTCTCATAAAATATCTTTAATTTTCTAAAATTCATAATTGTCACCCCGTTATTTCTTTATATTTTATTATTATAACCTGATATTATAAAAAAAGGTGGCTTAAGCCACCTTTTTATTAGTTGAGAGTGAAAACTTGATAGTCAAATCATACACTTTATTTAAACCACAAAATTTTTAAGTGCATTAAGATTTAGAGGATTTAAAATCCGAAGATAGCTTTTCTTTGAATATCTTCTTTATCTATATAAAGAAGATATTCCAACATCGTGCATCACATAAATTGTGAATTATTCTAACAGTATTATGTATTATCTACCATGAAATATAATATAGCTTTATATTATATTTGATTTACTAAAAGTTAATTTTTTTGTGCCAATTTCTATATTAAGAATTAATGCTATAGAAATCATTGTTGTAAATAAAGAGCTCCCTCCATAACTTATAAATGGTAAAGTTATACCTGTAATTGGAAGTAATCCTAATGTCATTCCAATATTTTGAGTTGTAGCAAATAAAATGTATGAAGCCATACCAACACAAATAAATTCTCCAAATTTATCTCGAGCTTTTTTTGCAATTTTTAATATTTGTATAATCAATAGTCCATATAGAAATAATAGAAATAACGCCCCTATAAAGCCCCATTGTTCTGCTATAGCAGTAAAAATAAAGTCTGTTTGAACTTCGGGAACATTAGTTCCAGCATATCCTGGAGGATTATTTGAATCTAATGATAAACTATATCCAAATAATCCTCCAGATCCAATACTAATTAGTCCTTGATAAAGTTGATACCCGTTACCTGTTGTATTGCTATTGGTATTTAGAAACTCAAGAATTCTATCTTTCTGATGCTGAAAGATTAATCCAGAATTCCATAAAAGAGCTATAACTAATATCAGAGTTGAAAACCCACCTAATATTATTTTTACATCTAATCCGGCTATATACACCATACCTAAAATAATAAAAAAACATACCATTGTCATTCCCATATCTTTTTGGATTAAAATTAATCCCATAGGAAGTGCAACATAAAATAAAATTTTTCTAAAATTTTCCCAGTTATTAATATGACAATTCATATCATCTAATAATTTAGCTAATATTAAAATTATAGAAAATTTAGCCACTTCAGATGGCTGCAATAAAAAAAATTTTAAATCTATCAAGCCACGTTCCCCTTTAATGGTTGTACCTATTCCAGGTATCCAAACTGCAATTAGAAGTGCAATTGTTATCCAATATATTATTGGAACATATTGATATATGACTCTATAATCAAAAGTTAAAAATAAACACATTGAAATTAGTGAAATAAAAAACCATATTAATTGTTTTTTAGTAAATAAAAAAGGATCATTAAAAACCCCACCTTTAGTACATAAGTATATGTTAATAATACCAAATGATATAAGGATAACTAAAGTAGTTAATAATTTAAAATCCAATTTCTTTAATGATGAAAAATCTAGTTTATATTTTTTTAACATAAATATAATCCCCCATTTTTTGATAGCATTTGTTTTGTCATATTTAAAAAATATCCATTTAAACTATACCATATTTGTATTTATTTTCACTAAAATACATATAATTGATGGATTATACCTTCCATTTTCAAGATAGCCAATTAATTGTTTGCCTTGAAACTTCAAGAGCATTACCTCTTACTTTAGTCCTCTTTGCTTTCTTATTTCTTCTAAACTATTTTTCAAAGTACTCCTCCTTTTTAGGAAAAGTAAACTCTCCATAAAAAATAGCAGACTATATTCTAAGTCTGCTAAATACTGTGTAAATAATATTAATTATAAATTTAAATTTTCTCTTAAACTCTTATTTTCCCTTAACTAATTAACATGATTGATGTACTTATTAAATTCTTTAAAAGATAACCCTTCTTTTACTTCATAAAATTCTGTTAGTGGACTATCTTTTCCACCTCTTAACTCTATGTAATAATTTGCAATATCATTAATTGCTACTTTTTCACTATCATATTCATATATGCCTTTTTTCTCAAAGTTAGGGTGTTCCATATGATAAACCTTATTGTTTAAATAATAAAGTAAAAAACAATGCATATGTTCCTCATCTTCTAAGTTACCATAATCATCAGGTTCATAAATTCTACAACAGAACATTTTATTTTTCACATTTAACTTGTTAAGCAAATGATTTATTAAAGCAACCTGTTCAATGCATGTCCCCAATCCACTAGCAATTGTTTGTTCTATAGAGGATGTCCTATATATTTTTCTAAAATCTTTCATGGTTTTAATATGATTTTCACCATTTATATCAATCCATCCATACTCTATGTGATCATTCATATACTGAAATATATCTTTAGGAGATTTTATTTTCTTAATATCCATATATTTATCCACTTCCCCCTTATTTTTAAAAGTATAATATTATAAAATTTCTTATATTTATTTATATTTCATTTTCCAAAAATACTCTTTTCCTAATAAAGTATTTTTCTTGTAGAAATCAATTTTTTCAAACCCATTTTTGAGATAACATTTTATTGCACGTATGTTAAATGAACGTACTTCTAATATAATATCTTTGTGATCATATCTTTTATTACACTCATCTACTAGCAATTTTACTAATAAATCACCTGAATTTTTTCCACATAAGCAGGGCTTTAAGCCTAACCCAAGCAAAATAAAATTATCCTCCTTAAGAAATCGACCATATCCACATAAATTATTTGAATTATCTACTACAGCTATAAATTGCTTTGCTCTCTTTTTTTCATCAGTAATTGCCCATTTTTGTTCTATCATATTGTCCCAGCTAGGATAATTATAAACAGAATAAATATCATTATATTTCCAATTAGATAATTGCTTAGCGTATTCTTCATTTAAACTACTTAATTTTAAATTCATAAACTAATTATCACCTCACTCATCTTTCTTTATTGGTAAATTATAATATAGTTTTAAAAGACAATTCTAAAAATTGTGAATTTAATCCAAAAATTAACATAAGTGGTTTTAAATTGAGTTTTAAAGAATATAATTTTATAATTTACAAATTGCGAAGAAGAAATATTGCATATCCATTATTCATAAATATGGGTAGCGCTAACATTTCTGACAAAACCCACTCTAAGGAATATTTTCCCTTAATGTGGGTTTTGTTAATAATAAATTCTTATATAATGTTATAACTTATATACCTATTTCAAAACATATATTGTTTATGAACGATATTGTTTCAATTTCTTTTTTCACTTAATTTTAGTACTGTGTAATTGTTTGTTTAAAATTTTAAGAATACTATTTATGAATAGAATCAAATGATTTACATTAAATTCAAAGATATTGGATAAAATATCTTTGAGGTGATTTAAGTGAAATGTAATGTTGGCAGAACCGAACAAATTATTAGAATTGTAATCGGCATATCAATCGTTCTTATAGGTTTATACTTCAGAAACTGGTGGGGTATTATTGGCCTCGTACCGATAATAACAGGCTTAATTCGTTATTGCCCTATTAATGACATCTTAGGAATTTCGACTTGTGATGTTAAAAAAAAGTAATAGTTTTCTCACTTATGGCCTTACAATCTAAGGCCGTTTAGTAGTATTGTGAATTACTTTACAAAATCTCTTTCGTCAAATATACATACACTATTTTCTTCTATTACTTGTAAAGTTTTTTCACTATCATGTGTACAAATTACTACTGGTGCTACTTTTTCTAGCACACCTATGATCCAACTTTCGAATATTCATATTACTATACTGATACCCCCACTATTAATATTTTTTACTTTGTCTCCAACTCCATAACTTTCATAAAATCCTTCATAAATCTATCTAAATAATATTTTTCATCTCTATTATTTCAATAATAACCTATATTATTTATTTTATAGACTAATGGAAATAGATAAACTTGGCGCTTTTATTCATGGTTTACTAATTTCTCAGTTATTTTGATTTTAATCTGGAAAAAAGATATATATTAAATAAAATACCTAAAATAGTAATACATCCAAATATAATAAAAACGAAATCATCTGTTTTTTTCCATCCAATAGCAGAAACTATTCCTATACATATCATCATAATTAATAAAATAGAAACAATTATATTAATAAGCTTATTATTAAGATTTTTATTATGCATAATATATCCTTTCACTAATATTTGTAATATCAAAAATATAACTTAAATAATTCATCTTATTAAGCATTATACATTATTTACATTTTTTATTATATATTTCTAATTATATTGTTAAATTACCTTCATATTATATGAATTAGGCAACTCTTTAATAATATTATGATAAGGAGTACCTATTATAGGTATCAAAGTATTTAAAGTTCTCTCATCATTTCCTTCAACCATAACAATAAGGCTGTTGCATAAGAAAAAATTAAGGTATACATCTTCATATTCTGGTTTAGAAATATTATATTTTGAAGAAATGTTTATCAATGTATTAAGACGTTCTTTTGCACCACTATGGGAGTTAAAACAATATATTTTCATCATAAAATTTTTATAATATTATTTTGTATCAATAATTTTTAAAATGCATATAATAATTTCATATAGACAAAGATTAATATATTGTCAATATAACTCTCATTAAAACAGTGATTATATTGACAATATATAGATGAATCTTTATATTATACATAGATATGCATCTATGTATAATAGGAGAATGAAACTAAATTATTCAGAAAATGCAAAAAATTATAAAATATTTATCCGATTCCAACAGGCTAAAAATAATTGATATATTGTCTTATGGTTAAAAATGTATTTGTAAAGATAAATTAAAATGTACTTGCAAGTAAAAGGTTAATTATAAAATATTTATATAAAGGAGTTAATGAGAATGAACAAAATGATAATATTTGATCCAGCTATGTGTTGCTCAACTGGAGTTTGTGGCCCATCTGTTAATCCAGAACTATTAAGAGTTGCAACAGTATTAAATAATTTAAAAAATCAAGGAATAATAATTGAAAGACATAACCTTACAAGCAATCCTCAAATATTTGTAACTAATAAAATTATAAATGAAATATTAATGACAAAAGGGGTACAAGCCTTACCTATTATTATGGTAAATGGCAAAATTGTTAAAATAGGTGGTTATCCTAGCAATAAAGAATTTTGTAAATTATTAAATATACCAGAAGATTATTTAAAAGCAAATACAAATAAAATCACTAAATGTAACTGTAAAGATGGACATTGTTAATTATAGATAAAAGTAATAAATTAAAATGTTGTATTTTTTTATATAGAAAGGAAGATAAATTTGTTTAAACTATTTGATTTAGAAAAGATAAATTTAACTAAATATTTATTTTTTACTGGTAAAGGGGGAGTTGGTAAGACTTCAACCGCTTGTGCAGTAGCAGTTACTTTAGCAGATTTAGGAAAGAAGATAATGCTTGTTAGTACAGATCCAGCTTCAAATCTTCAGGATGTATTTGATACAGAATTAAATAATAAAGGAGTAAAAATAAACGGTATTCCTAATTTAATGGTAGCAAATTTTAGTCCAGAGGATGCTGCAGCTGAGTATAGGGAAAGTGTTATATCTCCATATAGGGGAAAGTTGCCAGAAGCTGTTTTGAATAATATGGAAGAACAACTTTCTGGTTCATGTACAGTTGAAATAGCAGCTTTTAATGAATTTTCGGCAATGATAACTGATAAAAATGTAAGTAATGAATATGATCATATTATTTTTGATACAGCTCCAACAGGACATACCTTAAGAATGCTTCAATTACCTTCAGCTTGGAGTAATTTTATTAATGAAAGTACTCATGGAGCATCATGTCTTGGTCAACTTGCAGGGTTAGAGGATAAAAAAGACATGTATAAAAAGGCAGTTTATACCCTAGCAGATAAAGAAAAAACTACACTTATACTTGTTTCAAGGGCAGAAATAACTCCTTTAAAAGAAGCAGAAAGAGCATCTAAGGAACTTGAAGATATAGGAGTTAAAAATCAAATTTTAATTATAAATGGTGTACTTCAACAATGTGATGATTATTTATCTAAATCTATTTATGATAAACAACAAAATTCGCTAAAAGATATTCCAGAAGGATTAAAGAATATTAAAACTTTTGAAATTCCATTAAGACCTTATAATATAACAGGATTAGAAAACGTAAGGTCATTATTAAAAGACAACTATACTGTAGTTGATAATGAAATTTTAAATATAACTGAAATACCAAAGCTAAATAGTATAATTGAAGATCTATATAAAAATGATAAAAAAGTAATATTTACAATGGGAAAGGGAGGCGTAGGAAAGACTACTATAGCTGCTGCAATTGCACTTGGGTTATCAAAAAAGGGCAAGAAAGTACATTTAACAACAACTGACCCTGCTGGACATTTGAAATTTGTATTAGATGAAAGTTATGGAATTTCTTTAAGTAATATTGATGAAAAAGAAGAACTTGAAAAATATAAAGAAGAAGTGTTAAAAAAAGCAAGAGAAAATAACATGAGCGACGAGGATATAGCTTATGTTGAAGAAGATTTAAGATCTCCATGTACTCAGGAAATAGCTGTATTTAGAGCTTTTGCTGAAATAGTTGAAAGGTCAGAAAATGAGGTTGTTGTTATTGATACAGCACCAACTGGGCATACTTTATTACTTTTAGAATCAACTGAAAGTTATAATAGGGAAATTGTTAGATCAGAAGGAGATATCCCAGAATCAGTTATAAAGCTTTTACCAAAATTAAAAAATCATAAAGATACTGAAGTTATAATTGTAACTTTAGCAGAAACAACACCAATTTATGAAGCTATGAGGCTTCAAGAAGATTTAAATAGGGCAGAAATTTATAGTAACTGGTGGGTAATAAATTCAAGTCTTTATGCTACAAACACTAGCAATGAGATATTAAAAGCTAAAGCTAGCAATGAAATAAGGTGGATAAATAAAGTAGATAAAATATCAAATGGAAATTTTGCAGTAATTAAGTGGAAACCCGAGGAAATAAAAGATGATAGGCTTAAAGAATTACTAGATTAGGTTATTATCCCACTACACCAATGCATGAATTTTATAAGAGAATTAAATAATAAAAAGAACTTTAATTTAGGATATTCCTAAAATTAGAGTTCTTTAAAAAACATAAATTTTAATTAAATTACCTTCATATTATGTGAATTAGGCCACTCTTTAATAATACTATGATAAGGAGTACCTATTATAGGTATCAAAGTATTTAAAGTTCTCTCATCATTTCCTTCAACCATAACAATAAGGCTGTTGCATAAGAAAAAATTAAAGTATACATCTTCATATTCTGGTTTAGAAATATTATATTTTGAAGAAATGTTTATCAATGTATCAAGACGTTCTTTTGCATTACTAGGTGAGTTAAAGCAATATATTCGAATAAAACTACCATTTAATGTATCTACTAATTGGGGAGAATCAAATATATAATTTATTTTTGAACGTTCTAAATCAAGTGTATATTCTGACTTATTCCTTTCATGTTTTAAAGATATTAAATCTAAATTGAAACAATTTTTATCTAAATAGAATAACGATGCTATTAAAAAAAATATAAAAATATAAATAATAAAATAACGTTTTTTCAAAGCAAACCTCCTATATAATTGAACTTTATCAATTGATGTTGTATTTCCAATAGCCGTTGCTTCATACCTTTTAATAAGGTTTGAATGTAAAATAGATACTCTAACACTGTCTCTTAACGGCTTAACCAATATAGTTTTAATCAATAGTAAAGACCATGTTAATAAAAATATATGAATAAAAAAAGTAACATTTATAGTATGCTTTTGTTACATTTTTTATATGAATTAAAGTTATTATTACAGTAACAAAAACTGTTATAAAGTATGTATCATTTTTTATTAATTTTGATGAATATTTAGAATCAAAAAAGTTAAAAAACAGCCTTCCATGATAATTTAACTTTATCATATAAAGCTGTTATATATGACCTCTAACTGTTATTTTGTCTAAGTGAATTTAAACCTCTGAAAAATTTCTAGACCTGTACGTTAGTTAGTATCAACAGCATAAATAAGATTAACACCCTGAAATGCATTTGCCTGATTTATTAAATTTGATTGTTGTTGTTGTTGTGCATATGTGGAGTCTTGTAATATATTGCTATTATTAAATAAACTGTCAGTAGTTTTCTTAATACGTGCACATTTTCCTTTGTAGTAACAAATCTTGATGCATTTAACTCTTGATTTATACAGTATTCTAAACTCTCTATTTAAAAATTTTTCAAATTCTCTAAGCTCTTTTCGTCCTTCTTCATTATTTGCACCAGTTACTAAAATTCTCAACATATTATACACTCCTTAATTTTTTATCTCTTAATACTATAATATGATTATGTAACTTAATTTGTGATTAACTTAATAAAAATAATAGATTATATCTTAAAACTTCTAAATACTTTCATTTTTTATATATTATTGTTATTATATAAATAATAATAAAATATATATTAAAAAATCTTCCAAAACAAAATGGAAGACTTTTTAATATAATTTTATTTTTTGCTCCATTTATATATTATACTTTTATTGCATTATTTGTTACATTTATAGTACCATTTTAAGAAACTAATCTTGTTAGATTATTTATATCATTTTAGTAGACTATATTTATAAATTTATTTGTTCTTCAATTTTAACTTTGTCATTAAGCCTTTAATTTAAATTCTGCATGATCTCCAATTGCATGATTAACTTGTAAACTAATTACTACACCATCTTTATCAAAATAGCTATATACTCCATTTTTAGGACTTTCTATCTTTGTATTTACTTCATGAAAATCAGCATTTTTAACCATATTAATTAAATTATCATTTCCAATGTTTAAAATAAAATCCTTTTGTGCTGCTGCTAATTCATCATTTTCTGCAATAACTTTAATATTTTTTGGATCTTTTAATTTATTTAATATGTCATTTACATTAGAATAATCTGAAAGTCTTATAATATTACCACTTTCTAAATCTACATTAGTTGTATAAAAAATTGATGATGGATAGGCTGTCCCATTTACATTAACTTCTCCCTCATAAACTATGGAAATATACTTCTCATTTTTAAATTTCACATCATAATTTACATTTAGATTTACTGCTTCAAGATTTGGATCTTCTTTAACATAATCATCTAAAACCTTTAATGCACTTTCTTTTAAGTATTTGTTAATTGATTTTAATTTTTTATCATCATTAAATTTTTTTATTTCAGGGTAATTAATTTTAACATTATTTTTATTATAATTTTTACTTACTAATTCATATTCATTTGATTTTTCTTTTAAATTTTTAGAGGATTCCTTATCCTTATTTATGTCTAATGCTTTTTGAGAATCTTCCACTTTATCTTCTTTATTGCTTATTATTTCATTATTCACTTCGCTACTAACTTCATTATCTTCCTTTATATTGTTGCTGGATGCTTTTTGATCAGCACAACTAATCAATCCCACTGATAAAACCAATGTTAATATTAATGCATATATACCTTTCAATATTACTCCTCCTTCTACTTCAAATACATAATATGTATTTTATGTTTATTTTAACATATTTTTCTTTAAAATAACTTTAACGCTCCAATATTCTCTTTAAATTTAATCCTTTGAGTTTCTTTACATATATTATGATTAATTATATTTTTAATAACATTAGTAGAAATAAAATTTATTACTACATTTCTTTTGTAATTCCATATAAAAAGGCTATCTTATAATTTTTGTGTAATATATAAGATAACCCATTCTTTTATTTATATTGTATTTAAGTTCTAAAAAAATAAACTTTTATACTAATTTATCAATCATCTGCTTCATAAATTCAAATTCTCCCATATCAAGCCATACACCCTCAGTCATATGATATATACTGATTTTTTCTTTATTTAAACCACAAAATTTTTAATAAGATCATCTATTTTTAAGGCTATAGTAGCTTGCTGTTCTGCTGCTACTAAAACTTGTTTCATTGCAAGTGATGTATCATTTATACTATTTTTGATATTATCAATATTTTCAGCTGATTTATCACTATCTATTCCTATGTTATATATAGACTTTCCTACTTCCTCCATATTTGAATCTACTTCTTTTGATAATATTGCTAATTCATTTGACATATCACTCATGAAATTACCATCTTCAATATATTTACTACTTATTTCTGAATAATCATTTAAATTCTTATTTATATCTTTGCCTATAAAGCTTAAGATATCATTGCTACTTTCTAATAAATTATTAACTGATAATTCAACTTTTTTTATAGTATTTTTAATAGTACTTACTGCATTTGATGACTCTTCAGCTAATCTTTTTACTTCATTTGCAACAACACTAAATCCTTTTCCAGCTTCTCCTGCTCTTGCAGCTTCAATTGAAGCATTTAATGCTAAAAGGTTAGTTTGCTCTGAAATATTGTCTATTATATCAGCCATTTTTTTAATTTCATTTACTACTTTTACATCTTCAATTGCACTTAAAATTTCTGCTTTTTTATTTGAATATATATTGGATATATTATTTAGTGCTTTTTCACTATCTTTTTTTATTTTAATTGATTTACTTTTAATTTTATTTGCATTAACATTACCTTCTTCAGCTTTATGAGATAATTTTTCCATATTATTATTAACATTACTAATAGAATTATTTATTTCACTATAGGTTTTACTAGTTTGTTTCATTGAATTATTTATATCCTCTGTAGATGTGTTTACCAATTCTACTTTTGAATTTACTTCTTGTACAGTAGCAGATAATTCTTCACTTAATGAGCTTAAATCATATGATTCTCTAATTATTAATGATATCAAAGCTCTAATATTTTCTTGAGATCTATTTAATAATTCTCCAGTTATTCCAAATTCATCTTCACTATTTAAATCTATATTTTCTGAAATATCATACTTAGACATTCTCTCTGCTAAATTTTCTATTTTCTTTAAAGGTTTTAATATAAGTCTACCTATTAAAATAATTAATATAATAGCTATTACTAAACCAATTAAAGTTATTATTATATTACTAACTACTACTGATTTAAAAACATTAATATTTTCTACATTACTTTTTTCTGCATTGCTTTCAGATAAATTAGTAAGCATTTTTAATAAATCATAAGTACTATTTTTTATTCTAAGCATCTCTTTATTATATATTTCGTTTGCTTCATTTAAATTATCCTGATCTATTAAATCTAAAATATCTAATGAACATTTTTGTAAACTACTTATATACTCTTTTAATTGATTAAATTTGTTTTTTTCAATTTCTGTAGTTTCTATTTCCTTATAATTGTCTACAAATGAATTTGTTTGTTGTAGTAATATTTTTATTTTATTGGAATATTTATAGACTTCATTATCATCAGAACTCATAAAGATATTCATGAAATATGAATCAAGCTCTTTTATATTTGAATTTATATTATCTATAGTTTGTATAGACTTAAAATTTATATTATATATTTTGCTAGAATTTTTACTTACGTTATCTATGCTTTTAATAGAAATCATTGCTATTAAAAATATTAATAAACTTAATATTATATAGGATGATCTCAATTTAAATTTCACACTTAATTTTCTTAAAAATTTAATATTTGTTTTATAATTCTCTTTTTTACTCTTTGTATAAAATATATTTTTAAACATTTAATATTCCCTTCTAATTATCTAAATATAATTTACTCAATTGAAAATTTATAATAATTAGAACCGTTTCCAATTATTATATTATCATTATAAATTCCCGTTTTCAATAACTTATTTTTCATTTTTTTCTAAATAAGTTATTATATTATTTTTTTACAATACTTTTATAATTTGATTAACTTTTTCCTGGATACTACTTGAAAATTAAAATATGTGATGATATACTTAATTCAAGAAAACGATTTACATGAGTTTTTAGTACAAGCTTATATCGTTTTCAGGAATCGTTTCCGATGTGTTCCATTAATATCTTTTACGTAGTAAACGGATTTAATATATTATATATAATTAAAACAAAAATCAGGAATATATTTAATATTTTCCGTATATACTTTACTAACATATGTTTCGGAATCGTTTCCACATATAGTTATAGTTAGACTATTTTATAGGAGGGGTACAAAATGAAATTAAGAATGAGAAAAACACTAGCAACAGTATTGGCTGCTTCACTTTTAATAGGTACAGTAGCTGGTTGTTCATCATCTAATGCTGGAAATAGTGCTAAAAAAGATGGAGAGGGAAAAACAGTTAAGGTATTTCAATTAAAAGTTGAAATCAATGACCAATTAAAAGAACTTGCTAAAAAATATGAAGATGAAACAGGCGTTAAAGTTGATATAACTTCTGTTGGTGGTGGTGCTGACTATGGTGCTGCATTAAAAGCTGAATTCCAAAAAGGAACTGCTCCTGATATATTTATGATTCAAGGTGCTGGAGATTATGGTGTATGGCAAGAAAAAATTGATAATTTAACTGATGAGCCTTGGGTTAAAGATGCTGTTCATGGAACATTGGATACAGTTACAGTTGATGGTAAGGTTTATGGTATGCCTGCTGCAACTGAAGGTTATGGATTAATGTATAACAAAGATATCTTAGATAAAGCTGGTATTGATCCTGCTTCTATAGATACTTTTGATAAATTAAAAGCTGCATTTGAAAAATTAGATTCTATGAAAGCTGAATTAGGAATAGATAATGTAGTGTCTTATACAACTAAAGAAACTTGGGTTACTGGTAACCATACTTTCAATATTCCTTTAGCTGTACAAAAAGATTCAGCTCAATTTGTTAAAGATTATGTAGCTGGAAAAGCTGATTTTGTAAATAATCAATATTTTAAAGATTGGATGAACTTAGTTGAATTACTTTGCAAATACGGCGGTGGTCCTACTCTAGATACTATAGATTATACTACTCAAGTTGGTAACTTTGGTGCATTACACAAAACTGCTTTCTTACATCAAGGTAACTGGACTAGTAAAGATTTAGCTGGTTTAGATGCAAACTTCCCTAAAGGTTTTGTTCCATTAGCTATTAATAATGATCCAAAAATAAGCGGAAGTATTCCTGTTGGTGTACCTATGTACTGGGTTGTTAATAAAGAATCAGCTGTTAATAAAGAAGCTAAAGACTTCTTAAATTGGATGGTAACTAGTGAAGCTGGACAAAATTGTATAGTAAAAGATATGAAGATGATTCCTGCATTTACTAACTTTGCAGTTGAACCTGAAGATGAACTTGCTAAATCTATCGTTGAATTTAATAAAGCTGGCAAGACTATTCCTTGGGCATTTACTAATCTTCCAGATGGATTCACAATGAATAATATTGGACCTATATTCTCTAAATTTGCTAGAGGAGAAATTGATAAAAATCAAATGCTTCAACAATTACAAGATGCTACTAAATAATGTTTTAATAATGTTTTAATAAATCAGCTCTGTTTTAGCAAAGTGTTGATATATGCATAAGCAAAAAGTGAACCAAATAATTAATCTTAGTTCACCTATTGCATATATTAACACCCATTTAAAACAGAGCTAAAATTTAACTTCATAAGAAGAATGCTTATACTTATGGATGTCTATTATTACATATAGCATTACTTAAACATAAATTGTATTTGTATCTATAGTGATTTTTATTACAAAGGAGTGAAAATATGAAAAAGAATAGAAAAGAACAAAGAGATTTTTGGCTTTTTATAAGTCCCTGCTTGTTCTCTCTTATTATGGTAGTTGTAATTCCATTTTTTATGGGTATTTATTACACATTTACAGATTGGAATGGTGCTACTACTAACTACAATTTTGTTGCATTTAAAAATTATTTAAGTATTTTGAAAGATGCACAATTTCTTTATTCATTTAAAATAACAATTCTATATACTATTGCAAGCGTAATTACTATTAATTTAATTGGATTTGGACTAGCATATATAGTTACTAGAAATTTAAAGACAAAAAATATTTTAAGAACTGGTTTCTTCATGCCAAACTTAATAGGCGGATTAATTTTAGGATTTATATGGCAATTTTTATTTAATTCTGTATTTACTTCAATTGGTAAGAATTTAGGTTCAGACTTCTTAGGAACTTCATTACTACAAAATCCTGGTACTGCAATGTTTGCAATGTTAATAGTTGCTTCATGGCAATATGCTGGATATATAATGGTTATTTACGTTGCTTCCCTTGAAAATGTACCTGCTGATTTATTAGAAGCTAGTCATATTGATGGAGCTAGTGGTTTTCAAACATTTAAACATATTACAATTCCAATGGTAAGACCTGCAATTACAGTATGTTTATTCTTAACACTCGCTAATTCATTTAAAATGTTCGACTTAAACTTCTCTTTAACTTCTGCAAAGACAACTGAAATGTTATCTTTAAATATTTATAGAGAGGCTTTTGTAATAAACAATATGGGTGTAGGACAAGCAAAAGCTATTATTTTCTTTGTCTTTGTAACTGCTGTGTCACTAACACAAGTATACTTTAATAAGAAGAAGGAGGTAGAAGCATAATGAAAACAAATGTTGTAGAAAATACTACTAGTTCATCTAAAAGAAGCAAAAAGCTATCAACATTAAATGGATATAGCAGTAAATTAGGTGCACTAGAAATTATAACATGGATTGCATTAATACTTTACTTGACTCCTTTTTACTTAATGTTTATAAATTCTTTTAAAACTAGAAAAGAAATTTTTGTAAATACAACTGGTTTACCTTCTGTATGGAATTTTAGTAATTATTTAGATGCAATGGAGAGAATGCATATGAGTAGTGCATTTATTAACTCTATTATCATTACTGTTGTAAGTGTTCTTTTTATAATTTTATTTTCTTCAATGGCATCTTGGGTTTTAGTTCGTAATGAATCTAGAGCTAGTAAAATTATATTTTATGTATTTATTGCTGCTATGGTAGTTCCTTTCCAAGCTGTAATGTTACCACTTGTTAAATGGATGGGTATTTTAGGTATCGATTCCATCAATTTTAGTATGTTAGGTACACATTATGGATTAATATTTATGTATATTGGATTTGGATCAAGTATGAGTATCTTCTTATACCACGGCGTAATAAAAGGAATTCCTAAAGAAATTGAAGAAGCTGCTATTATAGATGGTTGTAGCAAATGGAAGGTTTATACTAAAGTAATACTTCCTCTTCTAAAACCTACTACTGTAACTGTAGCTGTATTGAACGGAATATGGATTTGGAATGACTTCTTACTACCATTCTTAACTGTCAATGGTAAGATTAACACTATTCCACTTGCCATGAATAATTTCTTTGGTGCTTTCTCAAAACAATGGGAACTTGCAATGGCTGCTTTAATACTAGCTGTTATTCCAATAATTATTTTCTACTTCTTTGTACAAAGACAAATTATTGCTGGAATTGTTCAAGGTTCTATCAAATAAAATTATGTATATAAAAAAAGGGCGTTATGCCCTTTTTTTAGTGGAGAATGTAAAATTAAAAGTTTAGGCTGAAAGTCTTACAGATTTCCTAGAAATATAATTTCAAAAATTCCATGAATGAATTTTTTATTGGAGGAATTTTTTAATTAACGCTGAGCTCTAACTCCCCACTCTAAGCCTTAAAAACTCTAACTCTCAACTTCAATTCTAAACTTTAATTGTCCACTTCTAGCTCTCAACTTTATTATTAGTATAAGATAATATTGTACTTAAAAATATACCTATACATATTACACTAGTTATAGCTATAACTACAGCCATAAGCTTAGCCCCTATTGTAACGGGTACTATATCTCCATAACCAATTGTTGTAAATGTCATTATTGTATAATAAAATAAATCAATATTTCCACTTACATTTGTATAAGAATCTGGTGAAATACTGCTTATAAAACAAACCCCTAAAAATAAATTTATTATTATAAGTATAATTATTAATATAGCTGACACTAATATACTGTTAAAACTATTTTCTTCCTTTATTTTAAGCGTTGCTGGATTTCTTATAACATTAACAAGTACCTTTAAATTTAATATGTAGCATATAATAACACCTACTAATCCTATTATGTAATTCTTTTTAAATTCATCTGGTAACAATATTAATATAGTAAAATATGAACTTAATATAAAATAAGATAAAAGCAAGTCTATCTTAGTAGTTTTATCTTCAACGCTATGAAATATAGCATGTATTCTACTTATAATTAGCAATACATATCCAACAGAATAATGTATTACAGTTATTATTCCTAATATAAGTATTAATTTAACTAATAAATCTAATCTATGTGCTAAAAATAAGTTGAAATTTCTAATTATACCTACTGATACTGTTATACTTATAAAAAATTCTGCTCCTATTAACATAATAATTTGACCATTTCTAATTAATAGAGATTTTTCCTTAAACAAATTTCTATAAGTTGTATTAGTATCTCTCAATACTTTTTTAATTTTCTTATATATACTAACATTTCTATTAAGATTTCTTAAAAATATAATAATTATTGCTATTATTGTCGTTAGTATCATAAAGATTCTGCCCATACTTAAACTCCCCTACTCTATCTTCTTTTCATATTTCTAATTATAATTTTTTCATCTTTATCAACTCTATATGATTCTGTAATTTTTTGTAGAGCTTTATTATAAGTAAAATCATCTAGTTTATTATCTTTTAAATAAGTCATTGTTTTTTCTGGATATTTAATATAGCATATTGAAATAGCCCAAGCTACTGCCATTTTCACATAATACCCATCATGATGTATATTATCTAAAATTTCTATCACTCTATCTATATATTCATCTACAATATAAAAATCAAGCAATAAAACAATTGCAAATCTAAGCTCAAATTCTTTTTGTGAATCTAAATATGTGTTTAAAAGCTTTAATCCTTTTTCCTTATTAGACTTAAAGCACTTTAGTCCGGCACAAAAAGTATCACATATTCCCCAGTTATAAATCTTAGGCACAAATTCCTCAATATATTTAATTCTCTCATCAATATCCATTTTAGCTAATCCAATAACCATTCCCTGAAGCATTATTTCTTCATAATACTCATTTTCAGGTTGAGATAAATAATCTATCCAATTTCCCTTTGCAATCTCTTTTGCTAAATTTCTAAGAATAGGAACCCTTACCCCCACAATATTATTAGTATTTGGACATAGCTTACTATGAAACTCTTTATATTTAGAATCTGATAACTCAAATATTTTTTCTTTTATATACTGATTATTCATAATATATAAATTTCCTTTCTAAATTTTTTCTTAAGTCTCTACATTATATTATACAGGAAAATATTGCTTTATTTTAAATTATAATTATAAACATAATATATTTTTTTCTTAATATATTCTTTATCAATGACTTATAAATTAATTAAAACCCCATAAATAGTCATTGTGATTAAAACTATTTATGGGGTTATATTATTTAATATTATTATTCAGTATCTTTTTCTAATTTAAATCTATCTACTGTATTATTAAGTTTATTGATTAACTCTTCTAATTTATATGTTGAGTCTACAATTTCATGCATAAAAGCAATTTGTTCTTCATTTGATGCAGTAACTTCTTGTGTTGCTGCTGAATTTTGCTCTGTTATTGCTGCAACATTATTTATAATATCTGATGTTGTACTAGCTTTCTTTTCCATTCTATTAGTTGCTTTTGAAACTTCATCTGCCACATTGATTACTGTGCTAAATACTCTCTCTATTTCTTTAAAGTTTTCACCTACTAATGTAGCTTTTTCAACACCAGAAATAACTTCATTTGTTCCTTTTTCCATTTTATTTGATATAATCTCAATTTGATTTTGAATCATACCAATAAGATCAGCTATTTTTTTAGAAGAATTCGTTGATTGTTCTGCTAAATTTCTTACTTCTTCTGCAACTACTGCAAATCCCTTACCTTGTTCACCAGCCCTTGCAGCCTCAATTGCTGCATTAAGTGATAAAAGATTAGTTTGTTCTGATATTGCACTTATTACATCAACAATTTGTCCTATTTGTTTTGATTGCTCTAATAATATTTGCGTTTCTTTAACATTTAGTTTATTTGTTTCAGCTATATTTTCTATACTACTTATTGCTTCATCAACACCCTTTGATACTGACGCACTGATATGACTTGACTTTTTAACTGTATCAATCATATCATTACATTTTTTAAATACTTCATTTATTTCTTCAATTAGTTCTCCGGTTACAATAGATGCTTCACTAGCTCCTTGTGCTTGTGTTACAGCACCTTGTGCTATTTCTTGCATGCTCTTAGAAACTTCTTCATTTCCTTTTAAAGATTCACTTGTTGATAGTGATAAATTATTTGATACTGCCTTAACTTCCTCAGCAGAATTACTTATATCACTTATCATTTCTTTAAGTTTAAATACTGTATTATTTAATCCATTAGATACTTTAGCTATTTCATCTTCACCATCAATTTCTAACTTATGAGTTAAATTACCATTTGATATTTCTTCTGAAAAACTTGATAAATTAGATAACGGTGAAGTCATTTGTTTTGCCACAAAAATAATTATAACTGCACTAATTAAAACAATAACTGCTGTTACTAAAAGTAACATAATCATTAAGTTATCCACTGATGCAAATAACTCTTTTTCAGATAAAACACTAGCTACATTCCATCCTGATAATGGTACTTTATCATAAAAAGCAATGAATTTATCTTTTCCAGTTCCAAATTTAAATATTCCTGTACCATTTTCTTTCATTTGTTGACCTAGTAATTTTATATTTTCATCATCAACTTCTGATATATTTTTTTTCATTATTAATTCTTGATCTGGATGTTCAAGTATAGTTCCATCGCTACCAATTAATAAACTATATCCATTTTCACCAAATTTAAATTCTTTAACTTTTTCTTGAATATGAGAAAGATTTACTGCCGAGATCATAGTTCCAATTGATTGATCATAATCATTCTTAATAGGAGCTCCTATAACTACTAATGTTTTTCCTGTTCCCTTTGATACTACTGGGTTAGAGATATTATATGGGACTCCACTCATTAGGTTCTTATACCAAGGTTTTTCTGAAACATCACCATTTACAGTAGTACCATTTGAATATTTTGCTCTTGATATTCCATCATTATTAAATAAAGTAGCTGCTGCATTATCATATTCTCCTGGGTAATTTTCTTCTAAAAATTTAATTCTTTCTGCATTAAAATTATCTACAGCTTGTATGTCTGTATCAACTAATTTTGCAGTTGGGGTATTAGCAGAAGATTTCACTTCTAATAATTTTCCATCAATCCATGTATCTATATTTTCTGTTAATTTATGTATTTCATCTGATTTATTACTTATAAGTTCATTTTCAATGGTTTTTTTAAATTCATAAAATGTTGTAAAACTTAAAATTGACATTCCAATTATTATGACTGGCAAAATTGTGATTAATAATTTTGTTTTAAAAGAAAATTTTTTCAGCATATTATCACTCCCATAAATTAGTTTATATGCTAAATATATCGAATGTTTTTAACCATACTTTAAGAAAATAGCTCTATAAATAGTTTTATTTACAACCACTATTTATAGAGCTATTTTCTTCTATATATAAATATTAAATTATATACTTAATTTTCTAAATACTATAAGGTTTTTAATGTTATTTATAGCAGTATAAATCTTAAGATTTAATTCTAATAAGTGATTTTTTATACTAACCTAAATTGCTATATTAAGTCTGTATTTTTAACTTTATTAACTATTTTTACTTTCAATTAATTAAAATCCCATAAATAGTTTTAATTACAACTACTATTTATGGGGTTATATTATTTATTTGATATTATATTAAAATTATCATCAATAGCTTCTGCAATTGCCTCTGCAACTTTTTCTTGATAATATGAATCTGCACATCTTTTCGCTTCTTCAGGATTTGTTATAAAACCAACTTCAACTAAAACTGCTGGCATATCAGTATTTCTAAGTACAAACAATGTACGTTCAGAATCACTTTTAGCACCACGATTTTTAGTATCTATGACTTTTACAATACTATCATTTATTATCTTAGCCATTTTTTTACTCTTTTCAAGTCTCTTATTATCTAAATCTCCACCATAATTATCATCTTTAGGTGCTGTACTATAATAAGTCTCAATGCCTTTGGCAGTTTCAACTGCTGAATTATGATGTATACTTATAAAGAAGTCTGCATTTTCATCATTAGCAGTATCAACTTTATGAGAAAGACTTGCAACTAAAGAACCATATGATGGTCTTTCTTTAGAAGTTCTTGTCATTATTACATTAAATCCTCTATCTTCTAATTCACTCTTTAATTTAGATGCCACTTGTATATTTAAATCTGTTTCACTATATGTTACATTATCAATCTTATGTTCAGATCCATAATCTTTTCCATAATCATGACCTGCATCTATAACTATAGTTTTCTCTTCTGAGTCTTTATCATTATCCTTGTTCTTATCTTTGTCTTTATTTTTACCATTAGACTTATTTGATTCTTTATCAGAAGATAAACCTGCCCTCTTGCCATCTAAACCAATAACATATCCACCTATGACACTATCTACTATCATTTTTCCTGTATTTCCATCTAAATAATAATTATCTCCATTGCTTAAAATCCAACCTTTTGCTAATGATCCATCACTATTTAACAAATACCAATTGTTATCAACATTAATCCATCCTTTTGCCATTGCTCCAGTATCATATAAATAATAACTTGTTCCATTAATATTTAACCAACCTGTTTGCATATCTCCACTTAAGCTTAAGTAATACCAATAATTATTGATTTTTTCCCAACCAACTTTCATTGAACCACTATTATCAAAATAGTATATTTTATTATTTATCTTATTAAATCCATTGACCATAGCGCCACTATCTTTTAAATAGTACCATGTGTTATTAATGTTAAGCCATCCTTTTGCCATAGCTCCTGAACTTTTTAAGTAATACCATGTGTTATTTAAGTTTATCCAACCTGTTTTCATATATCCATTTTGGTCTAAATAATACCAATTACCATCTGGATTTATCCATCCAGTAGCTTTCATGTTATCTGATTTATAATATGACCAATATCCATTTGAATATCTCCAACCAATATTAGACCAAATACTAACACTATCAGTATTTTGATTATTAGTAACTTCATTTATATTTGGTAAACTAGGCTTATTTTCTTGAATTCCTGGATTAGGTGATACCTTTGATGAGTTATCTTTATCATTATCGTCTTCCACTTCTGCTCCAGAATATCTTAATAAATCACTATAAAGGGCATTTACTTCTTCACCATATGTAGAACTTGGAGCCCAAACACCACTTAATTCTTTAACTGTTTTTGCTTTTCCTTTTATAGTTCTAAAATTTCTTGGATCATAGCTGTCACTTTTAGGATATCCCTTGGCACCTGCATATAATGCTAAATGGTCAAGGTGAGCTTGTACCCCTTCATCCCAATTATCAAATTTTTTATGGGCATTTTTATCATTGTCATCTCCACCCTTTTCAGTCTTAAGACCACAAGGGTTATTATAGCTCTCATCTAATACGCCTGTAAATTTTCCATATCCTGTTTCCTTAGCTGCTTGTACATATGCTATTGCTGGATTTACATCACCACAATCCTCTGCATATTCCCAATACAAATCTGCTAAACCAATAAAGGTTTTAGTTGCTCCTCTAGATTTAGCCCAATTTTTAGCCTCTTTTGCTGTTATCTCATTATCTGATATTATTTTGTTATCATTAGTTGCGGCTTGAACATTCATTTTTGGCATACCAATTAATATGAATGCAAAAGCAACTATAGCAATAATAATGTGTTTCTTAATTTTCAATGTTTCTCATCCCCTTTTATGTTATATTTTAACACTAAATACATGTTTTAACTACATAATATTTCCTTTTAATATATTAATTTTTTATTACGGATATATACCAATCTACTTAATAGGTGAAAATTCTTTTCATGTGTGGTAAATCAACATTAAAACACACTTTTTGCTAAATTTTTTTTATTTATGTAAAGGTACTTTCTAAAAATTTTCAACAATAAAAAAGACCATAAATAATTAATTTATCGTCCCAAATATTATTAATAAATTTTTCTTATATTCTAAATGAATTTACTCTTACACATTCAAAATTATTTTGGATAATACTTAAAAAATTTAGTATTATAATTTCTAAGTATAAAATTTTCTAATATATTATTGTGTGACATGTCCTTTAATGTAAATTCACATCCATAATAATATAAATTATCTTTTTCATACTTTCTCTTAGTAATGGTTTCTACATAAATTTTATTATTTTCTATTGGCAGTTCAATAAAAAAATTCACATCCTTAGGTATATCTAATTTACATTCTAAAAGTACCCCTCTAATGCTTAGATTTTTGCAAGTCATAAGAATAGGTTTAGATAATTCTATTGTTTTTTCAGATATATTTCGCACTTCGCTAACTTTTAAAGATATATTTGTATTTATTCTATTGTTGTTCCTTCTCTCTTTATCAAGTAAAAACTTCACATCTTTAATTACTATAGTATTTTCTATTATATGTTTTATGATTCCATTGTATATGTATATGCCTTGATTTTTGTTAAAAACATTTATAAAAACTTCCTCATCAACTTTTAACTCCGTTTTTTCATTACCACATATAATTAAAGTATCTTTTTGAAATTTTTCAACTATACCCATAGTTATTATTTTTTCATCAATAGAAGTTAATTTTGCTGAAGAATATTCAATACTACTTTTCATTACCAAACTTATTAAACTCCTTCTAATATTATAGCTTCATCTATCTTAGTTTATATTTTAAATATAATTTTCTATATAAGATTAATATTTCCATTATATATTCGTGCTAAAATTTACTAATATTAATGGTAAAATCTAATAATTATAAATTTAATAAAAAATCAACGTTAAAATACTAATTCATCACTAAATAACATTTATAGGAATAATTATTTGAAATTTTTTTCTTAGATTTATTTACTACAAACAAAAAATCTCTTTTATGTGAAGTGTATAAATTGTTTATATACATACTTAATTATCTAATTAAAATAAAGTATCTTTCATTTTATTAGTTATCTTTTCAAATTTTTTTTATTTATACATGTTATATATACACCTTAGACATATATACTGTATATAGTGTATGTAATGTATGATTACACACCATATATAGTATAATAAAAATATCTAGGGGGTATATATGGATTTAAAATATGTTGAAATGTTAGCTAAAAAATCTAAAGATGGAGATAACTTATCTAAGGAAAATTTAATTGAAGAATTTAGACCTTTCATAAGAAATCTCTCAAGAAAAACCTTCATACATGGATATGATAAAAATGATATAGAAAACGAATGTTATAAGAATTTATTTAAATGCTTAAATTCTTATGATTTAGAAAAACATAGATTTGTAGCTTATGCAACTAATGGAATAAAAAATAATCTTAATGACCTTATAAGAAAAACTAAAAATAGAGATAATTCAGAAGGCTCATGCGCTCTTACATTAAGTGATAACTTAGAAGATGCACTTCCCTCTAATGAACCAAACTTAGAAGATATGCTTTGCAATGAATGTGATTTAGACTTATTAAAATATGCCATTAAAAAGTTAACAAAAGAAGAACAAGAACTTATAGATTTTATATTCTTTAAAAATAATACAATAAGGCTTTACTCTAGTTTAAAAAATATGTGCTATTCTACTGCTGCTAAAAGAAAAATGGACGTTTTAAAAAAGATTAATAAAATTTTTAGTAGCTTTAATGAAATTTGTGTAAATTAACCCTAAAGGTATTTTTCCTTTAGGGTTTTTATTCACCTAGTCCACACCTTTCATTAATACACATTTCTATATAAATATAAAGCATCTATTTTATCTTTAGGTAATAAATCCTTTATTTTTTCATAGATTATATTACAATTCATATTATTTTCTATAATTACTATCATTATATTTAATTAAAATTATACCATTTAAAACTCAGTAAATAACTTACCTTTAACTCTATTATCTAAGGTGGTGAAATGCCCCTTTAGAATTACGAAATGTATATTAAAACATAAATTATATATACTAAAAAAGCCTAAAGCAGAAATTAAAAATTATATTCCCACCATTTCTTTTATAAGTGCAATAGCTTTGTCCTGTCCTGTTTTTCCAGTATCGATGCATAAGTCATAGTTATTAGATATTCCCCAGATGCCGCCAGTATAATATTTATAGTGGTTGAATCGCCTCTTGTTTATTTCCTTAACATGTTTTTCAGCATCTTTATATGATATATTTTCTCTTTTCATTATTTCTCTTATTTTATGTTCATTATCTGCATAAAGGAAAATGTCATACACATTGTCCATATTCCTGCATATATAATCTGCACATCTCCCTACAATTACACAGTTTCCCTCTCCAGCAATCTTTTCTATAAGATGTTTTTCAGTATTAAATAGCTTGTCCTGTTCTGCTGCCTGTTCTTTTTCTCCGTAGAATTGTGCCACCATATCATAAATAAGACTATTTGTAAGTTTCTGCTCTTTTTCTTCAACTTCCTTTTCATCTATATGCATTTCTTCTGCTGTCATCTGCATTATTTCCCTGTCATAGAACTTTAAATTCAGCTTTTCAGCAAGCTTTCTTCCTATTATCCTGCCTCCGCTTCCATACTCTCTTCCAATAGTTATGACAATATTTCCTTTTCCACTCTGAACTGCTGATTCTGCTTTTTCCCTGCTTCTTTTATCAACAATCCATCTGTCCTCAATAAATTCAAGCTTTCTTTTTAAAAATCTTGCAATCATTCCAACAAGGACAGCTGCTATAATAGTACCTTCCCTTACCCCTGCCAGTTTATGATATAAAATAATTCCCATAACACCAGAAATTATAGTCATTGAAGAATCAAATACAATTTTTGTCTTACCAAAATCTGTGTTAAAAGCCTTTGATACTGTATTTACAAATGATTCTCCTGGAAGCATTACAACATCAGCAATTACTTCTATGAATACTCCTAATCCTAAAACTGCACATCCTAAAATAAGGTATATGAATTTTAATATATAACTTGATGGGTTCATAAAGCTCAGAAGATTCATTGTCATATCAATAAACATTGAGAATAGTATTGTTACAGGTATCTGAAGAAATGATTCCTTTTTAAAATCTTTTCTAAGAATTACAATCTGAAGCAGTACAAGAAGTATATTAAATATAAAAGTAAACTGCCCTAATGACAACGGATATCCTAAACTCAACGTGTATGGTATTGATGAAATTGGTGATGTTCCCAGATTAGCTTTAGTAATAAAACTTACCCCAAAAGAATTAATGAATAATCCTATTAAAAATATAATGTATCTTCGCATTTTTTCATTAGCAGCCATTAATTTTCCCCCCTTCCTGACATATTATTGTGAATTTTTTTAAACAATCCTATAAACTCTTCCTTTTCAGATTCTGTAAGGCAGGCTAAAACCTTATTTTCTTTTTCTTTAAATATGCATTTCACTGTTTCTGCTTTTTCTCTCCCAAGCTCTGTGAGATAAACATAATATGTGCGTCTGTTGCCTTCCTTCATCCTTCTTTCAATGAAACCTTTTTTCTCCATCTTGGTAATGATGCCTGTCAATGTAGCTTCATCAGTAAGAGTTCCAGCCGCTATTTCTTTCTGCATACTTCCATCATGTGCCGCCAGATAGTCAAGAACTTTCGGCTGCCCAGGTGTCAGTCCTGCTTTTATAAGTTCACACATAATTTCTTTATGAAACAATGTATTGTTTATCATCATTAAATAATGAAAACTGTTATCCAAAATACCACTTCCTTAAAAATTAATCAAATATAAATAATTAGTATACAAACAATTTGTATACTAATTATTATTTCACCTTTTAATTTTATTGTCAATAAATATAACTCAAGGTACTAAATCAGCATTTTTATAAATTCCTATACCAAAAAGAGAGTCGAACATATCCGACTCTCTAAAATATAAGTCCGCAAACTTATATCTCAATTCTTAATTATATTATACTAAACAGCATTAAAATACAAACAACTTTTATAATGAAAATTTTTCAATATGTTGAAATATGAAATTCTTTATTTTTTTAACCAAATTTCTCTTCTCTCTTTTCTTCATGATACTTATTATAGGCTTCATCTATAGAATCTTCTGGTAGAAGGGTTGAACTACTTTATTATCTAAGGTGGCGAAATGCCCCTTTAGAATTGCAAACTATATATAAAAATATAAATTATCTATACTATTAATAAACCCTAAAGGTATTTTTCCTTTAGGATTTTGTTTTCTTTTAAAATAATACTCCTATTCACATATATCCTATATAGGAGGTGATTTTTATGGGTATTAATGAATTAGTAAGCCTTATTGGTAATGTTGGTTTTCCTGTGGCTGTAAGTGCATATCTACTTATAAGACTAGAAAAACAGCTAAATGCTTTAAGTGCTTCAATTAATAAATTGAATACTATAATATCTACTAAAATTGGAATGGTAATTGATACTAAACCTAATGATAATTCTAATAATGTAGCATAAAAAAGGGCAATAAACATATTTTTTAATGTTTATTGCCTTATAAATTTTCTTATATTAATCTATAAAATTTGCTATGTAATTATGACTATGATGATTTTTTTCATACCATCACACCTTTATAGTTGTTACATTCATAATATGCCTATATATTATGAATTACTTTCACTAAACTCCTTTAAAATAGAATATAATGTAACAGGATTATCATTAGTTTGGTTATTAAGTTTTTCCTGCCAATCTTCTACATTAATAGCATCCATAAGTAAACATAATAATGCACCTGTTTCATATGGCATGCGGTCAGCAAGAAAACTTTTTTCAATGTAACCTTCATCAAGTTTAGTCATAACCTCTGAGATTGAAACATTTTTAACATTATCAAAATACATAACGCCATAATCATATCCAACAATCTGTGATGCCTTAATTCCTACATAAGTTGCTGTGCCTTCTGCTGTCTCCATAGATAACTCTGCATCCAAATATTCTTTATTTTTTTCAATTCGTTGATCCATTACATCAATATATTCCTTAGTATAATTCATTAACGTATCTCTAACAAAGTCTCCTGATAGTAAAGCTTCCTGAATTTTAGCTAGTACATCATACTCCTTACGAATTAACTCTATGTCTTTTTTACTCAATAAATCCGTTGAAAAACGACTACCATCATCCCAATTTTCTTGCATATAATAATGTAATGCCTCATGACTTAAGAATGTTATGTAATGTGATGAGGTGAATTTCTGTTTAATAGAACTTGACTCTAAATATTTTGTATAAAATATTTCATTCCCCAATACTTTATATTTTTTACCAATAGTGTTGAAATTACCATCAAATATAAATTGAATCATTTGTGGTGCAAAACAAGATACACGGTAAACTCTAATAACTGAGTCAGTCGGCATGTCAATTTTTTTAGCAAATACTCCACTTACATCATCCTTTGGATTAATCAGAAATGCCTTTCCTGAAGATTTATCAATTGCCATTATGGTTCTTTTTTCTAAATCGAAATCCTTCCATATTTGTGATTTAGAATTTGCCTTGCAATATTTATCAACTTCATCAAGAATCTGTTTTTCTGATTCCTTTAGTTTGTCATAACTGGAATTTAAATGGTTTGTACCTATAATCCATACTATACCTATAATAATTATACCAATGATACATATAAGCGACACTTTCACTTTTTTATTTTTGAATTTCATATGATTCCCCCTATTTTCATTAAATATCTCCTTTTTTGATGTAATATTGCTTTAATAAATATATTATTTATTTTATAAACTTAATAAAAAGCATACTGCTACATATCTAAACCACACTTCTTATATATATCTAAAATCACAGGTTGCTTTCCTTCAATATATGAATCTATATCTTCTGGATATTTCAAAGCCATCTCTTTTTTTATAGCACCATATCTATCTCTATCTTCTTTATGTTCTCTTAAATAATTTCTAAATGTCATATGCCTAAACAGTTCCTCACTATCCTTATTGCATACATACAAATGATGTGTCATTAAATGTGGTTTATTTTCATAAGCAAATGCTTCTCTACCAGCTATCCCCAAATCTCCTTCGTGTATATATCCAGCAGACTCTAATGAATTCTTTACTTCTTCAAAGTTTCCATCAATCACCACATCTATATCAATAAT
Source organism: Clostridium botulinum (assembly GCF_000827935.1). Taxonomy (NCBI): domain Bacteria; kingdom Bacillati; phylum Bacillota; class Clostridia; order Eubacteriales; family Clostridiaceae; genus Clostridium; species Clostridium botulinum. The sequence goes on from NZ_CP010520.1 coordinate 2,563,733, forward strand.
GGGTTTTGCTGATAATCCTTCCACAGATGTGCTTCCTACATGCTCAATTGAATTTATTTTCCTACATAAAACTATTAATAATTCCTTTTTTATATATTCAAATTCATCTTTCCATTTTGGATTATAATCTTCTACTATTACATGCTTAGTTTTCATAAAATCCCTCCACAAACTTAGAATTTAGCTTTATGATGAATAAAGTGGATTTGCTTTACGAATGAAAGAACCATACTCTTTTTTTAATTCAATAAATGCATTTCTAACTTCAATTGGTATTTCTACATGATTAATATAATTTTTGCCCTTTGGTCCATATCCTTCTGAATCATCTGAAAGTCGTGGAATCTCCCCCATCAGCAATGTAATATATCTTTCTATGTCCCACATTCCACAAATATCCTGCTTAAACTCTAATTCATTATTTACTGCAATAACTTCTGCATCATAAACTGCATAATTAATTATTATATTATCTTTAGAAATATACTTTCTAAGCCCTGCATCCATACGATTTTGCATAGTTGCATCCTGAGCAATAATGATGCTTTTAAAAGATACATTATTCTCTTTCAATAAGTCTAATAAGTATGTTATATTATTACCACAATTTGTAGATTTACATTCCAATAAATCTGGTTCAAGATTATATTTGTACTTTAAATAGGCTGCAAATATCTTTGCTTCTGGTAATCCACTAGTTTCAATTTCTGAAAATTCATTATGCATTTTCATTCGCAAAGTTTCTGTGGTATGTCCTGCACCACCAACAATAACATATTTCTTGGCAATTTTATTTTTCATTGCTTCAGCTAAAATATCTCCACCTAGCAAAATACTTCCACCAAAAAGAACCATAACATCAGCTTGTTCTAAACCATATTTTAATTTTAACTCACTTGAAGTCAATGCTGATATGTCTCTTTTACCGCAAAATTTACCCAATATATTAATATTTTTTGCTATTTTATCTTTCATGCTCTCTTCCTCCACAAATCATTATTTATTATCAGGCATACTCATTTACTTTTATGAATTTTTAACCTATAACATTATAAAATTTACATTGTAGGTTTTCTTCTTCTAATGTTTCCATTTTAGCTTCTATGTCTTTTGCAGTTTTTAAAATACCTTCTATGTCCCTATTTTCAAATAATATTCTATATTCATATTTTAAATATTTAGCATGTGCTAATATACAATGATCTATTTCCTGATCCCATTCTGTAATAGCTTCAGCCATTTGCCACATTAAGAATTCTTCAAAATTTGTTCCATAATTTATAATATCATCTGTATCATGTTCAGGTATATAAGATTATTAAAACAAATAAAAAATATTAAATATTTTAATAAAAATTATATTTATACGTCAGTTTATAAAATTATAAACCTACTCTTATTGGATTTAACCCGAAATCCTCTATCCCATGGTCTATGACATTTGGGAATACTTTTTTCATTATTTGCAGACTACCATTTATATCACTATTAATCTTTCTTCCTGTATTTGATATGAAGAACCCTCTATAAACCCTTCTTGATTTATTATAATTTTCTTTTATTGGTTCTTCATTATCAAGAAAACTTGTTCCAGAAGTATATGATTCTTCAATTACTATTACTTTTATGCCTATATTTTCAGCTTTATATTGTATTTTCTCAATGAATAATTGATGGGGAATACCTACAAATGATTGATTAACTTTCTTAGACATTGAACTTTCTCTTTTCCAATCCTTATTGTTACCTATAATAATGGTATTAACTCCACAGCTTAAAGCATAATCTATTACACTTTTACTTGCTTTGTGAATTAAGTCCATAACCATGTTATTTCTTTTAATTGTTAATCTATTCATTCTATTTGTCCAATCTAAATTATTCATTCTTTTAGCAATTTCTCTATAATGTGATAGTTGCTTATTATAATATTTATTTATAGATTTTAGTTTTCTACCACTAATTATTATAGGTGTGATATTACAATTATTAGTTATAGTAGCTAAATTATCTAATCCTATATCTATTGATATATATTTATTATTATCTTCTTTTAATTGAGGTTTAGACATACTATAAACTACTTCTAACACAAAATATTTGTTTCTAGGTAGTACTCTAACTTGTTGGAGCTTATTATCACCTATAGATGTATTTAATTCATATTGATTAAAACAAGTAGGAAATATAATTTTATTATTTTCTTGTTTACAATTTTGATTAGTAAAGATAACGATATTTTTGCCATTTTTATTTAAATACTTAGGTAACTTAGGTCTACCACTAAAACCTGTTTTATCTTTAGACCATTTTTTAACCCCTTCAAAAAAGCTTAACCAATTTTTATATAACAACTCTTTCAACTTTTCCACTAATTATATCATCAAGCATATTGAAAAATTCTCTTCTTTTTTCAAAACTAATACCGCTAGCAACATCTGAAAATACCTTAGATATACAATAACCATTAGAAAAACAAAACTGTTTAAGCATATTAATTTGATTTTCTAAAGCTGCTTTTTGTTTAGATGTAGATACTCTAGCGTAGATATAAGTTTTTCTATCTACACCTTTATTAAAATTTTTAATATTATTTACGCTTTTTATGGTTTTGATTAACTATATAGATGATTAATATTTCCTCTTTCAAATTCTATTTATAACATTTAACCTTAAAGTTAGATTTATTACTTTTTATAATATTGAAACATTTTTTGATAAATTGCTCTTGTTTGATCTTCATCTCCCCATGATAAAGGATCATCTGCATAACACAAAGTGAAAAATGGTTCTTTATCTTCAATTTCAGATGGCAATACTCTCCATATTGAGTACATTTTTTCTCCAAAGGACTGTATATCCATATCATCTTGATAATAAAGTTCTTCTAACTTACTAATTAAAAAATAGCCAAAGACACCGTAATCAACATTATTCTCTAAACAATAGTAAAAAATAATTTTAATTGTACCTTCTATATCTGAAGTTTTCCACTCCAATTCTAATAGCAAATCATTATCAGGATTTTTTAAGAAAAGTGCATCAAGGTATTCTTTATATTCTGCATCCGACATCAATCCTACATATAACAAAATAGAATATAATAATAATATTTCAGCCATAACATCTCCTCTACAAATTAGTATTTTTATCTTCAATTCTCGCTAAATTATATTCTAATAAACCTTGAAAAATAATATTTTTATTTTAATTCCATACGCCCTTTGTTAATATTCAAACATACATAAATATTAGAATTTAGCAGAAAACTGCTTTTTTTAAATCCGAAACATAGGTTGCTTGTTGTTTCTTCAAATACATTCCTACAAATGGTTTCATTATAACTTTTTTTACGTAAACATCTTCCGTAAAATCAATAGTGGTTTTTCCATTTTCATATGAAAAATTTCCTATCCAATGTCCCCTCATATTACTATTTTCCATATCAAATTCCCAACGCTGATATGGTTCAGTTGCTGTTACAGTAAAGGTAGTTATATATCCATCTTTTGTATATTCTAAAAATTTATTTTTATCTAAGATTTCTATTTTGCTTAAATCACTTCTCCATGAATAGTTTTCAAGTGATGTTACAATTTCCCACATCTTTTTAATATCACATTGAAAAGTAGCCTTTATGTTTGATACTGCCATACCATATCCTCCTTGTAAAATTAATAATCTCATAAACAAATTAATATTTATCTATTTAATTACACATAATCATTTATCTTTTTAGTCAAAATAAATTCTTTGTTTTAGTGTAATGTTGAAATTTTATGTAAAACACCTATTTACTATGTGTTTTATTATACCATATTCTGTAATTATAAAATAATTTTCTATATAAAAAAGAGCCTATAGACATAGACACTTTTTATATGTCCATCTTATAGACTCAATTACAAGTAGTAGTAAAAGTACTAACCATATCAAATAAAAAATCATTATTATAATACAAGCTAATGACACGGTAATATCATAGGCTTAATTTCATTCTTTTAAACTTAATGCCAATTATTTTAAATTTTCACAGATGTGCTTTATCTAAAACCCTGAAAATTGGAATTTATCAGGGAGTACAAGCTATTGATGATATAGCCATATTTGTAGTAATAAAAAAATGGCTATTATCAAGTTATAAAAATCAACTTGATAATAGCCTTATAATTTCTTAATTAAGCATTGCCTTATCTATAAATTCACCAACACTATTTTTCATATTAAATGGTTCGTATTCTTTCCACATCTCTAAGTTAGATAATAGTACAACCTGTTTTTCTTTTCTATCTAATTTATAATTCAATAAATCATCTATCATATCAACTTCTTTAGAATCATTTGATCCATATACCACTGATCCTACAGAATTAAAATTCTTAACTAATATATAATACTTTTAATATTATTGCCTCAAATTTTTACTATTAATAAACATCTAATCAAAAGTTTGGAATTTGTTATATAACTTTTAGCTTATTTCATAGATTCTATAATTTTTGAAACTTCTTTCATATCCATAGAAGGTGTTTTACCATCATTACTATTTTCAAAATTCCAATATAATTGATAGCTTACATCATTTGATTCCCAAAAAGCACAATTTGTTGATAAAGTTACTTTTTTTCCATCAATAGATGTTTCACTTACGCTATCAGTAGTTGCTACACCATTAGTTGCTTCTTTTGTAGTAGATGCTAATATGACAATTGTTCCTTCTGATTTGTTTTCATACACTGCATTAACACCTGCTCCTTCAAATGAAGTTGTTCCCTCTTTAAAACTATATCCTTGTGGTAAATAATTAGGAAGCTTAACATCCTTATTAGCAATTTTCTTAATTTCTTTTAATGTAAGCATTTTTTCATCAGTTGTATCAGTAGAAGCAATGAACTCATGCTTTCCATTTGGTAAATCTTTTACCCCCATACCTGTAATCAGTTTACCTTCTGCGTTATAATATTCTTGATGTTCCCCATATAGAGCTTCATTTCCATTCTTATCAAACAGTTTTCCTTTAAATCCTTCTTGCATAAATTCAAGTGATATTTCATCAGCTGAAGAGTCAGTTGAGTTAGTTTCATCATTAGCTTCATACTGTGTTATTTCAGTATTTCCTACTTGAAAACGTGCCTTGATAGAAGATAAAATTTCACTACCATAAGTAACTGATACACTACACATTAATATTGCTAATGTTAATATTGCAACTCTAGAAGTTTTAAATTTTTTATTTTTCATATATATATCATCCTTTTCTTTATCAACTGATTTTATTGTTCCTGTTTCTATCTTATACTTTAAGCGATTAAAAATAATTTTTTCACACTTACTACTGTCAATATCTGTATTCATAAGTAAATTTTCTATCTGCTTTAATTTATTTCTGTCTGATTTTCTATTCATATTTAAATCCCTCACTAACTAAAATTTTTTTAAGTTTTTTCAAACTCCTACAAAGAATAACACTAACATTTGATTCACTTAATTCCATTATTTTTGCAATTTCCGTATTCTTAAGTACTGCTCCATATTTAAGCGAAACCACTGAACGCTCCCTTTCATTTAACTTTCCTAGGGCTTGAAATAAATATGAGTTATTCTCTTTAGTTAAAATAAGTTCATCCAAAGATGGTTTTGGAGATATCATATCAATTATATAGTCCAATGAAAAATGAAATCTTTTAGTTTTACTTCTATAATGATCTGTGATGGTATTTCTTGCTATAGTAAAAATCCAACTATCCAAACTGTCCTCATTTCCACCAAAACTGCTATATTTTATTATGATTCTTTCAAAAATCTTGCTACATAATTCTTCCGCCTCATGCTGGTCATTAATTCTATAACAGATATACTTAAATACACGTTTATAATATGTGTCGTAAATCTGTGTAAACTTATCAACAGTAACCTCTTTAGAGGATATTTTAAATTCATCTCCATCTTTTTTACAATTTACAGTTCCCATTACTATCTCTCTTTCATGAATTTATTTTGCAGACTGTTCATTTTTAAAACCCTTAAGTCTTATATTAACCTGTACAGCTTATCTTATAATGTAATTACAATAGTTAAGACGCAAAAAATTTAAATCTACTACATATTTTTTAAAATTTTTTTTAAAAGTTCAAGTTATTCCAAAATAATCGTCCATAAAAAAAGCCTTACAGTTCTTGAAAATCAAGTCGCTGTAAGGCTTCATTTGCCATATCTAATAGTCTAACGTGTTTATGTAATCAACATTTATTTTATACCTATTCAAAATCAACATCAACTACTACTTGAACCTTATTATAATAATAAAATTATTTTTCTAATTAGTTGTTATCTGCCTTTTGGTCAAGTAATACTTCTATGATTGAAGTTCCATCTTGAGAACCAAATCCACGTTTGTCAGCTTCTTCATATAACTCAAATACATCTTCAATAATTTTAGTTGGGACACCAAGTGATTTTGTAGTTCTTATTGCTGAATCTGCTACTCCCTTGAATGCTTCAACAGATGCCATAACTTCGCTGTAATCTCTTGCCATCATACCTGGTACAAGATATTCTGCTCCTGGAACAACCATACTAAGTTGTTGTGCAATAATTTCTTGAGGAACATTTAATTTTATAGCTACTGCTGCTGAATAAGCCGCTGTCATTCCCATAAATAAAGAACCGAAAAGCATAGGTGTTTCTGCTTTTGATGCATTACCTACTTCACCTACATGATACGCTACTCCAATACTCCCAAGAACGTTCATCCATAAGGTTTTAAACTTGTCGTTACATCCTACAAGGAATTTTCCTTCATTGTTAGCTAATTGTTCAGCTCCTACTAAAATAGATGTTTCACCAAGGTCTCCACCTAATTCGGCAACTTCCTTTGCAATGTCAATAACTTCATCTACACCTGTTGTTGCAGCATTTAATATTTTTTTACCTTTAAGTACTGCTTTTGTCTCATTATTTAAAAGTATGTCTCTAACAGCTATGCCATCTACAACCACAATTATAGTTACATCAGCTTCTTTTATCGCCTCAGCTGGTGTTGCTGCTACCTTAGCTCCTAACTTTTTTAATTGTACTGTTTTATCAGCTGTTCTATTATATATTATAGTCTCATGTCCAGCATTTATTAATCCTTCTGTTAACCCTGTTCCCATTCTCCCTGTTCCTAATACTGCAATTTTCATATATATTTCTCCTCCAAATTTTAAAAATTATTTTGATTTAAAAATGTATCTTTTGATACTATTTAGTATCAAATATCATTTGATATCAATATACCACATAGTATTATTTGAGTCAATATAGTCTCAAAACATATTTGAAAATATTTTAAAAGCAATAAAAAAAACATTAGGTTAAAGCATACCTAATGTTTTTATCTAATTCTTTACACTATTTATTTAATGAACCATATAAGAAAAAGTTTTCTAAAGTTTCTAACATGGAACTTGACGCTACCCTTCCCCTTCTTTCTGCATCTATCATTCCTGAAAAACTTGCTACAAAAAGTTCTGTTAATGCTGAAACACTAACATCAATTCTTACTTCTCCACTTTTTTGACCGTTCAAGAAAAATTTATCAATTGCTTTAAAATAATTACTCCAATATTTATCCTCTACACAATATTGATAACCACAAATAAATGTTAAAAATTCCTTGTTTTCATAATGTGATTGTATTAATAATCTTATACCTTCACTATAATCATTAAAATCTCTTTCACATATAGAGATAATATCCTCAACTGATTCAGAAGCTTTTTTCATTAAAATACTTTCAAGATTCTCTCTTGTTCCATAAAGACGATGTAATGTAGCTTTACTAATCCCAACAGATTCAGCGAGATCTTTCATATTACTTCTTGGATTTTCTACTATAACTACTGCAATATCTTTTAAGAGCTTATTATCATTAGTTGCTGAGCTCATAGATTTTCCTCCTTAATTGCTATTAATTTATGTATTTTATCACAAATCATTAAATAAACTAATAATGTTTAAATGATGCAATTTCATTTTTATTGTTACTTAATCATTGTATAATAAAGCATAAAATGAGTCAATATTGTCTCATATATAATATAGTACCCTTAACTACATTGAAATAATATACTTTGATGTATATTTGCATCTCCTCTATCAATTGATTCTATTTCTACACAAAAAATAAGATAGACTTTTAAGCCTATCTCTAATTTTAGATTTTTTCAAATTAATTTTGTTTTCTACAAACTATAATAAATCTATGTTCTATACTTTCTATATAGCCTTTAACATTTATCTCTTCATTCAATTTACAAAGCTTATCAAAACAATTTTCTACAGAGAAATTTGGAAATTCCCACTCAATAATTTTAGCAAAATAAACTATTGCCCCAATATCTTTAAATCGTAAATAAGGAAAATATTCTTTAGAATATAGTATTTCAAAAGAGTTCTTTTCTAAATTTCTTAAATTATTATCTAAAGTATTCTCACTATATAATGGCTTAAAATCTTTTATCAGTGCATTTGATAATACTTCATTATTTTTCCCTCCAACTTGTTGAGTAACAAAAATTCCATTTGGTTTCAGTATTCTTCTCACTTCTTTAATATTAAAAGACTCATGCCTGTTAATAATCATATCAAAAGTATTATCTTCAAAAGGTAACTTCGAATCATTAAATGCTTGTTTAACTTGAATACCTAATGGCTCCAATTTTTGTTTACATAATTCAAAATTAGGTTTCCACATTTCTGTAACAGATGTATTACTATATGGATGATTAATTGTTAATAAAAACTCTCCTCCACCGGTCCCCATATCTAATAACTTATAATCTGAATTTAAATATTTCTTCAATATATCTTTGTAATTCCAAGGTAATTCTTCATCATCCCATCTATTTTTTAAATAAGAAAAATCCCACCCCTTAAATGCAGCATCTTCTTCCTTTTTCCATAATTCTTTTAATTCATCATAATTCATAACTGTTCCTCTTTTCATTTATTATTTAACTAATAGAAAATTGGTGCAGTTTTCTGATAATATATAAAATTATTCTTGGTACAACCTACTATCAGCTATAATGACTGCACCAAGTTATTAATTCGCTCTTTTCCCATTTTGAGATTTCACCTACTTTCAAATTAATATTTATATATCATTATTTATAAAATCAATTTCACCTTCTATAGATAGCAATCTATAACTTTATTGCTCTAGTTGCAATAAATGTATCAATATACTTATCAAGCAAATCTCCTCCAGCATTATCTTCATAAAATCCAGTAATAGCAAAACCGGCTTCAATTTGACCACCAATTTGACTTTCTAATGTATGTCCAAATTCTATAGTATAATTATTATTAATTCTCTCTTCTAATTGTTCTTTGGCTAATTGTTCCAAATCAGAATATGGTATGCTATATGCAACCTCCAATTTTTTTTCATTTTCCCATTTATATAAATCAAAAATATATATTATTGGATTTCCAAAACCAGCTATAAGAACTCCACCTTTTCTTAATACCCTATAGCATTCTTTCCAAACCACATCTATGTTATCTACAAAAGCATTTGAAACTGGATGGAATATAAAATCAAAGCTTTCATTTTCAAACCTTGATAAATCTCTCATGTCCCCTTGTTCTAAGTTAATAGTTAAATTATCTCTTTCAGTAACCATTCTATCCTTTTCTAATTGACCATTACAATTGTCTAGTACTGTTACCTCAGCCCCTAATGCTGCAAATATTGGTCCCTGTTGACCTCCACCCGAAGCAAGACATAGTACCTTTTTATTTTTTATATCTCCAATCCATTCTTTTGGTACTGACTTAGTAGGTGTTAATACAAGTTTATACTCTCCATTCTTTGCATTCGCTACTTCCTCTGAAGTCACAGGAATAGTCCAAACATTTCCATTAGAAACTTCCTTATCCCATGCTTTTCTATTATGTTCTAAAACCTTCATCTACAATACTCCTTACCATCAACTTTTTTATCCATATTAATAAATTTTATTTTTCTCTCTATACAATTCCTTATTTATAAAATATTCTATGAATACTTTAAAATATTTTCTCATTAATTCTCTCCTTAATACCAATTGCACTCAGTATAATAAACAAAATAACAAACTGAATTTTATAGTATAGAATTCTTAATTTACTATTTACATTTATGCACATTATAAAAATTATTTAGTGATTTTTTTACTTCATTATCCATATTTTATGTTTAGTAAAAGATTGTATAACAAGTTATCAAAAGCTATTTTTTTATTATCTTATAAATAATAACTTTTAACGTAATACACATGTATATTATGTTTCATCAATTACTAAAATTCACTAAATATAACTTTTCATCTCTCATGTAATAGACCAATAAGACTTCTATTTATAAGATTTTTTCTTTTTTACTTTTGGAGTAGGAAGTTCTTCATACATATTCGTAATCAATTGATATAAAAACTCTTTATTATCGACATCATCAACCAAAAGCATTGGTTTTGCCCCCTCATAAGGCAACTCCTCAATTGCTTCTGGCATCAATTGTTTACTTGCCTTAGTTATCTTAACCAAAAAGCGGTCATCATATATTCCTCCAAAAATCTTTTCTCTATAATATAAAATATATTCCCCCATCATTTTTCTGTAGGAAACATCGTTAATTATATACAATTGTTCAATAATAAAATCTAAATATTCTTGACTAGAAGCCATATACTATCCCCTTTCCAAATTGTATTATTTATTAAATGAACCAATCTCAATAAGATTCCCCTCTGGGTCAGCAATATAACATGTTCTTTGCCCCCAAGGTTCGGTTGTTGGTTTCATTACTGATTGTATTCCTTTAGACATAATATCTGCATATACTAAATCCACATCACTATATTTAGGAACACTTAAAAAAATTTCGTAATGACCATTTATCCCTTTAGCATAATTAAATCGTTTGTTTGTCATTTTTTGAAAATCATTTCTTCCATAAAACATAAAAAGTACTCCATCCTTTTTCAACATTACGTTTGGTTCTTTTCCATCCCACTTTATTTCAAATCCAAGTATATTTTTATAGAACTCAACCATAGTTTTCATATCACTAACAAATATTCCAATACCCTCTAATTTCATTTTAATCTTCCTTTCAAAATTAAAATTTTATCTAAAACACTGCAAATTGGAATTTATAAGTTTTTATTCCTATTGAAGTTTTTTCCACTTTCGTATTTTTGTCCTAAATGATTTGAATGGTGAAACTGTATTTATATGAATCCACTTCCATATGGGCCAGTTAGAAGAAGTTGATGATGACCATTTTCTTCCTCCTTGTTGAAACAATTCAATATCTGTATATGTATTTATCAATTCAATAATTTTCTCTTCTGTTTCTATAAACATAATACATAATTCTTTTAGAGTATATCCATCATATTGCTTATAAAAATTTTCATACAATCCACCAAGGTTATTCCATTTATAGTTTGGAGTTGGTGTTATAACATTCTGTCCTTTTTTCTCTTGATTCTCCCAATCAAGAATAAGATTCATCCATCCCAATTGATAAGCAATCATTTGAGCTGGAGTTCGCTCTACTTCATCTATTAATTTATCTTTATCTTTTTCATCAATGCCATCAAATTTATTAATAAATAATTTTGCTCGTTTTGAAATTTCTAAAATAAGCGCGTCTCTATTTTTATATGCTACCACTTTTAGTTCCTCCTTAAAATTCTAATTTACCTAGTTGGAATCACATTAAATCCTTCCACTAAATTACTATTTATCTATCATTACTTATAAAATGAATTACTTCATTTTTATCTTCTAAGATATGTGAAATCAGCTCTTTGGGATACACTTTTATTTCTTTCAATTTTTCTAATGGAATCCAACAAAAATCCATATCTATTCTTTTATTTCCTACTTCATCATATCCCTTGAAATTCCTGTCAATAGGTATAGAATCTAAATTACTTAACTGAATTTTATAATATAAACTAATCTGATGGCATGGTTTTTTACCCCATGTAAAAAATATCTCCCCAATTGCAAACAAGCTAACTATCTTTATATCTGCATGTATTTCTTCTTTAAATTCTCTTATTAAAGTTTCCTCTGTTGTTTCTTGTATAGCCACATGTCCACCAATCAATGAGTATCCTTCATCTTTTAATGGCTTTTGAAGTAATATTTTATCATTATATATTAGTATTCCAGCTACACGATATGAAAATATAAAGTCATCTGTTTTAAATAAAATATCTTTTTTCATAATACTCCTATCTAAACTGTTGAAGTCATCTTATTTCTATAAATAATTCTTAATTTCCTATTTACATTTATGCACATTATAAAAATTCTTTAGTGATTCTTTTCGTTCTTGTGGTAATTCTGTTTTCTTGATGCCTTGAATTGCACCTTCTAGAGCTAATAATCTATGAATACATGCTGAAACATCATTTTTTTGTATTTTTAGCCAAGCTTCCTCTGCTCCAATATTTTTTAATTCATCATATGTAAATATCCCCACTTTATTCAATTGACTTTCAACTTCTTTACCGATATTAGGTAGTTTTGATAATTCCCCCATAAAAATCTCTCCTTCAAATTACCATTTTTATTATTTGTTTCATGTGTTTTATTATACCATATTATGTAATTTTTAAATTAATTTTCTATATAAAAAAGAGCCTATAGGCATAGACACTTTTTATATGTCCATCCTATAGACTCAATTACAAGTAGTAGTAAAAGGAATAACAATATCAAATAAAAAACATAATTATTCTTTTTTTATTTCTCATTTAATCTCCTTATAAATTAAAACTTCTTCCTTATTTACTCTTCGTCAAAAATTGTGCGACTGGTTCTTTTATATAAGATTCATAAAGAGTGTTATTGTTTCTTTTATCTGTTTCATTTATGTCTGCACCTTTTTGGAATAACAAATCAAAAATTTGTGTCAAATCTTCTTTAAGCTCATTTGTAATAATCCTATCATCAGCAATTCTATCTTCTTTATAATAATATGTAGGAAGTATTTGCCTAGCATCTAAAATCGCTCTTACCAAACATGAATTTCCATAAGAATCACAATAAGAAATATCAGCACCCATGTCAATCATCCTTTTTAATACATGAAATGACTTAGAAGCCTTATCTTTTGAATTAAATTCCCGAAATCCTACAATATCATCATTGGTATTCCACCTAGAGCTCATAACAGCTGCCATAATCGCATCTTGTAATACAGGCATTCTCCACTCATAACAACTTTCTTTTTCCATGAAATTCACATCAGCACCACAATCCAGAAAATACTCTGCAATTTCAAAGTTCCCAGATTTTATTGCAACTTGCAAAGGAGATTGTCCATGGTCTTTTTTAGGTGGCTGTTTTGCTGTACACGAAATCAATTCAGGTTTCTTTTCAAGTAATATTTTCACAGTATTTATATCACCTTGTCTAATTGCAATGAATAATTTTTTCATATATTCTCCCCTTTCTATTTTATAGATATATCTTATATTTTAATTAATCACAATCTGCACACAAACAATACTTTCCACATTTTAAACATCTAAATAAATAACCACACAGAGAACCATTTGGTGATAAGTATTCCTTCAGTTCTTCAATATCCCATCCAGTAAAATTTTCAAGGTTATTCTCCATATCAATTTTTTCAAGGTCTTTCCATTCTGCATCACCTAAAAATTCACAATAATCATCACAATGTGCAGGCCAATTACTTCCTTGCCAACTCATATAGCTAGGTGTTCTATGTAAGATTTCATCATCATATTCTTCATTTACCACATTTTCATTATTAAATAGATCTTGTTGAAATTCACCATGAAATTTTTTAGCAGCCATACCATTAGAAATACATTCTGGACATAAATAGTCAACATCTTCAATACAATAAAGAGAACCCTCATAATAAATATCAACAGTTTCACCGCAGCAATCACATACCTCTGCACCTCCAACTGTTAATATATTGGTGTTTATTGTATCTGGACAATACTTAAATTTAGGAATTTTACCTATAAAAGATTTTGTTATTTCATTTCTTCTTCTTATTGCTAAACGATCTTTATACAAGTCAGATTTTTTTCTTAATTCTGATAATCTCTTTCTATCCTTCTTGTTATTTTTGTCAGCCACTTTCGCATAACACCTATAAGCCTTTTCATGGTATTGCAATAATGAATATGTATTTACTAAAATTTTCTCTATATCAATACTCTTATTTGATTTACTTTCTAAGTCATACATAAAATCATATAATTTATCAACTTCTTCTATTGTTGCTTTTTCTTTTAAAAAATCTTCTTCTAATTTCAAATATATTTCATTATAATTATTATTCATACTATACCCAACTTCCTTATAAAATTACTCATCTGGCCAAGAATCTCCTTCATATCTACATATAAAATCAAAATGCATACTTTCAAAAATATTCATTGGATAAATTTCTCCATACTGACTCAAAGTAAAACTTTTTAAATCTGACATTTCATCCATATATGCTAAAGTATCGTGAATTCCACCTATTCGTGCTTTTTGTAGCATCTCTGCAATGATTTCCTTTTGCTCATATGTTAATGAATTTAACAATATATTTATTTTTTTATTTTCTTTTGTGTTTGGATATCCATGGCTTCTTACCCATTTTGCCTCTATTGATTCTTTATATTTAATCAGACCATCAATAAATTTTTTGTATAATAATAATCCTCTATTCATTTCATACCTTCCTCAAAAACAATATAAATATTTTATATTCCATAAATTAATCTTTGAAATCCCATTACAATACGGTACATAATAGGATATATTATAAACAAGAAACACCCAAATATTATATTTTCTAAATCCAAAGATATAATATTTAATAATAAATTTAAAGGAATTAATATAATATAACAATACATAAAGAATTTTGCTCCAAAGTTAAGAATTTTACTTTTCCCTTCAAATTTATCTAACCAAAATAATTTATGTAAAAAGGTTTTTAATTTTTCCATAATACTCCTCCTAATTTGCTAGTATGTTATACAATTATTTTCCTAATTGAAGTAATATACTTTGATGTATATTTGCATCTCCTCTATCAATTGATTCTATTAATTCTTTACCACCTAAAATTAGTGCTGGTGTAAAGAAATATATCTGATTTAATTCTAAACTCCCTTTAACAGCATATGCTTGTTGAAATAATTTTCTCCTTAATACTTCATTATAAATTTGTTCATTTACTATATATGATTTAAAAAACTCCTGTAAACTGTATGAACATACTATACTATTTCTATAATGAATACTAAGAAGACATATATCTTCAACATCATCTTGTAATTTTCTGTAATAAAAAACATCTCCAAAAGCAGTTAATATAATAGGTATTTTAGAAAAGTCTTCCTTACCAAGCCATTCATAGAAATTCTCCATATATTCAAGTGGATTAATAACTTTTATTATTCCATCACCATAATTTCCAAATCCATATTCTTTCCAAAAATTCAATAATTCAGTTGGTAATGAATTTTTAAACTGTTTAAGTTCCTCTTCTGTAGGTTTTAACAAATTATTAGATGGCTTAAATGTATTTATAAAATGTGAAAATATTACATTTTCATCATACTCTTTATTAATCTTTCTCTTCTTAAATTTATCAAATAATCCCATGTTATTTCTCCTTTAAATAAAATTCATTTGTATATACAGATTTATATCTTTTAAGTA
This sequence comes from Clostridium botulinum, assembly GCF_000827935.1. Classification (NCBI taxonomy): domain Bacteria; kingdom Bacillati; phylum Bacillota; class Clostridia; order Eubacteriales; family Clostridiaceae; genus Clostridium; species Clostridium botulinum. Next base: position 2,579,483 of record NZ_CP010520.1, read on the forward strand.
TCTGTTCCAACCTTATCCCATTCTGCGTTTTCATTATATCCAACTAACCAATTTAATGATTTATGTCGTTCCAATACAACACCCTTGTCCATTTTAGCTGTATATATTTAATTTCGTTCAATCCCAAGAAAAATTTCCCCCTTTTGTAAATTTTATTATAAATATCATTATAACTATTTAAAAGCTTATAGGTTTTTGAATAAACAAAATTTATAAAAAATAAATAATATCCTCTTAGCTAAAGATAACTATTCTAAAGCAAAATATCTAAGGTGGCAAAACACCACTTTAGATATTTCTAGTAATCTTATATTTTTGCATAAAAAATTCCCATGTATAAGATTAACTCTTGTACATGGGGAAACATATAATTCTAATCTATCTTTGATTTGAATATCTAAGTACTATAACTCTATTACTTATTAGATATTCTAGTACTATTCCAATATCTTTTTCACTTGATCTTCTGATATATTACATTCTTTGGCTATTTCAGATATTGCATATCCTTGCATTGAAAGCTTTAATACTTTTTTGGTTAAAATAATTCCTTCTTCTCTTCCTTCTTCTCTTCCCACTTCCCTTCCTTCTTCAATTTTTTCTCTATCTCTTTCTAGTAAAGTCATAAATTCCACCTCCACTGAAATATCATTTTTAACTTTTTGCACTCTTCTATGTATATTTTTCACTAGATTTCCTTTAGAATTTCTTATTGTATCATCTGTTGAATTTTCTACATATTCTAGAAATTCTAATAATTCTTCACTTAAATCATTCATAATTCCTTTTGTATTTAATATTATTTTTTGTGCTTCATCATTTAACATTAAACTGTTATCTTCTAAACATACATTTTGAAACGTATATTTATGACGACCTTTATTAAATAAATCAAATGTGCAGATAAATATTATATAACTTTTTGTAAGTTTTCTATAATCTTCACCCTTACTTATTAAGTCTAAATCAATACTTCCTTGATAATATCTTAATCTTTTAGGTAAATTTTTATGCTTTCCTCGTTGCATTTCAACATTATAAATGGTGTTATTTTCATCTTTAACATAAACATCAAGTCTGATACCTTTGCTTTCAAGCAATAAATCTATAGTTTTTTGCTCTTCAATAATTTCAACTTTTTCTATATCCACTTCTAAAATTTTTTCCAATAATTCTTTACAGATGTCTTTATCACTCATTACTTTTGCAAATAAAAAGTCATCTTCAAGATTTAATTCTTTTAAAGTTTTATTCATTAATATTAACCTTACCTTATTTTTATCTTTAGTGTTGATTATTAACAACATTATATCTAATTAAACTTTTGATTTCAATATAGTGTAATTTTATTATTTATTAAGTTTACTTTTAGATTTTGCTATACAAAACATAACGATAGCACTTATAACATCCAAACAAAAAAGAAAATGTAAAATACAGTTTACTACAGCTGTTAATTTAGTGATTTTCTTTTCTCTACAGGCTTGAACTATTCCGTTAACACCATACATAGAAGATGGAAGTAACATAATAAAATCAAAAATAGCCAAAAAGATTGCTATAACTACTCCAAATCCCAATGGCCAAATCATCATAATACTTCCAAACATAAAAACTACAATATAAATTGGTATATTACATAATTTAAGAAGCATGTCCCAAAATAATAATGTAGTACTGCTCTCTCCATGCTTTGCTAGTATAAATGGATAAATCATGTTAGATATAAAAAATATAATTGAAATGACTATAAAAATTAAATCAAGATTTGCTAAAACCCCTTTATGATTTCCCTTAAAAGTGATCAATATAAGTAAATAAGTCCATATTATCAGCATAATTGGTAAAATACGTTTTTTCATTAATTGCTCCTTTTAGTTGTTCATTCTTGCATTAAAAATTCTTGCATAATGTTTTTATTGTATCATTTATTGAATTTTCTACATATTTTAGAAATCATAATAATTCTTCACTTAGATCATTATAACTTTAAAATTTATTCATATATAATTATCTATAAAGATATTAATTATTTTATAGTTAACATATTTATTTAAATAATTGAATCTTAATTTAAAGATTTAAAATAGACTTTCACGTTTATAATCTGTATATTCTGAATTAAGTTTTTCAAACAACTCTTTTACATTTAATTTTTTATCAATAATTGCCTTTAATTCTGCATCTGTTGCTCCAATAAGTTCTACAAACTGTACCTTTCCATTTGGTGTTTTAATCTCTCCAAGTTTATCTAATTGTGTGATAAATCCTGTAATTAGCGACTCTCCATTAGGATCCATACCAGTAGTTTGTCCTGTATATATGTATTCATTTGGCTGAAAAATTTCACCTTCATTATAAGTCATTCTAGCTATTGCTTGTAATATTCCACACATACCCCTAATTCCAGCTTCCTCATCTTCAAGCCCATCTTTTTTTAACTTTACAGTTAATTCAAATCCATATCCGCTATATTCTTTATTTTCAAATTCTTTCTCATAAAGTTCTGATAAACCATAAGTAATAAAATGATAATATTCTCCGCCATCATAAATGCTTATACCATCTAAAGGATCATTTCCCCCTAAGTTCCATGAAATAAGTGTTCCATAATGTTTGGGATCAGTCTGTCCTGGATACATAATTAAAGCTGCATCTTCAATAGCCTTCCAGCCATCCATTACAACATCATCATTAGCATTTTTATTTTCCATTTCTTTTTTAAATTTATCAAATAATGTCATTCTTATCTTCCTTTCAAGTTCTTATTTAGTGGGTCTTTTATAAATTTATTTTAGCCTCCCTATTTAATCTCGTCCATTTTTAATAAAAATTATATATTTTGTATAAATTTTCTTGTAAGTATAGAAAAAGCACCCATTATCCAAAGAATATGAACTAATTCAGAATTTATATAACTATGCTAATTTAATCCAATATCTCTGAGTTATAGTATTATCATTTGGATCGAATATTTCGTTTTCTAATACTCCACCATTTGAAGTAATGGTCTTAGCAGATGCAATATTCTGTTTATCACAAGTAATTAGAACTTCCTTTATGTTCAATTCAATACATTTTTTTAATGCTAATTTTAACATTTCAACTGCATATCCTTTTCGTCTTTCTAATTTTCTAACACTATATCCAATATGGCCTCCAAAATTTAATAAATATTCATTTAACCTATGTCTAATATCAATCATTCCAATTAATTTTCCACTTTCATCTAAAGCAAGATATGTTGTTGCTGGTACCAATCCATCTCTAACAGTTTTCTCATTTAAATTGTCATTAAAAGCCTTATACCACTCTTCAAATGATTTTGACTCTGTCAATCCTGTATAATCTTTAAACAATCATATGAGGCCATAAACATAAAGAAATTTATAAATTCATTACTGTTTATATAATAATAAATTTTCTTAATAATTCTTAATAAGTTTACACATTAAATCTTAGAACTATTAATCTAAAATGTGCTTATAAAGATTAAAGGAGAGATTTATTTTGAATAGAAAAAACAAATTGCTTTTACTTGGAATTTCATGGTTTATTATTGTTGCAATTTTATATACTACAGGTACATTAACAACGGATTTAAATAAAATCAGTCATATTATTAAGGGTAATCCTCTAGTAATGCAATTAATATTTGTATTATTATCTACTATTAGAATTGTATTTTTTATACCTCAAACAATTTTTATACTTATAGGAAGCGTTATTTTCGGACCATATATAGGTTTTTTCCTATCACTTTTATCACTAGCTTTATCACAAAGTCTTGTGTATTTTATTGGTAGATATTTAAACGTACAAATATTAGGAGAAGACTTTATAGATAATCATAGTAATACTATTAACATTATAAAAAAATATGGTTACAAAATTTTAGTGTTAGGTATAGTTTGTCCCATAGCACCTTCTGACTTAATAACAGCATCTGCTGCTTGCATTAAGCTAAATTATAAAAAATGTATTTCCCTTATTGTAATGGCAGATGCCCCAATGATATTTTTATATGGATTTTTAGGTGCTAGAATCGAAGGAACTTATTTATTCAAGATTTTAGCGGTCTTAGCTATAACTTTTATATCTTATTATTCCTTCGTTATTTGGAATAAAATCACTAAATGTGCATAGTAATTAGAATATAAAAATACCTATAGAATTTAGCTTTTAAAAAATTCTATAGGTATTTCTTTTACTCTAATGGCAATGATATTTTAAATTCTATAATCTCTTCATTTAAATTCACATCTATTTCTCCATTATGAAGTTCAACTATTCTTTTAACAATAGATAGTCCAAGTCCTGTACTATCTTGTTCTTTTCTTGATTTATCAACTTTATAAAATCTCTCAAATATATTTTTCAAATCATTTTCTGTAATGTCTTTAGCTTTGTTTAATACAGAAACAACCACATAATCATTTTCTTCAAACAGCTTTATTAATACTTTAGAGTTTTTCACACTATATTTTATAGCATTAGTTAAAATATTTTCTAAAACTCTTACAATCTTCTCTATATCAGCATTAATAAATATATCTTTATCAGTTATATCTTTTACTACTTCTAAGTTTTCCTTATTAAATATAGGAGTATATTCCCCAACCATTTGTTCTATCAATGATACTATTTCTAATCTACTATAATTTAATTTGATATCATGACTAGTTAGTTTCGTATATTCAAAAAGTTCATTGATTAATCTATTAAGGCTTTTAGTTCTTTCGTCTATAACCTCTATATAGTTATCAAACTTTTCTTTATCATTAAATTCATTTTTCTTAAGTAAATCCACATATCCTATGATAGATGTAAGTGGTGTTCTTAAGTCATGAGATACACTTGTTATAAGTTCATTTTTATTCTTTTCAATAATTTTTTCATTATCTATTTTTTTACGCAATTCTAATGACATATCATTTATGCTTTGGCAAAGCTCTGATAATTCATCTTTCCCTTTAACCTTAATAGTTTTTCCAAAGCCCTCATCTTTAATAACCTTTACTTCTTTAGTTAAAAACTTAATGTATTTTACCTTTCTATTTACAAGGCTTACAAATGTTATTAAAAATATAGCAATGCCTAAAAAACTAATAATATAAAATGCATTTATTGATATAAAATAATCTTTTCCAATATACTCCTGTATATTAGGGTACCTTTTAAAAACAATTGAAATTATAATTAAAATAGCTTGAATGGCTACTACAACTGCTATTATAACTACTAATATTAAGTAAATACTGATCTTATTTAAATTAAGTTTTCTAAATTTTTTCGTGTTAAATATTGCTATAGTAGCTATAAACACAATAAAAGCTAAAATTCTAAATCCAGCAATCCCTTCAATAGATAAATGATCCCAATTATTAATTTGCTGTCTAGACACTAAAATTGCATACCCTTCTGCAATAATAACTTGAGATAAAAAAAATCCAATAATAATTCCCCATATTAAATTTATTCTAACTTTTTTAAAGTCAATCATATCTTATAGCCTACTCCCCATATTGTTTTTATATATACAGGAGCTTTAGGATCAGCTTCAATTTTTTCTCTTAAATTCGTTATATGAACTGTAACAGTATTATCTGATTTGAAAAATTCCTCTTTCCAAACCTCTTCATATATTTTTCTTATGCTTAAAACAATCCCTTTATTTCTTGCTAGTAATTCTAAAATATCAAATTCCTTTGGAGTTAACCTTACTTCTTTTTCTCCAACCCAAATTTGTCTAGTATCAGTATTAATAGTCAAATCTCCAATTTCAATTATAACTTTTTGATTATTTGAACCTGTATTATATTTTTGATACCTTCTAAGCTGAGATTTTACCCTAGCTATAAGTTCTAATGGATTAAATGGTTTTGTTATATAATCATCTGCGCCAGCTGTTAATCCGTGAATTTTATCCATATCTTCTGATTTTGCAGATATCATAATTATTGGCATATTTTTATCTTTTCTTATTCTCATACATGCCTCAATTCCATCTATTTGTGGCATCATTATATCTAAAAGAACTAGTTCTATTTCTTTCTCATCTATGATTTTAATTGCTTCTTTAGCATTCTCTGCCTTTATAGTTTTAAAATTTTCATTTTCTAAATAGATACTCAATAAATTTCTTATATTTTCATCATCATCAACTATAAGAATATATCCCTTCATCCTTATCTTCTCCTTATAATTTATTTGTGCAGCTAAGAACGTATGCTGGTGGAATATTTAAAAACTCCTTCTTAGCCTTAATATTTTTAAAATAATTATTTATTAATGACATTTTTAATTTTGTATACTGGAATGTAATAAAATTTCCATCATCACCTAATACTATTTTGCTTTTTTCTAATATTTTATCACTCATCTCTTTTGGCAAACTTGCAAAAGGTAAGCCTGACACAATGTAATCTACATTAGTTATATCATATTTATTTATATAATAATCAATATTTTCTGCTGAATCATTTATTATATATACATTTTCAATATTACCATATTTGCTTTTTAATATTTTATAAAATTCTTCATTATACTCAATTAACATAATTATTGTGTTACTATTTCTTCTCTTTAATATTTCTTCTGTAAAAACTCCTGTTCCTGGACCAAATTCAACTATGCAATTGCATTTATTAAAATTAATATTCTCAATCATTTTATATGATAGTTTTTTTGAGCTTGGCATAATTGCTCCAGTAGTTCTAGGGTGTGTAAAATATTGCATTAAAAATCTTGCATTCATAATAAAAGCCTCCATAATTAGATTGATATTTTAAACTAATTATAGAAACAACATATTAAAAAACAGCCTTGATAATTATTAAGGATTATTAAGATTTATTCATTGATGAATTTTGAAGATTAGGTTTTTTAGAAATAACTTTTTTTCCATTTTATTCTTATGTATATATTCTACATAAAGGAAACACACTACTCACATGCGTTCATAGGTAAAAGTTCTACTAAAAAACCTAGTTTTTATGCATCACTTTTGGTATAATTTAAAAGTATAATTTTATAGCTAAAAGTGAGCTACTGGTATCACTTACCTCTTATATGAAGGGAGGTGATACTTAATGAGTAATGACGTTTTAATGTTACTATTTACTGGTGGATTATTTTTATTGGCACTATTAACATTCATAGTGTTACTTATAGATAAAATATCAAAAAAATAGTAGCCCCACTCGCAATTTGGAAGCTACTGTTTTTTTTGTTAAAAACTTTAGTGATACCAGTTGCCTAGGCAACTAGAATTGTATATTACAAGGTATAAAGCATATTCCAGTATGTTTTATACCTTATTTTTATTTTGTTATAATTTATTTTTATTTTGTCATTACTTATATTATATCAATTTTTAATAAAAAATAAACAATTATTTTTTATTAATATTCACCCCTATGAAATTAGCATTTATCATTCTCCATAACAAAATACTTATCTTTCTACAAATTATTTTATCTTGTAAGAAGTCCTTTCAGAAATTTTCTTAGTAGTTAAATTCAAATTTCATGAGATAAATATAATACACTTCTCTTATAACTAAATTTATATAATAACCCCATTCCAAACAGTGTTAACATTAAATCATATACTATTACACCTAAATTATTTATAAAATTATTTTCTGTTAAATCGAACATTTTAATCACATTAAAGTCAATTACACTATTTAATAACCAAATCTCAAAAAATATTCCTGTAAGTATTACATAAAATATAGGAACTATATATGCTGTAAGCCTTCTTCCAATTACTGTTGTAATCCCAAGCATAAAAGTTGAAAAAGCAACTGCAGATATTTCTGTTAATAAAAGTATTATACTAATATATGATATTTTTGAAGTTTGATATACACCTATAAGTGCACGAATTATGAATGCACCATTATTAATATTTTCCCCAACATCATTATTTATTCCAAAATTCATAATAAGATATAAAATAAAAATAGTATAACTCACTACAAAGACAATAGAATTTATTAAAGCATTTACTACTAATTTGACTTTAAAATAAGTTTTTATATCTATAACTTCCAGTAATTTATTAATAAATCCTGATTCTTTATCCTTAATTATTGATGTAGAATAAATTAGTCCTGCTACAACTGGTCCTACAAATGATATATATGAAAATTGATGAATTCTTATAAAATAATCCACTCCATCTAAACCTGGATACGGAAATTTTAGTTCTTCTAGATAAGGTATTATAAATGTTACTAAAATTATTAAAATAGAAATTAGAGTTCTTAAAGAAATTATATTCTTTTTTAATTCTAATTTAAAATATGCCTTCATTCATATCTCTCCTTTATTAATATTTATCTGCTACTGCACCTAGTGTAGCTGCTTTAATATAATTTTTATCCTTTAAAGCTTTTAATGTTTTACTATCACCACTTACAACTACTCCAATTATCTTTAAATCTTCTTTATTAATCTCCCCTTTTCCATTACTTAAATTATCAAATAATTCTTTATATTGATTAGCATAATTATTGTCTTTTCCTTCATTAATAGCATTTATAAAATCTTTTTCAGGCCTATCAATTATATTTCCTTCTCTATCCAACGCCTTCATGCCATACACATCATATTCATCAAATACTAATTTACTTGAAAATTCTTCACTATTTTCGGCAAAAGTGTCCACCCAATACCAATTTAAGATAACATCATCAGGAAGCATATTTTTTATTTCTTCAAGGCTATATGCTTTATCAAAAGATAGTGATATCTCCATTACTTTATTGTTACCTATTTCATCAAGATTTTCTAAATCATTTATATAGCTTTTATATTTCACTGATGGATAATAAAATTCCATTACTTTCTTACCTGCCTTATTATACTTTGAAACTTCTTTTGAATCTTTTGATGATTTACCACCACTATTAAATAGATAATTGCCCCAATCACCATAAATCCCATTAATCAAAGGCATATAGGTATATCCATCTTTATAATTTCCATCAGTTATAGGCTTATTTCCTAAAAATCTATATCTAACGTAATCTATTTCTCCAACCATAATTCTATCATCGCTTTGTATACTTCCTATATACGCATTAGGCATCGATATATTAAAGAAATTGCTTAAGCGTTCCTGCTTTTTATTGCTCATTTGGTTCAAAATAGTAGCATTTGATATAAATACTACGAAACTCACTATAATAAATATCATTAAACTTACAATTGTAGTTCTTATTATTGAAAATATCTTAGCTCTTTTAATTATTTTATTAAAATTAGGCTTTTCTTGTATATCAAACAGTTCCTTTAATTTTTCTTCATCACTCTTCATATTCATATTTATCCCTCCATAACTTTTTAAATTGTTCTCTAGCTCTAAAAAGATAGGTTTTAACTGTATTTTCATTTATGTCTAAAAGTTCCGCTATCTCTTTATAAGATAATCCCATGTCATATTTAAAGAACAACAGATTCTTATGAATATCACTAATAGAATTTAAAATTTGAAGAATTTCTCCCTTTCTTTCTAAATTCAATATAAAATCTTCAACTAACTTTCTATCTGTCAGACTTTCTTTAAAAATGTCTTCATCAATGTTCAAATGAATATGTCTATTGTTTTTTCTACACAAATCATAATATTTATTAATTGCTACCTTAAAAAGCCATGCTGAAATCTTATCATCTTGTATCCCATCAATGTACTTTAGTGCCTTATAGAAGGTATCTTGGACTATATCTTCAGCATTATATTGACTGCAACCAAGCTTAAGCAAATACTTGTATATGAGATTCATTTTTTGCTGAAACATCTCATTTATTAATTCACTTTCCATCATTTCCTCCTTCCATAAAGTAAGTTAGTTAATAGTTTTAATTTTGAAGTACTTCTGTTATTATGACGTTTCAAATATAAATATGTATACACCTATTTTACATTAAGTGATAAATATACCAAATATTTAGCAAGCAATAATCTTATTTTCCATTATATACACATCTTTATATTTACAGGATTTATCATCAATCTTCTTCTAGAAGCAAAATAAGAAGGAGTACCTCCTCCATCATCTGGGCTTGGTCCTCCTCCATTACTTAGATACACTATTAAGTTATCATTTTTAATTGAAATATCTAATTTACATGCAAATTATTTATTCTTCTTTTCTGCTTCTCTAATATTTAAAATACATCTTTTACCTGGTGTGTTATAACATTGATTACATGATACACATTTAGGATTCTTTAAATTGCCCGTTGCCCATTTATTTATTAAATCTGGTTCAGCAGTTAGAGGTCTTGACAATGTAAAATATTCTATATTTTCATTGTTTAATAAATCTTCCATAACATCCAAATGTCTATTACCACCTATTAAAATAACTGGTATATCTATATTAGCTGCAAGCTCTGTAGCATAATCTTTAAAATATGATTCTCTTTCCTTAGATATTACTACTTTAGTACGAGCTGCTCCCATATTATTATCTAATACTTCTTGTATTGATTCATTTCCACCAGTTACCTCAATAGCATCTATTCCTAAGTCAGCAAGTTTTTTAGCTACATATAAGCTCTCCTCTTTACTTAGTCCACCTTCTTTAATATAGTCAGAAGAATTAAGTTTTATTAAAATTGGGAAATCGTTACCTACTTTTTCTCTCATAGCTTGGAAGATTTCAAATATTATTCTTCCTCTATTTTCTATGTTACCCCCATATTCATCAGTTCTTTTATTGTAATATGGTGATAAAAATTGACTAAGTAAATATCCATGTCCACCATGTATCTCAACTCCATCAAAACCTGATTCCTTAACTCTTCTTGCTGCTTCTGAATATGCATTAACTAAATATTTTATTTCATCTTTAGTCATTTCCTTTGCCCAAGTCTTAGTAACTTCATTCTGCATAGTTGATGGACCCCAGATAGTTCTTTCCCCTACATTAAAAGTAGTCATAAATCCACCATAAACTATTTGCATTATTATATTTGCACCTAAATCATGTATTTTATTTGTAAATTCTTTATATTCCTTTATAAATGAATCATTATATATTCCCATCATTCTTGGATTAGGTTGCTCATCTTCTGTTACAAAGGCATATCCTGTTATTATTGTACCTACTCCACCCTTTGCCAGTTCTTCATAGATTGAACTTAATTCAGGTGTTAAATGCCCTTTTTCATCTGCTAACTCTTCCCAAAGTGCACCTCTAAAAAATCTATTTTTTAATTTCATTTTACCTATATTTGTTTTATCCCAAAGACTTTTCATAAAAATCTCTCCTTTGAATTAAGTTATCCGCGGCTTATAAATACTATAACGCCATATTAAAAGTCTAACAAGTATGCACCTTTTAGTAACTTGAATTATTTAATCATTAAAATCAAATTTATTGACTAAATAAGATTTCTTTATTATTATCTTAAATAATTGATCTATTATACTTAAGGAGATGTTGATTTGATCAAATATAATAATAAAAAATATGTTTGTTTGCTTGATTTAGCAATGGATTTTATCCGTGGTAAATGGAAGGCTGTTATACTTTGCCACCTTCTTAATGAACCTAAAAGATTTTTAGAACTACAAAGAATTACTAATGGAGTGAGTCATAAAGTTCTTACTGAAAAATTAAAAGAGTTAGAAGAAGATAATTTAATTCAAAAGATTGTTTATGATGAAAATCCTCCTAAGGTAGAATACAAATTAACTCCTATGGGAAAAGATTTATCTATGGCTATTAAGGAAATAGAAAAATGGTCTTTAAAGTATTATGGTAATATTATTAAAGAAGTATAATTAAACCATTTTATAAAGATTTAATAAGTCTATGACTTTGTGTTGCAAGTGGAATTTTAGATCAAAGATCAAATAAAATCATTTGTATTGAGGCTCCAGATAATTACACAAAAATATTTATAGCCTCTTTTATATTGAGGTATTTTCAACAATAAAAATAGTCTTAGGCAATTTATATTAATGCCTAAGACTACAAATCTCATTTGTTTATAATATGGTTCTAAGTAACCCTTATAAATTAATTTTTTCTATTTTATTCTTATATTAAAATTTAATCTTCTATTAATCCTTGTAATTCATTTACAAAACGGCATACATGAAATCCATCACATACTGCATGATGAACCTGTATTGCTAATGGAATCATATATCTCCCATTTTCTTCATAATACTTTCCTATAGTAAATATAGGTATTAAATAATTATATCCTTTTTGTAAATTTAAATTAAATCCATCAAATGTTGTCCATGGAAGCATTGATACCGAAAAGCTATTTTCGGGTATATTGGGTTTTGCATTAATTTTTTTTACTGAACCAAATGTACATATGTCTTTTTCATATAATTTGCAAAAAGTTTCATACTCATCAGAATACTCTGTCCAAATATTAGAAAAAGTCTCCGTATCTTTATGAAATACTGTATAGGATGGATGCATTTTATCAAAAACACCTAATTCTCCATTCATATCAAAAGAAATTCTAAATTCACTATGATTGTTAACCACTTTTGAAATTAAATATAACATTGTTGGATATATATTCTGATTTTCTTTTTTGATTTTCGTAATATCTAATTTAGTAGTTATACTATATGTACATGGAATTTCAGAAAAATAGTGTTCAAAATATTCTTTTCTATCCCAAGTTTCTTTATTTATAATTGTAAAATTCATTAATGTTCTTCCTTTCAAATTCCTATTTACCTTTTACTTTAAATATATTACTTAATTCACTATAACATATTTTGTAAATATGCATTTACTCATTATACGGTATTTTAGAATAAAAAATAGCCTTAATCATATTATATAAATGGTTAAGGCTATAAACTTCACTTATTTATGATACGGCTCTCCGTATCAGTTGTAAGTGAAGTTTTTATTTATTCATTTACTACTTATTTCTAATTATAATTGATATATCAATATAACTGTCTCAATGATATATATAGTTTGTTCATTATATCTACATATCTACAATTTATTAGCAATACACAAATCATCATTAATTTTTAGTATTATAATTATTATTAATTTTAAAATTGAATAATAATCAGATTCATATTGCTTCTCATCATTAACATTCGTCCCATGTAAATATCGATTTCTAATATCATAACCATTTGTAAACTTTGACTTATTCAAATAGAAGTCGAGGTAATCTTGTTCATTTCTAGTAAGCAATGAATTTTCGAAAACCACAATTTCTTTTTCCATTAATAAATCTATTACACCTCTTAAGCTAGGTTCATAATAGAAATAATTTAAAACATCTTCATAGTACAACTCTTTTAAAATAAAAATAGTTTCAACATCTGCTATATTAATAAAGCCTTCTTCATTCTCAATAACTACACCATTATCAAATAACCAATTCATTCTTTGAATTTGATATTCCTGAAAATCGTTCTTCCTCACATTATCACGAATTATTAAGTCTAGAAAGTTCTTATACTTTTCATTTTTATCCGGCAAGTAAAATAAACTACTTTGGTCAGATAACAAAAGAAAAGTAGCTGTCTTATACCATTCACCAATAGGATATACGTATTTACAAGATATAAGAGATTTCACTTCTTTTACTTTTACACTTGAAGATGATATTTGAATTAATTCTTGGTCAATTTCACCATCTTCTATCAATATATTATACTGCTTGAATATTCTGTCTATCTCTGGTAAAATTGTTCTACATTTTTCGAAATATGAAGATGAACCAGATGGCATCTTTATAATAAAATCAGTTATTGAAAATTCAACTGATAAATAGTCATTAAAGAACCATTCAATCATATCTTCTATTCTTATACCAAGAACATTAAGTACTTGTATATAACTATATATTTGTGCATTAGCAGTCATCTGCTTAAAACCAAAAATAAATGAAGTTTTATAAAAATGCTTTGCTGATGGCATGAACGTTGATTCTAAAGCACTTACCTCATTTTCCTTTGATACTATTGTTAATTGTCCTTTATCATCAATGATACCAAACAAATGAATAAAATTATTCCAAAGTGTCGGATAATCTTTATTTTCTTCAATCCAATCACGGTTGACTACAATTGATACATCTCTACCATTTCCAATAGTATTAAATTTTATTGCCTCATCTAATCCTTTTTCATAGCTTATTGAAACACTACATTTCATACCAGTTCCTTGACTAAAAATCTTTTCTGACTCTTCTTTCTCTCTACGTTTAGCATGGAGTTTTATTTTATCAGTAATATTCAACCCTGTGCCTGTTGGGAAATGAATAATTTTTCTGAGAACATTTATATTTACCCTATCTGCGTCAATCTCAATATAATCATCTACTAACTTTAATATATCTTTTTCTGTTAATGAAGGTGGTAAGTGTAAGTCCTTGTTCTCCAAAAACTTTGAAAGTATTGTTTCAGCATTATAAGAATTGCTCATTATTTTATCCTTAACAATATAATCAAAATAATCGACTATCTTCTTATGTTTTAGAACCATGTAAAGTTGGACATTATCCTTATCTAAGAACATCTTAAATTCAAAATCAGGAATATCTTCATAGACTCCATATATTTCAATTACTTCAAGAAAACCTTCGGTTCCTCCAAAATTAATATCATCATATTTTGAAATGATAACAGATTTATTAAAACCTATAAACTTTCCGATTTCAGCTTTAATTTTCTTAATATAATCTATGCATATAACATTTGTTTTTTCCTGAATATATTCAGCAAACCTTTCTACTTGCATATACTTTGAAATGTTAAAAAACTCAATTACATCTTCTAGTGACCATTTCTTCTCAATAGAATGGTCATTAATTCTTTCAATAATTTTATCTAGTTCCCATCCACATGCCATATCGTATTCAGAATAAAATTTAACTCTATCCATTTTTATATCACCTAAACCTCACAATCTTTATGCATTATAGTCTTCATATTTGAGTTATTATACAGTCTTAAAATTGTGCCATAACTCAAATAATCTCATCTAAGCATATAATCTTATTTTCCTTACTTCATACTTGATGATAACAAAAAAGCCACTCATCTTAATTCTTTTACATTCTAGTATTTTCAATACTCTCTGCAAAAAACTCATTTATTTATGGTACGGTTCTCCGTAACATTCTTAAGTGAGGTTTTTCTATTATAATTCTTCTATTTCGTAATTTATAAACTCAGAATCTATATTACACCCAAAGATTTTAGGTAAATAATTAAAATTATGTGAAATTGATGATTTTACAAAAAAAACATATTCTTTATCTTTAGGTTTTATACTTATTTCTCCTTTATTTATATCATCAATGTTATAATGCAAATTAATTGCCCCTTCTTCACTACACCTTAAATCAAAGCTTACTATAATATATGGTGTTTTATATTTGCTATCATACTCACAATTAGATATACAATAATCTGAAAAAAACTTATGCCAAATTATATTCTGAGTTGCATTTATAAATAATTCTGCTATTTCAATAGCCTCTTTTGCTTCATTTTCTTTTGGTACTATATATTCGTGTTCTAACCTATTTCTGAATTTTCTTATTTTAGATATTAAAAAAGTTGGTGCTATTTCTAAAGCCTGTATAAACATTAATTTAAATGAAATAGTATTATCATAACTTATATCTTTTTCAAAGTCATTAATTACTTTCTTTATATTAGGATAATTTTTTTCATTAAAATTTAAATAGTCAAACCCTAAATATGAAATGATCCAATCAACCTGACAATCTATTGCACGCTTTGAGTTGCTCAACACACCTACAAGACCTCTATTATCAAGATTTCTATAATCTTCTTTTGCAAATTCTAAAAAGTCTTCTGGTGTTAAATCAAAATTTATATACTCATTATAACTTGTACAATCTTTACCTATATAGAATTTACTCCAATTAATTTTTATTTTTAAATCGTTTAAAGTCATATTGTTTTTCCTCCATTAAACTAATACCAATATAAATTTATCTTCAACTAAATTAAAAAAATTTTTCTTTGGTTTAATAATTACTTTTTATTGTAACATATTTTGTTAATTTATCATTACTTGTGACACAGTATTTCCACGTATAAAAAATAACCTTAACCAAGTAACATCAATGGTTAAGGCTACAAACCTCACTTATTTATGATACGGTTCTCCGTATCGGTACTAAGTGAGGTTTTTTCATTATTAAACATCACTTATATTCCTATTACATCTCCTAATTGAATTTGGTAGCATAACATCTATTTCCTTCTCTGAAAAAGTCTGTTCTTCTTCTGTCTTTAAAGCTTTTTGAGCTTCCTTATAGCTTTTGCTATCAGTTCTAGGCGAATTACTATATACTTCAGCAGTTCTATTTTGTAATTCATCGCGTTTTTCCATAATTTCATCCATATTTAAAACTTCAAAATCTGTAAGTAAAGATACATACTCTTCTCTTATTTTCCATAATAAATCTGAAGCTTTTTGATGTTCTTGTACCATTTCTGTCAAATTGAAATTCTTAACATAAGCATTTAGAATTAATAGTATCAAAGATAAAGATGAACCAACTATTGCTGATATTTTTTCATCTGATATTAAAGTCACCACAAAACTGCCCGTAGTCATTGCTGATAAAACTATTTGTGCAATTTTAATATTTTCATTTGTAACCAATAATCTTTTAATCTTTTTTTCATGGCATGTTTGAGTATAAGTAACTCGCCCGTAAGCTTCTCTTATTTGAGATTCTAATTTATACCCTTGACTAGCTCGGGAACTTCGTTCCATATATTTCCCTCCATATTTGTTTTGCTTTATATTCATTGTTTTCATTTTTAATAGCATCTACTGATTTATTATAAGCTTCTAATGCTTTATTTTGAAAATTTCCATTCTTATAAACAGCTCTGTTACTTCCTGGCTTCAACCAATAAGTTTGATTTTTATCTATATCCTTTAGATATTTAAAAAAGTCTCTGCTCATCCAATCATAATATACGTATGATTTATCTTTATACTCCCAATCCTTAATAAATTTATAAGCTAATGTATCAATTAAAATTCCACTCATTGGAACATTGCATTTATTCTTCCAAGCCCTTGCCATTCTACATAATCTTTTTAAATTTTTATTTGTAGATTTATTTAATTCATTCATTGCATCAATTTCACTTCTTGGGTCTGTAACTAGCCAACTTCCTCCATTATTTGAATTTGGATATGTATAGCTATTATCATCATTTATAAAACCAGGTACAATCTCAAAGTCAATTCCATCTGCAAAATTAATGCATATGACTTGTCCATCTCCTTTTAAAAATGAGGTACTATAAGTTTTTTTTAATACTTCTTTAACCTCTTGTAATAATGCAGATTGACCATTACTCGTATAGTTATTAAATTTTTCATATGTTTCATATGGTAACCTTACTATTATATCAATATCACTAGTAAAAATTTCAGTTCCTCTTCCATATGAACCTGCATATAAACTATTATTAACCTCTGAATTACTATTCCAATAATCCAAATTAATTCTCTTTGTTATTTGATGATACCTATTTTGTATTTTTGTAATAGTATCACTATCCATTCTTAAATTACTACAAAACGTTTTAAAATTATCACTTACAGACATACTTTTCCTCCATATATTTCAATTTATTTATATGTAATATTATATCATCTTTATTCCTTTATTTGTTAATATAATATCCATATTCTTATCTGAATTATATAGTAATTTGTAACTCTATTTTAGCTTGTACATATTTACATGCAACTAAAGAAGGAGCACCCATTACAGATACTCCTTCCTACTTACTTAGATAATCCACTAGATTATCATCTATCTTAATTTTTATTGAGTTTATTTCTCTTAACTCATTAATTGTTATTTCTGATATTATCATATGTAGCAATTTTTTCTGTTGCTTTCTACTTATGTTACCATTTAAAACTTTGCTGAAATTCTCTAATATACTCTTAATATATTCATATGGTATCTTTTCATCTATCTCATCTGAAAGCATTTCAAGTAATGGTTGCTTCTGCTCCTGAATCTTCTTTGCTCTTTCATTTAGTTATTTCTTCCTATCTTGAAATTCTTCCTTTGTAAGTATATCATCCTCATAAGCTTCAAATATTTTATTCTTTTTCTTTTCTAGCTTTTCTAACTCTTTTTCAAGTTTCTCTAACTCCTTCTTAGCTGGATTTACTCTTTGAACTCTTTCTTTATTTACATTAGATACTACTGTCTTAACCATTTTTTCATTAGTAAATAGCTCTGATAACTTATTAAACACATATTCATTGGCTTTATCACATCTTATTGAATTAGAATTGCATACTGCTGTACCTTTATTTTTCCAGTTACCACAAGAATAATAAGCTATTCTTTTCTTAGTTCCATCAGCCAAGGTATTAGTAGTTCTTGATATAACCATTCCAGCTCCACACTTAGGACATCTTAATATTCCTGTTAATGGATACTCTCCATCATATAATCTTGAAGGTTTACCCTTCTTAACTTCTAGGAGTGCTTGTACCTTATTCCATGTATCTATATCAATAATTGCTTCATGTATTCCATCAACTAATATTGGATTTTTATTGATATCATGTCTCCTTTTCTCTGACCAATTTTGTCTTGCATTATATCTAATCTTACCTATCTAAGTAGGATTAGTTAGTATATCTTTAATTGACTCTACTGAAAAATTATTTCCTTTCTTAGTCTTATATCCTAACTTATTCAATCTATTAGTTATAGCTTTATATCTTTTTCCATTAGCATACTCATTAAAAATAAATCTTACACATTCTGCTTCTTCTTTATTTATTACAAGTATAGTATCCTTTCTTTTCTTATTTAATGAATCTTTAACCTCTTCTAAATCATATCCTAGTAAAACATTTCCGTTCCACTTTCCATCCCTAGCTCGAGCACACATACCCATTTTTACGTTTTGAGCAATTGTACCTCTTTCCAATTCGCCAACTGCTCCCATCATATGCAATGAGAATTTACCCATAGGCGTTTCTGTCTCGAATTGTTCTGAATATGACCTAAAAGCTATTCCTCTTTTATCGAGCATATCTACTATTTCTAATAGATTTAGCATATTTCTTGCAACCCTATTAATCTTCCATGTAAGTACTATCTCAAACTTACCTTCATCTGTATCTTTTAAAAGTTCTTTTAATGCTGGTCTATTCTTAATGTTCTTGCCACTAATTCCTCTATCTGAATAGCATTTATAAATCTCATAACCCATCTTATTGGCATATTCAATTAATAATCTTTGTTGTTCATCTATGCTATACCCTTCTTCGGCTTGTTCTATAGTTGATACCCTACAATATATTGCTATTATCTTTTTCTTGTTCATAGTAATCTCCTTTTCCTTTACCTAGATAAATATTAAAGTTCCTAAAAATCTATTAGGAACTTCTTATCAATTTAATAATATATATTTAATACGATAGGTAGTTTCATTTTTCTTTCATCACTATACTCTTTTCAATATCTTCTGATATATACCTTAATATTATTTCTGATATTAAATCAACTATTTCACTTACTTTTTCCCCTTTATTCATAATTATTTCTCCTTTGTTATTTATTTTAATACTTCAATTAATGCAACATTATCGAAATACTAAAATTCGATAATGTCACTATTTTATTGATAATTACTTATTTCATCATCTTGTATTTCTGAAATCTTATTGTTTTCAGCTTGAATTATGTATATTCCTTCTTCAATTGAATAAATATTATTTATGTTCTTATAAGAATAATGCCCATCAAAATTCTCTTCTATTTCAATAACAACTTCTTTATTGATTAAGCTCTTATTAAATTCATTACATTCATCTTTTATGTTAAAGTTTTCTTTAATAGCCTTAAGTAATTTAAAATACAGGAAACTACGCCAAGGTGCTAACAATAGATATTGCTTTACTATTGTTCCATCTTCCAAAGTCACATATAAATATCCTTGCTCAAATACTTGCGTTTTTACGACTTTCTTACCAGTCCTTTCAAAACCAGTAATTCTTCCTTTAAAGAATCCACTTTCTAAATCTATGTATTTACCTTTATTCATTATAAACGCCATATAAACCACTCCTTGTTATACTATTTTTACAATAATAGCTGAACTTTTTCCTACTGAAACGTATTTCCACTCCGTAAAAGTAATAGATACCTTATCAGTAAAATCTAATTCATACTTACTAGTAATTTCTGAAATTAAAGCTGATGAATAAATAATTCCTCTACTTTTACAATACCTAACATTGAATAAGTTATTATTATTAGGTAAATCCTCTCCTATTGCCACACTATCATCAGAAAAGGATATTGAAATACTTACGGGGTTATTTAATTTATTAAGAGCTTCTTAAGATATTATTATTCTTTTACCACTCTGATAATTAACTAGTGTTACTACTCCTTTTTTGCAATTAACTCTATTAGTATTCTTACTAGTTGAGGGTATGAATTTTTCTAACACATATTCTTCTTTAGATTTTTCGTTTTCTATACTCTGTTGTACTTTTTGTTGCTGATTTTGTTCTTCCATTTCTAAATGTACTTCTCTATTCTTACTTTCTTGTTCTTGTTTGTATTTTTCCAATTGCTCTGGTGTTGATTTAGGTACAGCTCTTCTTTTTACTACTGCCATATTGCTATTCTCCTTTTCTGATATTCTTAATATTCTTGTGATCTTCACAAGACTTATTATAAAATCTTTAATCTATTTTTTCTCTTTAAGCAGTAACTACCTTTATAAGTAAATAAGGAGGAAGCCTAAGACTTCCTCCTTTACAATATTAAAAAATTTATTCAACTTAAATTATCTCTTATTTACTATTAAATTATATATATATTCTCCAATATGCTATCCAATATGATTACTAATTTATATTAATATTAAATTTAGTAAATTTTCATTTACTAATTAGCTTCTTTACTTTCTCTTTTACTTCAACTAAAGATTTAAACTCTCTTACTTTAAAGTGTTTAGAATTATAATAAAATATATCATTTTGAATTCTATTTCCTATAATAATAGAATTCAATTCCTTTTCAGAAATATTATGAAATGTAATATCCCTAATCTTTTTATTAATATACTCTATATCACTATCATGTACTGTTAAAATAATTTTTTCTGTATCATTATCATAATATTGATTAAATTCAGTAATAATATCATTTATGAACTTTACTTTTTCTACTAAAGTTGACTTTCTATCTTGCTTTGTATTTAACTCATATTCTGTTTTTGTTAATGAAAAGTTTTTCTTAATTATTTCTTCTTCTGTATACAATACATTATAATGTATATTATCACCTCCTATAATCATTCCTAGTGTTACATTTATCTTTTTCTTTTTACTTCTTTCATACCTTCTTATTTCTGTTGCATCTATTGTTCCTAAACTGAAATACTTCAATATAAATACTAAATTCTTCTCATCATTCCTTATCTTTAGCATAAATTATAATCTCCTATTAAGTTTTTATATTATTATAACTTATTTATAAATTAGATATTGATTAAAAAAAATAAGAAATATTACTATTTTTTTATTATAGTAATATTTCTTATTTTTCAATTAATATATTATTTATTGTATTATCTATGTTCTATATTCTTTTATTATCTATTTCAACTTCTTTTTCTAAATCCATATGCCCCCCTCCCCCCCCGTTATTACTTCTTCATACCTTCTCTTCATTTATTTTTAGTATTACTCTTTAATCATATGTTTTATAATTAAACTTTTTTATTTTTAATTATTTTTCTACATAATATATTGTTCTTAATTTCATTAACTTTTAAGTTAAATTATCTATAAATGTTTTAATAATATTTTCAGATATACCAAATTTAGTTGCTGCTTCTGCTATTGCATCACTTTTAGATAAACCATTAACTATTAATCGTAATACTACCTCTAATATCCTCAACATTGTTAATATATTCATCCTAATACTCCTCTGCCAGAAGCATTGTATTATACTCATTCTCATCAATTATGAATATCTTCAAATCTTCTTTTATTAAACTACCTAAATTATTAAACAAATAAACTTTCTTATATTCAGGTATTTCTTGTGTATGCTCTACTATTAATTCTTCTTTATTTCTTCTTATATTAAAAATTTGCAGATAATCTAACTCTATTTCCTTTCTAGCTTTTAAATCATCAATTATCTGCCATAGTATCACCTGTAATGAAATATCTAATGTTTGATTTATTCCCTTAGTCATGTATCTATTACTTTTATTAAACATCTTTTCTTACCTCCTCATTATTAGTTTTTATTACAAGCTTTCCATCTCTTATTATCCCGATGCATAAAATTCTTTTCTTCATATTTTTCTCCTTAAATCAAAAGAAGCCATATCTTATTAACTAAGACATAGCTTCTTTAGCAATCAATTTCCGAATATAAATATATCTCATATTCATCTTCATATATAGTTTCTGGAATAAGTCCTAATAGCTCTTCAACATTATTTCCTCTAATTAAATCATCTATTACTTCTTCTTTACTAGTTTGCTCTATCCAATATTCAGCTAAAGAATCCTTATCTATTAAAGAATCAACATGAATTGCATCATCAAGTATATCATCTAATAGATCTATTGCAATTTCTCTTAAATTAGCTGAACTTTTATAAAGTATGCTATAATCATCAATCATTACATATTCATTACTGTCTAATTTGTTACACCAATTAATAACATGACTAATTGATAAATCCTCTAATCCATTACCTTTCATAGTTTGGTACATAGAAATTATCCTATCATTAACTTCATTATCTCCAATTTCTTTTGCCAACTTTACTGACATACTCCAACCATTTATTAATTCTTCTTTTAATTCTACATTACTTATACTATTTATTAGTTTTTCTACACTTCTTAATTCTTCTGTTCTTATATTCTTATATTTATCTAATACTTTTTTAATTTCTCTTATTGCATATTGTTGTATTATTTCTGAATTTTCTACATTCATTATTATATTTTCTTTATTCATCATTTCTATTAACCTCTCTTTATTCCTTTATTAATTCTTCTTTTATAACTTTTATAAATTCTTTTGAAAACATATTAGTTCTTAATGCCTGTACTATTAATTCTTGAAATTCTTCTTCTGTTACGTCTAAACTTCTTGGAATATATGTTTCATCTCCTCTTCTAGTACATTTATATACACAAAATCTTAATTCTTTTCTCCTTAGTGCTTTAATATATATCTTTTCTACTGTATAAGTATATTCATTATCAGCTATCTTAACTTGCTCTAAAATATTACAGTACTTAGTCTGCTTAATTATTTTTTTACTCATATATTTCTCCATCATTCTAGAAGGAACTTAGATAGTTCTTCTGTTGTTATTACCACAATTGAAAAATCGCTAGAAATCAAAAATAGTGAAGAAGTCCAATTAACTCCTTCACTACATTTAATTATGTCTGTATATTCTGCTAGTAATCCTTTTAACTTATCTTGTTTCAGCATTTCAATATCAACGGTATTTTCTACTATAACTACATATCCACCTAAGTCAGCTTCTATATTTCTTTCTGCTCCATAGTTCTCGTCTAATACCTCTATAGTATTAGATATAGTATCAGTAACTTCAATTGGATATACACCTAACTTATTTACTTGCTCCATTAGATAAATTACTTTCATTATAAACTTCCTCCTCTTAAAATAAAAAAGAACTCTTACCTGTAATCATTACAAGTAAGAGTTCTTTTAAATTAAACTTTTATAAAATTCTGCTGTTGGTTTATCATTATTTATTAATAGCTTTAACTTTCCATATGTTGAATCATATAAGTTATTCTCTTTAGCATAATTAATAACTTCATCATAAGATAATTCAAAGATATTATCAGTTATACCATAATAAAAATCATCATTCATTACTCCGAAGAAATACTTTACTGCATCTTCATATGTCATTCTTGGTACTTCCTCTAAATCACAATTATTATCAGTATAACATCCATTTTTATCATTCCATTGAAGAAATTCTGTTATCTTAATTCTAATATTCTCCATAATATAATTCACCTCAATTATAATATATATTTAAATGTACTTTTATAATATATATTATCTATATGTAGACTACTTTTCCATATTATTTTTATCATTAATATACTGTAATAAACATTTTCCAACATGCTTAGCCAAATTAACAGGAACTGCGTTACCTATCATTTGCTCTAAATTTGTTTTTGTTCCTTCAAATTTGAATTCCTTAGGGAATGTTTGTATATAACTTCTCTCTATTGTAGTTAATGCTCTAACTTCTTCAAGACTACTACATCTATCACCTGGATGTTTTTTATATGTTGGTGGAATAGGTCTATTTACACCTCTTATAGTTGGTGATGGCTCATCAATTGAAAAAACTCCTCTTCTATTATAACTTCTTGGGTGTCTATAATAACATTCAATTCCTAATGAATCTCCTAAATAATCCCTTACTGTCATTCTATTTAAAGATTTGTTACTTTCTAAAAGCTTTTCTAAAGCATTATCTTTTCCTTTAAGTTCTCCTACTAGGAAATATCTCTTCCTCGCTTGTGGCACTTCATATAAACTGGCATCTAAAACAACTTCTGTTAATCCATAACCACTCTTCTCAAAAATCTGTTTTGCATTTTTTAATGTAGTATATTTTTTAATATCATTAACATTTTCCATAATAAAATATTGGGGTCTTATTTGATTAATTATTTTTGCAAAACTAATTGTTAAATCAGCTCGCCCACCATTCTCATCTCTCTTACCTGCGGAAGAGTAATCCTGACATGGCGGTCCTCCTATTATTACATCTGGATTTAATTTTTTCATACTTTCAATTTCTTCTAAACTTATATTTTGTAAGTCTATGTTATATATTGGATGATTAAAATTTTCATCATATACTTTTATTGCTGGCTCCCAATTATCATATGCAGCAACAATTTCAAATCCTGCATTTTGCATACCTAGCGAAAATCCTCCACATCCACAAAATAAATCTATTACCTTCATTTTAATCCCTTCCTATATTATCTAGTCAAATAATGAAGTATCTGATTGAATAACTCCATCAAATCTTCTTTCTGGACTTAAAAATAACTGTCCATCTCCTAGAATAATATTCTTTATTTCTTGTTTTTTTATTCTTGGCTTTGTTAATTCATCACATTTCATAAGCTTATTCGTATTATTTCCATTTACAGAAAAAGCCTTATCATTTTTAGTATTATACGTATACGTATCTATTATTCTTTTATGGTCTATCTTTCCACTTTTTGAAAAGCTATATAACATTAAATATAACCATATCATACTTCTAGTTGGTCTATCTATATTAGTATATTCATCTCTTTCTTTAAAGAATAACCTAGTAAATGAAAAATCACTCCATATAAAGATATCTAAACAATGTTCATCTAAAATTGCAGACTTCCCCTTAGTTTTCCATATAGGTTGCATTAATAACGGCTTTTGCAAATTATTATATTTATTTAATATTTTTTCTAAACAAGCTTTTATTTTACCTAAATAAGGAATTATATCTTCTTCTTTATTCCAATCATTTATGTACTTATATGACTCACTTAATATATCTAATAAATCTTTTCTATTGTTTTTAAGTGATTTTGCAATGCTAAATGCTTGGTAAACTATAGTATCTGGTCTTACTACTATTTCACTTCCATATTTATTATCATTAAGTTTATATGTACTATTATCTGGTAGTGTTGTTAACTTTATTTCAATTGCTTTTACATCAACATTGTTATTCTTTATAACTAAATCTATTCCTGGAAGATTTCCCTCATTAAACTCATCAAACTCTTTAAATTTATCCTCAAAAGAATAGAAAACAGATTCTTTTAATGGGTCTATTCCAAATAATTCTTCGACATCAATATAATCCTTTTTTATATTTAAATTTTCATCAACTTTTAGATAGACAGGTTTAATTTTTCTACTATTCATATAACATGCCAAAGCTACTGGGAAAGCATTATTAAATTGGTTTTTTCCCCAACTATCCTCTTTTGTAAAATCTCTATTTGAATTTTTAATTCCAAATAACCCTGCTTCATTCATAATTATCCCATCCTTTTTATTAAATTATATATACTAGTATATATAATCAAAGGACAAGCTTCAATGTATTCTATCATAAATTTAAGCTATACACCCTTGATGTATAGCTTAAATTTATATTAATTACAATATTTTCAAAAACCTCCGTTACTTATGGTACGGTTCCCCATTCATTATTCCAAATTTTATTTACAGCATAATGAAAATAATAAAAATCCCATACCCTATTATTTTTAATTTACAAGTTTCATAAAATCTCTTAAATTTTATTAGCAGCATTGCCAATCATATTTTACATTTGAAAAGTCTCTATTTTTTAAATCCTCTTCACTAATAAAAAAATTACAATTTCCAGAATCACCAAACATAATTCCACATTCATCTTCTATATCTAATTGTAATAACAAAATATTATGTTCTTTATAATACTCTGATTCTGATTGAACAAAATATGGATACCCTCCAATTCTACTGCCTGCACCATCAAACTCATCCCACTTTTTATTTTCTTGTTTTTCATTAAGTCCATTAAATAATTTATTAAAATCTTCACAAGGACAAGTCATTGGCATTTCATTTATTTGAAAGTTCATTTTTCCTTCTTTATAAAATGGTAAAAAGTCTTCATAATCCTTCTCATATGGATTTTCACTAATTAATTTACTCTCATCTGTTGTATATTCTTCAATATATCTAACTTTACATGGGTACTCATAACCATAACAGTCATCATTATGAACAAAAAATTGAAGCAATCCATTTTTCGGCATATTTTTTAATTCAACTAAATCAGATAAATTAATTTGAGCAATAAACATCATTGGATTATTTTCTTCATCTAAAGGATAATCATTAATATTTTCAAGATAAGGACATCCCCCTAATTTACTTTCCCATGGCTTTGTTTTCTCTGCTTTAAAAGTAATTTCGTTACTTTTACGAATAGTTGTTTTTATAATTTCTTCATATTCCTTAAATAATTCTGGTACTTCATACTTCATTATTTTAGTCACCTCTTAATAGTAGTTTGTGCTGATTATATTAAAAGTGTGGAAATAATATTAAATTATTATTTCCACACCTTCAAATTTGATCAAATAATTATATTTAAATAAATAAAATAAAGTCCTATTTATATTTATAGAGTGTTTAAATCTTTATTAAAATAGTCATTTTCAATTAAAGTTTTTACCCCGTTAACTCTCTCATTTATCATTACAGGTCCAAAGACTATCTTTTCTTCATAGAAATAGCATACACCAATTAAATAGTCTATGATAAAATCTTCCATTGAAGCAAATTCTTCATTAATTAAATTATGTACTTTTGGTTTGAATTCTTCAAATTCTTCTAAATTTATTAAATCACATGTTAATGATTCTCTTAATAATAAGACAGCTCTTTGAATATTAAAAGCAGCTATATGTTTTGAACTTTTTTTGTTTTTAAGATTTTCAAATTGTAAATTATGTTTTTTCAATATTTTTTCAAACCACTTATTCTTGTTTATATCAAAGTCTATATCTAAGAAATTATTTTTATCCATTAGTTGTTCCAAAGTTGCATAAAGCTGATTTTTATTCGCAATGTTCCAGCTAGCACCAAGTGAAGCAAGAATCATTTCTTTCTCATCTTTACTTTTATAATCTCTTACTTCTAAACAATTAATAAATCCCTTTTTATTTTTTTCACCTTTATTATGTTTATCTAAAGTAGCTTCAGTAATTGAAAATAATGCTCCTATTTTAACCAAAAATTGAGATGCTTCATCTGTGCATTTAAAATGAATAGTTTTATTAATAGCCTTTTCAAATGAAATAGTACTTGTTTTCCAAATAAATCTTACGACAAAAACAGCTAACCATTTAATAATATTTACAATAACAGCGACTAAAAAAACGCCTATTAAAAGCTTACCTATTTTATCCCCAATGTAAATCGATATTACTTCATTCAAATAAAATAAAATCACCACAATAATAATCGAGAGTAATGTTGTACCTATATGTTTTTTTAATGTCCCCCCATACATATTAAAAAATCTCCTTCCATATTTATATTTTTATATTTCTATATTTATTATACATAATTATCTATAATAACCAAGTTAAAATATGGGACTAATGTAATAAGCTCACTACTAAGGTTTGGGACATTCATATAGAATTTAATGCTTCAGATTATGCTTTTCCCCTGCTTCTTTTATCAAGTTTTTGACATTCATATAGAATTTAGTGGCAAAATTAATTTATTTTAAGTAAATTAACATGAAATTATAAGTCCTATTTTCATGTCTACAACTAAATTAAATTATGATCCCTTCAAAATGATCCATTTCATGTTGAATAATTTGTGCTACAAATCCAGTAAACACCTGCTTCTTTTTCTTGAAATTTTTATCAAGATACTGAACTTCTATTATTTCATATCTCTTTGTTTTTCTAAATCCTGTTAAAGATAAGCAGCTCTCTTCTGTTTCATAAATCTTTTCTTTTTTTAATATAACTGGATTCACCATAGGTATAATAACTTTTCCTGCTACAAATACCAATATACGCTTTTTAACTCCAATCATATTTGCAGCCAAGCCAACACAATGTTCTATGTTTGCTTTTAAAGTATCTATTAAATCATCAATAACAACTTTATCTTTTTTTGTTGCCTCTTCTGATTTCTCACCTAAAAATAATACATCTTTTACAATTGCTTTTACCATAATCTATCTTCCTCTTCTTTCATTATCTGCTTTAAATTTATTTAACATATTGTAATTTAATTTTTTGGCATAGTTATCAGTCCACTTTTTTGTATCACGTATAAATTCATCACAAAATCCTGCAACATCTTCTCCTGTAACTTCAAGAACATGTTTGCCATCTTCTGCACTTATTTCAAATAGCTCTATTAATTCCTGCTGAGTTTTTAACATATCAGAACCATCTCCACCTGCAAAACGCCACATGTATCCTTGCATTTTTTCAAATACAAATCTATAGTCTTCTGGCAGGTGTTTTACCCTTTCCATTTGCTCTTTATACTCTTTTTTATCGGCAATCATTTTTTTAATAAGCTTTATCATTATTCTTGCCTCCATTATTAAATCTTTCCATAATCTCTTTATTAAGTTTTTCTCCTAATGTTTCAGAATCAGTATTATAAGAACTCATAAGTTCATTACAAAATTTATCTACATCACTTCCAATAACGTCAATAACCTTTCTTCCATCTGCTGCGCTAATTTCAAATAAGTCTACTAAATCTTCAAATATAGTCATGTCTGTAAATATTGTGGTATTACCATTAGGTGCACCAACAGTATATATATAATTTTGAATTTTTTTAAATGCAAAATTATAATCTTTGGGTAATGCATTAACCCTCTTCATCATTCGTTTATATTCACGTTTCTTATCTAAATCTCCTATTATCAGTTTTATAAAATTATCAAACATTTTTTCTCTCATCCTTTAATTGGTTTATTTTTGTAGAAACAAAATCCCATTTCTCCCAAAACTTCTGCAATTCCTTACGCCCTGCATCATTTAAAGTAAAAAACTTTCGTGGTGGTCCCATATCTGATTTCTTTTTTGTAGTTTCTACTAATCTATTTTTCTCAAGTCGCACTAATATTGTATAAACTGTTCCGTCTACAACATCTGAAAATCCAAGTGAATTTAATCTTCTAGTAATTTCATAACCATATATTTCTTCATGACTGATAATTTCAAGAACACAACCTTCTAACACACCTTTTAACATCTCTGTTATGTTTTCCAAAAAGTCACCTCTTCACTATATAAATAATATTTTCAGCAAGTACTTAGTATTACTTACTACTGCTATATAGTATAACTTAATAGCATCTATGTCAATGTAATATATTTATTTCTTTTCAATTATTTTTTTCCTTAAATTTTAAATATAACCATATGATTTAATAATTAAATTAGGCGTTTTTTAAATATAGTGTTAATTTTTAAAATTATCTTAATAGAATATATAAATAAAGAAAAATCCACAGTAATGAACTGCCCCCTATCTATTTGACAGGAGGCAGTTCATAATTACTGTGGGTTTAGCCTTTTGGTTTACTTTTTATTAGTTTTAATAAAGTTTTCCAACGATGATTTGTCTTTTGTTATTTCCTCTAAGTTATTTCCAAAATCATCTTTATGAGCATTTACTAAATCAGTTCGTTCATAAGTAATACTAGTTCCATCATCTATATCAAAATTTACTATATCAGCATTTTGAACAAGAGATAGTATAATTAAAGCATTATTTTTCATAATATATGAAAATGATGATGATATTACTGAATCATCTTCAAATCTGATTTCCATATCTTCAAACCCCTTATAGCGTATAGTTATCTCATATGGCTTTGATTCTGTTTGCAACTCTATTCCTTCGTTATAGATGTTGGCTGGTAAATTATTAACTATATTTATTATCGCAGAATTGTCCCCAACATAAGAATCCTTATAGTTTAAAACTGTATTCAAATTCACTTTTGATTCATCAGTAGTTTTATTTACTTCAGTGGGTTTACCGCACCCAACCATTCCTAGTGATAACATGAAAATTCCTAGTATTACCAATTTCTTAAAGTTATTAATTTTCACTAATATTCCCCCTTTTATTAATTCTGTTAGTTCTCTCAATTGTGATTCATTTGAATCAAGATAATAATAATTTTTTGTTTCTTGGTAAAGAATTTGATTACCATTAAAATTTTCATTTAATTTTTTGCCATAGTTATCAGTCCACTTTTTTGTATCACGTATAAATTCATTAAAAAAGTAGTAAAATCTTAAAAAGTTTACTACTTATTTATCCTTAATATATAACCAATTAGGTATTTTTTTATCTTGCCATGAGCCAATTCTAGCTACCATTTCATCAGTATTTATTCTTTTTTCATCTTTATTTTCCATATAAACATCCTCCTGAAAAACTATATTTATAAATTATTATATCATAATCTAAAAATATCAAATCTAATCTCTTTTAATTTTAGTCTACCTCTAAATACACTTTTTCATATTATATATAATGAATAATGCTTTTAATAATATCCATTTTCACATAATAGTTCATAACAACTATTTACTTCTTCATCAGTAAATAATTTTGCATATTTAGGTTCTACAATAGTCGCTTCCATTGTTAAGTTAATGCATCCTTCTTCTGCTAATTTAGTAAAACAATCAGATGTTCTACCTTTTCTTAAAATTTCTTGCGCAGTTCTAACTATTCCAAATCTCTCTATTGTTTCTAGAAATCTTGTCATTTTACAATCATGTTCTTTTTCTGCTATTTCACATTTTTTTATAACTTCCTCTTGAAGTTTTTTCTCTAAAGTTTCCATTTTTACACTCCATTATTAATTATTTTTTATAACATCATTTTTATTTATTATACCGTATTTTTACTTATAAGAATAGCCTTAGCCTAGTAATATCAATACTCAAATATATAAATATCTCTTTTTACAATACTGAGTAGAATTATTTCTGCTTTAATTTAATAATTTTAGTATATGTATTAACTGTTGCAACTAAACAACTTATTTATTATCCTCATTTTATAGAAAATTAAATTATTTGTTAAAATGTGGTATTATATAAAGTACACAGAAGGATTTATAATACATTAGTCCTACTTACCAAAAATTAAAATTAAGGAGAATTTTTAATGAAACAAAAAGCAATATTAAGTTTAATTTTAATAGGATTAATTAGTTTCAACTTTATAGGTTGTACAAGCAGTACTAAGGAAATTGCACCTAATAATGAACAAGAAAAAAATATATCTACTGAAGATAATAAAACTAATGAAATTGATATAAATAAAGCATCTAATAATTCAGATAATGAAACTAAAAATAACACTACTATTAATAAGAACTCACAAGATGATTCCAATAAAGTTAATACTAAAAAAGTAGACAGTTCAACAAAAGAAAATAATAATGTTTCAAAAACACAAGAAAGTACAAAACAGATCTATAAGAATAAACTGGATGCTATTGAACTAGGAATGAAAGATTTGGATGATTTAAAAGGAGGCAGTACTTTGGAAATGAAATCAGCTGCTAAGGAAGAATATGAAAGATGGGATAGAGCTTTAAATGAAATATATGGTGTTTTACAAAAGCAATTATCATCAGATGACATGAATAAATTAAAGGATGAAGAAATTAAGTGGATAGCATCCAGAGATGAACAAGCTAAAAAGGATTCATTGAAATATAAAGGCGGTACAGCAGAAACATTAATATATGGAATGTCCTTAGGACAAAGCACTAAAGAAAGATGCTATGAATTAGTAGAAAAATATATGAAATCATAGATTGTTAAAGGCTAGATATCAAAATATTGTGATGTATTAATATTATTTAAATATATAAAAGTAGGTGGAGCGGTAAATAGATTTTGTACAATACAAGCATAGATGAAAATCACATTAGTAATAGACATCTATGCTTATTTTTTTTTGTGTAAAAAACTCTATATACGCTACCCTTCATATTTTATATTAATTTATTTTTAACTTCTTAAAAATTCCTTTCATAAATCCACTAAATATTATCATTATAAAGCCTATTAGTTTTAATTTCTTATTAAAGCCATCTATAGCTTCAAAAGCAAATAACATTGCAATTATAATAGATGATGTATTTAATATTGATGCTATTTTCTTTATTTCCTTCTTATTATTTTTTTTATTTATAATTATAAGAGAAATCATGAAAATTTGAATAATGAAGTATACAAGTCCAAATATTGAAAAATGTGTGTTTGCGTCATATGAAATCACCATAACTTTTCTCCCATTTTTTTATTATCAAAAGCTAATTCCCCACATTTATTGAACCTATTCCAACTGATAAATCAAAAGTATACTTTTTCTCAACTGAAGTTTGAGCATTAATATTATAATGTCCATCCCCTTTTTCTGTTACTATATCAACTGGAGAATTTTTAGGTATTATAATATCAATGTCACCTACGCCCCCTTCATATTCAAGATTTCCACCTACTTCTGCCATTTTAAGTTTTAGTTTTCCAACGCCTCCATTGATTTTAATATCTCCACATTTTTCTTTTAAATTCAAATCAAATTCACTAGTTCCTGACTCTAAAGTTAATTTATCAAATTTAATATCTTCACATTTTGATTTTACTGAGCCACCACTAATATCAATATTTTTAGCTTTTATTCCTTCTATATCTAATATTCCTGCGCCTTGATCGAATTTAAAATTCCCTTTATATTTTGAAGGAACTAAGATTTCTAATCTAGATATATTATCTTCACCATTCATATCCAAGCCACTTGATTTATATTCTTTTTCAATTATTTGAATTTCATGACCATTTCTTTTTATGTCAAAACCATCACTTTTTTGAGAAAGTTTGCCTGTCACCTTTACATCTTCCCCATCATAACTCTTAATAGATACCTGAGCCGCATAAATTTCTATGTCAATATCAGTTGCATTCTCAAGATTTATTTTTTCATCTACAAGTTTATTTTCATTTGAAATTTTACTTTCTTTATTAGATATAGTAGTTTGCTTTTTAGTATTGCATCCTACAGATGAAATTAATACTATTCCTACAATAGCTAAAATCAATATTTTTTTCATTATTATTACCCCTTAAAAATTTATTTACCTATTACTTAATTATATTATATAATTTTTCCCATAATAATTAATTTTTACTTAATTTAATGTTTGATAATTGGATATTTAGCTTTAGAATATAAAAAAAATATTACTGAAATTTTTCTTTTCAGTAATATTTAAAATAAATATGTTCATTATATTTTTTTATTTTTAAATTGTTTTTAAAGTTATCCTAAGGATTTTTTACTCTTAATGATTTAACTTCTTCTATATCTAATCCAGTCTTTGCTGCTATTATCTCATCATCTAAAACATCTAATAAATTTTTAGCTATTTCTATAGCTTTTCTTTCCTCTGCCGAACTAATCATATTTGCTCTCTCATGAAGTGATCTCTCTCTCTCATAGTAAATTCTCATAGATTCCTCATCACTACTTAAGTATTCGATTTTTTGCTCAGCTTTTTCTATTGCTGTATCCAAACTCATCAACTCCTTCAATGTAGTTTCTGGTATATCCTTTTCTAAAATCTATTTCATCATTTCCAATCTTTCATAGCATAAGTTACGAAATAGCTGACAGTATTTACGAAATCCACTTTGTCCAATTAAATAAATGTTTGGCATATAACTCATTCTTTTTTGTGAATATGCAATACGTTCTAATCCATTATCTAGTCCTGTATGATTACTAAGTGCTATCTCTACATTTTTATCTTCAGCTTGTCCCATAAAGTAATCTAATGATTTCATGTAAATCACAATGTCTTCTATATTTTGAGGTGGATTAGATCCTCCCCATAAAGCGGCTTGATACGTCTTATTATTTTCTGTTACATTAAATATAAAACTAAGGCCACCTGGGGTATGTCCTGGAGTATCATAAACATAAATTATTTTATCTCCAAGAATAATTTTATCTCCATCCTTAACATAAACATCAATTTTATAGTCCTTCCATGTATCAGGTCTATTCTTTTTTGCTGGTTTTTCTTCCCAAAATATATCATCTATTTTTGATAGATATGTTTTAGCATTAAAGGCATTTACAATCCACTTTCCACAGCCTGTATGGTCTACGTGTCCATGAGTTAACACTAACTTTTTTATATCTTCTGGATTCCACCCAACATCTTTAATTGCAAAAATAATTGCATTAAATGCATCTTCACATGGCCATATAGCATCTATAATAATTAATCCTTCAGTAGTTTTTAAAACGAAACAGTTTGTTTCTTTTTGTGCAATAATAAGCAAATCATCAAATATAAGTGAATGGATAAAGTAAGACATGTCCTCCATTGCTTTTATTGTTTCCATTGTAATTATTGGTTTTTCTAATCTTAACATATAAAATTCTCCTTTGATAATCGTATTATATTATTTGATAAAACGATGTACAAAGTTTTATATTAAAATAACAATACTGCACTTAAAAACTATGCTTAAAAAGTTTAAAAATAAATATTTATTACAATATCATTATTTTTGATGAATCTATATCTCTGTACAACGCCCATCACTTTATGTGCACAGAGTTAATTCGATTCTTTGGATGCATTTTTAAATATATTTTCATTATTTTCTTTCCTTTACTTTCATTAAATTGTTTATATAATAATAGTGTCACGTATAGTTAAATACTATAATATTTTTTATATAATTCCAACTGAATTTCTCTTCTCATAGTCCAAACATCACATTCTTGATTAGATAAAATCACAAGACTTATATCTTTTTCTGGATAGTAAGAAAACATAGCTGATACCCCATAGTTGCAACCATCTTTATATATAGAAAATGGTTCTTTTTTATCACTTATCTTAAAAAATTCAAATGCATATCCATTTGTTTTGTATAATTGTGGAATTTTATAAACTTCTTTTGCCTCACAAAAATCACATTGGGAATCCATTAATATATTTGAGTATTCCTTATTAAGAAGTGTGCAATTCTTAATTCCAATTAAAAATTTATTTAAGTCTTCTGCTGTAGTATATGCCCCACCATCTGCAGCCCCTATAGGAGGATAAGAGTAGATATTTTTTTTATATCCAATAATATTGCCTTCTGTATTTGTAATATTTACATAACCTTCTGCAGTGTTTTCATTAATACTATCCATAGAGAAAAATCCTGTTCCATGCATGTCCATCTTTTTAAATATGTGTTCAGTCACATAACTTTGATATTTCATTCCTGTTATTTTTTCAATTGCAATACCAAGAAGTATAAAAGAGCAATTGCAATATCTCACATTACTTCCTGCCTTAAAGTTTGGTTCTTTGTAAGCAAAATTTTTTAAAAAGTCTTTACATTCTCTTATTGCATAATTAGGGCTATTGATAAATAATGCTGCATAATCTTCTCCTGCTTCCTCATCAGCATCATCAGCAATACCTGATGTATGGTTCAATAATTGATGAACAGTAACATCCTTTGGTATCTTTGTTCTCTCAAGATCAATTAAGTTTACAATTTTATCATCTAACTTTAACTTTCCTTGCTGAGCAAGTTGTAATATAGCTACTGCTGTAAAAACCTTAGTCACTGATGCCGTATCAAAGCTTGTGTCAATTTGATTTTTTATTTTAAATCCCCTATTAGCATATCCATATGCCTTTTCAAATATTGTTTCACCTTTAATTTTAAGCACACATACTCCACTAAAATTTTTTTCTGTAGAATAATGCTCACATATTTCTTTCATAAAATTTCTCATATTATACCCCTTAAATCATCTTACTATATTTGTAATGATATATTTATTAGTGTCTCTATTA
This sequence comes from Clostridium botulinum, assembly GCF_000827935.1. Lineage (NCBI taxonomy): Bacteria > Bacillati > Bacillota > Clostridia > Eubacteriales > Clostridiaceae > Clostridium > Clostridium botulinum. Next base: position 2,616,056 of record NZ_CP010520.1, read on the forward strand.
TTGGATTCTTTAATGCCTATTTTATATTGCTATTATTTTTCTATTCATCAAGCATAGTTGAAGCAATTTCAAATTCTTTTTGACTATCCTGAACCTTTTTTTCTTTATATGGAAAGGTTTTATCGAATTCCTCAATTTCATATTCAGTAGGCTCAAGAGCTTCAGAAAAAACTGCATAGCCTGAAATATTATCTAGAGCATCTTCATAAAGTGGCAAAACTAATAATCCTTTGTAAAAATTGCCATCAGGCATAGATATTCCATATTTTTTACCTCCTAAAAAGCCATAAGGCTCATAGTGATAAGGATATCCTAATGTTGTTATAGCTTTATATCCCAGATTTTTAGCCTCTTCTATAGAGTGAGTAATCAACTTAAATCCCAAACCCATTCTATGCATTTTAGGTGCTATGAACACTGGTCCAAAGCTAATAGTCTCATGTTCTGTACCATCTTTAGATACAATCTTTGAATGAGAATAAAATATAGCTCCAGCAATTTCACCATCCACTTCAATAACATATGTAAGCTCAGGGATAAAATCCTTATCTTTTCTTAGTTTATTAATTGCTACATGTTCTGCTGCTCCTGGAAAATATAAATTCCAAAATGCCTCTCTAGCAACCTCTTCAACTTTTCTATAATCTTTTTCATTTTCATTTCTTATTTTTATATCCATAATTGCTCCTTAGTTGATTATTATATATATTTTAAATTACTTCCCCTATATTTTCTACTAATTCTCCAATTGCCTTAACGTAATACTTTACAATTTTATTTAGACGATATTGGAAGTGTTGTGCAGGTAAATGCTCCACCACCTTTTATTATTTCTGAGTAATCTATATAAATTGCATTTATTCCATCTTTAGCAAGGATTTTGCATAGTTTTTTGCTAGATGAAATTACAGTATTATTTCCTATTGTTATAAAGTTTGCTGCTAAATTCTTTGCTTCTTCTTTTTCTATATAATAACACTTCTTAAAACTCTTTTCTATAATATCTATATCATATATATAGTCACTAACTACACAACTATCTTGTGATATTACATTAAATACACAATCCAAATGCAGCATTTCATCCTTATTAAATCTTATAGGTACAACCTTATAATCTTTATTTTCTTCCTTTAAAATTTTCTCCAGCTCATTTATCCCCTCTATTGATGTTGCATTGCTTTGTCCTACAAATACTGTATTATCATGCAACACCACATCTCCTCCTTCTATAAAATTATTTATCTTTTTTACCTTTATTTTTTTCTCCTTAAAAAATTCTTCTAAGGCTTTATATTCCTTGCTCCTACTTTTAGCTTTCATTTTTCCTATAAATAAAATATCATCTATAGCAAATGCTATATCCCTTGTATAAACTTGAGATATTCCATATTTAGGATCTAAAAAATAAGTTACAATCCCTTCTTGTGATAATCTATTTATGAAGTTATTGTACTGCTTAAACATTATTTCTTTATTTATTTCCTTTTTTTCTACCTTATAATTTACTGGATAACATAATATTACTTCTTTTAGCTTGTTATATCTATTTTTCAAGTTTATATTCATACTTTATTTCTCCTTCTATATACTTAACACCCAAAACAGCAAATACACTTCAGGTATTAATTACATTTCAGTTTTTCATATATTCATTGTATTCTCTAATTTTATCTCTTAGTTTAAACATCACATTGTTTGGCTTATATTAAAAAAATTGTGCAGATAGACATCCTTTTCTCTTACCACCCTAATAACTTCTTTTCCAAATCATCATGGTCATACTCCCTAGGTTCAAAATTATCAAACTTCAGATTAGTACCCTTTCTTTTTGATTTATCATGAACTCTTCTTTTATCCTTACTTTTAAACTTGTCATCTTTACTTGGATACCCTTCTTTTCTCCAATTTTTTAGTATGCCATTAATATAATTCATATTTCCCTTATTAAACTCTAATGCCTTATCAATTGCCATCTTAACATTATCATATCCATAACTAGAAATAGCTAGCTTAAGAGAACCTAAGTTAAGTCCACCAATTACTCCTGTTATGCTTTCATAATACTTAAGTAACTCTCCTGCATTAGCTGAAAGAGTGTCTATATTGCTTACCACATTGTTAATAGTATTTTTTCCATTTTCTATTACATATGACTCATTATTATTTTTATAATTATTTTCAATTCCACATGAGTTATTGTCCTTAATCCCCAATTGATGTGATTCATTATTTTTCACTTCATGTGATTCAGTATCTTTCACTTTACGTGATTCATTATTATTTTTATCTTTTGTAGATTCTATTTTTTCATTACTCTCATTCTCTCTATCTATGATAGAGTTCTTATTCTTATTCTTCCTCTTATTCTCTCTCTTATTCTGCTTCGTTACTATAACGTTATCTTCATTTTCCATAACGTTACTTTTTAAATTAGTAACGTTGCATAAATTTTTTGTTAAAGTGTTATACTCATCATCTAAAGATTCATCTAAAATTTTATCTTCTTCAAAACTTTCATAATCACATTTATCATTTAAAGATTTCCCTAATAATTCTATTTTCGAATTCACATTATCATCTTCATTACAATTTATAGCTGACTTAAGTTGTTTCTTCTTTTCCCTATATTTTTTAGCTCTTATTTTATTTTGCTCTCTAACCTTCTCCATACCCTCAACATTTTGATATTTTTCCCAATTTGTGATTTTAATAAAATTATCCTCATCCACCTGTATCATTCTAAAAGCACTCAAAGTCTTTAATGCCAATCTAATTGAGCTTAGTGGTCTACAAAAAATTGTAGATAACATTTCATCAGTATATGGAATATCCTCCCCTAAAAATATAAATCCATGAGAATTAGTCTTCCCAGCTTGTACTAGTAACCTAATCCATATGTAATGAATAGTATCCCTCTCTGGCATAGCATCTATCAATCTAATCTTCTCATCTTCAAACATATCTGTAGTTACCTTAATCCACTTAATATCTCCCACAATTTCCACACTCCCCTAAGAAATTTATTTCCTTATCTATTTTTAAAAAGTGTTGATATATACAGAATCAAATTGAACTGATATATCAACACATCTTTAAATATTTCCAAATTTTAATATACATATTTCAAATTGCAAAGTATAACCTGTCCACATTATTTTCAAGCACATAACTTGTTTATAATTTTCAAACACATGATACATGAAAATATATACTATAAATTCATAAATTAAACATACATATTATAAATTCACAAAATAATGGATTCTACATTTATAGTTTCATCTACGTTAATTGCAAAATATATATTACAAATTTATAGCCCTAATTAAAATTTTTCCTGTTTCTTTCTCTAATTAAAGTTGCTCCTGTTCCTTTAATAATCTATTTATAATATAAACCTGACCTTTTCCAGTAACCCTTGTTGTTTTATAAATAAATGTTTTTTCCCTGTTAGTTACTGACCCTTCCACAATTTCAAAGTACCCTCTTTCAATGCCCTCTTGCTTAGCTTCAGTAGAATTTTTAAATATAAAGCCCCATTTTCTAAGTTTGTTCCATAATCTTTTTTCACCAATTATAGCACCATTTTTAGAAGTAACCTTAGCAACTTCTCTTACCAAAAGACTATTTTCAGACACCGCTATTTGATTAATAAACTTATTTTTCATATCCAAATCCCTCTTAGTATTTATAAGCTTTCTATGCTTTTTTTCAATTTCTTCACCCTTTATTTTCAATAATGTATTTTTCTTATGAATAGTATTTTGTGCCACCATTAAAGCCTTGGCCATTATTTCTTTATCAGACATATTATCATCTATTTTAATATACTCACCACTTTTTCTTATGCTTGGTAAAACCTCAGATGTTACCCACCTTTTAAATTTCTTAGCACATTGTAACTTTGAACTTAGAATTAAACTATAAAGTCCACTTTCATTAATTACTGTCAAGCCTCTATTGGGAATTTCTAAGGTGGTGATTTGCCCCTTTTGAATAATCCTTCTATCCTCCTTATCTACATGATTACTAACTGCACTTTTAGGATCACAATATCCAAGTGCTGCTGCCACATCTTTCCCTATAAAATGTGGTTTATCATTAAGTAAAAAAGCTCTTATTTGGCCAAATTGATTGTTTGAAAAAACTTTAATTTCGTTATTCATATCCTCACTCCTTCTCTGTGTCATTTAAGACACTAATTATTTAAAAAAATATTCATAGCCTCATCTTTACTTATCCCCAGAAAATTAATAAGTAGCACAATTTCTCTTCTATTAAACTCACTATCTCCATTTAATTTTCTATACATTGTAGATTTGCTTATTTCTAGTAGATCTACAATATCAACTATATTTTTTCCCTTTAAAGCCATATGAGCTTTTAATAAATTAGCCTTCACCATTTCCTCACCCCTTTTTGTGTCTTATTAGACACTTTTAGTATAAATTTAATTTTTAATACTGTCAACGCTTAAAAGACACTTTTTATTTAAATTCCTGAAAAAAGTTGCATAAAAGACACCAACAGTGTTATACTATTTATTATAGAAGGAGGTGTAATAAATGGAAATCAAAGACATTATTCGTAAAAGACGTGAAGAATTAGATTTAACATATGAACAATTAGGTAAAATAGTTGGTGTTGGTAAAAGCACCGTTAGAAAATGGGAAACTGGGATGATAGGAAATCTAAGAAGTGATAATATTTTAGCTCTTGCTAAGGGATTAAATTTATCTCCTTCTACTTTAATGGGATGGACTGAAGAAGAAAATACATATGATTTTAATTTAACTAAAGAAGAAACTAAATTATTAGAACATTATAATAAACTAAATGATTTAGGAAAAAAAGAAGCTAATAAAAGGGTTGCAGAACTTACAGAGATAAATAAATATAGAAATAATACTTTATCACATAAAGAAATATCAGAAGAAAAAACAGAGTATAATTTTGCTGCACATGATGATAATTTAGATTATGAAACTTCAAGAAAAAATATAGAAAAAGCTAAAGAAATATTTAGAAAAATGGATGAAGAAAAGTAATCTTTCAATGATAATAAATTCTTGGATATACATTTTTAGTTCCTAGTTTATAAATTTGGTTATTATTTTTATTATAATATCCAAATAAATTATTAAGTGTATAAAAAATCATGGTTTAAATCTTAGTTGCCATTGTATTTAATGCTAGTTAGATTTGTGTATAAAAAAAGTAATGCTTAAATCTTAGGGGATGGTTACATGACAAAATATGAAAAATTATTAGTTAAAGCTGAAAAACTTGGTATAAAAGTTAAAGAAATAGATTTTGAAACTTATGAAGAATGTGGATATTATCACAATAATAAAATTTTAATAAATTCAAGATTAACAGAAAAACAAAAACATGGTGTTTTGGCTGAAGAAATAGGACATCATGTTAAAACTTATGGTGATATTACAGATCAATCTAAATTAAAAAATAGAAAACAAGAATTAATCGCTCGTAGAGAGGGTTATAAATTTATACTTCAACCTTTAGATTTAGTTTATGCTTATTGTCATGGGTGTAAAAATAGTTATGAAATAGCTGACTTTTATGATATTACCATTGAAAAACTAAACGAAATACTTTTAGACTTTAAACAAAAATATGGACTAGGCAGAAGATTTGGTAAATACTTCGTAACCTTTCAACCCAGATTTGGCTTTTACGAAATATTTGATGAAAAATATATATACTAAAAAAGCACCTACTCATTTTCATAAGTAAGTGCTTTTACACAAAAGTTTATGTTTTCTAGTGAACTATACTATACAATAAAAATTTATTGTATAAACAAAAAATAATCTTATTTCTAGAATATCTTTATTCTTTTAATGAATAATTATCTTCTTGGATTTTCAAATGAAGGTGGTGTAGGATTAGGTGCTTCATGTGATGGTCCTGGATTTGATAAGTTAAAATAAAGTTTAGAATCCTCTGTAACTCCAAAATCCTTATTTGAACCTGTTTTTTGTATTTTGTTTAATGCCTCTCTAAATAATGCATTATGTGCTTCTTCTCTATTAAGTAAAAAGTCTATTGTTGCTCTCACTTCTTTATCTTCAATTTGACGATATAAATATTCATATACAACTTTTGCTCTTTGTTCTGATGCGATATTTGATAATAAATCTGCAACTAAATCTCCTGTAACAGTTACATAATCAGCTGTCCAAGGTGCTCCTGATGAATTAATTAAAACTGGAGATAGTCCACATTGTACATGTGTTTGTATTTCACCATTTGTTACTTGACTATTATTCACATCATGGCCATTTAATAAATTAATTGTTTGAGCTACCATTTCCATGTGGCTAAGTTCTTCAGCGCCAATATCTAAAAACAAATCCTTTATTTCAGGATCCTTTATTCTAAAACTTTGAGAAATATATTGCATTGCTGCTTTAAGTTCTCCATTACCTCCACCTAATTGTTCCTGCATTAATACTGCATATTGTGGATTAGCTATTTCAACTTTAACTTCATGCAATAGTTGTTTTTTATGTTCAAACATTTTATCACATCCTAAATATTGTTAATTTTATTAGAAATTCTTTTTATTCCCTTGATATTCATACCTCTTTTATGAGATTAATTATTTATTGACAATTAAGTTTTACAACTATAGTTACAACTTCATTCTTAATTTATTTTATTTAGTACATATTTTAATTAAATGTAAACAAAATATAGTTAAGTGAGGTGTTTATTATGAAAATCAAAAATTTTCTTATAGCTTTTTTGATATCTACAATTGCTCTTACACAAATTCCCAAAGCAATTTTCATATCAGACGTTTATAAGCAAGGCATATATGATATTTCTGAAGTATTGCAATTTGATGCTACTGCTAAGCTTCTGACTCCCCAAAATGTTACAAGCTTATCAATAATTGATTCTAATGGAAATCAGAAATTTTTTAAACGATTTGATACAAGAGACGAAATTATAAACTTAGGCACTATTAAAGATGGTGATATAATCTCTATCATTGGTAAGGGAGAAATAGCCATTACCCGTACTCAATAATCATGTAACATTAATTTAGTAAGTTTATTATATAATACTAAATTAATGTTTTTCTTCTCTTCAACTGTTGGCATATATGAAATTCTATTTTCTAATTGTTTAGGCATTGCTTGTTCCCTAATTACACAGTTATTTTTATAGAGTGTGATCCTTTCTTGTATCCTCTATGATTAAAGGCTTTCAATATAATATTCCTAACTTATAGGTCATAGGTATGATGTAATTCCTTTGAACTTTTAAATATTCAATTTCAGCATTTTGTTTTACTATTATTTCATCTTTTGTAAGATCACGCTTACATTACGTACATATTTATTGTTTGATAGTACTTCTATGTCTTTATCTTAAACTATTTTTTTATTCATTTCTTATTCACTGCATAAATTTATTGTACAAAAAAGACTCTATATAGAGTCTTTTTTTTAATTTAATAATCCTTTTTGATGTAACAAATATTTTAATTTTGTATTGTTGTAAGAATTCCATTTTCAAAATACAGATAGTTATATCCATCATAAACCCATTGTTCATATGTTCCATATTTAGTAGTTGTTTTATTTATTTCGTTTGGTCTTCCCCAGTTTGATACTAAAACTTGGTCTTCAGTCATACCAATACTAACACCTTTAGAAAAAGATTCAGGTACATCATTTGACCATGCTCCACTAGAATTTAAGTAATAATCTTTAATTTTTATGTCATGAGCCATGTATCCATTTGAATAAAAATAATACCAATTTTCATCAATATATCTCCATCCTTTGGCATATGAATTGCCTTCTTTGTACCACCAACCAGTAGAATCATGTATCCATTCTGCACTTGTATTATTATCAACATTTTCTTCTATCTTAGCTCCATCTGCCCCTACCTTATAACCATTAATTTTATCATTTACAAGCAAAGAACCATCTGCTTTAAAATAATACTCTTTGCCATTTTTATCTTTCATCCAACCAGTTTGCCTTATTCCATCTGAATTTAAATAATACCAATTTTTACTATCTCTGTCATAAAACCAATTGTCTCTTATGGGATTTCCTATAGAATCATTATATTGCCACTGTCCATTTACTTGTACCCATTGATTTGTTTTTGTAATTGCATTTGCTTTTATTGGATTTTCTGCTAATGCTGAAATCCCTATTAATAAACTAGCTATTACCTTTATTAATTTTGATCTTTTCACTTTACTCCCCTCCTATTTTTAGTTAACATATTGTTTTGTTCTTTATGTTATCCATTTTATATTTTACCACTTATTAACATTTATATATTTCTATTATTAAAAAAATACCCACATCCACAGATCCTAAAATCTATAAATGTGAGTATTTATATAAGTATATCTTCTCCTAGCCTATTTTAATGATGATAAAAGTACAGATATCTTCATTACACACTATTGAATATTTCCGTTGTTATGACCAAGATTATACTGTAACAAGTATTATCTTAGTCATATTTTCTATTGTATTGGAACTATTATTTTAGAAACTTTTTTAGAGCCTCTACAAAATGTTACATTTAAATTCACACTATCTGCTGGTATTCCGTAAGTAACACTTGCCTTGCACTTACCTCCTACTGGTGTATTTTTAGGATTTCTATTTTCATCAAATACTGGATATGTGCTTAATACATTTCCTTCATCATCTAAAACTTGAAATGCAAATTCATCTATATACAAATCTTGATTTGTCTCTGTTCCAAAACTTTCATTAGCATAAGTATAGTTTAACATCACTACTTTAGTAACTTGTTTTTCAGAGAATTCATTTCTTTTATCAGTAGCTGTTGCACTTTCAATTGTCAATGTATAAGTTCCATGTTCTGTATCTACAGTGAATGGTTCATTTAATATCATTTCTTTAATGTCATTATTTTTATTATCATCTGATTTTTTATTATCAAAAGTAGATGCCTTCATGCCAATTAATAGAGTGCTTAATGAATCATCATTATTAACTTTCCATTTACCATCTATCTTAGTTAATGAGATATCGCCTGTCCTATCTACATATGTTGTATTGTTAATGCTCTCAGTTAATATATCTTCAAATAATTTATTTTGCTCTTCTTTACTAATCTCATTACCTGAAAATGACTGTGCTAAAGCAGTTGAAAATGCTTTCTGCATAAATTCTGACATTACCTTTGATATATCAGGACCATTAATATCAATATTAACTACTGCTGAATCTCCATCTATCTTCTCTGATTTTACTGTATATGTTATTTTATTCATAGTTGCAATTAATTGTTTAGTTGTTTCATTTGAATATTGATCATCTTTAGTAGTCTCCCCCTTATCCTCTGTTTTATCTAGCTTATCATTAAGCAAATTAGTAAAATCAGCATTTTCACCTTTCTTAACTTCCTCTAAATAGCTTTTAACTACATTAGTTGGTGATTTTGTTCCACATCCATATATCCCTATTGCCAAAACAAAAACCACTATAATAGGCAATATTTTTTTTAGTTTATTCATTACTATTTCCCCCTTAATTAGTCAATCAATCTAATTTTACAGTAATTATTTATAATGTCAAATTATACATTTATAGTGAATTTTAGATGTTATGCTATTTTAATAGCATAATACCAACTTTCTAAAGTTTTCTTAAATTCTTCGTTATCCTTTACTTTTTACTCCAATTCTTCAAGTGAAGTATATTTATTATAGAATTTATAAAAACTATACTTCACTATTTCTCTATAATGTTTTCTATATTTTTTCTAAAATTCTTCAATCTGATATGCTCCAATACAAACTATTCAACTCCTTCATCAAAAGTCTTATTATATATTTTAATACTTATCCATTTCAATTGACCATCATCTAACATCATTAGATGTGAGCTTGGATTTATGTACCAAAAAAATACCCACATCCACAGATCCTAAAATCTATAAATGTGAGTATTTATATAAGCTAATTACTTAGCTTTAACAATTAGCCTTAAAGACTATTTGTTCATTCCTTCTTCAACAGCAACTGCAACAGTACATCCTACCACCTAAGTTGTTACCCATATAAAATATACAAATAATATTTACATTTTAAATAACCATCTATCATTGTGATGTATTAATTTTACTAGTGTTTCAGCTATTATGTAAAATTGTTAACACTACATTACTTTTATTATTATGATCAAAAATTTATTTAGCGTTGACAAAAAAATAAAGCTAAAATACTATTATTTAGTTTAATTATAATCTTAAAATTGCTAAAAATATTTCTTAAATATAAAGACCAAGATTTAATTTTTTGGTCTTTATATCTCTGTAATAAAATATATTTTCTTTATAATTTTGGGGATACAATAAAATTATAATACCTTTTAACTAATTTACTTTTACTTCTGTATGGCTTACATATTATAGACACGATAAAGTTATAATACCTCCAAACTTAATAAAGAAAATATGTAATAACTTTAATGTTAAATTAGAAGATTTATATGTTACTTCTTCTTTTTTTAAAATATATGTCCTACTATTAGTTGTCCTTAGTATTATCTATCATTATTTTCATATGCTGTTACAGTTACTTGGGTTGACTTTACAATTTTCAAAGTCCTTTCTGGATATTTTGAAAAATAATAATTTCCATCTTTGTAGCCTACCAATTTTCCATCAAAAGTAATTTCATTATTATTTTGTACATATATAATCTTTTCCTTTGGTAATGTATTACAACATCCACCATAGAAATTCCCTATTCCAACAAAATAGTTAGGTATACTAACCATAATAACTCCAGCTGCCCCTATTATACCTATTAAAATTATTAAGCAAAAACTCAATTCTAATTTATTATACTCTTTCCTCTCATTAATAATAATATCTTCTCTGTGCTTGTCATCAAATATGCTTTCTATAAAAGATATAGCAATTGCAACTAATGGCACATTCAATAAAGAGAAAGTTGTAATTAATGTATTAAATAACTCATTATTTCTTAGTACTTTTTTTATTATAATTAAGAAACTAATTTCTAATAAAGATATTATAACTTCAATTGCAATTATCTTTATTATATTTACTCTCTTCTTATTCATATATCGTATTATATATATAGTTGCTATAAAAAATAATGGACAATAAATTGGTACAAATAAAAGATAAAAATCAATTAGCATCAAATTCAAATTTTCTGTCATTAATAACTTTATTATATTAATAACTATAAAAGAAAAGAATAATGTTATAATTAAACTCAATCCTTTATTTTTCAATTTCTTACTATAATAAATCTCTTTTATCGGTAATATTAATATACAATTTACAAAAAGCATTACTATACCTATAATCGAAACAAATTTAACATTTATAGGCACTATATCTAAACCTATTTCTAATATAGAATTACCATAACTATTACCAAAATAAAATCCATATAAAAATGAATATCCTAGCATATAAAAAAATAATAAACCTATAGTTCCTATTATACCCAAAATTGATTTTCCTTTAATATTAAAAGTTCCATCATTATTTTTTAATTTAGATATGATTAAACTCATTTTATTTTTATAATATAAAATTTCAAATTTATCCATATTGTCCCTCGTTTCTTCTATATACTGCATGTCTATTTTACTATATTATGTATTATATTGAAAACAATAACTTTTATTAAAGTTACCTACTCTAAATTCATAAAAAACACCTACTTCAAAACCAAGTAAGTGTTCTAAAAAAACTGTTTTATTCTGTTTAACATAAATCATATTCTTATATTTAACCCTACTACACACTCAATACTATCATTAAATTTACTAATAACTATGTTAATACAAATCTAAGCTTATTCACATTTATCAGCTTTATTATTTATTATACCAAGTACTCTAAATACTTTCTTACTATCAAGTTCTGAACATAATTCTAAAAATTCTGTAATATTTATACATTCAATTGAATCTATTTTAACTGTTTTCCCTCTAATAGATTTACAATAATCATTACAATTTTTATTAACACCATTTACTGATAAAATTACTCCTTTAGAAACATTATTAGCAACCATTGCTCCACATAGTTTTTGTGCCTCTGGTCTTCCTATAGAGTTATGTTTAGTATGATTTTTACATTCTACAAATATTTTCTCACCATTCTTATTTATGACTATATCCCGTCCTCTATCATTTGTTGCATTAGTTAAAATAACTTTATATCCTAATAATTTATATACTTCACTACTAAATATTTCAAATTCTCTTCCTGACAAATCGTTTATTCTACTTTTTATTAAAGCTTTTTCTTTATTTGTTAATGGATTAATCTTTTCTGGTGCATCCTCTTTAGTACATAAATAACCTAATAAACACGAAAAACATATTACTCCTAATAAATATGCCATGTCTCCCTCCTAACTAATTATATATATTATTCTATTTTTAAATATGATATTTACATCTTAAATATGTTAAATCTAAATAAATACATACATTCAAAACACTTTTTATGAAAATTCATTTATAAAATTTTATAGTACATATCAGAAAAATCTTAAATAATCTGCATCTAATAGAAAATTGGATAATATAAAAAGCCTAAAATAGAAATTTTATGTTTCTACTTTAGGCTACAATTCATATATTTTTTGATTTTTTATAAATTTCTCTTGCTTGTTTTAATGTCATACTATTAGGCCCTTTTAAATCATTTTCACTTTCCTTAGGTCCATTATTTTGCCAGTTACAATTATCACAAATATCAAATATCTCAACTTCATTTCCGCACACTGGACATTTCATATTTACTTACTTTCCCATTCTCTAAATAATTCATCAACAATATATTGAGAACTTTCAGCCCATAAAACAGATTCTGTGTTTTGAAGTGCTTTATATGTGTTAGATTCATAAAATTTTTTAAGGACTTCCTCAAATGTTTCCCCTGTTTTTTCACATATAATGCTAATAATCTTTTCAATCTTCATTATAATATCTAAAGTTATATCTTGTCCTTTATATGAATATTTGTTTGTCATATTCATCTCTCCCCAAAAATTCTAATTTACTTAATGCTCTAATTGTATGAAGCGATACTTGATTATTTGATTTTGAAAATTTCAATTGTTCTATAGCCATACTTTCATTATAAATTCCATCAACATACAATGCTACTGTTCTCATTGTATTGTCGTCAGCTACCGGTCCAATAACAACATCATAATCGTGCTGAATTCCTCCATTAAGTCTATTGTTTTTTATCATATTAAGCCATTCTTCATCTAAACCTTTAAACTCTTTTACTTTTAAATCAGATATATCTTTAAGCTTAAATTTCATTACATAAATTCCACTTCCACCATATCTAATAAACATATTTTGTGCCCAACTTTTAGATTGTGCTTCTAATGTAGTAGTATAAAAACCTTTTCCAAAATCTCGTTTATCTTTAGATCTTTTTAAATCTATTTTATCAAATACTGTATTAGTTCCATGGAATAATACTAATTCATTATTAATTAACATATCCTTTTCTCCTAATTACATCTTCAACAAAGTTTATACTTTCCTCTAAACTTTGAGTATGCAAAACATCATATTGAGAATGTATTAACTTAATAATATCATACCTATTAAATATATCTAAAGCCTTACTACTACTTATATTATGATTATATGCAAAACCTTCAATAGCTTCTATTACTAATAAATTTTTATCATGTTCTATACTATTCATACTAAGCCTCCAGCTATTATTTATTACACATATATTAACATTAAAATTACAAATCTTCAAATATATTATCATACTTTTCTATAACTCCTCCTAAAATAAAAAAATACCCACATCCACAGATCCTAAAATCTATAAATGTGAGTATTTATATAAGCTAATTACTTAGCTTTAACAAATAGCCTTAAAGACTATTTGTTCATTCCTTCTTCAACAGCAACAGCTACTGCAACAGTACATCCTACCATTGGGTTGTTACCCATTCCGATAAGACCCATCATTTCAACGTGAGCTGGAACTGATGATGATCCTGCGAATTGTGCATCTGAATGCATTCTTCCCATAGTATCAGTCATACCGTAAGAAGCAGGACCTGAACCCATGTTATCTGGGTGAAGAGTTCTTCCAGTACCACCACCTGATGCTACTGAGAAGTATTTCTTACCTTGTTCCATACATTCTTTTTTGTATGTTCCTGCAACTGGATGTTGGAATCTTGTTGGGTTAGTTGAGTTACCAGTGATTGATACGTCAACGCCTTCCATATGCATGATAGCAACACCTTCTCTAACATCGTCAGAACCGTAACATCTTACTTTAGCTCTTTCTCCGTTTGAGTATGCTTTTTCTTTAACTACTTTAACTTCTCCAGTATAGTAGTCAAATTTAGTTTGAACGTAAGTGAATCCATTAATTCTTGAGATTATGAATGCAGCATCTTTTCCAAGACCGTTTAATATAACTCTTAATGGTTCTTTTCTTACTCTGTTAGCTTTTTCAGCTATTTTGATAGCACCTTCAGCAGCAGCGAAACTTTCGTGACCTGCTAAGAATGCGAAGCATTTAGTTTCTTCTCTTAAAAGCATAGCTCCTAAGTTTCCGTGTCCTAAACCAACTTTTCTATCATCAGCAACTGATCCAGGGATACAGAATGCTTGTAATCCTTCTCCGATTGCTTCAGCAGCTTCAGCAGCCTTTTTGCAACCTTTCTTTATAGCTATAGCAGCACCTAAAGTATAAGCCCATCCAGCATTTTCAAACGCTATTGGTTGAGTTTCTTTAGCTATTGTACATGGATCAATTCCTATTGATTCACAAACTGCTTGCGCATCTTCTAGAGTTTTCATTCCGTACTTTTCTAGTACTGGAGTGATTTGATTAATTCTTCTTTCATAACTTTCAAATATTGCCATAATAAAAATCCTCCTTTACAAATAATTATTTATGTCTTGGGTCCATTAATTCAGCAGCGTCAGCAACTCTTCCGTATTGACCTCTAGCTTCTTCTAATGCTTTATTAGCATCCATACCCTTGCCTATGTTTTCCATCATTTTTCCTAAATTAACGAATTTGTATCCGATAATTTCTTTGTCTTCGTCTAAAGCTACGTCAGTAACGTATCCTTCAGCCATTTCTAAGTATCTAGGTCCTTTAGCAAGAGTTCCGTACATAGTACCAACTTGAGATCTTAGACCTTTTCCTAAATCTTCAAGACCTGCTCCTACTGGTAATCCACCTTCTGAGAACGCAGTTTGAGTTCTTCCATAAACTATTTGTAAGAATAATTCTCTCATAGCTGTGTTTATAGCGTCACAAACTAAATCTGTGTTTAATGCTTCTAATATAGTCTTTCCTGGTAATATTTCTGAAGCCATTGCAGCTGAATGAGTCATTCCTGAACATCCAATTGTTTCTACTAAAGCTTCTTCGATTATACCGTCCTTAACATTTAGAGTTAATTTACAAGCTCCTTGTTGTGGTGCACACCAACCTATTCCATGAGTTAATCCTGATATATCAGTTACTTCTTTAGATTGTACCCATTTTCCTTCTGCAGGAATTGGTGCTGGTCCGTGATTAGGACCCTTAGCAACTACACACATTTCTTCAACTTCTTTTGAATACATCATATAAATTTGCTCCTCTCCCTAATTAATAGATGATTACTATAATAAAAACTTAAATTTCTCTTTTAATATAGCACCGGGCTTAAATTCATCCCACTGGGATATCATTGCCCTACTCTTATTCTAGCAAATGATTTATTATGTAACAACCTTTATTTTTAAATTTTGATAAAAAAGTAATAAAAATTTTACTTGAATTATGTTTTATAATATGGTAAAATATCACTTGTTCGGTAATATGCCGCTATGATGGAATTGGCAGACGTGGTGGACTCAAAATCCTCTGGTAGTGATATCGTGCCGGTTCGAATCCGGCTAGCGGCACCATTTATTTAGAAGAAAGGCTGTATTACAAGGTTTAGATACTTTGTAATACAGCCTTTTTTGTATGTTTGCAACAATATTTACAACAACCAGAACAAATCATATTTTTTTGCAACAATAAATGAGTATTCCTATCTCTAATGAATTAATGCACCTAATTATAAATAATTGATTTCCAGCAAACCTAATTTTTGTTTACTACTTTTTATCTATTCAATATTTCTTAAAGTTACTATTAATGAAGAAGTGATTTTTTTATTTCTCTTACTTCTTCTATTGTAAGTCCTACTCCTTGTGCCACTATTTCTTTACTTACTCCAAGCTTTAGAAGATTTTCTGCTGATTTCTTTGCTTTTATTTCTTCACCTTTTTCAATTCCTCTTTTTCAACTTCATAATCATATAAAGTTTTAGTCATCTTTAATACCTCTTCATTAAGCTTTTATCAATACTTAATGACTAGCTGACTGCCTTATACTATTAATTTCTTCACAACTCAAACCTGTAAGTTCACATATAAGTTCATTACTAAGGCCTTTTTTTATTGCAATTCTAGCTGTTTCAATAGCTTTTTTTTCTTCGCCTTTTTCTATTCCTTTTTCAATTCCTCTTTTTTCAACTTCAGGATCATATAAAGTCTTAGTCATCTTTAATACCTCCTCATTAAGCTTTTTATCATCACCATATTTATCATTTAAATATTCAAACAAATTACCTATAGCTAAAAGATTTCTGAGGAACGTATTTCCTATGGAAATGCGGGCTATGTTGCTAAGCTCATTCCTCGCTAATCAACATATGCCTCTCCCCAAAACAACATCTAAAGTGCTATTTTACCCCCTTAGAAATTTCAACAAACTTTACATTTACAAAATATGTTATAATCAATTCATCATAGAAATATATTTCAAAGCAAATAAAAAAAGATACATTCAAGTTCTATTAATGAACTTTATATAAATAGAAAAATATATTTATATAACATCAATTAATATATAAATAAAAAAAGATACATTTTATATAAACTCAATTAATATATAAATTTCAAAAATGAGTGATTTCCTAATTATATACCTTACACCCATAAATCTATGAACAAAAATTTTTAGGAGGAAAATATGTTTTATAAAGAAATAAAAGATTTATTAAATAAATTAAATAGTACAAATATTGATGATTTAAAGCCAACTTTAACAAGAAAAGTTAATGAGCTTATTTTAAACATAAATGATGATAATATGTCTGATTGTGAGTTAGAAGAACTATGTGATTTCTTCATAACTAGAGAAACATTAAGAGAAGAAGTAAGGCAAGAAGATTCCTTAAGTGAAGGATTACTTATAGAAAATTTCATAAAAGCATTTGATACATTTATAGAAGAAATTAATACTAAAGAATCTATTTCAGATGCCATTGACTTAACCAATACTGCTATAAGAAGCATTGGAGGAATTGCACGAGGATTTATGTTAATGAAAAAATACGCTCCAAAAGAAGGCGTTATTAAGAATCATCAGTATTTAATAGAGTTAAAAGAAGAATTTTATAAACAGTTAAGATCATATAGCACTAAAGGACTTTATGAAGAACACTTTGTAATATGTGGACTTATTAATACCATAAAATTTGACTTAGAAGAGCAATCACAAGAACATGGACGATTTGTTATCTCAATTCTTAAAGATTATGAAACACAGAAATTAAAAAGCCCTAAAGAATTTGAAGAAGAACATAGTGATGAACATAGTTTCGATAATATAAAAGTTAAAATGAAAAGTGAGTTTGGAATAGAGCTACAAAGAAGAATTTATTCATGGGATAACTTAACAAGAAAATTAACAGATCATTACTATTTAGAAAGTTTATATAATGAAGAATGTGATGACTAATTCCACATTCTTCATTATAAAAAATAAACATCTTAATTTATCGTATTCTCTGAAAATGTAACTGTAACTGCATTCACTATATCATAATCCTTTAACTCATCAGTATTATAAAAATTATTCATGCTAATTCCTATTTCAGATGTATTTGATATAATTTGCATTGCTAAAGGTATTTCCTTCTCACAAACAAAATTACACTCTTCATCCCATGCCATAGCTCTTGTCATCCCTTTTGCATTATCATACAATTCTGAATTAGATTTAAACTTAACTACCCCGTCCCCATTTTCAATAGAAATTTGCAAATTTCCTTCATCTCTAAAACTCGAAATAGCTATCCTACCTTTTGTGCTACTAATATCAGAAGATGCTCCCCCATTTTCTTGCCACTCACCATTAGAATTTAATGTTTTAAAATTCACATATATTGATTTTACATTATTATTTAAAACATAATCATAAATCTTACAATCAGCTTCATTTTCAATTAACTTTAATAAACTTTCTTCCTTTTGCGTTAAATTAGAAAATTTAATTTCACCCTGATTTTTATTGTTACATCCAATTAATATCAAAATAAAACACATTATAATAAGTATAACTATTTTTTTCTTCATAACATCCTCCCCCAATTTAGAATTTATCAATATGTTGTTATATCAATCTCTTACTTTAATTTAAATAACTTGTATTTTATAATCTTACTAACTATCAGTAAAACTACTAATAATACTATAAGAATTTCACCACTTATAATACCTAATTCTAAAAACACCCCTAAGATTATAGTTACTATTCCTAAAATAGAATAATATAATTTATATAAATATACGTTATTTTTATCTGGAAATATATTCACTAATAAAATACTCACGGTGCCAATTAACATAATTACTACTCCTAATGTTTGCATTGACAAGATATCATCTCCTATTAAATTACTACTAAAAAATACAAATTTAATCTTGTTGATAAATAGTAAAAATTCCTTTATTAAAATAAGATAAGAAAAATATTAAGGTATATTTTAATTCCTATTATTACATATATTCATTAACCCTTATTTATAACCTTCCTAAAAAATACTACAAATTAGCAAATACTTTTCCTTAAAATAAATTAATATACAAATCATGCATTTCATATCAATTAAAATTATTTCTTATAAAAAATTCCCTTAGTACCATGTAATTCTTCCACCAAACACATATATCCTATATGAAAACAAATTAAAGGAGGCAAAACATCATGGCTATTAGCAAAATTCAAACTGGTTATACCCTTGGTATCGAGGTACAAAAAGGAGAGGACAAATCAGGTGATCCTATTTACACTAAGAAAAACTTTTCATCTATAAATCCAAAAAGAACACCAGAAGAAATCTGGGAAGTTGCAGAAGCATTGGAAAAAGTTTTAGCAAATGAATGTAAGAATTTCTTCTTAACTGATACTTCTAAATTAATGAAAGAAAATTAATTTAAAACTATCAAATAAAAAAACTTAAACTATGTTTTAAACATTAGTATCAATGCTATATAAAAACATAGCACAAAAATTAAATGGAGGTAAAAAGATATGGAATATAATTTATCATTAATATTTTTAAATACTATTGGTTCAAAATCAACCCTTACTATAACAGATGTTAAGCAAGATATAACTGCTGATGAGGTAAAGGCTCTAATGAACCTTATAGTTGAAAAAGACTTCTTCTTAACTGGAAAAGGTTCATTTGTAAAACCTTATTCAGCTCAATTAGTTCAAAGAGAAGTTAAAAAATTTGAAATAAAATAATTTATCATAACTAATTTTTAAACAAAATATCTAAGGTGCTATTTTAGCCCCTTAGATATTTAAGCTCATAACTCATAATATTAAGTATTTTATTCTAAGGCTTGTACATTTAGTCTAAAATATTTTCTACAAAACACTAAAATATTTTTATAATATCAGTTCAAATAAAAATGATATAGGAAATATAATTAACAATGCTGGGAGTAATAATAATTCTGATAATCTAATTAGAAATTATTTTACTTAAATCACTTTAAATTTAATTACATAACTAACAAAATGAATTGATTCTGGTGTTGAATCCCAAGTTACCTTTATTGAATAAATGTATTCACCTTTTTCTTCTGGAGCTTGTACAAAATCATCTGTAAGTTCTATTGGTATTTCCCTTCTATGTCCTTCTATCATCTCTACCCTAATTACTTTTATTTTTGAAATATCACTATCATATCCTATTTTTAAAGTTAATTTATCATTTGAATTCACAATAGCTGGTTCCATATGATTTGTTATATCAAATTCAGGAACACTTATAAGACTATTCCCACCATTTTCAATCCATGTTACTTCATTCACTTCTGTTTTTAAATCCACTCCATTACATTCAATAATCAATGGAGGATAATTACTAGGATATTTTTTAGAATAACAGGCTGTAATAGTTAAACTTAATATTATAATTAGCATATATCTAAATACTTTAAAAGCTTGTACATTAAAAAATTTCATAGACTCCGTCCTCATTGGAATCTTTATTGACTATAATAATCTTAAGATTTGATAATCCTTTAGCTCCACCAATTTTACTAGGACATATTAAATAACACATATTATTTTCATCTATATGTGCATAATCTAGTAACTCCATATCCCCATATTTTTTAATATATTCATGATTATAATAATCTACTTTGTTATATTCATCTTCAAAATAATGTGGTCCTTTATACTCATCATTAAAATTACTAATATCACTTTTACTTAATTTATCATTTTCAATATTATATAAATAAGCATTATTATGATCAGAATCATTAAAAATTAATATCTCACTTCCATCTTCTTTTACCTTAAAAATAGTAACTTCATCACCTTGAATATGATTCATATTAATGTCCTTTAAGTTTATAGCTCTATGAATTTGCTTATTAGAAACATCATATACAATCAACCCAATAGTTCCATAAAAAATAACTCTATCTTTTGATGCATATGCTAATTCTGTAAAAAAAGGTACTTGTTTATCTTCCATTTCTTTAACAATTCCATTTAAATGTTTTTCATTTAATGTTTGGCAAGCTGTAAATTGAAAAATAATTATACTCATAGTAAAAAACAATATAAAATCAAAGCAAATCTTTTTAAAATTAAACATATTTCTTAACAATATTAAATCCCCCTATTTAAAAATTCTCAATATCTTTTTATATAAAACTCTTACTTTAATAAAATAAACCATTTATGCTATTTTAAATTTCCCTCCCATTTTTTACATCTTAAAATCATCTTTTATTCTATATTACAGTTATTCTATATATTTCATTAATAACCTTTTTGAAAAATACCTTATCATAACTGGAAAAGTAACCTTTTTAAAGAATACCTCATCTTAACTGGAAAAGGTTCATTTGTAAAAACTCATTCAGCTCAATTAGTTCAAAAAGAAGTTAAAAAATTTAAATTAATATAAAATAAAAGACTGTAATAAGATTTATTTTTATACAAATCTCATTACAGTCTTTTGATATTTTAATTTTTAACTAAAGCTCTGTTTTAAATAAATAATTTAGTTATTATAATAAAGACTTTCTGAAGGATAATTAGGATCACATGTTACATCTACTCCTAATTTTCCTAAAGTTGTATCATCTGCTCTTGATAATATAGTTGTAGCGTGAGCTTGACAACCTCTTAATAAAGGTAATTTTTCCATAGCAACTTGTGCTGTTGGATTTGTTGCTGCTGAAATACTTAACGCTGTAAGAACTTCTTCACAATTTAATGATATATTCTTTTCATTAAAAGTCTTAGATTTCAAATTCATTATTGGCTCTAATATAACAGGTGAAATTAAGTATATATCATCTGAAATATTAGCTAAATATTTTATAGCATTTATTATTACAGCTGCAGCCCCATCCATTAAATCTGAGCTCTTTCCTGTTAAAATTGTTCCATCACTTAATTCTAATGCTACTACTGGACAAATTTCATTTTCATCTGTAGCCATTTTTAACTTTGCAGATTTTTCTCTAGCTGGAAGAACAACTTTTCTATCAGTTTCCTTTAAGTCTACTTCTTCCATTATTAATTTAGATCTGTCAAAAGTTTCTTTATCTGCATATCCTTTTTTATAATCGCAACCAGTTTTAAAATATCTTCTTATTATTTCTTGCTTTGATGCTTCTTTAACTGCATCATCATCAACTATTCCAAACCCAACTCTGTTAACGCCCATATCAGTTGGTGATTTATAAATAGATTCTTTACCTGTAATCTTTTCTATTATTCTCTTTAACACTGGAAAGCTTTCAATATCTCTATTGTAATTTACAGTAACCTTATTATATGCATCCATATGGAATGAATCAAGCATATTAACGTCCTTTAAATCAACCGTTGCAGCTTCATATGCTATATTTAATGGATGTTTTAATGGAACATTCCATACTGGGAATGTTTCAAACTTAGAATATCCCGCAGCATTTCCTCTTTTTGATTCATGGTATAATTGACTAAGACAAGTAGCAAGTTTTCCACTACCAGGACCTGGTGCTGTTACAACTACTATTGGTTTTGTAGTTTCAATATATGGATTTTGTCCGTAACCTTCTTCACTAACTATTGTATCAACATCTGTTGGATATCCTTTTGTTGATTTATGCTTATAAACCTTGATGCCTCTTCTTTCAAGCTTATTTATAAATACTGTAGTCGCTGGTTGACCATTATATCTTGTAATAACTACACTATTAACTTCTAATTCATAAGTTCTTAAATCATCAATAAGTCTTAAGACATCCATATCATATGTAATACCAAAATCGCCTCTTATTTTGTTTCTTTCTATATCTCCTGCATAAACACATATTACTACTTCAACTTTTTCTTTTAACTTGTGTAGTAATTTAATCTTTGCATTTTCATCAAATCCTGGAAGAACTCTCATTGCATGTCTATCATTAAAAAGTTTGCCACCAAATTCTAAATATAGCTTATCATAGCTATCAACTCTCTCTAAGATATACTTTGATTGTTCCTCTAAATATTTTTCATGATCAAATCCTATTTTCATTATGTTACCTCACTCACTTCTTGCTTACTAAAAATTCATTATTACATTATTTCATAAAATAAGGTCATTGTAAATTTAATTTTTTCCACTTTATGAAATTTTAAATTAGCTTAATCTTGCTTGCATCAGATTACCATAAATGTCCATCAACGCTAAAGTCATACTACATCAAACAAACGCAATAAATCTTTTAATTTAATTCTTGATAAATTATTTTTTACATATAGCTTTTAAATTTTTTATATTCATAATTTTATATTTCCCTGTAATTGTTCACATAATTTATAAAAACAAAAAAATATATTTAATGTTAAAAAGTACATATAATTGTTTTAATAATATAAGTATATCAATTATATTAAATATAATAATATCTGTTAAATATTGCAATTCTCCAAAACCTTAAATAAAACTATATTAAGTTTGCATTTTTTTATTTGGAGAACCTACTTTTAAAAAAATATATTAATTTTTAAATTTTCACCTATTAAGTTAAGAGAAAAGGTTCATCTTTTCTTTTATTTGTTCCCAAGAAATAGGAGTATAATTTATACGTTCTACACATGCACAAAATGATTGATTTGAATAATTAACATACATTTCATTTCCATGGACATGACCATAAATATTTGCATAAGGCATATTTTTATTTAAATATAATGGTTTATGTGAAATCATCCAAAACTCTTCTAAAATTATTGGATATTGATATACATTTTTAAATCCACACTCATAATAATATTCTTCTGAATTATTATCATGATTTCCAGAAATTAATATTTTTTCCCCTTTTAATTTATGGCATATCTCCTTAGTCTTTTCTTTAGGATAAATAGAAAAATCACCTATCATGAAAACAGTATCATCATCTGTCACAACAGAGTTCCATCTATTAATTAATTCTCTATCCATTTCTTCTACGTTTTCAAATGGTCTTTGTTCATAATCAATAATGTGACTATCCCCAAAATGAGTATCTCCTATAAAAAATATATTTTTCATTGTATCTCCTTATAAAACTAGTCATTATAATTTCATTATAGCATTTTTATAAAACTAATTATATTTTTGCATATTTAATTGTTAATTAAATTAAATAAATAAATTTAGAGTACTCTTTTCTTGCTTTATTTTTTTATTAAACTTATGATATTTAAAACTGCAAATAAACTTAAATTAAATCACCTAAGATTCAAAATCTCAGGTGATTTAATTATTTTTCTTTAGTTTCACTTATTATACTTTTCATTTGATCCTTACTTAAAGCACCACTTACATATCCATAAATATCTCCATCTTTATTTATCATAAAAGTGGTTGGCATAGACATTATTCTATAATCACTAAATACCTCACCGCTCTCATCAAAAACTACTGGGAATGTAAATCCCTGATCATTTAAAAACTGTTTTATTCCATCTTTATCTTTTTCTTCTCCTCCAGGTTGAGCCACTCCTAAAATAATAATATCATCTTTATTATAATTAAATTCTTTATATAACTCTTCTATATGAGGCATCTCCATACGACATGGTGGACACCATGTTGCCCAGAAATTTA
Organism: Clostridium botulinum; assembly: GCF_000827935.1. NCBI lineage: Bacteria > Bacillati > Bacillota > Clostridia > Eubacteriales > Clostridiaceae > Clostridium > Clostridium botulinum. The sequence continues at coordinate 2,640,586 of NZ_CP010520.1, forward strand.
AAAATACAGTTTTACCTTTGTAATCAGATAATTTATGAACATTTCCATACTGATCCTTTAACGTAAAATCAAATGATGGCTGCAAAGGTTCCTTTTCTATATTTTCATTACTTGAATTTGTACTATTAGAATTATTTCTCTCTTCCGATTCTTTAATATATTGTTCTTCTCTTTTAATCTCTTCTTTTTCTTCTGATGTTAATTTAGTATTTTCATTACTTCCTACTTGATTTAAATAACCTGTAACATTATTTAACCATCCTGTAAAAGTCATTACTCCCATAATTATCATTAGGATTCCACCTATTTTTATTGTATACTTCATAACATTTTTATTATTTTTTATAAAATTTAAAGCTTGAGTTGTAAAAAGACCTAATATTAAAAATGGTATTACAAAGCCTAAGCAATATATTAAAACCAATAAATTTCCAATAGCGGCATCTTTAGCACTTGATGCAAGAATTAAAATTGATGATAAAGCTGGACCAACACAAGGTGTCCATGCAAAGCTAAATGTAAATCCCATTATATAAGCTATTAAAGGATTTACCTTTTTTCCATTTAAGTTTATTTTTAATTTACGTTCTCTTTGCAAAAATTTAAATTCAAAAATTCCCATTTGGAATAAACCTAAAATAATTATAATAATTCCACTAATTTTAGTGAAAATCATTTTATTATTATTAAGAAATGTTCCTATTGTGGTAAATGAAATTCCTAGTATGAAAAAAGCTGTTGAAATTCCTAGTACAAAAAATATAGTGTGAAATAATACTTTTTTTCTTTCATAAGTATATGTACCATCATTATTTTGTTTTTTAGCATTTCCCGCTAAATATCCAATGTAAAGTGGTATTAAAGGTAATACACAAGGGGATAGAAATGAAACTATCCCCTCAAAAAATACTAATAAATAACTTACATTACTTACAGAGGTTATTCCTTCAAACATTTTATAAATGAACCTTTAATTTATTTGTTATATTTTCTTTTGGCATAAATCCAGTTAAATTTTCTACTGCTTTTCCATCTTTGAATATTATCATTGTAGGAATAGAAAATACACCATATTTTTGTGCTATTTCTCCACTTTCATCTACATTTAATTTAAACAATTTAGCCTTATCATTAAATTCATTACTAAGATCTTCAAATATTGGAGCTAACATCTTACATGGACCACACCAATCTGCAAAAAAATCAACCATAACTACACCTTTAGTATTTTCTACCTTTTCCATAAACTCTCTACTATTTATAATTTTAGCCATAATAAAGCCTCCTATCATATTAAAATATATAATAATATATTTGTTAATTTTATTATACTTGTATTTCTATAATACTTAAGTGACTTAATCACATTAAATTACTATAAAATACTATATTTATTATTTTAATGATTAATAGTAATGTTTAAAAATATCTCGTCCTATAAAGCCTATGCAACATATTAATTGGTATTTATCCTCTGTTTTCTCTTTTTTTTCTAAAGTTTCTTGATTTTTGTCCGTATAAATAATCAGCACCAAATATTATAACTATACAAAAAAGGGGGAAAATTAAATGAAAACTACTAAAAAACTTCTTAAGTCATTTGCACAAGGATTATTAGCAGTTATGCTTATCAATGGATTTGCATATATTAGTGATTTTAAAACTAATAACAATGTTTTTCTATCAGGCATAACAGAAGATAATTCTGCAAAAGAAACTACAGATAAAAATGTAATTACTGAAAATATTAGTGATGAAACAAAAAATGTTGTATCAGATAATAAAACAGATAATAGTTTATCTGAAAAAAATGTATTAGATGAGGGCACACAAACAGATGGTGACTTACTAAATACAGATTCTGTACAAGCTATTAATCCCATTACTATTAATCCTATAGTTGATCCTATCAAATCTATTGAAGAACCAATTATAGAAGATATACCTCTTATAAGAGATACTTTAAAAAATGAAATTAATGATATTGATAAAAATATCTATGGATTATCATATAACCCTGATAAGATACTATCTTCAAAAGGTGAAAGCGTTGATAGCTTTGTGCCTGCTCAAGGTTTTGATACTCCAAATAAATATATTGTAGTAAAAAGAGAAAAGAAAAGTATATCTGACTCTACTGCAGATATTTCAATAATAGACTCAATTAATGATAGAACTTACCCTGGTGCTATTCAACTTGCAAATAGAAATCTTGTAGAAAACAAACCTGATATAATTTCTTGTAAAAGAAAACCAATAACTATAAGTGTTGACTTACCTGGAATGAGTGAGGATGGTAGTAAAGTTGTTAATTCACCAACATATTCTACTGTAAATTCTTCAATAAATTCTCTACTAGATACTTGGAATACAAAATACGCATCTAAATATACTATTCCTACAAGAATGAGCTATACTGATGCTATGGTATATAGTAAATCTCAATTATCTACAATGTTTGGTTGCAATTTCAAAATTTTAGACAAAGCATTAAATATAGATTTCAATTCTATATTTAAAGGTGAAAAACAAGCTATGGTTGTTGCATATAAGCAAATATTCTATACAGTTAGTGTAGATGCGCCTGAAAAACCTTCTGACTTATTTGGCGACAATGTAAGCTTTCATGAATTAGCTTTAAAAGGTGTAGATAACGAAAATCCACCTGCATATGTTTCAAATGTAGCCTATGGTAGAACAATTTATGTAAAACTTGAGACTACATCTAAGAGTGCAAATGTTAAAGCAGCATTTAAAGCTTTAGTTTCTAACCAAGATATCAGTGGTAACACAGAATATGAAGATATCTTAGAGCAAAGCTCATTTACAGCTACAGTTCTTGGTGGTGGTGCTGAAGCCCATAACAAAGTAGTTACTAAAGATTTTAATGAAATACAAAATATAATACAAAACAACTCAGTATATAGTCCTAAAAATCCTGGATATCCTATTTCATACACAAGTACATTCTTAAAAGATAATAGAATTGCTACTGTAAATAATAAAACAGAATATATTGAAACAACATCAACAGAATATACTAATGGTAAAATTATTCTTGATCATAGTGGTGCTTATGTTGCTCAATTTGAAGTAACTTGGGACGAAGTTAGCTATGATAAAGATGGTAATGAAATAATAGAGCATAAGATTTGGTCTGGAAGTGATAAAGATAAAACTGCTCACTTTAATACAGAAATATATCTAAAAGGAAATGCTAGAAATATTTCCGTTAAAGCATGGGAGTGTACAGGCCTTGCATGGGAATGGTGGAGACAAGTTATAGATGCTCAAAATATCCCATTAGTAAAAGAAAGAACATTCTCAATATGGGGTACAACACTATATCCTAACAAATCTGTTGAACCAGAAATTTAAATTTTAAAATTGGTGATATATACATAAACAAAATATCCTCAATGATTGTATATATCAACTCCTATTTTAAAACAAACTAAGATCTGACAAAAATAAAATAATAACACTTTTTTATTAAACACTCAAAAATAAGGTTAAAATAAACTTAACTTACGTATAGTTTATTTTAACCTTTTATTTTAATTATATTTCTATTTTAATGTAATTTTATCATATCCAACTGCATTTTTAGGACATACTGATACACATTGTCCACATTGTATACAATCAGGATGACTTAAGATATCCCCCTTATATTCATAAGGAACTATTCCTAAAGGACATTTTTTTTCACACATTTTACATGATACACATGAAGATGATACTTGTAGTACCTTTTTACTCTTTTTAAATTTTGATATTATTGATGCTACACTTCCCATTGGACAGAAATTACACCAAGTTCTATGATTATAAAATAAAGATAATACTATTCCAATTATAGTAGTTACTACAATCATTCTATAAAATACCATGCCTATGCCATATAAGTTTCCTAAGTTTTGCTTTATTCCTAAACCAAACATAGTCATCATACCTACAAAAACTATAGCTCTAAAATAATAAGATTTTAAAAATTTAGGCACTTTTCTTTTGTTGCTAAATTTAGAAACTACATTATCATAAAAACTTCCTCTTGGACATAAATTTCCACACCAAAATCTCCCTTTAAATAAAGAAACAATTATAGGTGCAACCATACATATAATAGCTAATAATGCTATTCTTGCATCAAATAATCCTAGTAAAATAAACATCATTAATATTACAAATGAATATTTTTTCCATAATACTAAAAATTTATTCATCAAACCACACTCCAAACTAAATATTTTTACTTTGTAAATTACAATGTTTATATTACTATATAGACTTATATTCTTTTGTGACTTTGTTACTTTGAAAAATAAATATTAAGTTTTATTTAAATTTTTTGTATAAATTAAATGTTTATTCTTATGTTGTAGAAGATTGTCCACTATCATTCTTCTGAAACAATATCCATTAAAAGATGTATTTTATCTTCATCAACAGTTCTCCTTATAAAAGAAAGAGGATATCTATAATACATTGTGCTCTCATGGCACACAAATATTAAAAAATCATCATCTTTTCTAATAAATTCAGTTGTATGCTTAAGTTTTTCAGCACAAAATAGTGCTGTATCTTCTAAAAAAGTAAATGTATCATCTGGAAGCTCTCTTCTATCCAATACTCCATTTTGCATCGATATACCAAAGTTATCATAATATCCATTTGGTATAGGAATTCTATTATCATATATATAATAAAGTATGGATCCCCAAAAATCTCTCGTATGATTATTTGTTAAAAAAAACATATTCTCAGCTTCATTTAAATATTCAAATTCTTGCACATCATATTTGTGAACTTCCAACTCTTTTTTAAATTGAATATTTAAATCGTCTTTAGTCTGATATAGGACTTTTATACCATATTCTTCTCCATAAAATATTTCTAATGCTATTGCATATATACTTTTTTCATAATTAGTAAAATGATTTCTTAATGTATTTAATATCTCTAAATATACTTTTTCTTTAAAACCCTCAAACTTTCCCAAAACACCACTCCTTTGTTTTAAAGTTCTCCAGCAGGAATCCTTCTATTTTTATATTCTCTAATGAATTTATTTAGCCATTCATCTTTATAATTTACTATAAAACTATCATAAATCAGTCCAAAGTCATCAGAAACATAATCTGAAAGTTCACTCTCAGTATTTTGTTTAATTATCATAAATACTTTTTCTCTTATTTTACATTGCACTTCTTTATTTAGATTGGTATAGTTTTTGTCATTTTTCAATGAATTAATTTTTTTATTAACTCTACACCATTCAGCATCAAACGGATCACTATCTCTACTATCAAGTAACTCGTCTATGTAATCTTCATCAAATTCACTATATTCAATACTGTTAAGGCAATTTATAAGTTCATCTATAAAATCCATATCATTTATGTAGCATGTATACAACAAAGAGTTATCCTTTTCCATAATTAAACTCCTTTCTTAAACAAGACATCAAGATTTTTGTCTGTTTCCTCTCTAGTCATTAAAGATACATATATTCCATTTTCATCGAGAGTAAAAAATCCTTTACACTCATCAGGCATGTCATTATATTGTTTTTCTAATTGCTCAAGCGCTTCTTTAAATCAATTATATTTGTGCTTTTCAATAAATTAAATATTTTTTCATCAATAAGTTGTAAATCTGCTATATTTCCATCTGTTAATAATTCTATTATTTCTATTGCTGTTATTTCTTTGCAATTGTCATTCTTTAATACGCTTACTATAGGCAGCCACTCATCATCATAATTAAATTCTAATATAAATGCATGTAATATCTCTGGCGAATCTAAATTTTCTATTTTTGAACATATATAATCTATATCTTCATTATATAAAAGCTCTTCTAATGTATTTTCTTCATCACTACTTAATGTTAATCTTATAGCTCCTTTTGTACCTAATAATATATCTGCTATTTTTTTATTTTTTCTAGCAAAAAACCATGGAGAATTTTCTATATTTTCGCTTTGAATATTAACTCCATGTTTAATTAGTAATTCTACTACATCTATTCTTTTGAATTTTATGGCTTTTTTCAATGCAGTATCTCCTAATTTATCTATTAACTCTAAATTAGCTCCAGCCATTATTATAGACTCTATAACATCTATTGCCTTTCTTTGAACTATTGAATTTATAAGTGGAGTTCTTCCTCTACTATCTTTTTTATCTATATCTTCCAAATTAGATTTTATATTTTCTCCCATAAATTTAATCTCCTATTATTTCAATGTTTGTCATATAAACTTCTCCTGTGTAAACTGCAAATAGTCAATCTCATATATCTACAAGTTTGAATTTGTTAAGAAATTCTTGAGTATTATCAGCCACGATACCATATGGATTGTCCGAATATGTATCAAAATTCCCATACCCAAAATCTACCCATTCAAATTCCCCTGTATCATTATTGAAAAGAAGTGATACTTGTCCCATGTTAATAAGAATTTCGCCCACATATGCTCTATGCCCAAAATCATTTCCCCCTGTCCATTCTCCCCAAAATGCCTCTTCAATAAAGTCCGAAATATATTTGTCATTTGTCTGCTCTAACAGACAAAGCGTAAACTCGGCATAACTGTTATTGCTATTTGCATCATTAAGCCAGTTGTCTTTGTTTACATATCGGTTTACAAATTCAATAGAATTAAATTTTATTATCCCCGAAATGATACCTGACTTATTTTTGCTGCCTAGTATTCTATTTTTGCTACCTAATATTCGTGAATAAAAGTCTTTTAGATTATCATGTAATTTAAAGCCAACCTCTTCTTCAACTGAGTTCCAATCAAGCTTTATTTTTCCACTGGCTGTTTTTTGAAATTCCTTCATTTTTGACATTGTTATACTCCTCAAATATAAATTTCATTTACATCCCCAAAACCTCACCAGTTCTAGGCAATCATTATTAGTCTACATAAAATAGTAGTCTATCTTTCATACTGTTATATGATCATAATTCTGCTTTCTTTTTTATTTAATCTCTCATCGGGCGAGAGATAATACAATTAGATTTTATTTTTGTCCCATCATTTTCTTTAAAAATGTACTTATATTGAGGTTCTCTCGTTGCTGTATTATAAAACTTTTTTAGTGTATTATAATATATAAAATTATCAACCCCAAGACCTAACTCTTTTGAAATTTCCTCTTTTACAATATCCCAATCATATATGCCAATGGAATTAAAATCATCTTTATATTCAGATTCAATAGCTTCAGCATACTTTCTAAGCAAAATATCATCTTTATAAATGTCATCAACCAAAAAATCCATGAAACACGGACAATTAATTAATAGCTCAAATAACTCTGTCATATTTTCTGCTATACGACCTGTCTCGCCCTCTGAACTGTTGAATCCAATAGTTCCGTCTGATAACAAAACAAATTCCCCACCAGATGCATCAGCTCCAAATGCCATTCCATCAATATTCCAAGTAATATGTCCATCAGCATCTTCCTGCTTTCGCATTTCAGGGTAAATTATAATATCACATTTATAATTTATTTTATCTGCTAATTCTTTATTTTCTAAAATAGTTTTTAATATATTCATATCTCTAAACCTTTCGTCAAATAATCAGAAATGTACAGGTGATTTTCTTCTATATTATCTAAGTTATAACCTTTGTATTTTAAATTGGACCATTCCTTGGCTTTAGATGTGAACCCAAAGATTTCAAGAGATTTAAATCCAGAAATATATTCGTATTGTTCATTAGAAATTTTTGTGATATTTATTAATTCATCATTTGTAAAACTCGAAACAAATCCATAATTAAAGCTGCCACTATCATCTCTCATAAAACCAAGAATAAATAAACTGTTTTTTTCAACATCAAATTCAATATGAGACAACACCATAAAGTAATCTTCTTCAAAAAGATATTTAACCACTTCAAAATTGCTTGTATCATATATTGCCAAACGTGTTTTACAACTATCTATATGACGTTCTATATTATAAAAAAATTTACCATCTTTCGAAAAACAAAATCCATCATCTTGTGAGTTATTTACCTTTGAAAAGCGAAATTTACGGAATAATTTTAATTCATCTAATGAATATATTGCAAGCATACCACTAGTTGATTTAACAACCACTATATTCTTATTAGGACAAAACATAGGGGTATAACCATATTTAATATCTTTAAATTTCGCTACCTCTAAGTTATTTTCATAAATATATACCGTTTGCCCCGTACACCCAACCATAATATTTGTTTTTTTTGCAATCCCCCAAAACTTTAGCATTCTACCAATTACCTCCTTATTCTATCTTTTTAAGTCTCGTCCATAAAAACATCTACTTTATACTACATCAAATAGTGTATTATCAAAGTCCTAAAGAATAAAAAATATAACCTGTGATACTAAATATGTTTTTGTATCACAGGTTATATTTTTGTAAACTTAAATTCATGTTATATTTTAGAAATTATTTATTTATTTGTTTTTAATGTTTATTATTTATTTTAGAAATTTTTTATTTATTTTAGAATTTTTTTATTTTTTAATATTTATTTTGGAAATTGTAATCTTATTATACTAAATTTTTTTATATACTGAATTTTTTTATACTTATTTTTATACAACCTGTGTTTTAACTGCTCATCCAAATTGCTTATACATATATGAACACAATACTAAAACACATCCTTACTAAACTATTCTACTACTACCTTAGCATTTTCAGCTAAGTTAAATAATTCTGAGCTTACAAATATAGTATTATTTTTTACCATTGTTTTATTACTTAAATAATGCCCAGTATCTTCTGTTTCTAACATCTCGCTATCAATAGCTACAGTATAAGTTTTAGAACCTTCTTTTGTAATGTTAAGCATAGTTGTTTTATTAAAAGGCTTAACTTCATATCCAAGTTTTTCTGAAACTAAATTTAATGGAAGCATTAATGTTTCACCTTCCATAAATGGAGCTTCACTATATTCAAAACTAACATCTTCTCCATTAATATTTAATTTACCTGCAGAAGCTTGTACTACTCCACTATATTCATAAGGCATTATCATGCATTTTTCTACATTAACCTTTTCTGGAAGTTGTAGAGTTTGTACTCCATTTGCATCATACTTTGTCCATAAAACTAATTTTGATCCTACTTCTATATTATCAGTAGTTACAATATTTCTTGTTAAATATGGTGACATATTAGTATCTTTATCTAAAGTTGCTTGTAATAAACCATCATCACTTGTAACAGTTACACTTCCATCATCATTTTTAACTATATTTTGAACTTCAATATAATTAGGTACTTTAAAATCTTGTGGAATGTTAACAATAACAAGTTCTGCATTTGTAATTGGTGGTAAACTCATTGTCATTATTGGGCTAGTATATGCATAAATATCATCATTTATATCTATATCATTAATGGCAACTGGTAATCCACTAACTGCATCTATTATCTTAGTTTCATCAGATATATTTAATATCATATCATTATTTATGTTACTTGAATTTTCAATATGAATTTGCTTATCACCCTTCTCCTTTACACTACCCCATGCTGTTGAGAATTTTGGCATATTAAATACTTCTTGATTTGCTGTTGTTACCAAATTATTTTCTGTAGTTAGTACATTGGCAGATACATATTGTGGCACTCCCATAATTACTGTCAATGCTATAGCACTTCCTAAAACTCTTTTCGTTATTTTCATTCAAATCAACTCCTTCACTTATAAAACAATCCTACTAAGTAAAATGTTGCATTTATTAGAAATTTATTTTTAAAAATATTATTTTATATTAAACAATATCTAAATTTACACATAATTTTTTAGTATAAATATTGATTTATGATAAAGGAGGAATATACATTCCTCCTCGTTTTTTAACTATTTGTTTAGTTCTTTTAGTAACTTGTTGTAATCATTTAGAGCTTCATCAAGCTCTTGACTAGCTGCAATAACTTTTGGATCTAGTAAATTGTCTTCTTTAGCAATTAGTTCTTGCAATGCTTGTCTTAACTTTAAAATCTTGTTATTCATTTCTTTAAGCATTATATCATTACACCTCCTTTCGCGTTTTTATTGCCTGCGTATAGAAGGTTCTATTATATTTTCTTTAAAATAAAAAGAATCCTATTAAATCAATAGAGTTCTTTTATATAGTCTTTAACTATTTAAGTTTTATCAAATATCGCTTTTTATATTTCACTTTAGCAATTTTACTTATGTCTTTTATTGTTTTATAATTAGTAACACTGCCCACAACTCCAACTATAGGTAATCCCTGTATAAATTTACTTGTTAACATTGAAATCGCCATTTTGTTAGATGTTTCCTTAATTAATTCATCTATATTGCGTTCTACCTTAATTCCCTTATCTATTTGTTCTGCTATTTTATCAATCTCATTGAGATAAATTCTTTTTTCTTCTCCTGTAGTCATAGCACTACAAATGATATTTAAAATATATATTTTTTCATCATCATTATCGTAAGAAAAGCCATATCCCAAACTTATTTCATAAATAGTTTTAAGTATAACGCCTATAAATATTGGAATATCAGGTAACCCTATCCCCAAAACTCCCAATATTCCTCCTTCCAATACGCTTATTGATTTATTTAATAGTACTTTGCTATTTGTTTTTTTATCAATATTTTTTATATTTTTCTTATTAGTTTGAATATTAACTGCGTAGTCATTTATGTTAAAATCTTCATTTATTTTATCTTTATCAAAACTCTTTTCAATTATCTTAATACCTTTTTTAAAAACAACATTAAAACCTTTTTCAAATGCTGCTTGCAATGTATTTTGAAGCTTATCCGGTATTTTTTCTTCTAATTTGCTTTTATATGGTGATATTTTTTTATTCAAAAAGCTTTCTTTCCGATCTATCAATAGCTTATCTTCTTTTTTATCAATTAATTTTAATTGCTTTATTAAAACTTTTTCTTTTTTGGATACAATTTTTCTCATAATTTTAATGCTCCCAATCAATACTAAATTTTATTTTGTATAAACTTTTACTTATATAATACTATAATAGTTACCCATATTATAGTAATTTTATATAAATAAAAAGAATGATTTTTACATGCTTATCATTCTTTTTCTAAATTTCTATATTATTTTTTCAAAAGCTACTCTTTTACTGTTATCCTCTAAATATATTATACCGCAATAGTGAAAATTATTTTTTTTAAGTAAATTTTGCATAGCCTTATTTTCTACATGTGTATCTATTTTTATACTATGTACACCTTTTTCTAAACAAATTTTTTCTGTATTTTCAAGAATTTTAGAGGCTATTCCATTGCCTTTACAGCTGTTATTTACAGCCATTCTATGAATCACTGCATATTTATTATTGCTTATCCATTTACCATCATAAATTATATCATATGTTTTTTCTCCATCGAAAGAAAGTGCTACTGTTGCAACAATTTGTTTATCCATTAAAAATACATATGAATAATCATTTTTAATGTCTTCTTTTATAGTCTCTATATTAGGATAATCATTTTGCCATTGATTTATTTTTTGTTCTTTAAAATATATTTGTGCGTCATTAATAATTCTCATTATATTACTTATATCTTCTTCAGTTGATTTCTTAAACTCCATATATACCCCTCTTTCATAAATAAAAATACATTTAAGTCACTTTAATTACTTAAATGTATTTTAACTTTCAATTATAAAATTATGTGATTATATTATAATATTTTTATTCTAAAAGTTCCAAAACTTTTTTACCATTAATATTGTGTTTGCTGCAAAATTTAATAAATTCTTCATTATATTTTTCAACTGTCATATCATCAGTCTTTATAAATTTATCTATTTCTCCACTTTCTGATTTGAAAATACAATCTCCATAAGATGTTTTTCTAAATAATCCATTTTTCAAAATTACATCCACACATCCTAATTGTTTATTAACCATGTACTCCATTCTTCTTCCCCCTATTTTGGTAGCAAATTTATCTTTCATCTAACATTTACTCATATATTTTCGCAAAGTAGATACTAGTTCTAAAGTCTTATTTACTAATAACTTATAATTGTTTTTAATGCATGCCTATAATCTCTCTTTTAACTTTAAACTTATTCACTCATACATTTATTTCCATTTTATGGTTATAATAAAGTATTTTAACACAACCAAATATTTTTACAAGTATAATAATTTTCCAAGACTATAAAAATTATTCTTCCATATATAATCTATGCTTGAAATATATTCTCTCTTCTATTCTACACCATATAACCTAACAACTATATAGATTAATAAAATCTATATAATTATTAGGTAAAATATGTAATACAATCTAAAGTTTTCTTAAAAGAATGCGATAATTTTAATATAATAAAATACATTCTTATGTTATTTTCTAAAACATAACTAATATTAAAAATATTTATAGAAAGAAGTGTTTGTATGGAATTTATAAATATGAAAACTATCAATTCTAATATTGATAATTCTTTAAATGTAAATAATAAATTAAATAAAAATAAAGATTCCAATTTTATTGACTTTATAAATAAATCAAATAAAATATTAAAGCAATTAAAAACTCAAGATAATGTATCTGCTGAAACAAAAATTGCTATATCTACTATAGAGAAAACTTTAAGTATGAATATAAGTAGCTGTGATTATAAAGATAATGGTAAATTAGACATTATGGGTATTATAAGAAAACATGGTGATAAACTTTCTACTAGAGATACTAAAGACTTCAGAGATAGTTTAACCACTTTATTAAATCAAGGTTTAATTGAAAGTCATGATTATTTTGAAGCTATAAAATGGCTTTCTTTAAGATCAAACTTTAAAAAAGCAAATAATAAATGTGAAGATGACTTAATTAAAAGTATTGAAGAAATAGATAAAAAATCTGAATATAAATAATTATCAACTGATTTGTATAAAAAAATAGTAGCTTCTAACTATTAGAAACTACTATTTTTATTTAATTTAAAACAGATCCTCATTTTAAATTAGTATTATATTTATGATAAGTTAGTATCAGGTTCTTTGTAAAATTTTATTGAATTATTGTTTTTTAGATTTATTAACTGTGGTAATGCAACTCCAATTAAAATTATAATAACTCCTACCCACTTTATCATAGAAACCTCTTCTTTTAGAATAACAATAGACGCTATAATAGCTACTGGCAATTCTCCTGCTCCAAGAATAGTTGATAGGCCTGTACTTAATTTAGGTGTTCCTATAGCAAAGAACAGTACTGGTAATACAGCACCAAATATGCCTAATATAATTCCATATTTCCATATTCCTTGTGATAAACATCCATTAGAGAAATAGTTTGGACAAATAGCAAAGGCAACTAATAATGCTCCTGTTGTTACACAAAAGCTTCTATTAACTGAAGGTATTTGAGTTTCCACTCTTCCACTAAAAAATACAAATAGTGAATATGAAAGCGCTGCCATAAGTCCAAATAATATTCCACTAAAGCTCCACTTAAAGTCATTACTATTAATTACTCCGCTAGCTAATATAGTTCCAACAAATAATATTATAATAGATAATATTTTTATTTTTGATGGAAATTTCTTATCTACTATTGATTCAATTAATACTCCAATCCATGTAAATTGAAATAATAGTACAACAGCAAATGATGCTGGAATACTTTCAAGAGATAAGTAATAAAAAACAGTTGTTGCACATGTACTTATTCCGATTAATGCTAGTGAAACGAACTGTTTTATAGTAATAGTTTTTCTAGATGAGATTAACATTATGATTAACATAATTAACCATCCAAATAAAAATTGACTCATAACAACATCTTTAAATACAAACCCATCATTATATGCTAATTTTACTAATGTTGATAGCACTCCATAACAACAAGCGCCTAAGAATACAAATAAAGAACTTTTTAATAAATTCATAATAAACTCCTTTTAATTTCAGTAATATAAAATAATTACTTTAAATTTTTATCATTAACGTATAACTAATTATGTAAATATTTATTATTCATCTCCTTTCATAAATAAGAATAAAATTGCTAAGTTACTGTGGATCATCATTTTTTTACTCTGCACTCTTTCCAAACATAATACAGGAATAATGGCACCAAATATGATTATTTTTTACTCTTTTTCACACCTAATTATACTTTTTAAATACAATAGTTTAAAAGTTATCCACAGATTATTTAGTACGCAAATTCCTAAACAATAAAAAAAGCCCTATATTCTCCCGTTTTGAAACCAAAAAACTGAAAAATATATGGCCATTAGGCAATTATTATTTAATTATTTGGCTCTGTTTTAGCGCTGTGTTGATATATGCATAAGCAAAGTGGGCTTAGTAATTGAACTTAGGAATACTAAAATGACTATAGTCCCATTTTAGCTTGCTCCCAATATAAAATTGAGACAAGCAGTAAATGTGACAATACTCATTAAGTATTCTCAAAGTCCAATTACAATGCCACTTCACCTATTGCATATATCAACACTGTTTTTAAACATAGCCTATTATTTAAATTATAATATTAATGTATATTTTTTTCAAGTATTTATATTAACACTCTTCTATTATACCCGTAATCATTTACAGATATTAAAAACACATTTAATATTATAACTATTCATCATAACTTAAATTAGTATGAATAAAAGATACTACTTTAAATATTCTATACTTTTCTTTTATAGTAAATTCTTGAACTTTTTCTTCTGTCCCCCATAGCCTTACATTGATCTTTAACTCATTGTTATTATTACTATAAATGATAACTTCACCAATTATATTATTGAATTTCATTAAATCGATTACTTTTCTATTAGATTCTTCATATGAATTCTTAGCAAATTCAACTTTCACATCTTTCGGTAAATTATTTGAAAGTATTTCTATAACTATATCCATATTATTATTAATTTCATTTGTCACTATATTATTTACCTTATTTTCTATATCTTCAGTTTTAATTTTCTCTTCATTTATATTCTCTTCTAATGCAATCATATCATGCTTTATAGAGTTCATTTCGCTAATCACCATATTAATTCTTTTAGTTAATTCTCCACTTGCTCTAATGATTTTACTGAATTTTTCTATATTATCTTTTTCTTGTTTTAAAATTGAATAGAAATCAGAAACCTTTTTATCCATCACTCTACCCCCTAACTCCACTTATTTTTTAAATAATATATTTAAGATAAGCTATTATTAAATTTGTATTAATATATTTAATTGCTCTATTTGACTTTACTTATGTATATATCACTACCTTACTAAAACATAAAACAAATACATTACTAATTTACAACACATCTTATCAAATATAAAATCAGCTTTTAAAATATATTTTTACATTACACTATTAAAATATATGATTACAAAACATAATTTATCACCTTAACATAAACAATTTGACAATAACATTATGTAATGATATATTTTAGTTAAAATATGGAAAAACTTTTTTTAGAGCACTATACATAGAAATACGGGGGTACTTATCGTGGAAGAAATAAAAAAAGAAACTATATCAAATAAAATTATTTTTTTAAAAGATTGGCTTATACCTATACTTATCGCACTTATACTCGGAATTTTAATAAATAAATTTATGTTTTTTAGTGTTTTTGTTCCCACTGGCTCTATGATTCCAACTATAAATGAAGATAACAAAGCACTTGTAACTAGAGTTAATAATCTATCTAGTATTACAAGGGGAGATATAATAGTATTTCAATCTGATGAGCTTAATTTAACATTAGTAAAAAGGTTAATTGGTTTGCCTGGTGATAAAATAAAAATTCAAAATGGAGTTGTATTTATTAATGGCGAAGAGTTAGTTGAAGATTATGTAAAGAATAAAGATTATTCTTATTCTGGTGAGTTTGATATTCCTGAGGGTAAGTATTTCTTTTTAGGTGATAATCGTCCTGATTCCAATGATGCTAGACTTTGGAAAAACCCTTATATTGATGGTTCTGATATAAAAGGAAAATTCAAATTTATTTTCTATCCATTTGAAGATTTTGGATTTGCAAAATAATTTTATAAATTAAAAGTAGTAAAGATTTATAATTCCATTATTTTTATACTTTTATCTAATATCAAAAAAAATATGTAATACAAATTTATGAACTAATAAAAAACTAGGTAGAATCTTATTAAAGATTTTACCTAGTTTTTTTGATTTAATCTATTCTTATAATACATTAAATTATATCTTAAAAATTTAATTATATTATCTTAAATTATGATTTTTGAATTTAACTATAAGACTTTTTTAACGCTTGCTTTAATATCTTAGGATTCTTTTTATATTGTGTTACAGGACAAATTTTTTTATGCTTTATATTAAATAAAGTATATACTGCAATCCTAGCTGCACGTACAGAATACTCTTCTGTAAATACCATATCTTCTGGAATTTCAACAAATTGGCTAATCATTGCAAAATTTGTTGATCCATCTGGAACAACTTTAGGACGATCACTCATCTTACGTGGTTGGAATTGTGAATCTATATATGGCATCATGCATGGAATAACATTAACTATAGATTCTTTTATCTCATCAAATTCATCTTCAAAGTGCAAATGATGTAATAATTCTATTAAAATTTCTTCTCCAGTACAATCACGCATAGGCTTCTTTACATAATCCCCTTCTCTGTCAGTATATAATCCATAGCCCCAGAAAATAGTAGTATCTAGTGGTTGATTTTTAAAGTGTGGTTGAGCAGCTACAACTATGCTCATTAACCAACTTGAGTCTTTAAAAGTCATTAGTGCTCCACTGCCAGGAATATTTCCTGAAAAACGTTCTATAAGCTTTAATAATTTATTGCCTTTACAAGTTACAGTAAAGCTTTCCCAATTTGTTTGCTCTGGGTGTTTAAAAAATGGTTCTGGATTTCCAAGGCCAATCTTCTTTTTAGCTACCTTTTCCCAAAGTTCACTTGACATTGGGCTATCAGGTTTATATTCTGCTGGCGTATTATAATCCCCTAATGTTGCATTATCAGTCATACATCCATTAGTCATAATGCATACATCATCATCTTTTAATTCAATGGTTTTTTCTCCTTCAGAATCTTTTATGTGTATTGCTGTAACTGTAATTTTTTCTCCTTCTTTGAAATCTAAATCTGTTACAGTTGCATTAATACTAAAATCTACTCCAAATCCCTCTAGATAAGACTTTAATGGCATAATAACTGATTCATATTGATTATATGTTGTACGAGTTACTCCTTCTAAAGTTTCAATACGTGAAAATTCAAATATCATACGTTCCATATAGCGTTTAAATTCAAATAAACTAGACCACTTTTGGAATGCAAATGTTGTTTGCCACATATACCAAAAATTAGTTTCAAAAAAATGTGGTGTATGTTGAAACCATTCTTCAATAGTCATATCATCTAGCTTTTCCTCAGGAGTTGCCATTAGTTTTCCAAGTGCTAATCGATCTACATTATTAAATCCCATACTTTTTACATCTTGTATTACACCATCTTTATCAACTAATCTAGCTTGCGCATGTGTAGGATGTAAATGATCAAAATTTAAAATTTCCTCAGTAACGCTTTTTCCTGGAAACTCTAAGGATGGAATACTAGAAAATAGTTCCCAGAAGTTTTCATATGTTTCTTCATTGAGCATTCTTCCACCACGGCATATAAATCCATTAGTTGGATTACCACCACCGTCATTGCTACCTCCAAGTATTTTCATACCTTCTATAATATGAATGTTTTCACCTTTAAAATTGCAATCCCTTATAAGATAAGCTGCACCAGCTAATGAAGCCAATCCACCACCTACGAAGTATACTTGTTTGTCATCATTGTTAATATATTCAAATGATTGTGTAAAAATTTTATTTTTAGCTTTATTTTTAGCTTTATTTAGACCTAAAGTTGCTACTGTTGCTACTCCTGTTATTGCACCTAAAGTAAGTAATATATTGACATTATTATTTTTTTTCATCTTCTTACCCATATAACATTCCTCAACTTTCATTTTTTTACTTATTCATTTTTATCAATATTATATTTTAATCCAATTAAATTACAATTATACAAATTCTAATATAATTTAATTATAAAGTATCTATATGAAAAATACTATTTATTATAATATTATTATTAAGATAAAAATCTTCATTTTAAATATTATTTAACTAATATTTTCTTGTAATTATACATTATATATTACATTACAAAATATATTACATTACAAAAATATGAGAAAACAAAAAATTTAAGCTATAAAAATTTAAGTATTTTTATAGCTTAAACAATCTTTAACTTTATTGCATTATATTTTTTAAACACCCTCGAAAATTATCATACCATCTTCTTGAGCTACTAATCCTTTTTGTTCTAATTTCTCTAATTCTACATCTAGATCAAATTTCTTGTTCATTTTTTCATCTTTTTCATTTTCATATTTAGAAAAGATTTTTTTAAGTTCATAATAACTTATCTCTTTTGCCTCACTTATTTTATTTATTAATTTTAAAGAATAACTAGAATATTTATTCACAATATCACTCCTTATTATAAATTTAGTATATAATTTATGTAATTAAGCGAGACTACCATTACTTTTCCTTTGTTGTTATATTATACTAAACACAGTGAGTCAATTATTACTATAATATTAATATTACTTGCTATCAGTAATATTATAGTAAAAATTTATTGACATCATTTTATATATTTCATACAATTTTTACAACGAACATTTTTAATAGGAGATAAAACATGAGGATTTTAAAGGATTATTTTGTAACATTTTTAATTTTAACTGTATTAATTATCACATTGTTTTTTTGTATTTATTATTTTCCACAACAATCCGAGGATATAGTACAAGCTAAAAGCATTGAATCAAATGAAAATTATGATGATGATAATTCTCATAGCTCCGATACAGAAAATATTGAAAGTGTTAACCCAATTGAACCTACAAAGCTGATTACAGGAATTAAAATAAATGAAGACCTATTTAAATCAACATCAAATGATAATGAAAGATTGAAAATTTTAAATGACAGTAGATATAATCTCGAAGATAGAATACTTGGTTATTTAGGATCAGATATTGAGCGTGTTGGATTTATATACTATGATTTAAACTCTAATAAATATATGGAACTTAATAAAAATAATACTTTTGTTGCTGCAAGTACTTATAAAGTTAAATTAAATGTATTAACATATGAAAAAAATAAGACAGACAAAAATTTACTTACTAAAAAATTAGAATATAAAGATTCTGATTACGAAGAAGGGACAGGCATACTTCAAAATTTATGTGATATTCCACCTACTCCTATTAGTGAATTATTAGATTTATCTATAATTAATTCTGATAATATCGCTACTAATATGATTGGTTCATATTTTGGTGGCCATGATCAAGTTCGAAAAGAAATTAATGAAATGTTTAATATTTCAATTCCATATAATGAAAATATAACTACTCCAGAAACTGAATTTAGAATTTTAAAACATATTTATGATAATAGAAATGATGCAAATTACGCACACTTAATCAAGGTTTTAAAATCTACTGATTATCATGATAGAATAGATAAATATCTACCACATGATATAGTGGCTCATAAAGTAGGCTCTAGCAATGAATATATACATGATATATCAATAATTTTTCCAGACAACCCTTACATATTTATAATTTACACAAAAGACATAGAAAATGCTGAAGAAAAAATAGCTCAAATTTCAAAAACAGTTTACAATTATCAAGTTAATAACCGTGTAATAAATTAAAGGTGGCCAATAAGCCACCTTTTTTAGTTAAGAATGGAGAGTTGAGAATTAAAAGTTTTGGTTGAAAGTCTTTAAGACTTTCTAAAAATATAATTTCAAAATTCCAATAAGGAATTTTTTCTTTAACTCTCCACTTTCCACTATCAACTTTCAACTAACATCTATTCATATCTTAGTGCCTCAATTGGATCAAGTTTCGCAGCTTTATTAGCTGGATAATATCCAAAGAACACTCCAATAAACATAGAAAATGTAAAACTAATTAATATTGTAGGAACAGATATAACAACTGGCGATTTTAAAACTAAAGATGTAATAATTCCCATCCCTATACCTAACACTATTCCTATTGTTCCACCTATTGCACATATTATAGCTGATTCCACTATAAATTGCATTTTAATATGGGAACTCTTAGCACCTAATGCTTTTCTAGTACCTATTTCTTTAGTTCTTTCAGTAACAGATACAAGCATTATGTTCATTACTCCTATACCACCTACGAGCAATGATATAGCTCCTATAACAGAAATAGCTAATGATACCTTTCCAAGGGTTGAAGTCATTTCTGCTAGAGCACTCTCCATATTACGAACCTGAACTGTCCAGTTTTTATTATTTTTATATAGATTTTTAAAATATTTACTAAAATCATTTGTTAATTTCATTATATCAGCATTTGCTTTTGGCTTTACAGTGAAATATGAGAAATTCTTGTTCTTAGCAGATTCTGTAGCTGTCGTTACTGGAATATATAAATTAGTTTGCATATCTTTTTCCGATGATCTACTTCCTCCATCAAAAGGTGATGCTTCAAATTTATATACACCTACAATTACATAACTTTTAATATCATCCCCCGCATAAACTTTAATTTCTTTTCCTAATGGGTTAGTATCATTTTTAAACATATTATTTACAAATTTATCAGATACAACTGCAAGTTTTCTTTTACCTTTAACATCTTTTTCACTTATAAATCTACCCCTTAAAAGTTTTATATTCTGAGCATCTTTATATCCGTCATTTACACCTATAGTACTTACATTAGCATATGAATATCCTTCTTTTGCTTTTCCTGATCCGCCATGTTCAGATACACTTATACTATCAATGTCATTGCTAAATCTTTCCTTAAATCCATCAATCTGTTCTAACGAAAAGCAATCTTCTTCTGTCATTTTATCCCATGCACTTGGATCATAGCCCATTTCATCTTCTCCTTCACTCTTAGGAGAGATGGAAACATCTATATTTGTTGCTCCATTGCTAGCTAATGTGCTTGTTAAAGATGAAGTTATTGCATTACCAATTGATACTATTCCTATAACAGAAGAAATTCCAATAATTATTCCAAGCATCGTAAGAATAGAACGCATCTTGTTTGATTTGATTCCAGCTATAGCAAGCATTATATTTTCTTTTATAAACATAACTTTTCACCATCTGGAAATTTCTTAGAATAATTCTTATTATAGTCATCAGATATTATCTTTCCATCCTTCAACGTTATAATTCTTTCAGTTTCTAATGCCAATTCATAATTATGAGTTATAAATACAATAGTCTTTCCTTCTGTTTCATGTACTTTATGAAATAAATCCATAACTAATCTTCCAGTTTCTGAATCTAATGCTCCTGTAGGTTCATCAGCAAGTATTATACTTGGATCATTGACTAAAGCCCTAGCTATTGCTACTCTTTGCTTCTGACCACCAGAAAGCTCATTTGGAAGATGATTAATTCTATCTTCCATTCCTACAAGCTCTAAAAGTTTTTTAGCACGTTCTATTCTGACTTTTTTATCTACTCCTGCATAAAGCATTGGTAACTCAACATTTTTAAGTGCACTACTTCTTGGTATTAAATTAAATGTTTGAAATACAAAACCTATTTTTTTATTACGTATTTCTGATAATCCATTGTCTGATATATCATTTATATTAGTACTATCTAATATATAAGTTCCAGATGTAGGTCTGTCCAAAGCTCCTATAATGTTCATTAAAGTACTTTTACCAGATCCAGAAGCCCCTACTATTGATATAAATTCGCCTTTTTTTACATTTATATCAATGTTTTTTAAAATATCTAATTGATTCTCAGTTCCTATATAGAAGCTCTTTACAATATTATTCATTTCAATTATATTATTGGTCAATAACCTCACCTCCAACAGGCTCAGCCATTCCTCCACCTAGTTCAACTATACTTCCAACAGTATAATTGCTTGGTTCAGAAAGTACTTTCATTCCATCTTGTAGTTCATCTCCATAGATTTCAACATTAAAATCCGATTCCATTCCCTTGCTTATAGCCACCTCTTTAATAATGTACTTATTATCTTCTTGTGCTTCAGCTACATATATACTAAGACCATTTTCATTTTCAATTATGCTCTCATGAGGAATTGCATAAACATCATTTTTTTCTTCCAAAATAATATTTAATTTTGCTTTCATTCCTATCTTTATATTTTCATTCATCTCATTAATTTTTACTTTAGCTTCAAAAATAACATCTCCACTATTAGCTGTAGAATTGCCAGTAGGTACAGTAGGTTCATCAACTTTAGCTGTAGGACTTATTTCACTTATTTCTCCTAAAAGTTCTAAATCATCCGTTGCATCTGTTTTTATTATAGTTTTTTGACCAACTTTTATATTAGCAATATCCACTTCTTTGATAGACGCTTTTATAATCAAATTGTTTAAATCTTCTATTTTAAATAATGTTCCTGTGCTTGGATTTCCTACAGTTGCATTAACAGTAGTGATAGTTCCATCTACTGGAGCTTTAATTGTGCATTCATCTAATTCTTTCTTTTTATTTTCAAGTGCAACACGTTCACTTTTATTTTCATAAGCTATTTTAGCGCTTTCATAGCTATTTTGTGCATTTTTTAAATCTTCTTGTATTTTTAGTTTTGAATTTTCCAACTCAACATTAGCTTTGTTATAATCATCTTTAGCTTTATTATAATCATTTTCTGATTTTTTAAATTCCTGATTAGATATCTCTCCATAGCCTAAAATTGTCTTGTTATATTGATATAATCTTTCTGCATCTTCTAAAGTCATTTTGGCTGTTTCTAACATTGAGTTTGCATTTATAAGATCTGTATTAAGATTATTCTCATTTATGTAAACTATATTGTCATACGCTCTTTTTTTGCTATCAAGATCTAACTTACCATTCGCCTCAGAAGCACTCAAAGTCTCTGTTAATTGCTCTATTTCCTCTTTTAATTTTTCAGTATCTAATATAGCTAGGACATCTCCAGTCTTAACTTCATCTCCAACTTTAACCTTAACTTCTTTGACTATATTCCCTGAATTTGTATAAACATTTGTAGAATTTTCACTTTTTACTTCTCCTAAAACGTTAATACTATTAACAATATTAGTTTTGTTAAGAATAGTATTTTGAGCTTGCATATTAGGAGCCTTAGATGAAAACATCTTAAATCCAATTCCTACAATAACTAGAATAGCTACAACTAACATAACCATCTTTTTTTTACTCATACGTTTTTTAGAATTTTTCACTTTTGAAATAATGTTTTTAGGACTTAAATTTTTTATTTCTATTTTATTCATAATTTATACCACTCCACTCTAATATCCATCTTTCATTTTCATATAACTTAAATAATCCATGTATAAATTATTTACTTGTGATATAAAATCTTGATTTTTATTATTTAAACCAACTTCTAACTCATCCACTTGTTTCTTTGATGCAAATCCATAATTATATTTAGTTTGCATTATTAAAGCATCATCTTGACTTTTATTTAATTTATCATCGCTTGCTTTTAACAAATTGCTTGAAAGAATAAGATTATTATATCTTTTTTGAAATTCTATTTTAACTTTTTCTTCTTCCTGCCTTAATGAAATTTTATTATTCTTAATTTCATAATCACTTATGTCTGAATCGTCCTTCACTTTATCATTTTCTATATCTTTTATTTTTAGATCTATATTATTTAATAGCATATCATCTAAATCTTCTTCAAAATTTATTTTAGAGATTTTATCAAGATCAACTTTTATATTGGTATCAACCTTTATATCTGTATTACTTGGAACCCCTAAAGAAAACAATAGATCTTTTAACTCACTTTTTTCTTTAACCTCTATTTCTTTTAGCTCATTATTAAAGTCAGTAATATCATCTAAGTTTTTCTCATACTCTTTTTTAGATATAAATCCATTACCATACTTTATATTATTTATTTCTACTTGTTTATTTTTAAAATTAGTTTCATATTGCTTTAATTCTCTTTTTAATAAGGTATCTACATATTGTATATATTGTCTTTGTGCTGATTCAATTAAGCCTTGTAAATCCTTTTCATATCTTATATTAGATACTTTTAAATTGTGCTTTGCTGCTTGCTTTTCATCTTTTAATGAATCTAATTTATCTTTTGCATTATTTAAATCTTTCTTTAAACTATCTAACGTATTATCTTCTTTATCATTGGAAGATTTAGGTTGTTCTTCTGGCTTAACTTCAGGTTTATAATTATTAATTTGATTTTCTAAACTGCTGACTTCACTTTCCTTATCATCAACTTCATCTAAAATATCTTTATACTTTTCCTTATCTCTTTTTAAATTGTTTTTCATTATTTTTAAATCAGGACTATACTCTGTTATAATTTCTTCTATATTTTCCATAGAGAGTTGTATATTTTCTCTTGTTGCTGCTTGTACACTTATCTGATTCATAAACACAAACAATAATAGTAATATTCCAGTTATCCGTTTCAAATTGTATTCCCCCTAAAAATAAATTAAAATATTTTACATTCAAGCTTTTCTTATATAAAGTAAAACCTTATATTTTCACACATAATTTAGTATATATTCAATCTATTAAATAAATCTTTAAATAAACCTTAAGATAATATTATTTTTTAATTTTTATTGACTTTTTTCTAATATAACCATGATATAACTTTAGAATTAAAAAAGGTGATTTCTGCTTATTCAGAAATCACCTTTGTATTCTAATATATTTTTAATACGTGTTCATAGATACAATATTATACACTTAAATATATCTACTTCTATGTTTATACTATATAAAAATTCTCTTCTTTATATTAAACCCTAAAAATAATCCTAAAAATATCTTTGCTAAATCAAAAATAATGAAAGGTAAAACACCTATTTTTAAAGCATCTAAAAATGTTATATTTAAAATAAATGCTAATTGAGCTGTCCCTATGATATAACAAACTATAATTCCTAATACACCTGAAAAACCAATAATAAAATAATTTCCATTATATCTTTCTGAAAAATATCCAATAATTAATACCATTAATAAAAACGAAGTAATATATCCACCCGTTGGACCTATAAGTGATTGAATTCCTCCTTTAAAACCTGCAAAAACAGGTAAACCAACAGCTCCTAATAATATGTATATTATTTGCGATATAAATGCCTTTTTATACCCAAGAATAACTGCTGATAGTACAATTGCAAATACCTGCATTGTAAATGGTACTTGAAAAAATGGAATAGAAATTTGAGCACATATAGCTGTAATAACAGCAAATATTGCACATATAATTTGATCCTTCAACATTAATTTACTAGATATAACTTTCCCCCCCTTAAAAAATTCTTATATTATTTAAAAATTTCTTATATTATACAATTACATCTTTTTAATTGTCAACCATAATAAAATTAAAAAGTCTACAATAGGATTAAAAAATAAAAAACTTAATATTATATTAATTGGTAATTAAAAATATCTTATTGAAAACTTCAGTGTTAAATTTTATAATTCATAAAAAACATATATTCTAAAATTATAATTTAAAAATTCTTCTTACATCTTCACTTTTTACATATTAATTCTCAACTAACATTCTCTAATATTAAATAAACCTTCAACCTTTCAATTATTATAAATTTAAAACCTAAAAATATAAAAAATAGGCATATGGATAAATTACCATATACCTATTTTCTCGTAAATAAATAATATTATAATATTGGATTTAGGGATAATTTAAGTTGAATTTTAAACCATAATATAACTTTTCATTCTATTATGCAAAATATCTATCTAATAATCCTTTAAATGCTTTTCCATGTCTTGCTTCATCTTTACACATTTCATGTACTGTATCATGTATTGCATCTAAATTTAATTGTTTAGCTAATGTTGCTAAGTCTTTCTTTCCTTGACATGCGCCGTGTTCTGCATCTACTCTTAATTGTAAGTTTTTCTTTGTATCTGCATTTACTACTTCACCTAATAATTCAGCGAATTTTGCAGCATGTTCTGCTTCTTCAAATGCTATTCTCTTATATGCTTCTGCTACTTCTGGGAAGCCTTCTCTATCTGCTTGTCTTGACATCGCAAGATACATTCCTACTTCTGTACATTCTCCCATAAAGTTAGCTTGTAATCCTTCTACTATTCTTGGATCAACATCTTTTCCTACTCCAATTACATGTTCATCTGCAAATGCTAAGTCTCCACTTTGTTCTGCAAATTTTTCTGCACCTACTCCACATAATGGACATTTTTCTGGAGCTTTTTCTCCTTCATATACATAACCACATACTGTACAAACAAATTTTTTCATAATTTAATTCCCCCTGTTTTTTTAATTTATATACACACTCTTTAATTTTTTATTTAATCTATTTATTTATCTTTTGTTTTTGTTTTTTTGTGTTATCTCTTCTACAGTTATTATTATATAATAATAATTATTACTTGTAAAGAGTTTTTATTAAAAAAATTAAATAAATGTTTTTTTTATTTTCTGCTTATCTTTAACTATAAATTGTTTATTAAAACTCTGTACAAAATAATAAGTATAAAAATATAAATTTTATACTTATTTTTAACTTCATATCAATAATAGTATTTTTCACTATAATGTCTATTTTTAACCTTCTATTAATTTCTTTACATATATACTAAATTTAAAAATATAACTGGATAGCCAAAAAAACCTTAATTTATTTATATATCTAAAACTTATTGATTCAAAATCAATGAAAAAATAAGATAGATACTATAAAATTAATTCTAGTATCTATCTATAATAGAGTTTTGGGTTTGATGGGTAATTTTTAATATATTCAAATTTAAGTATTACGCAAAGTATCTATCTAATAATCCTTTAAATGCTTTTCCGTGTCTTGCTTCATCTTTGCACATTTCATGTACTGTGTCATGGATTGCATCTAAATTTAATTGTTTAGCTAATGTTGCTAAGTCTTTCTTTCCTTGACATGCGCCGTGTTCTGCATCTACTCTTAATTGTAAGTTTTTCTTTGTATCTGCATTTACTACTTCACCTAATAATTCAGCGAATTTTGCAGCATGTTCTGCTTCTTCAAATGCTATTCTCTTATATGCTTCTGCTACTTCTGGGAAGCCTTCTCTATCTGCTTGTCTTGACATTGCAAGATACATTCCTACTTCTGTACATTCTCCCATGAAGTTTGCTTGTAATCCTTCTACTATTCTTGGATCAACATCTTTTCCTACTCCAATTACGTGTTCATCTGCAAATGATAAATCTCCACTTTGTTCTGCAAATTTTTCTGCACCTACTCCACATAATGGACATTTTTCTGGAGCTTTTTCTCCTTCATATACATAACCACATACTGTACAAACAAATTTTTTCATAATTTAATTCCCCCTGTTTTTTTAATTTATATACACACTCTTTAATTTTTTATTTAATCTATTTATTTATCTTTTGTTTTTGTTTTTTTGTGTTATCTCTTCTACAGTTATTATTATATAATAGTAATTATTACTTGTAAAGAGTTTTTATTAAAAAATTTAAAAATATTTTAATTAGCAGTTTATATCTTAAGATATTCCTATATTAAAAAGTAAGCTTTAATAAATTCAAAAATAATACTACAAGTTTATAATTAAATATACATCTTAAACAAACTATACTTAACTTCTAACATCTATACTTAATTCACCATCTTCTAATCTCATTTTTACCTACAAATATTCTTACCCCTTAATATCTATATTTAATTCATTTAACAAAATATCTTCTATATTATAAGTAATTATTCCAAATTAACATTCTGTAAATCTATTTCAATTAATATAATAATATTACAATAATTATAAAGGAGCATTTTTTTGTTTGGTTATGTTACTCCCCTAAAAAATGAATTAAAAGTAAAAGATTTTGATTTATTTAGAGCTTATTATTGTGGACTTTGTCATGAAATAAAAAAGAATTTTGGTAATATCCCTAGGCTTACTTTAAATTATGATATGACCTTTCTAGCAATATTGCTAGATTCGTTAAACGATATCACTTTAAACATAAATGAAATTAGATGTTTATTTCATCCTATTTATAAAAGAAATATCATATCTAATAATGATGCTATATCATATGCTTCATTTATAAATATATCCTTAACTTACTATAAATTAATAGATGATGCTAATGATGACTTATCATTAAAAAGCAAACTAGAATCTTTATTTCTATCACAATATAAAAGAAAATTTTCAAAGTCAATAGCTTCTATTAATATAGAAATCAAAAAGAATTTACTTAAATTAAACTCATTAGAAAAAAATAAAAATTTTACTTCAATAGATGAAATCTGTGATCCATTCAGTACTTTAGTTGGTACTATTTTTAAAGATTATCCTTATGTTTTAAAAAATGATTCTAATGATTTGAGAACTGCTCTATATAAACTAGGCTATTCTCTTGGCAAATGGATTTATCTTA
Source organism: Clostridium botulinum (assembly GCF_000827935.1). Taxonomy (NCBI): domain Bacteria; kingdom Bacillati; phylum Bacillota; class Clostridia; order Eubacteriales; family Clostridiaceae; genus Clostridium; species Clostridium botulinum. The sequence goes on from NZ_CP010520.1 coordinate 2,669,181, forward strand.
TAGATGCATTAGATGATCTAAAAGATGATATGAAAAAAAATAAATTTAATCCTATAGACTTTCTATATAATAAAAATGGTGTTCCCTATATAGAACTCATAAACCTTGTAAAACCTAAAATTGAATTTTTAATTTTAAGTTGTGCTTGTTGTTGTAATGATAATTTATCTAAACTTATTTTGTATAAAAATGAAGATATTTTAAAAAATACCCTAGAATTAGGATTAGTTCATAAATATAATTTAGTAATAAATAATTTAGATTGTGAATCTAATAAAGATTAATTCTTTAATTAAAATATCTTATATATAATAAGAATATTTATAGCCTCAGTATTTCTTAATATGCTCTCATAAATCTAAAATAATATGATTAATTTTTATATTTTAAATCTGAACCTTGTATTTATATTTAAATATAAGGTTGGCTCATATCACATAAAAATTGTTACTATCCTCTTCAGTTAAATCCCATGTACTAAATAAGGCTGTCTCATATCACTTAAAAATGCAATATGAGAAGCCTTTTTCTTAATAAATTATTCTATTTTAAATACTTTTAGATTTTCATCCATTTCATTTGTTGAAAAGCTTAAGCTTTGTGCAGAACTTGATACCTCTTCACTTGCTGAACTTAATTCTTGAGATGAAGCTGATATTTCTTCTGCTGTTGCTGATATTTCTTCTGAAATCGCAGATATATTTTCTACTCTATTCAATATATCATCCTTCTTTTCATTTATGCTATTAAATGTTGTTGAAACTAATTCTATCTTAGGCATAACTCCTTCAACCCCTTCTGAGATTGAATTAAATGCTTGTATAGTTTTATCAACTACTTCATTTTGCTTTTTGATATCTTTATTTATTAAATCAGTTTGTTCTACAATTACATTAGTATTTTGTAAAATATTTTTTATTATATTATAAATATTATTTGATGAATCCTTACTCATTTCTGCAAGTTTTCTTATTTCTTCAGCTACTACTGCAAATCCTTTTCCTGATTCCCCAGCTCTAGCTGCTTCAATTGCTGCATTTAAGGCTAAAAGATTAGTTTGTTCAGATATATTATTTATCAAGTTAGTCATTTCATTAACTTGCTTTATATCACCTGTCATTTTTCCTAGTGAATTACTAAAACTATTAAAGTTAGTATTAAGTAAAGTTATAACTTCTGATAAATCTTTTAATTCTTCATTACTACTTTCAGATCTTTTTCCTATTTCATCAAATAAACTATTTAAATTATCTACTTCTTCACTTACTTTAGTGATTTCAGTTCCAAATGTATTTAAATCTGATGATATCTCTGTCAAATCACTAGCTTGATTAGTTGTTCCTTGAGCAACATCATTTATAGCTGCTACTATATTATCTGTTAAAGCTGTCATTTCCTCTGAAATAGCTGCTAACCCACTTGCTTGTACATCAATTTTACTAGAGTTTCCTTTAATATTTGATAGTATTGATACTATAGAATTTAATGTTTTCTTTAGTGATAAGCATAAACTTCCTATTTCACTTTCATCTTTTATATATTTCTCATCAATTTCTTTAGTGAAATCTCCTTGTTCAATCTCACCCATAATATCATTTATTGCAACTACAGGTTTTGAAATTTCTAATGATTTTTTTAGAATAACTATCATAAGTACTAAGATTGTAATAATAGCTGTAACTATTAATGCATAGTTCATTCCTTTTAATTCATTTAACATCTCACTTTTATCAATTGTAATACCAATTGACCAACCCAAATCACCTATTGGTGCATATCCTATAAAAAAGTCCTTTGAATCCTTATGAACTTCTAATACATCATTTTCACCCTTAATCATGTGAGTGAAAGCTTCTATTAACTCTTTATCTTCTTTCTCAGCTGATGTAATAATATTATAAGCGGAATCTACTTTTTCTTGTTCTTTGTTTGCAATATATGTTCCTGAATTATCAATTAAAAATGCTTCTCCACTTTTTAGAAGTTCTATTTTATTTGTTATATTTGATAAATCATCACCATCTCTAAGTGCAACTAAAACTCCTATTACATCTCCATCTTCAGACTTTATTGGCGCTGATAATGCTACTATAAGTTTATTATTTATTCTACTAATAAATGGTTTTGATATATATGATTTCCCCTTCATTGCTTCAATATAAAAATCTCTATCATTAATATCAACTACAGATCCATCTGTATAATGTATCATTCCATCATTTGCATAAGCTATACCCATATTATTATGTTTTTGTATTTCTTTATTCCTATCTAAAATATCAATCTTATCTGCAAATGCTATATTAGGATCTGCAAGTTCTGGAGTAGTTGCTAATGCAGTAACTCCAACAAGTTTTTCATTTAAAACATTATTAACATTTTCTCCTGCAATTCTACTTGTTTCTTTCACCAATGATTTTGATGTATTAATAAGAGCATTTCTTGAAAAATACATTGCTCCTGCTAATAATAAGATGCATGCTAATAATGTTATAGGCATAAGAGTGTATGTCATCTTTTTCCTAATAGAATTAGCCTTAAATTTATACATTTTACCCTTCAACTAAAATCTCTCCCATCTCTACATAATAATTCGAAATAAACATAATATTCAGAAAATTGTTAAATATAGTATTCTTATGTAAACTTCCTATATTTAACCTATTCTAAATATATGTAATACTTATGTTATCGTTATATTTCCTTATATACTTTAATTCCTTACTTTATCTAATAATAATATTTTCTTTATAAACCCCACATTTTTTATAAATATAAAATAATATAAATTATTATTTTATTAATTTAATAAAAAACCCCTTAAATTTCAGCAAATATTACATATATATATTAATTTCTTGTTTATTGTTTTGATTTAATTATATTTTTCTAATAATTCATGTCGTTTTTTATCTAATAAATCCAATAGTATATAAAAATGTATTAAAACCAGATTATATAATGATAATAAAAAAATTAAATTCCTTAACTTTAATAGGGATGTCCAAAAACATCCCTACACACTAAAATATTAAATTAATATAAAAAATTGCTGATAAACTAATTTTAATACTTTCAAAATAACTACTAATAATGTTATCCATGCAATGGAAAAAACAGCATCTTTTAATACATCATATATTTTTTTATCCATCATACTTTTCTACTAGGTCTTTTAAAAATTCAACTGTTTTTATAGGTGCTCTACCAATAGAAGTTTCTCCTGCTAATAAAAAACCATCTACTCCATTTTTAATAAAATTATATATACTCTCCACTTCACTTATACATGGCATTTTTCCACTTTTCATATTGTCTAAAATGTGTGTGGCTATTATAATTTCCTTGTCAGTATGTTCTTTTACTCTTTTTATGATAAATTCTTCATATATAGGTGTGTCTTCTATAGAAGTTTCAGCTATTAGATCCCCCCTGCCCACCATAATTCCATCTACTTTAGATGCTATCTTATCTATACTTTTTATTCCCTCTAAAGTTTCAATTTTAGCCCATATTTTAGGATTATAATCTTCTTTTTTATTTAAATCTATAAATTCTATTATTTCATTTATACAATCATCACTTTCAACAAAGGATTGACATATTATATCCACATTATGTTCTATTCCAAATTTGATATCCTCTTTATCTTTTAAGTTAAGCTTTATTTTACTTCTATCAAAACCTTTTATATTGCATCCTTTACCAGCCCTTATAACTCCACCTCTAACAGTATCTGCTTTTAAAAAGCCATCTTCTTTTCCTAATATATTAAAGATCATAGTATTATCTTTAATACTTATTTCTTTGTAATTATTCTCCATAAGAATGTTATTACTTATATTTAAAGGAATTATTTTTTTATTGTTTTTCAATTTTTCATTTACTTTTTTATATTTATCTTCTCCACAAAAATAAACTTTTTCTTCATCATATATTTTGTATACACCAAAAAGCTTATTAGAAACTCTTATTTTGCTTCCACACAAATCTAATATTATAACTACATCTTCTTTTATTGCCTTTGCCATTTTAATATATTCTAAAAATTCCTTACTACTACCATGTGAAAAGTTAAATCTCAATGAATTTGCACCACTAGAAAATATATCTTTTAATACTTTTTTATCCATTATATTAGGTCCTACTGTAGCAATAATATACATATACCCTCCTAAAAAAACTTATTATCTCTCTTTATAATTCATACTCATTAAAATCATAAATATCACAATAATATATTTATTTAGATGTATTTTAACTAGATATTATTATATCTAAATAAAGCAGACTTATAGTAGTTCCTTATTTTCCTTACTTAATTTATTTTATTTTCTTATTAATATACCATCTATTGCATCACTTTATTTATCCTTGCCCCCTTAAATACTATTCAAAAATATGATCTAACTTTAAATTTCATAAGATAAGAAATGAAGTTCTAAACATGATTAATTTGAATAAATTTATTAAATAAACGTAATTTTTAGGAGGTTTATTCATTGAAAAAATTTATTGTTATCCTACTAGTATTATTAAACTCTACTATTATGATTGGTTGTAATTTATCAGATGCTAAATACATAAACTTTTCGAAAAAACCTAATAATCATTATTATACTGATCAGCTTACAAAGAAAATACTAAGTAATGAAGAGTTTTCACTTTATGTATTTGATAAAAATTTATATAAAGAAATCCAGGTCAATGAAAATGAAGAAATTATAATAGATAATTTTTTAAATAGTTTAATCACTGAAAATTATTTAGACACTTCCGATTCAATTAGTGATAGAGAACCATTTAGAATTAAAGTAGTATTTAAAGATACTATTTTTCTATTAAAGATTTTCAGCTCCAATCTTGTAACTTTATCTCCTTGGGATGGTAATTACACAGAAGATATAATATCAATGGAAAATTTGCCTATTGGTTATAATTTATTTGATTTCTGTGTTCATGTTGAATCTAAACCTATAGAAAAATAAAGAAAATATTATTTTAAAATATCAATCTTTAATTTTTTAAACTTTTATTAACGTTATATTTCTAAGGTGGCGTTTTACCACCTTTGCTTTCTAAAATGGTGTTTTACCACCTTGCTTTCTAAAGGGGTGTTTTACTACTTTAAGTTTCTAAGGGGGCGTTTTACCCCCTTTGAATTTTTTCAAATATCCATTGAATTTTTTTATAGTAGTATTCTTATATTAATGGTATTATATTGTTAATTCTAATAATATAAAGTTATATAATATACTTATATTAACAACTAAAAACATTTAATTGAAATCATATACAAAGAAAGGAGTTTAATATGTATAAAATGGACTTTCATATACATACATCAAGCTCAGATGGATTATTATCACCTACAGAAGTAGTTAAGCGTGCTAAAGAAAATTCTGTTTCTTACTTAGCAATTACAGATCATGATACATTATCAGGACTAGATGCTGGAATAAAATGTGGCAAAGAATTAGGTGTTACAATTATTCCTGGGATAGAGTTATCTACTCAATATAATAACGAAAGCATACATCTTCTTGGATTTTTTAAAGATAATAATTTTAATAATTCAAAACTTATAAATGAACTTGATAAAATTAAAAATCACAGAATTATAAGAGCTAAAGAAATTATAAAAAAATTAAAAAGTGAATTTAACATAATAATAAGCTTTGACGATGTATTAGCCAATGGTAAAGATACAATAGCTAGACCACATATCGCTAGAGCAATAATAGATGCTGGTTATGACTATGATAATGAATATATCTTCCAAAATTTTATAGGAAAAGACTGCAAGGCCTACGTTCCTACTCTAAAATTATCAACTGAAGATGGTATATCTCTCTTAAAATCATATAATGCATTAGTATTTTTAGCTCATCCAAAACTTATAAGTAATTCTAAAATTGATGACTTTTTAAAAATGGACCTAGATGGGATAGAAGCTATTTATTTTCAAAACACAAAAGTTGAAGAAGAAAAATTTATAAACATAGCTATAGAAAATAATTTATTAATTTCTTGTGGTTCAGATTTTCATGGTAATTTAAAAGATGATAAAAAACATGGCGATATTGGAAGCATGACTATGCCTTCAATTTATTTAGAAAACCTTTTAAGTGCTTTGAACATAAAATAATCATTACTTAAGTAATAAAAACAAAAAAGGAACTGCTCATATTGCATTTTAAGCATTATGAGTAGTTCCTTAATAATTAAACCATTAAAAATTTATCAAAGAATTGCTATCTCTTTATATAAATATTATGCTACTTTTATTATTCATAAGTCTTTTTTTTATTTACTATCTTTACTATCTATTTCTACATTTTTAGGTTCTTCTAATGCTTTGTCATCACTAAACCATTTAGCATCTGTTGTTGGATTACTTACTATTCCTAACATTACAAGAATTGATAGAATAGCTTGTACTATTTGTTCATAGTCACCTTGTATAACTTCAACACCAAAACTTTTAAGAATTAATGGAATTAACGCTGCAATAGATACCCATAATCCATAATTTTTAAATCTAGATTTATCTATCATAAAAAGACCTCCTTGATCCTTAAGATATTCTTAAACAATACCTTAATTTATAATATTCCATAAGAATACTTTTAGTCACAAAAAGGTCTCTTTATATACTTATTTTTTAATTAAGCTATGTTAAGATGTTGATATATACATAAGTAAAATAGACTGAATAATTGAGCTTAGGAATGCTAAATTATATATATCAACACATATTAAAAACAGAACTCTTAATTAAAATTTTTATGCTTCTATTAAAAAGGCTCTGTAGCCTCTCATAGTTTCATATATATCCGCTTTGCTTGCTAATTCCCATGGTGCATGCATATTTAAAAGTGCTACTCCACAATCTATAACTTCCATATTGTATTGAGCTAAAATATATGCGATAGTTCCACCACCACCAGCATCAACTTTTCCTAGTTCTGCTGTTTGAATAGAAACATCATGCTTTTCCATTATTCTTCTAAGTTCAGCCATATATTCTGCATTTGCATCATTACAACCTGATTTTCCTCTAGCACCAGTATACTTATTAAATACCATACCTCTACCAAAGAATGCTGAATTTTTCTTTTCCATTACTGATGGATAATTTGGATCAAAAGCTGCACTTACATCAGAAGATAACATTTTAGAATTGCTAAGACATCTTCTTAATTTAATATCAGAAAATCCTTCAACTTTATCAAGAACTTCTGCAACTATATTTTCAAAGAACTTAGATTGCATTCCAGTTGCACCAATGCTACCTACCTCTTCTTTATCAACTAAAAGACAACAACAAGTCTTATCGCACTCATTAATATCAAACATAGCCATTAATGAAGTATATGAACATACTCTATCATCATGACCATAAGCCATAACCATACTTCTGTCTAAACCATAATCTCTTGCTTTTCCTGCTGGAACTATTTCAATTTCAGCTGATAAAAAGTCTTCTTCTTCAAAATCATACTTTTCTTTTAATATTTTTAATATATTAGCTTTTACGGCATCTTTTTCTTCTCCTTTTAAAGGCATGCTACCAACTAATACGTTTAAATCTTCTCCTTCAACTACTTTATTTCCTTTTTTAAGTAATTGATCTCCTGATAAATGAACTAATAAATCTGAAACTCCAACAACTGGATCACTTTCATCTTCACCAATACAAATATCAATTATTGAACCATCTTTTTTCACTACTACTCCGTGTAATGCTAAAGGTAAAGTAACCCATTGATATTTCTTTATTCCACCATAATAATGAGTATCTAATAATACCATTTCATTATCTTCATAAAGTGGATTTTGTTTTGCATCTAATCTAGGTGAATCAATGTGAGCGCCTAAAATTTTAAGACCTTTTTCCATAGATTCATTTCCGATAATAAATAAAGCAATTGTCTTTCCTTTATTATTAGCATATACCTTATCTCCTGCTTTTAAAGCTCCACCATTTTTTATTATGTCATCAATATTCTTATAGCCATTATCTTCAGCCATTTTAATAACTTCTTTTACACATTCTCTTTCAGTCTTACATATAGACATAAAATTTTTGTATCCATCACAAAAATCAAAGATTTCTTTTACGCCCTTTTCCTCATACTTATTCCATACATTCTTGTTATTTTTTTCTGATTTCATATTTAATCCTCTCTTCTCTCTTTTTAATAAGTTTTGTTTTGAAAAAATGTTGATATTTTAATATAGTTGCATAATGGTATCACAATTTACTTTTTAAACTATTAGTATAAACTCCTCTATCCAAAAGCTATATATTACAATATCAACACTATATTTAAATAAACTTAGTTTAAATTTTAAGCTTCATCACTTACTGCACTCATTCTATTTTCTATTATGTCAACAGGAGATATTTTAGACATCAATGAATATCTATAGTTAACTGCTGCCGCTTCTATTATTACAGCAATATTTCTTCCTGGTCTAACAGGAACAGTTAATTTTTTAACTGGTATACCCAATATATCCATATATTGATTATCTATACCTAATCTATCATAATCATTGTCATCTTTCCAGTGTTCAAAGTGCATTATTAATTTTATTTCTTTTTCTTCTAATACAGAACTTAATCCATACAGTTGCGTAACATCAATAATTCCTATTCCCCTAACTTCAAGCATACCAATAGTTATCTTAGGAGAACTTCCTATTAATGTTCCATCACTTTCCCTAATATCTACTGCATCATCAGTGATTAATCGATGACCTCTTTTTATAAGTTCTAAGGCTGTTTCACTTTTTCCTATACCGCTTTCTCCAGTTATTAAGATTCCAATTCCTGAAACATCAACTAATACTCCATGTAATCTTGTTTCAGGCGCTAATTTATCTGCTAAATATAAAGTTATTTTACTTATAAGTTTTGTTGTTACAGACTTACTTCTTAATACCCATATATTATTTTTTCTTGCTTCTTTAATAAATTCTTCATGAGGATCTAAACCTCTACTTATTATTAGACAAGTTATATTAAAGCTTAAATATTTTTTAACTCTTTTCTTTCTTACTTCAATTTGCATATCTTGTAAGAAGCTCCATTCAGCTTTACCGATAATTTGTATTCTTTCTGGAGCAAAGTAGTTATAAAATCCTGCTAATTGTAAGCCTGGTCTATTCACATCATTTACTTCGATTTTTACATCTTCATTTCCCTCAACTAATACCTCTAAATCAAAATCATTTATTAATCTTTTAACTGAAACCGCCACTCTCCATCATTCCCTTTTATTTATTTTTCAGTTCCACACCTTCTAATTGTGCTCTAAAATTCTTCTTTACATTATCTATGTATCTCTTTCTTAATTTTTGTTGTAACTCTTTCTCTTCTTCTGTTAAACTTGCCTCTTTACTTTTCTTATATAATAAATTAATTTGTTCTATTACTTCTTCTATTTTCATATTTTCAATATTCACTTTAAAATACATCCTTTCTCTTTCTATATCAATAATTTTACCTATTTTTAAAAATATAATCAACAAAAAAACTTACGACATTATTTTTTATTTTATTGTGTAATTTTAAACATATTTATTATACTAATCATTCTAAATTATTCGAAAATTATACATTTTATAGTTCTTCATGTAACTTCTTAAGATATTTTTTTACTTGAATTTATTTCTTTTTTTGTTTATTAATACTAAATTTGTAATATTGTGTATTTAAACCTCATTTTCTTGGTAATTAATGTCGGTAATTGTATAGCGAAATCTTTTTACAAAAGGCTACATTTTGTTTATAATTAATTTACATAAATTACTTAATTAACCTAAAATTCAAATTCTTTTTTGGCAAAGTTTGAGTGTGTTGTTAATTTAATAATAATGATATAAGAGGTGATATAATTGAAAATTAAAGATTTGCTAAAATTAAAAAGAAAAATTATTGTTAGAAAAAAATTACTTAATTTCTTATTAGTTTGGTTTAATCCAAGAAACACTTTGATGATTGTTTTATCTAAAAATTTAGACAAGCATATTGCAAAATATCAAAAAATACTCTCTCTACAACATAGACATGAAAAATATAGATTAGATATGGTTAGATTAGCAATTGCTTAATTTAACTATAGAAATTATTTTTACTCTCTTTAATAATTAACCTTTATATTAAATTAATAAGTCATTGATTTTAGTATTTATAATATTAATTCCAATTTAGTAATCAATGACTTATTAATTCACTCTTTACACATAAATTAAGATATACTTTAAATCATATATAAATAAGTTTTGCATTTTTAATTTTTTACATATAAGTTTTACATTTTTAATTTTTTTACATAGAAGAAAATTACCAGAGCGACTTTAGATTTGTAGATTTTTTTAACCATACTTTTTCCAAACTCAGTGAAGGAAGAATGTTATGGGATATGTTTATTTTTTAAAGATACACATTATACTTTTAAAGCATAATATTCTAGAAATTATTCACAAATTTAAATTTTTTATAATTTCCTAAATAATAAAAAAGTGGCTGCTCCATATTTATTTCGTTGTTAATATTTTTACTGTTCAGTACTTATAAAACTACTGATATTAATTAACTTATGCGAATGAAAATTCTATAATTTGCTGAACAATAAAAAACACCCCATAATGAGGTGTTTTAATTCATAAACAATAGCTCCCAACATGCCGTTTACTTACATATTCATACCTGCGCCTCGCAGGTGGGTTAAGTTCAACTTAATTTTGTCTTCTTCTGTAAATTAATTAGAGAAGCCTGACAGACATAAGTATGTCACAAATCCCGAAAATGTCATGTAGGTTGAATATAATAAGCTATGCGAACATCTTAGGAAAACTACACTTTTATTATATCATAACTTTATTTTAATTCAATAGAATTATTATACTTATTATTTATTTTTTTAATCATTATAATCTATTAAAACTTCATCTAAATCTACTTCACTATCACTATTAGCAAATACTGATATAAACTTTACATATCCTAAATTTCTTGTCTCGCTTTCTATTTGCCTATACTTCCCTTCAATATCCAAGTCCTCCATAGCTTCTTCAATTATGCTCTCTATATTGTCCATTGCTATGTCATTTAAGTAAGGCATATAAAAATCATTGTACCATTCGTCACTGTCGTCATCAAAATCGCAGTCTTCATTAGCATAATTTTCAGCTGCATCTATTTCTTCTTTATCAAAATCATAAAAGAATTTAATTAATATATACTCATCTGTAATATTTATTTCTTCAACTTCTGATAATCCGTTTTTCTCTAAATACTCTATTATCTCGGAACTTTTCATTTACTATCCTCTCCTAATATAATAATTTTTTATATTCTTTTTTTATTGCTTCAAATTCTTTTTCATCTTCAACAATATTTAATTCTTCTTTATCATCCTTATTTCTATCTACTCTAAATGCAAAAATATTAGCATCATCTGATGATTCATCAACTGGTGATAATAATAAATATTCTGTTTTATCCAAATAAATTCTAGCTATCGCCTCAAAATCGACCTTATTCCCTGCTTCATCTTTAAAAGACATTATCTCTTTTTCTTCCATTTTGTTCACCTCTTAATTTTTTATGAAGCATATAATAATATCAACTTCTAATAGTTGATATTATTATATGCACTTTTTACTTTTAATGAATATACTTTTTTAATTATTTTCCTCAATCAAATGAGTTAATGAATCCAGTTTTAAAATATATTCATAATGTAAAGCTCTAGTTAACATTACATATAATAGTCTTTGATCTAATATATTATTTTGATAGTTTTCCTTACTTGGATTATATATAATTGTACAATCAAATTCTAATCCCTTAGTTAAGTAAGATGGTATTATAACATTATCTTCTAAAAAGCAAGCTTCTTTTCCTTTTATGCGTTGAAATTTATATGCACTGTTATTTTTTAGAATCTTTTCTACTTTTTGTGCTTGTTTAGAATCTTTAGTTATTATAGCTATACTAATTTTACCTAATTCTCTGATTTTTTCAATTATTTTATCAATAATTTTGTAAATATTTTTTTCACTTTCGTCAAATTTAATAATTTTTGGCTCTTCTCCATGCCTTAATACAGCTTTCGCATCTTTAAGACCTAAATTTTGAGCCTTTAAAGTATGCTTTGCAAAATCAATTATCTCTACTGTAGATCTATAACTTTGTGTTAATTGAACGTAAGTAGCTTTGTCTTGAAACAAATCTTTAGTTATATCTTCCCAACATTTTAATCCTTTATAATAATAAATTCCTTGAGCTAAATCACCAACTAAGGTCAATGAGTTACCTTTAGAAAATGAATTTATTAAATGTATTTGAAATGGACTATAATCTTGTGCTTCATCTACCACTATATGTTTAAATTTTTCTTTTTCATCAATTCCTTCTAATAAATTTCTTATATATAAAAGCGGTGCTAAATCATCTTCATCAATAATCTTATTTTCATAATTAATTAAAAAATCCTCTTTCATAAAATCTAATAATTCACTAGAAATATTTTCTGGTCCTATAAAATCAAAAAGATCGTCAGTAAAAAATCTATAATATATATCACTAACGCCTATACCTTTCCAACTTTTAAAATACTCATTAAATTGTTTCTTATAGTTTTTTAGTATATGATTTTTAATTTCATCTCTCTTATCATATTCTTCTACTAATAGTTTTCTTCTTTCAATCAAATCTTCACAAGTATTTTTTATATTTTTTATTTTACTTTCCCATCTAAAATCAATAGAATACAACAAAACATCTATTTTTTCTTTTATTTTTAAAGATAAATATCTTTTAATTTCATCTTTTCTTTTATTTATCGCATAAGATTTTAAATCTTTTAGATATAATTTAACTATTTCTTTCTTTTCAAATATAACATATCCGTCTATAGTTATATCTTCTATCTCTCTTGTACTACTATCTACTAATGCAATATATTTATCTATCATATTTTTAAATTCAATAGAACCTTTAAAACCTGCAGATTTTATTATAAGGTTTCTTTTGTTATCGTCATCTTCTTCCATTATTGCTCTAAGCTTATCATCTTTACTATAGATTTTTCCTCTAAGCTTAAATTTAGATTTTACAAGTTCTTCAAATGTATTTTGTTGTACTTCTTCTGCACCTAAATTAGGCAATGTTTCAGATATATAGTCTAAAAATAATTTATTAGGTGCTAGTACTAATATATCATCACCCTTCATGCTGTCTTTATATCTGTAAATAAGATATGCTAATCTATGAAGAGCTATTGTAGTTTTTCCAGATCCTGCTGACCCCTGAACTATTATCGGAAAATTCTTAGGCCATCTTATAATTTCATTTTGTTCTTTTTGTATAGTGGAAACAACTTCTTTTAATTTTTTTCCTCTACTCTCTTCAAGATTAATTTTTAAAAATTCATCTACTAATTCTGTTCCTTCTTCGCCATTTATCATTAATTCATTTAATGAATCATCAAATATATCTTTAATTTTTCCATCATCAAATAAAAACTTTCTTTTAAGTAACAGTTTTCCTTCAATTAATCCTGCTGGAGCTTTGTAGTACGCTTCTCCACCAGTACCACTATAATATAGATCAGCTATAGGAGCTCTCCAGTCCACTACAACTTCTTCACCTCTCATATTATTAGTGATTCCTTTTTTTCCAATATATATATTTTCTTCAAATCCAAATTTTTCTGTAAAATCAACTCTACCAAAATACGGTGTTTCAAGTGCTTCTTCGTATCCATCTATATCTTTTTGTAGTACACCATATATTTTCTCAGTAGTTTCCTTTTCTTCATTATAGCTTCCCTTGGACTCTTTAGATAAATATCTAATCTTTTCATTTACTTTTTCTCTATTAATTCTTTTCTCATTTAATTCTTCTAAAATTAAACTTCTCTTTTCTTCTAATATTTCTTCTTCATATAATAATTCACTTTTCATACTTTACCTCTTATAAAAATAACTTAACATATCAATTATATCCAAATATTAATCATAATAATATAGTATATTTAGTAAATTATAAAAACATTTCCTTTAATTCTAGGTAAATAAGCTAACTTTATTAGTTAAAGTATAGCTTTATATAACACATATTTATAATAATTCATTTAATAAATAGAATTTATAAATATAAAAAAGTATCTTCCCCATGCTCTGATATGCTACCTTTATGATGGACATATAAAATAATAAAACTGTTTATTATGAGGAAAATATTTTTACTCTTTTATAGTATAAAACCATTCATAGTACTAAACTTAAGTATATAAATTCCTCCTAAAAACCTCAGTATTAAAACAAATTATTATACAAAAATATTTTAAAATAGCTCCTAATGCATTATAAATTATTAGGCTTTTAAATAAAATTTTGCTATAAAGCAGAATAAGGACTTCTCATATTGTATTTTTATACATTATGAGACAGCCCCCACTAATTCCTTGTTATATTTCAAATTTGTGCTTGTACATCTTTATCTTCACAAAATTCCCCAAAGACATGATATATATCCGTCTTCCTTGCTTTTGACATAGCTTTTGCTAATGAATATGCAATTGCTCCATCAATAAAGTGATGTATAATAGTACCTACTGCTGTAACAATCAACAATTGAAAAAGATCAAATCCTATAAATGGAATTACAACCACCATTTCTGCTATACCATGAATAGGAGCCGTAATAATTGTAGCTTTCATATAATTTCTACTCTTTATCATAATCTTAGCCCCAACATACCCTACCAATATATGTGTTGCTGCCCTAAATACTACTACCATAGGCATCCCTGATATTAAAAATCCTAGTGCTGAACCAATTCCTACTACTATAGATACTGCTGGTGATATAAGCATTGCTAGCATCATTGGCACATGAGATGCTAACGTTGCAGTAAATGGTGGTATCACTACTTTTAAGAATCCAAATTGTATAGGTATTATTATTGCTAATGCAGTTAATAATGCTGCATAAACCATTTGTTTAATTTTATTATTCATCACAACTTCCCCCTCAATGTATATACACTAGTATATATCAAATAAGTTTTATAGTAAATACTTAAGTGTTTTTCTATAAAATAAAATTTCTACTCAGCTTGATAACTTCAGATTTTCTAGTTATATATGCTTAAAAAATATCAGTAAAATATATTATTCTTTCTATTATTTAGTGATAATTATAGAATTGCTAAAATACCCTATCGTAAAAGTTATTTACATATGTTTAGTTCTTATGTTATTAAACGCAGGAAACAACGACCCTCCTAAGAAAAAGTTATTTACATATGTTTAGTTCTTATAACTATCTAAATACTAAAAAAATCACTATGCCATACCCAATTAATAGATAATTTAACATCTCTTAATGCATTGTGTAACTAGATTTTAAATTAAAAACAATTTATACTTTCCTAAATATAAAAAAAGTTTTATCAAATTTAGAAATATCTCTCCAAATTTAATAAAACTTATCTTAAAACTAATTATCCTAATATTTTTTTAGCTATCTCAACTGATTCCTTAGCATCTTTAGCATAATAATCAGCACATATTTCTTTTGCATATTCACTTGTTAATACTGCTCCACCAACAAATGTTTTTCCACTATATCCATTATCCTTTAATGCTTTAATTGTTTCTTTCATACTTTTTAATGTTGTTGTCATTAAAGCACTAAGACCTACTAATCTAATATCATTTTTTAATACTGCATCTACAACTGTTTCTATTGGCACATCTTTTCCTAAATCAATTATTTCATATCCATAATTCTCAAGAATTACTTTAACTATATTTTTTCCTATGTCGTGAATATCACCTTTCACAGTTGCTAATACAATTTTACCTTTTGATATATTTTCAGATTTATTAATAACAATATTTTTCTTTATAACTTCAAATGATTTTTTAACAGTTTCCGCACATTGTATTAATTGAGGTAAAAATATTTCACCTTTTTCATATTTTAAACCAACCTCATCAAGTGAAGGTATTAATATCTCATTAACAACATCTAATTCATTCATACTTTCTAAAATATTTTTAGTAGCCTCTTCTGCTTCATCTTTTAATCCCTTTATAACTATATATCTTAAATCAGAATTGTTACTTTGTGTTTCTTCATTTTTATCTGATTTATTTTCTCCTTTAGAATTGTATCTAACTCCACTCTGAATTTCTCTATTTCCATATATAGAAATATATCTTTCGCATCCCTTATCTATATTAGTAAGTACATTATATGAATTTATCACATCCATCATTCCTGTACTATTAGGATTCATTATAGGCAAATCTAGTCCATTTGCTATTGCCATAGCTAAAAATGTTTCATTAATAAGCTCCCTACAAGGTAAACCAAAAGATATATTTGAAACTCCTAGTAATGTTTTTACACCTAATTCTTCTTTAACTTTTCTTAATGCTTTTAATGTTTCTTTCACTTCTGCTTGTTGTGCAGAAGCTGTTAATACTAAGCAATCAATAAATACATCATGTTTTTCTATTCCATACTCTTTAGCTTTTTTTACTATCTTCTCTGCTATCTTAAATCTCTCATCAGCAGTAGCAGGTATACCTTTTTTATCTAATGTAAGCCCTACAACACTTGCACCATATTTTTTTACCAATGGTAATACCTTTTCTAATACCTCATCTTCCCCATTTACTGAATTAACAATTGGTTTTCCATTATAAGTTCTTAGTCCTGCCTCAACAGCTTCTATGTTCGATGAATCTATTTGTAATGGTGTATCTATAATCCCCTGAATTTCTTTAACTACTTTCTTCATCATTTCTTTTTCATTTATTTCAGGTAATCCTACATTTACATCTAGTATATCTGCTCCAGCTTCAACTTGTTCTATAGCTTGTTTTAATATATAATCAATATCATTATTTTTAAGTGCCTCTTTAAATAACTTCTTTCCTGTTGGATTTATTCTTTCTCCAATTATTTTTACGCCTTCAATTTTTACTACCTTTGATGGAGTACACACTGCTGAAAACTCAATATTTTCTCTTCTTAATCTTTTATTACTATCAGCAAGCAAGCGTAATTCTTTGATGAATTCTGGATTTGTTCCACAACAACCACCAATTATACTTACCCCTTCTTTAATAAACTCATTAACCCAATATTTAAATTCTTCAGGCATAATATCGTATATAGCTTCTCCAAAAGATAACTTAGGTAATCCAGCATTAGGTTGTGTCATTATAGGTAAATTAGTTGCTTTTTTTATTCTTTTTACTATTGGTAGTAATTCCTTAGGTCCTAACGAACAATTTATTCCAATAGCATCTGCTCCCATTCCACCTAAGGTAAGAGCCATACTTTCTGGTGTACATCCTGTAAAAGTTCTTCCACTTTCATCAAAAGACATAGTACAAAAAACAGGTAATTTAGTATTTTCTTTTGCTGCCAAAAGTGCTGCCTTAGCTTCATATAAATCAGTCATTGTTTCAATTAATATTAAATCTGCACCTGATTTTTCTCCTTGTATCATTTGCCTTTTAAATATATCATAAGCTCTTTCAAAACTTAAAGTACCCATAGGTTCTAATAATTCCCCTATTGGTCCTATATCTAATGCAATATATATCCCCTTATTTTCCCTAGCACCTTTTGCGATAGAAATTGCTGCATCTATAATTTCTTCTACTGTATATTTTGTGTTATCTAACTTTAATTCATTAGCACCAAAAGTATTTGTTGTTACAACCATAGCACCATTTTCTATATATTTCTTATGAACATTCTTTACTTTTTCACTTTCTTCAATATTAAATATTTCTGGATTTTCACCAAGTTTTAATCCCTCTTTTTGAAGCATTGTTCCCATAGCTCCATCAAATACAAGTATATTATCTTTTATAAATTCTCTAAGCCCCACAATTAATTCCCTCTTTTCTAAAATTACAATTATTATAATTCTTACATACTTCACAGCCTCTTTGCTTTTCTTCTTTTTCTATAGGAATAAGCCCTATTATTGCTGTAACTGATTTCCTAGGAAATAACAAAGAATGTGATGATACTGTAAGCCCTATTGTTTTATCTGCATTTAATACATTTACTATATCTTTTTGAATATCTAACGGTAAATCTCCATATCCTGGACTATATCTAAATGTTATAGCAAGATCTTCTTTTCTTGCATCTAACCTTATTTTCTCTTCTAGTTCATCTAAAAATTCTTCTATTGCCACTGTTGCACAAGCATCTAAAATAAGAGCTTTCGTTAAATTTATTTTTTCATATAATCTAATTTTTTGTTCTATTTTATTACCAACAGTAGCTGCTATAATAAATACTTCATTTGCATAAAGAAGATGATTTTTGATATCTTCTCCCTTTAAAATTAAATTTGTTTTATAAATATATACTCCATCATTTTCATCATGTTTTTTATATTTACAATAAACTTGTTTTGGAATAATTAAATTTCTACATTCATCTATAGTTTCTTCTATTAACTCATTCATTGATTCTGATAATTTTTGCTTTTTATAACCTAAATACCTAAGGACTTCATCCTTAGGTATTTTAAGTTGTTTTGTATTACACATTTTATTCTCCGTAAATATTAAGAGAGAATCCTCTTTCTAGAGCTTCTTTAGCATATTCCTTAGCACCAAATAAAGATAAATCTCTATAATTTCCGCATTGAATATCATTAGCTGCTGGTATTTCCTTTGCTTCTAAAACTTTTTCTAAAGAATATTCTAATGCTTCTTTTATTTCTGATGCTTCCCTATCTCCCCATATACTTAAATAGAATCCTGTTCTACATCCCATAGGTGATAAATCAATTATTCCTTCTAATTTTGCTCTAAGTTCATGTGCTAATAAATGTTCAAGTCCATGCATTGCTGCTGTACCAAATTCTTCTTTATTAGGTTGAAGAAATCTTATATCAAACTTTGTAACCTTATCTCCACATTTTCCATCAAGTAAGCAACATTTTCTTATATAAGGCGCTTTAACCTTTCTGTGATCTAATTCAAAACTTTCTACTTTTTCCATTATTGTATCCTCCTAAATGAATTAATTTTAATTTACTATTATTAAATTTGATTTACTGTTAATAAAATACTTTGTATACTCTGACTTATCCTTTTAGCTACATATGGATTATTCATAATATATAAATGTATTCCATCCACACCAGTAGATATTAAATCTACGATTTGTTCAACTGCATAAGCAATACCTGCGTCTCTTAAAGCCTCTGGATTATGCTCATATCTTTCCATTATTCTTTTAAATTTATCTGGAAGTGATGCTCCACTTAATGATAAAATTCTTTCAATTTGTCTTTTATTTGTTACAGGCATAATTCCAGCTTCAATAGGTAAATTTATATTAGCAGCACGAACCTCATCTTGAAAATTATAATATAAATTGTTATCAAAAAACAACTGAGATATAAAATAAGATACTCCAGCTTCTTCTTTTCTCTTCATGCTTTCAATTTCTCTATATAATCCTTTATGCTCTATATGTCCTTCTGGATAACAAGCTGCTGCTATATTAAAATTTCCATTATCACTTATATACTTAATTAATTCGTTAGCATGATTTAATTCTCCTGTAATTTTACTTCCTATAGGAACATCACCTCTTAACGCAAGGATATTCTCTATATTATTCTTTTCAAATTCTCTTAAATAATATTCTACATCTTTTTTAGTTAAATTAATGCAAGTTAAATGTGATACTGGTTCAATCCCATACTTATTTTTTATAAGAGATGATAACTCAATAGTATTATTATTTTTAACACTGCCACCTGCCCCATAGGTAACACTCATGTAATCTGGATTTAATCCTTTTAAATCATCTAAGGTATCATATATAGTTTGTATGGATGATGTTGTTTTAGGTGGAAATATTTCAAATGAAAAAACCACCTTTTTATCTTTGAATAAATTTTTAATATTCATTTTTTTGCCCCCTTTTTTAGATAAAAAAAATGCCTAAAGGGTATTCCTTTAGGCATAATAAACTTCTACACTAAATAAAATTACCCTTATCTATCAGTTACTTACTGCAGGATTTAGCACCTTATATATATAATATATTGGTTGCCGGGTTTCATAGGGCCAGTCCCTCCACCACTCTCGATAAGAAATTATTTTTAATTATATATTACTCTATTTAATTTGTAAAGTTTTTATTTTAATAGCCAATAATCTAAATATACTTTTACTCATTAAATTTTAATAAGTAAAAGTATAACAGAAATTGCACTAAAAACAGAACTTATTATCATTATGTAATTAACAACTTGTTTTGGAGTAAAACCTTTTTCTTCAAGTCTAAAATGTATTTGACTTCTATCTGCTTGATAAACAGGTTTTCCTTCTGAAAATCTTTTAAATATAACAAATAAGTTATCAAATATAGGCACTGCTAATGCTAAAATAGGTATAAATAAACTCAGTACAGTAGCTTGTTTAAATGCTCCATCTAATGCTATAACACTTAATATAAATCCTAAAAAATTAGCACCTGAATCTCCCATAAATACCTTTGCAGGAAACTTATTATAATATAAAAAACCTAATATAGATCCTATTAATATTATTGATGTTTCTGCTGACACTTGTTGTTTTAATATTATTGCTGCAAGCAAAAAAGTTATTGCTGAAATAAGTGAAATTCCACCTGCTAATCCATCCATACCATCAGACCAATTAATTACAGTTGTAACTCCAAATATCCAAGTAATTGTTAATAAAAACTGTATAGTCTTACTTAATTCTATAAATTCTCCAGTAAAGGGATTAGTAAATCCCATAAATGCTATTCCTGCCTTAAAAACAAGTACAGCTGATAACAACTGAATAATTAATCTTGGAAGTATAGCAAATTCTTTAAACCTTGTTTTATAATAATCATCTATAAGTCCTATTAATAATATTGCTGTTGCTGCTATAAACACAACTATTTGTTGCTTTATATCATCTTTTACAAATAAGAAAAAAGAAATAAAAAAACATATGTATAATACTATTCCACCACATAATGGAGTTTCTTTTTTATGTTGCTTTCTTTTTGTTGGCTTATCTGTAAATTTTAATTTAATTGCTAGTTTCATTACTATTGGCATAATTAATAGCGATAACAATAATGTAACTATCATAGCTAATATATATTGCATTTTATTATCTACTCCTTAGCTAAATAAAAATACTATTAGTTAAAGTTATCCACATTTGATTATACTATTAAAGCCATATCTTATCAATTACAAAATTATTAAGGTTTTCTAATTATAGAAAAATGCGTATACAACATTTAGATAAGAAATAAAAATTAAGAATCTTAATATTTATTAATAAGATACCTATTCAATCAATTCCTTTTAGAATTTTCTCTTTAACTTGCCACTTTTTTCACTTAAATTTCAATTAATATTTTATTATGCATTCAAGCCTTTAACATTCTATAACTCTTAAAAGATAAAAAAGCAGAAACATTTTTATCATGTTTCTGCTTTATAAATAATTAAAATAAATTATGCTGGAATCTTAATTTGATCTCCTACATATATTAAATCTGGATTTTGTAAATTATTATATTGAGCTAGTGTTTGCCATGTAGTATTATTTCTTCTAGCTATCTTAGTAAGATTATCACCTGCAATTACAGTATATACTGTTTCTGTTTTAACAGGTTCTTGTGGTGTTTGAACAGTTTGTACTACTGGTGCTGTAACTACATTATTTTGATTTGTTACTACTTGTTTGCCATTTTCTTTAACTTGTACTCTACCTAAGCTAATATCATTTTTCATACCATTGTCATTTAAATATTTTGCAAAAATATCATCATATGTTGCAAATTCTCCTACAACAGTAGTTTTAAGCATTGTATATCCATCTCCACCTTGAGATAAGAAATCATTTATAGCTACAGTATATTCCTTATTTAAATCAATTGGATTTTCACCAACTTTTACATCAAAAGTTCTATTTCCTTTTTCCTTTGTTGGATCAAATGAGAATGTCATTCCACTTACTTGCAAAAATCCACCTTGTTCTGTTGGATATGCCCCTACTGATACTTCAAGAGCATTAACTATATCACTACCTGATAATTTTACAGTTTGTGCTACACTACCAAATGGGAATAATTCTGCAAGTTTTCCCTTAGTTATATCGCCTGGTTCAATTGAAGTTCTTAAAGTTCCTCCATTTACAAATGCAATATCAGCTTTAGTTACTTCTCTAGTAGCATCTGCTGTTAAATTTCCAAGGTTTGTTTCTTTAGTTCTTACATTACCTCTAACACCATCAAGTAATACATCATTACTTGCAACAACTTCTGAAAATACCTTGTCATTTTCAGCTTGTATATCATTTAATAAATCTGTTACTTTTTCATCTTCTTTTAATTCCTTATAATCTTTTGAGTTTAATAATTTTGCTTTCTTCTCTGTTACTTTTTTATCTTTAACTTCTAATTCTACTACGCCAAGATTTTGATCATATTCACCTGTTTGTGCTATTAATGTATTATTAACCATTAATCCATCATTTAAAGTCGTATGGCTATGTCCATCTATTATTACATCAATTCCTTTAACTTTCTCAGCAATCTGCTTAGATGTTACAACAGAGCTATCATCTAATCCTACATGAGCTAACGCTACAATAACATCTGTTTTATCTTTTAATTCTTTAACCATCTCTTCTGATACCTTTATAGGATCTTCGAAAGTTACATCTTTTACATTAGCAGGATTTGTTTTATATGCTGTCTCTGGAGTTGATAATCCAAAAATTCCTATTTTAACATTTCCCTTTTCTACAATTTCATATGGTGGTAGCATATCTTTTCCATTCTTTTTTACATTAGCATCTAACATCTTAAAATTTTTAGCTAATTTACTTAATTCCATTAACCTTTCATTTCCATAGTTAAAATCATGATTACCTGGAACCATAAAATCATAACCAGCTGCATCTAATATCTTGATAGCGTTTTCACCTTTGCTAACATTAACTATTGGTTTTCCATGTAAAGTGTCTCCTGCATCTACTAATAATGTATTTGGATTTTCTTTTTTAGTTTCATTTACTATAGTTGCAATCTTTGCAAATCCAAACCCACCATCTGCTGATAATACCCTACTATGGGTATCATTTGTATGAATTATTGTTATTTTGGTACTGTCATCTTTGCTAGCTGCCCATACACTAGTAGTATTTAAACTAAAAACTAATGTAAGCGATAACATAGCGCTTAAAATCTTCTTTTTCATGTCTATTATTCCCCCCCCTGATTAATTGTAACTACATATTTAATTATGGTATATATTTGTATTTTTTTCAAGGACTTCTTGTGTTTTAATAAATTTATTTTATCTATAGTCACACATTTGTATGATTTTTTATTGTAAATTTTTAAAATATTATATTCTAAACAAAATGCTTTATTTTAAATATATATATTTAAAATGTAATATTACAACTGAAATTTTAGGAAGTTAATGCTACATTATAATTATTTTTAGAGATCATCATTATAACTTTAAATTACACATCATAGAAGTTATTTACCGATTTTTACATAAAGAAAAAAAGGAACGCTTACGCGTTCCTTTTATATTAACCTCTTTGTTCAATCATGCTCTTAACTTTCATTAATCTAGTTGTAGCAGATCTTTCATTTTCATCAAGTCTCATTCTAATATACTTTATAGTCTCTTGAAGTTGAGGAATTGTCATATATTCAAGAGCATTAACTCTTCTTCTAGTACTTTCAATTTCGTTAGCCATTAATTGACATGACTTTTCTACTTCTGCAAGTTCTAGTAATTGCGGAAGAATTTCATAAAGTTTAGATAGAGTATCATCAAGTTCTGATGATGTATTAGCAAATCCGTATGGATATATACTTCCTTCATCACCTTCAAGTTGTCTCTTAAAGTTCATAACAGGAACAGATACGCTCATTACGTTCTTTTCGCCAACTTCAACTGAAATATGTTCCTTAGGATATACAATAGCTTCTTCTAGGAATTCAGAGCTCATAACGGCTCTAGCCATAACGAAATCCTTAAGGGAACCTTGCAGATTATCTTCCACTTCTTTTCTTAGCTTATTATTATATTTAACAAGGTTAATGAATTGTCTCATTAATTCATCTTGTTTATCTTTTAAAAGCTTATGACTTCTTGTTGAGGTAGTTAATCTTTTTTTAAGCTTAGAGAGTTCCATTCTAGTAGGATTAACATTTAGCTTTGCCATAGACTACTCTTCCTCTCTTGGCATATATTTTTCAAGGTATTCGTCTCTAATTCTCTTAAGCTCAGTTCTAGGAAGCATTTTTAATAACTTCCATCCTAAGTTTAGAGTTTCTTCAATTGTTCTATTTGTATTAAAGCCTTGAGATACATACTCATCTTCAAAAGCTTCTGCAAATTTAGCAAGTTTCTTATCAGTATCTGATAAAGCAGATTCTCCTAAGATTGCTGATAATTCTTTTGCTTGCTTACCTTGTGAATATGCCGCAAATAATTGGTTCATAGTATCTGCATGGTCTTCTCTAGTCTTACCTTTACCAATACCCTTATCTTTAAGTCTTGAAAGTGATGGTAAAACATCTATAGGAGGCATTATACCCTTCTTATATAATTCTCTTGAAAGGATAATTTGACCTTCTGTAATATATCCAGTTAAATCTGGAATTGGATGAGTTTTATCATCTTCAGGCATTGTAAGTATAGGAATTTGAGTTATTGAACCCTCTTTACCTCTAAGTCTTCCTGCTCTTTCATATAATGTAGAAAGGTCAGTATATAAGTATCCTGGATATCCTCTTCTTCCTGGAACTTCTTTTCTAGCCGCTGATATTTCTCTTAATGCTTCTGCATAATTTGTAATATCGGTCATTATAACAAGAACTTGCATTCCCTTTTCGTATGCTAAGTATTCAGCACAAGTAAGAGCCATTCTTGGTGTAGCTATTCTTTCGATAGCTGGGTCAGATGCTAAGTTCATAAATAGAACTGATCTATCAATGGCACCTGTTCTCTTAAATTCATCTTGGAAGAATTGAGCTTCTTCGAAAGTGATACCTATAGCTGCAAATACAATCGCAAATTTAGAATCTGAATTTAAAACTTTCGCTTGTCTTGCAATTTGTGCTGCAAGTTCTGCATGTGGAAGTCCTGCTGCTGAGAAAACTGGTAACTTTTGTCCTCTAACTAGAGTGTTAAGTCCGTCAATTGCAGAAACTCCTGTTTGAATAAATTCTGATGGGAAGTCTCTAGCCATAGGGTTAATAGCTTCACCATTTATATCTACTCTTTTTTCTGGTATTATATCTGGGCCATTATCATTAGGTCTACCCATACCATCAAATACTCTTCCTAACATATCTTCAGATACACCAAGTTCAAGTGGTCTACCTAAGAATTTAGCTTTAGTACCTTTTAAATTTATTCCTGAAGATCCTTCGAATATTTGAACCATTGCTTTTGATCCATTAACTTCTAGAACCTTACCTCTTCTTTTTTCACCAGTATGAAGTTCAATTTCAACTAGTTCATCATACTTAACGCCTTCAACACCTTCAACAACCATCAAAGGGCCAACAACTTCAGTAACTGTTCTATACTCTTTAAGCATTTGCTACCCCTCCTTTGTTTATTAGGTTATCAATTGCATTCTTTAAGTCTACAACGATTTGATCCATTTTTTCTAAATCATCTTCGTGTATGTACTTACTTCTAGCAATTCTATCTTTTAAGTCTTCCATAGCTAAGATATCATTTAAGTATACTCCAGCTTCTAAAGCTCTTTCTGCTTCTTTTCTATATCCTAATATAAGACTTAACATCTTATATTGCTTCTTTAATGATGTATAAGTATCAATTTCATGGAAACCATTTTGTTGTAAATAGTCTTCTCTGATTGATTTAGCAACATCTAATTTTAATCTATCTTTTTCAGATAATGCATCAATACCAACAAGTCTTACGATTTCTTGTAATTGAGCTTCATCTTGAAGTATAGTCATAGCTTCTAATCTTAATGCTCCCCAATTTTCAGCAACATTACCATTCATCCACTTGTCTATTGTATCAGCATATAATGAATATGATGTTAACCAGTTAATAGTTGGGAAATGTCTTTGATATGCAAGTTGTGCATCTAGACCCCAGAACACTTTAACTATTCTAAGAGTTGATTGTGATACTGGTTCTGAAATATCTCCTCCTGGAGGTGATACCGCACCGATTGCTGTTATAGAACCAATTCTTCCATCATTACCTAAACATTCAACCTTACCAGCTCTTTCATAGTAATCAGCAAGTCTTGATCCAAGGTAAGCTGGATATCCTTCATCACCAGGCATTTCTTCAAGTCTACCAGACATTTCTCTTAATGCCTCAGCCCATCTTGAAGTTGAGTCAGCCATTATTGATACTGCATATCCCATATCTCTGAAATATTCAGCTATTGTGATACCTGTATATATTGAAGCTTCTCTCGCTGCAACTGGCATGTTTGAAGTATTAGCTATAAGAACTGTTCTCTTCATTAAGCTTTCGCCAGTCTTAGGGTCAATAAGTTCTGGGAACTCATTAACAACGTCTGTCATTTCGTTACCACGTTCTCCGCATCCAACGTAAACAACGATTTCTGCATCTCCCCATTTAGCAATTTGATGTTGTGTTACTGTCTTACCAGCTCCGAATGGTCCTGGAATAGCAGCCGCTCCACCTTTAGCAACAGGGAAAAATGTATCTATAACTCTTTGTCCTGTAAGCATTGGCTCAACTGGGTTAATCTTTGCTGAATATGGTCTTCCTTTTCTTACTGGCCATTTTTGCATTAATTGAACTTCTCTATCGCCTTTTTCAGTTTCAACTATAGCAATTGTTTCAGTAACTGTGAAGCTACCAGCATTGATTTCTTTTATTTTTCCTTCAATTCCAATTGGAATCATTATTCTTTGTTCAACAACTGGAGTTTCTTGTACTGTACCTATTACATCTCCAGATTTAACTTCATCTCCAACTTTTGCTGTTGGTTTAAAGTCCCACTTCTTTTCCCTATTTAATGAAGGAACTGATACTCCTCTAGTTAAGAAACTAGACTTAGCAGCCTCCATAAATGCATCTAGTGGTCTTTGTATTCCATCAAACATTGATTCAATAAGTCCTGGTCCAAGTTCAACACTTAAAGGTTCTCCAGTTGTAACAACTGGATCCCCAGGTCCTATTCCTGAAGTTTCTTCATATACTTGGATTGATGCCTTATCGCCTCTCATTTCGATGATTTCTCCGATAAGACCCTTTTCTCCAACCTTACAAACGTCATATATATTAGCTTCATCCATACCTTCAGCAACTACTAAAGGTCCTGAAACCTTAATTATCTTTCCGGTCTTCACCTTACCAACCTACCTTTCTATAAAATATTAACGCCTACAGCTTTTTCTACGTTATCGCTTATTCTTTGCATACCTATATTTAATGTTCCTTGATTGCTTGGAATTAATATTACAGCAGGAAGTACTTCTTTATTGTATCTTTCAATAGTTTCTTCGATACCTTGTGCAACATGTTCTGTTACAAAAACAACTGCGTAATCATTCTTTGCTAATTTATCAACAGTTTTTTTCGCTTCTTCGTTTCCAACTACTGGGAAAACATCGATACCTAAAGCTTTAAAAGCTAAAACTGAATCCTTATCACCAACTACACCTATTTTCTTAAACATAAATATCACGCAGCCTTTCTCTAATTACTTCCTCAGAAATATTATTGAGTTTGCCAACCATTACAATTCTTATAATCTTTATTTCTGTTTCTTTTGCATAAATATAAGCTAATAAAGGCTCAACTCCAAAAGGTATTATTTTGGCGTCTTTCATCATATCCATGATATAGTTATCAACTAACTTTTCTAATAAACTTACTGAACCTGTCTTTGTATAGTACTCTATACCTGATTTTATTAAATCATTATAATCAGTGAACGCAAGTTTATTAGATATGTTTTCTACTGCATCATTTAACATTCCTAATAACTTATCTTTATCTAAAGAACCTCCTTCAATAATAACTGAAGTAAAGAATTCCCTGCCTTTGTTTTGCTTTTTAACTCTTAAAAGAGTTTTCAAGTTTGTAGAATCTATAACAGATTCTACATATTTATTAACAAAGTTATCTTTTATTTCATTCTTAATTTGTACTAATTGTTTAAACATATATTTATCTAAAATAATATCAAGTACTTGAGGATCTTTAGTGTTTTCGAATTTATCCTTTGACTCTTCAACAGCTTCTCTCATTACTTGAGGTAAGTCTCTTAAGTCATTATTTTCTACTAAATATTTTAATTTTGAAGCTTCAATAGTTCCAACATCAATTAATAGATAAGATAAATCTTTCTTTAAAAAGATACCTTTTAATATTACTTTTATATTTTGATAATCATATTTAATACTCATTAAGTCTACAAGAGATTTCATCGGACTTATTTCATACATTAAATTGAATAATCTTTTTAATTCTTCACTTAATATAACTTCATAGTCTTCTGCTCTCTTAACATTTGTCATAACATTGGCATACTCTGTCTCTTGAAGCACTTTTAATGCTTCATTGGCAGAATTGGAATCGATCATTCTGTCAATCTTTGATTTATCAAGGAGTTTTGTCTCATATACTCTTAGTCTAGGTATAACTTGACTAAATTGCATCATATCCATTAGTTAACCTCCTTAACTAAATAATACTCTTGCTACTTCAAGACCCATTTCATCTTTTAATGAACTTACTAAAGCTTCGAAAGTATTATTTATTTCTATGCCATTTTTCTCTAATATGAATCCACCCTTAAAGTTTCCAGTTTTATCACTTAGAGTTATATTTCCTTTTGAACCAATTTCTCTATTTAATTCTGCTACAAAATCAGAATCAATCATTTTCTTACCTTGTTCATTTAATATTAAATTTTCATCTCCCGCAAGAGTACTATTTAATATTACTGTTTTTACAAAGCCTTTAAAATCATCACTTGAAGCATTACAAAGTTCTTCTATTGTAGTTTCAAAAACTTTACTAATAACTGTTTGTTTTGATTTTAATTTTTCGTTTCTTGCTTGTAATTCTGCACTAGAAATGATTCTTTCTTCTCTTGCTACAGCTTCTGTTTCAGCTTTTTCTATAATAATCTTTTCTTCTGAAGCAGCCTTTTCTTGCTTTTTAGCAATTATTTTACTTTTTTTCTCTTCAGCTTCTGATAAGATTATTCTTTTTTTATCTTCTGCATCTTTTATGATCCTAGAAGTTAAATTATCTATGTTAGACATAATCTTCACATCCTAATTCTATAATAAGCTATTATTAAAATACACCATTTACTAATAAGAATGATACAACGAATCCTAATAATGCATAAGTTTCAACCATCGCTGCAAGAACCATACCTTTAGTGTTATGTTCTGGGTTTTTAGCTAATATTTGAATACCAGCAGCTGCTGCTTTACCTTGAGCAATTCCTGACCATAAACCAGTTATAGCGATTGGTAAACAAGCAAATAATAAGTATAAACCTTGTGAGAAAGTTGTTTCTGGTGTTAATTGTAAAAATACTAATAATCCTATAACGAATCCATAAAGACCTTGTGTACCTGGTAATAATTCAAGTATTAACGCTTTACCAAATTTTTCTGGTTGTTCTGATAATAATCCTGCTGCTGCTTGACCTACGATACCAACACCTTTTGATGATCCTATTCCTGACATTCCTACTGCTAAAGCAACACCTAGTGCTCCCATAACAAATCCACCGTTATTTTCTAAAAAAAACTTAATCCAACTCATATCCATTTTAAATGTCCTCCTACTCTTCTCTTAAATTAATGTATTCATTTTTTGCTTCAAGTGGCTTAAATGCTTTTCCGCCACCGTCGTAAAATTTTGAGAAATATTCAACATAAGTAAGTCTTAATGTATGAACATATCCACTTAATAATGATAGTAATAAGTTTACTGTTTGGAACATGATAAATATTAATGGTGCAAAAAGGATAGTTCCTAAAAGGGAATTACCATTATCTGATACCATTCTCATAATCATATTTATAGCTCCTGCTATAGATCCACCTGATAAACCTATCGCCATAAGTCTTGTGTATGATACTAAGTCACTTACGTATCCTGTAATACCATATAATTCATAAAGACCTTGACCTATTTTTCCACCTTTTGATTCCATTTGTCTTCCTTGTGTTAAAACAATTAAGATAGAACCAATGATAGCACCTGCTATAGATACTGTCTTAAGTACTGGTATATTAAGCATTGATCCAGCTGCAATTCCTCCAATAGAAAATAGAGTTATAAGCCATGATCCTGCATCCATAAAAGCATCTAATGTTTTTCCTGCTCTTATTAGTACTGCTGCTTTTATTAATAATCCAAATACAATTTGAATTGCACCAAATACTACTGACATAGTTAGTATCGTCATAACATCAGTACTTGTATCAATTAAACCTTTAATGCCTATTAAGTCTCCAAAGAATGAACCATAAATTAATCCAAATACAATTGTTGGGAAACTTAAATACATAAAGAACTTAACCATCTTTTTCATTTCTGGTTCAAAGTTAAAGAACTTTAATGCTCCAATTGTTCCTAATAACATTAATAATCCATAACCAGCATCTGCAACCATCATTCCAAAGAAAGCTAAATAGAATGGTGCAACAAACGGTGTTGGGTCTATGTCATTATATTTAGGTAAAGCATACATTGATGTTACTGATTCAAATGATGCATTTAAATCATTATTTTGTAATTTAATAGGTACATCATCAATTTCTTCTTCTTTAACATCTTCAAAAGCTAAATAATAATCTTCACCTAATGCATCCTTAGTAATTTGAGTTAACCTATCATTTTTTTCACTAGGAACCCAACCTTGTAATAAGACAGTTTTATCTGTCTTTAAAAATCTATTAGTAATAGATTTTCTATTTACTAAGTTATAATAATATTCATAAGCTAATTTCAAGCTTTCTAAATTTTCCTCAAATCCTGCTAATTCTTCTTTTACTAAGAACTTTTCAGAATCAATTAAAGATATTCTTTCATTATATTCTTGAATAAGCTTTAAAGGGAGTTCTTTCTCATCTGTTTTAAACGGACTAAATCCAAACCCTCTTAGCACCTCTTCCACTTCTTCTTTGTTATCCTTATGAGCTAAAAGGAAGAAGTAAGTGTCTTGATTGTCTTTTGATATAATTTCTAAATGACAATCATTTAAATCATTTTTCAATGCTTCCTCATATTGGTTAGCAATGCTTCCTAAGAAATATTCAGTTACTTTTAAATCATGTAAAAATCCTAATGGTGCATTAAAATTTTCATATGGTTTTAAGCTTTGAACATTTCCTTGTAATCTAGTCTTTTCATTATCTAATGAAGCTAAAGCATGCTCTTTTTCTTTAACTCTATCATAGACACTTTCCCAATCTCCATTTATTACTCTTTGTTCTAGTTCTTTTGGAGTTAATGAAAGTTTTTCTTTACGCAAAGACTTTATTAATGATTGTTTAGGCACATAGTCCTTTAAGAACTGTAGGGCAAATTTAGCTTTTGATAATTCTTCTTCCCACCTTGATATGTCAGAATCAATTTGATCTTTATCTAACTCAGCAAGAACTTCATTTTTTTCTTGAATGTTCTCATCTTGTAGATTAATAAATTCAACTTCTGAGAAATTTTGTATTCTTTCAAGAAGTTCATTTTTCTTTGATTCAAAGGCTAACAAGGTGAACTTATTCATCTTAACTATTGCCATGAATCTTCACTATCCTCTCAATCACTAATTTAACAGCATTATTTTTCTTATCTTCAGATATATGTAGTATATCTTCAGATTCTTGCTTGCCCTTATTTATTATAGGCTCTGCCTTTTTATTTGCTGCTTCTACAGCATTTGAAATAATTTTATTTGCTTTTTCTTTTGCAGAAGATAAAGTAGCAAGATATTGCTTTTCAGCCTCATCTGTAGCTTTCATAACTATATCTTTAGCTTCATTATTAGCTTCTTTAAGAATTTCTTCTGCTTTAGTTTCAGCCTTTTTTATTTCTTCAATTGCTTCTAATGCCAAAATATCACCACCTTCATGCCCTTAAATATAAAAATAATATATATATTAATACTTTATATAGTATTAATTACTTTGTCTACACTTTATTATACACTCTTTTTGTATATTTTCAAGAATTTTAAATTATTAAATGCTAAAAACGGTCAAATTTCACTAAAGTAACTATTATGTAAAGGTTATCTTTATTTTATATCCATTTACTTCCTTTTGCTACTTCTAACTTATTTTTACATTCACATAATCACCATTATTATTAAATAAATAATAATTTTCTGACATTTTTATATTTCCATTTAAAATATATTCTTGAATATCTATTGAAAATTTCTCTAAATAATATTCTTTAAATGAATATTTATCCCTTAATTTATCTTTTATATCTTTTTCTTCTTCTTTTTTAATATTACTTCTTAAAAAATCTGGTAATCCACGTTTTTTATTAAATATTAAATAATCGAATTTTAATATTTCATTTAATATATCGTTATTATTTTTCAAAACTTCATTATTAAATTCTAAAAATACTTTATAATATTCTATATTTCCAATATTTCTATTAAAATATCCTTTTCTATGAAAAAAATTTCCTAGTGAATAATAAAATTCAAATGGTGTGTTAAATTTACTTTCAAAGAACTTAATAATATTATTAAACTTTTTGGAATTATAGTACTTATCAACCATAGCTTCTACTTTTTTTAATTTCAACAGTTCATCATAATTAATACAATCAGTCTTTAATATCTCATATGGTGGATAAGGTGAGAATTTCATTTCATACTTTTCGGCCTCTTCTCTCATTGAAGATCCCTTTAGTAATTTTAAAAAACCCAATTGAATTTCTTCTGGCCTTATTTTATAAACATCATTAAAAGAATTGACAAACGACTCATAATTTTCTCCCGGAAGACCTGCTATCAAGTCTAAATGCTGTTGTATATTCTTTATAGCCATAAGTTCATCAACTTTTTCTTTTATATCTTCAAAGTTAACAAATCTATTTATATTATTAAGAACTTTATCATTTGTAGTTTGTACTCCAACTTCAAATTGAAATCTTCCTTTTGGAGCTTTTGACAATAGCTTAATTTCTTCCTCTTTTAAAATATCTGCTGATATTTCAAAGTGGAACTTTGTTTCTGTATTTGATTCTATTAAAAATTTCCATATAGCCATTGAAAATTTATGATTACAATTAAATGTACGATCTACAAATTTAACTAACCTAACTTTTTTATCGATGAAATACTGTAATTCCTTTAACACTCTTTCAATGCTTAAAAATCTAACACCATGACTCGTTGATGAAAGACAATATTTACAGTTGAATGGGCATCCTCTTGAAGCTTCATAATAAACTATTTTATTATTTAAATCTTCATTCTCCTCATAAGGAAACACTAAGTCATCCATAGACATAAGTGGTCTTTTTTCATTAGAACTTACTTTTCCATCTAATTTATAATGAAGTCCTTTTATTTCCTTTAATTCTTTAACGCCAAGCTTATATGAAACAAAATCTCTATAAGTCTTTTCACCTTCGCCTTCAATAACATATTCTCCAATGCTACTTTCTAAAAACTTTGGTGAATCAAATGATACTTCTGGACCTCCATATAATATTTCAATGTTTTCATCTACATTCTTAATTAAATTAGCTAACCTTGTAATCATTTCTACATTCCATATATAAACTGAAAAAGCAACAACATCAGGCTTTTCACTAATAATTTCTTCTAATATCTTTTCTTCTCTATCATTAATAGAAAATTCCCGTATTATACTTTCATAATTCATATCTTTAGTAAAATTTCTTAAATATCTAACTGCTAAATTACTATGAATAAATTTAGAGTTAATTGCTGTAAGTAATATCCTCATTCGTATTTATCTCCTCTACATTTTTAGAGTTTATTTCATTTTTAAGTTTTTTACCTCTTATAAAAAACATATCCTCCCAAACTTTTATCTCTTCTACATCGAAATATTTTAAAAGTATCTTTTTTACATCTTCTACATTTGAACTTATTATTGGATTCAAATTCTTAAATGTAAATTCTTTCACTTTACCTTTTGGAAGTATAACCCTTATTTTATTATTAAACAATTTACCTCTTTCTTTATTAATATCCCAAATTAATATTTCTCCATTCTCTTTTATATAAGAATTAATTTCTTTAATTAACTTTTCTTTTTCTATGTTACTCCAAAATCTATTTAAATTAAAAAAAAGTGTACATGCATCATATTCACTTCCTTCTAACCCCTCTTTATCATTACTAAAAACATAATCTAGTGACAATTCATCTTCTACTTCTTTTGAGATACTGTATATTATACCAAAGTTTTCTTGACCAACATCTAATATGTCACCCTTTAAATTAATATCCTCTAAATTAATAACCAATGTTTTTCCCATAAATTTCTCCTCTTTTCCCTCTAAGTATATATTCTATCATTATTAAACATATTATGAAATATGAAAACATATATTTTAGTAATCTTTAGTCTAAAAAATTAAAAATTATATAAAAAAATTTAATTAAAATAATAAACCACCCTATAAATATTAAAAAAATAAATTTTATAGAGCAGTTTCTATTTTACTTTTAAATATTCTTCTTTTTATTATTAAATCTAATTATATTTAATATAAGTAACGTAAATAAAAGAATTATTATAAATATCCAAACTGGTTTAGGTAAGTTAAATTTTAGCCCTAGATTACCAGATTGTAATTTGTATATGCAACCTATCCCTGAATCTAATATATATATATTTCCACATGAATATTTTATTCCCTTTATATCACTTTCACTTTTTAATTTTAACAATTTATATAAAACACCATTTTGATTCACTGAACTTATAACATTATCTTTTTTATCATAAAAGATATTTGAATCTTTATCCAGTATTTTCCCATCTTTATATATTGCCAAACATTTAATACTATTAACTTTAGAAAATTGATACTCTGGGCCATCAACAATTTTATTAGGCGGATTACTTATTATAGGTGTTAATTTGTTTTCATCATTAAATCTTGGTGAACTTATAGGATCTCCTCCACTAAAATCTGGCCATCCATACCAGTTTTCTTCTTTTAATTTATATAAATAGTCAAAGTCCCTTTTAATAGGTCTTAATCCTTTTTCCTCCATACCTCCAACTATTGCTATTAAATTATTATTACTATCTAAATCCCACCCCGTTACATTTCTTATTCCACAGGCATATAAAGAGGTCTTATTGGTTTTTAAATCTACTTTTACAACTGAGGCATTTCCAAACTTTTCAGCACTTATTTTTTGTCCTCTAATACTTGAATTAGTATATGGCATATACGCGCCTGTTTTTTCTTGCCCATAATTTTCACCATTCAATACAATGTTTATAGGACTTTTATCATAGGGTATTTTTCCAAAATCCATTTCACCATTGCTTTCAGCTATTCCCGAATTAGTTGCTGCTCCAATTGATAAAAGTAAATATGAATCCTTAATTATAAGATTTCTATCAAGATTTTCACCATTTGTTGGTATTCCTTTTAAAATTACCTCCAAAAATTTACTTGATATATTATAGTGATAAAGCTCATCATTTGAAATAAAATACATATCATCATTATTACAAACTAAATTTTCTATTGAAAAAGACTTATTTTGCACTAATATCTCTTCTCTGCCATCATCTTTTAATAATTTTATATAGTTCTTATACGCTACATATGTATTTTCATATTCATCCTTATCAAAAGCTACTGCATCTTTACAATTTTTAGATGAAATACTCCAATCTATATTATCTTTTAAAATGTTTACTCTATAAATCCCTGAAAATTTAAACAATAAAAAAGCTAAACTTACTATTATAACTGAACTAAATAAAAATTGACAAAACCTTTTCAACTCTTAACCCCCTCAATATAAAATCACTCGTATATTTTCCCTTGTTAAATTTATATTTTAAATCTAATAAAATATACCCCTAAGCTTAACCTTTTACATTAAAATGTTTATCATATCTTGACTTTTAATTTAAAATGTTCATATTTAGTCATTACTTCGAATATGCTTTATTGTAATTTAAAGGAGTGAATTAGATTTGAGTAAAGACAACTTTTTAAAGAATTCTTTTTTACTAACGGCTTCTAATGTAACAACAGGAATTCTTGGATTTATATTTACTATATATTTGTCTAAAATACTTGGTCCTGAGGGTATGGGATTATACAACTTAGTTATGCCAATTTATAATTTGTTTATATGCCTTATGAGTGCTGGAATTGTAGCTGCTATTTCTAAAATTTCTGCAATATATAAACAAAAAGGCGAATACAAAAACATAACAAGAACTATACGGATTGTTTCTCTTTTTAACATAACCTGGGCTTTACTTATTGGTATAATGGTTTTCTTCGCTGCACCACTAATAGGTAAATATGGTGTTAATGATGTTCGAACTATTGACGCTATACGTGTTATATGTCCGGCTATGGTTTGTATTGCTATTTCAAATATTTTCAAAGGATACTTTTATGGGACATCAGAAATAAAAGCACCTGCTATTATTGATATTTTTGAAAAGGCTATGAGAATTGTAACTGTAAGTATTTTAATATTTTTCTTAAAAGCTAAAACCCTTCAAAATATGGTTACATTAGCTACTGTTGCTTTATGTATTGGTGAGTTCCAAAGCTTATTATGTTTATTTGTTTATTACAAATATACTGTAAAAAAAGTCCCAAAATCATATGAAAAACCAGAAGGTAGATTTCAATTATTATTTGATGTAATTATTGTAGCAATTCCTTTGTGTTTAAATGGTTTTTTAAGCAATATTTTAGCTACATTATGTACTTTAGTTGTTCCGAGAAGATTAGTATGTGCTGGCTTTAATTATTCTGAAGCTTTAAGCTTAATAGGTAAATATAATGGTATGGCTATGGGCTTAATTGCTATTCCTCTTATTGTTGTTTCAACTATAAACACATTACTTATACCAGACCTTTCACAAACTTTAAGCCAAGGAAATCATTATAAAGCTTCTCTTCGTATTAGAAAAGTAATTAAACTAGCTTTTTTACTTGGACTTTCAACCACTATAATATGTAATATTGTTCCTGATGAGTTAGGAAAAATTTTTTATGGTAGAGATGATTTAGGGCAGTATATACGAGTTGCCTCACTTGCTGCACCAGTCTTTTTTACTTCTACTACCATGTTTGGAATTTTGAATGGCCTTAATAGACAGGGAATTATTCTTAGAAATTCATTAATTGAAGCTTCAATTGAATTAGTTTGCTTATATGCATTTACCGCAATACCTTCTATAAATATATTCGGTAATAGTATCACTCTATTTATAGCTTGTGGTATTGGTTTATCTCTTAATTTACACGAAGTTAAGAAACACATTAATATAAACCTAAATTTTACAAATGTAATAATATATCTCCTTCTTGGTATTTTAAGCTTTTTAATTATTAATATATTCTCTAAAAATGTTTTAGTTAATTTACCTATAATAAATAGCTTTATGGTAATTGGTTTAACATTTATAATTTTTCTATATCTTGGAACATTCGGAGAAAGTGATGTTTAATAATGTCTTTACTACTCATGGTCATTAAAAACAGAAATTTAAGATCTTTAATCTTCAATAAAATAAAAAGTTCATATTTCTAAACTGTATATTTAGAAATATGAACTTTCTCTTTAATTATTTAATATTTCATTACTCAAATTTAATCAATAACTTCGTATTAATTAAATCACAATTTTTAATTTTAATACACATCACCACAAGACTAAAATATATAACAAATTATTTTAATTTAACTCTTAAAAATCTTGGTAATATATTATATGCTTTTTGAGAGAATGATGTAATATCATTTTTTCTAATACCACCTAATATTATCATTAAATACAAGTATGTAAATCCACCTACTGATATCATAAGCATTGTTACCATACCTTGTAATACGCCTCCAGCATTTAACAATATAAGTAGTACACCAAATGGTTCTTTAATTAAGTATATGCCAGCTACCATTCCAATTGAAGATAGAAGCGGCTTTAATGTATGTTTAAATATTGGCAACCTCATTTTTAATGTTTTACTAAGTTTTTTCTGATTTAATATAAACGGTATTACAAACCATAAAAAGTTACCAAAAACCGCACCCAATACATTTATGTCAGTCATTCCAACCAATATGTAATTTGTAGCTATCTTAGCTACTATACCTATCATAAATGTCCCCAAAACAAAGTAAAGTTTATTCATGCTTTGCAGTATAACATTTTGAATTTGTACAACAGCCATTAATATTACAACTACAGAACCATATATCATTAATTCATGCCCTTGTTCTGAGCCATACAATAATAAATATATTTCTCTACTTAAAACTGCAAGTCCTACTGCTGCGGGTATTGTTACTGCATAAGTAATTCTAAAGGCAAAATTAACTTTCCTTCTAATTTCCTTTTTATCTTTTATAGCTACTGCACTTACAATTGCAGGTAATACAGTTGTCGCTAGTGCTGTAACTATTACTAATGGAACAGAAAGTAATGTTTTATAAGTTCCCAGTATTCCGTAAAGTTCATTAGCTTGTTTTTCTAAAAAACCAGCATAAGCTAATCTATTTTTTACATTTACCATATCAATTAAGCTTCCCAAATTCTGTAATCCAGCACTTAATGTAATAGGAACCCCATACTTAACTAATTTTCTAACTATCCTCTTATTACTTACTCTTTTAACAGGTGATTCTAAATCAAATGCCTCACCTTCATAATTTTTCTTATAATATACATACACCATATAAAGGCATGCTATTATTGCTCCTAAAGTAGTACCTATTGTTCCACCTGCACTACCATAAGGAACACTTATTTTCACCAAAACATAAGCAAATGCTAAACTCACACCAACATTTATTATTTGTTCTAAGACTTGAGATACAGCGATTGCTGTCATATTGTTTTTACCTTGAAAATATCCTCTATATGCTGATAATATAGACGTTACAAAAATACTTGGAGCTAAAAATAATAAACCATATGCTGCCTCTGGTGTTCCTATTGCATTTGCTATAGGTGTAGACAATATCATAATAAGTATACTTATTATCCCTCCAACGCCCGCATAAAGTATTGTAGATATCTTTAATGCCTTAATTGCATCTCTTTTATTTTTCGTAGCTGTAAGCTCAGCTACAACTTTTGCAATTGCTGGCTGAGCCCCTAAAGTAGTTACTGCATATGCAAATATAAATACTTCATAACACATTTGATATATTCCAAGGCCTTCAAGTCCTATTGTTCTTCTTAATAATGGAACATAAAATACAGACATCAGTTTAGCTAACAGTCCTGCTGCTGAAAGAATTACAAAGCCTTTAGTAGATGATTCTTCTTTCATATTAAACCCCTATCTAAGTGAAAATTTAAATACATCACTCTTTATCTTCTTTAATATCGGAGGTAAAGCATTAACTACAGTTTTGTTTGTTAAATAATCCACTTTACCCTTCATTTCTTTAAAAACTAATTTGTAAGCATATAAATATTGATATTCTAATCCATACTTATTTTTAAAGAATGAATTTAATTTTCTATCACCATATTTGTCATCACCAATTATAGGACTTCCTAAATGTGCTAAATGAGCTCTTATTTGATGACTTCTTCCTGTAATTAAATTAATTTCAAGTAATGAATATGCACCATTAGTTTGTGTTGTAGTTACTTCCATTGCTATTTTTTTAGAGTCTGGTACTTCTTTTTCATATACTTTAGATATATTTGTATCTTGATTCTTTAATATATATCCTGTATGTAGTCCATCTTGTACCTTTCCCTTAACTAAAGCTACATAATATTTTCTTACTCTATCTTCTCTTATTGTTTCATTAATAGATTTTAATCCTTCAAATGTTTTTCCAAACATAACCAAACCAGATGTATTTCTATCTAATCTGTTGCATGGTGCAGGTGTAAATGTAATTTCATTTTCTGGAACATATGACCCTTTTTCTTTTAAATATGAAAGTACATAATCTGTTAATGTAGGATCTTTTTCATCTTTATCAGGATGTACTAAAATACCAGGCCATTTTTCAACGACTAATAAATTTTCATCTTCATAAGCTGTTTTCATTCCACTAAAGTTCACTTGAATAAATTTTTCTTTCTTTTCTGGATTACTCTTTATATATTTTATTTCAACAATATCTCCTTCTTCTAAGAAATACTTTTCACTTTGTTTTTTACCGTTAACCCTTATATCTTTTTTTCTTAAAGCTTTAAATATTGCACTTAGTGGAACGTCCTTTAATAACTTTCTTAAAAATTTATCTAATCTTTGACCAGCTTCATTAGCTCCTATTTCGATTTTCAAATATTATCACTCCTATAATTTTTTTCTTTTGGTTATTTTGTTAAATAATTAAATGCTGTTAAACACTGAATTGCTACACCAAGTGGTATACAATCTTCATCTATATTAAATAAACTGCTATGTGCAGGTTCAGTAGTTTTCTTTTGTTTATTTCCTGATCCTAAGAAATAAAATACTCCAGGTCTTTCAAGTGCAAAATATGCAAAACTTTCAACACCCATGTGTGGTGCTTTTTGTTCAAGTACATTTTCACTTTTTAATATATTACTTGCAGAATCCCTTAGTAATTCTACCATATAATCATCATTATACAGACATGGATAGCTTTCTTCTATTTCTATCTCAGCCTTTGCTCGTGAAGATAAAGCAATTCCATTAACAATTTCTTTTAATCTTTCACTTGCAAATAGCCTATCTTCTTTTGTCATCGTTCTAATTATTCCACTTAATGTAACTTCTCCTGGAATAATATTTTGAGCAGTTCCCCCATTTATTGTACCAATAGTAATTACTGCTGGATTTACAGGTGATATTTCTCTACTCACTATACTTTGAAGTGCAACCACTATATGACTAGCTACAACAATAGGATCAATTGTTGTATGTGGTGCTGCTCCATGTCCCCCTTGACCTGTGATTTTTATTTTAAATGGGTTAGATGCGGCATTAACAACACCTTTTTTAACCTCTATATTTCCAATACCTACATTTTCATCAACATGAAGACCTAGCACATAATCAACCTTTGGATTTTCTAGAACGCCTTCTTGTATCATATATTGAGCTCCACCAACAGTTTCTTCCGCAGGCTCAAATAATAATTTTATATTTCCACTAAATTGGCTTTTATATCTATTTAATATTTTAGCTACACCTAAAAGTATTGTTGTATGAGCATCATGTCCGCATGCATGCATTTTCCCATTTACTTTTGAGCTATATTCACAAGATTTCATATCTTGGATAGGAAGTGCATCCATATCTCCTCTTATTGCTATAGTCTTATTACTACCTAATTTTTCTCCCTTTATGATTCCACAAACTCCAGTTTTTGATACCTCTCTATATTCAATACCTTCTGCCTTTAAAAAGTTTTTTATAAGCTCTGAAGTTCTGTGTACCTCAAAACCAACTTCTGGATGTTCATGTATATCTCGTCTTATTGAAATTAATTCTTCTTTTATATCATTAGCCTCTTTTTTGAAATCTATCACAAACATACACTTCCTTTCTTAAGATATTATGACCAATAAACTTCTATAACATCACCTTCAACTATTTTGGCTGTATATGATGATTTTTCTCCATTAACTTTAGCATTTATTATGCCCTTTGAAATTGTTAAATCAAAATCTATATAATCAAAAACATCAACAAAAACATATTCATTTTTGCCTTTCAATACTACTTCTTTATTATTTACAATAACTTTTATTTCATTAAATTTTTCCTGAAAATTATTTTTATCTACATCGTCATTTAAATTATAATCAGTACTTAATTCGTCATCTTTGTTTGAATTGTCATTTAGCTTAACTTCAGTATCTTCTTTTTTAAGTTCTTGCATATCTTCATTAATATCACTTATTAATTTAACATCTTCTAATTCATTGCTTTTTATTTCAGTTTCGATTAATGAACTATCTTTTTTTATAAGTCTATCTCCATCTTGAACTTCATATTCCTCAACTAATAAAATATCATCTTTAAACAAACTTATTTCATCATCATTTAAAACATATTCTTTTATCTCAGAGACTTTATTTGGTATAAACACCCTAAGTTCATCACTATTTTTCAATTCACAACTTATATCTTCTATTTTATTATTTACTGTTATTATAGGTTCCAAATTTATAAGTTCATCATCAATATAAATAGTTATAGAATTTATATTTTCAATGTAATCACGCACTTTAGGACTAGCGTTATTCCCATTTTTAGCATATTGTACTTCTATATTATCATTAGCCTTAACTTCTGTTTCCAATGCAGATTCATTTCCATTTATAAATATCTTCGCGCTAGTTCCATATTCTCCAAATACAATTCTCTTACGTCCATTGTATTTAAATCTTACACTTTTACCATTCTTAGCTATAAGTAGTGATGGGTTAACACCAGCTTGAAGCAATACATCCATAACTGTGTGCTTATGCGAATTAAATAAACTAACTGGTGTATCATTTAATATAACATCAATAAAATCTGTACCTAAATTTCTTAATGCTATAAGTCCTATTCCTAGTACTGTAACACCTGCTGATCCTAAAGAATTATCAGATATGCATTCTGTAATAGCTTTTCTATCCTTAATTGCAATTCTTTGAGGTGGTAAATTTAGATTTACACTTATACATTCTAAAAGTCTCGGTGTATGTGCTCCTCCACCAACTAAAAATACAGCACTTGGAGACTTTCCACCATTCAACTCTAATATCTTACTTGAAATCTCTTCTGATATCTTTTTTACTGATGGATCAATCAATTTAATAACATTTGATGATAAAATTGTATTTTCAAGACCTAACACATCAGTATAAACAATCTCTTTAGATTCATTTACAGACTTCTTTATAAATTCTGCTGTATTAAAATCAACTAAATACTCTTGTGCTATTATTTCAGTAACTTCGTCTCCAGCCATAGGTACCATACCATATGCAGATATTGTTTCCTTATTACTTATTGCTATGTCTGATGTTCCAGCCCCAATATCTATAAGCGCAATATTTAATAACCTCAAGTTTTTAGGTATAGCCGCTTCTATTGCTGCAATAGGTTCCAATGTTAAATTAGTCACTTTTAAATTCACCTTATTCATTACAGAATAAAGTGAATCAATAACAGATCTAGGTAAAAATGTTGCAATTACTTCTGCTTCAATAGTTTTTCCCTTATGCCCTATTAAATTAGATATTACAAAGCCATTTAAATAAAAGCTTTTAACAGAATAACCAACACAGTATAATTTTCCATCTGCACTATTGTCTATTTCTTTTTCTGCATTTTTAACAACACTAAGTTCTAAGCTTCTTACAATTTCCTTATCAATTTCTTGATCTTCATCTATTTCAATTTCCGCCCTTGAATTTACAGTTCTTAAAAATCTCCCCGCAGCTGCTATAGACACTTCTGTAAGTGTAATTCCTATTTTTTCTTCTAATATTCTTTTCACTTTTTCAACTACAGAAGCTACTAAACTAATATCATGAATCTGACCATCTACCATGGCTCTTTCTTCATGTTCCATGTATTCTTCACAAACTACTTCAAATTTTTTATCTCTTATTATTCCTACAGTTCCTATTATTGATCTTGTCCCTATATCTAATGAAAAAATTATATCTTTAGGATTAAAATTTTTTAACTCCATCTAAACACAACCTTTATCGTACAAATTTAGTGATTCTTTCTCTTAAACATATTATAAATTATATATTATAATCTAATTACATTCAATTTAATCGTATTTTTTACAATTTCTTTATATCCAAATAATTATACTATATATTTCATAAAAGTTATAATAAAATAAAATTATACCAAATATTATTATTTTTCAGCATAAAAATAGCATAAAAATGAAGCATTAAACTCCATTCTTATGCTTATTTACTTTTCTTTTTATTATATTTTTCTCTTTGTTCTTTTGGATTTATTACTTTTCCTACTGCAACAAGTATAACTGCCGCTAAAATTAATATAATAAGCCACATTTTAACATTCATGATATAATCACCTTATTTCTATTATTAATAATATATAAATATCTATTCACTTTAAAGTAATATATTCTATAAATTCATACAA
Source organism: Clostridium botulinum (assembly GCF_000827935.1). Taxonomy (NCBI): domain Bacteria; kingdom Bacillati; phylum Bacillota; class Clostridia; order Eubacteriales; family Clostridiaceae; genus Clostridium; species Clostridium botulinum. Next base: position 2,713,606 of record NZ_CP010520.1, read on the forward strand.
AACCCTTTATTTAAGTATTTATAAATTTCTTCTAACATATTATCATTTATAAACATTATCTATTATCCTTTTAATGTGATTTCATCCTTCATTAAATAATTTTCTGAATTAAATCATTCTCCGCCAATACCTTTAACGAAAAACTCCTATTAACTCCATCTTCAAAACTTATAGTAACTTTATCATCTTCTATAGACTTTATCTTTCCTAATCCATAAGTTTTTTGACTTATATTATCATCTACCTTATATCCATAAGTATCCTTAGGTAATTTATCAAATTCCGATTCACATATAAACCTAGATATCTCCTTGAGTTGCCCTCTTCTATTTTTAGGTGCAAATAAATAAAGATTGTCTATGGCTCTTGTTATACCAACATAAAAAAGTCTTCTTTCTTCTTCTATGTTTTCCTCTTTACTAGATGAATGTGGAATAGTATCTTCATTACAATTTACAAGATATACATTTTTAAATTCCATACCCTTTACACCATGAATTGTACTAAGGATTACCCCTTCTCTTTGATTTTTATTTTTACTTACCTCTATTTCATTGCTTACATTTTCAATATGGGCTAAAAAATCAAATATATTTTTAAATCCTTCTGCAGATAATTTGAATTCTTCAATTACCTCTTCTAAATCTTCTAGATTTTGACTAAACTTTTCACAATAAGATTTTAAGTAATCTATATATTCTAAATCCATAACTATATATGAAATTGCAGAACCTAAAGAAATTTTATTTAAATAATTAAAATCCTTTTTTAATTCATCAAGATTCTTTCTTTGAAAAGGTGGAGTATCTTCTTTATTTATTAATATATTAAATAAATTTTCCTGTATAGTATAATTTCTTACATAATCTATATTATGCTTACTTATATATCTAAATGGCTTATTTATAATTTTTATAAAACTCTCCTTATCAAAAGGATTTACAACTAATTTTAAATATGCTATCAAATCTTTACAAATAAAATGCTCAAAAAAATTATATTGTCTGTCTAATAACCTAAATGGAATATGATTTTTAGTAAATGCGTCTATAACACTCATAGCTTCCATGTTAGTTCTATAAAGAATTGCATTTTCTTCATAATTGATATTATATTTTTTTTCGTTTTTAACTAAATTAGCTAAAATATCGCCTTGAGATTTTTCATTATAAGGAGTATAAAACTTAATTATCCCATCATCTTTTTTATTAGATAATATCTCTTTATTATTTCTTTCCTTATTAAACTTTATTAGTTTCTTAGATCTCTCAACTATATTGTCTTTACTTCTATAATTTATTGATAAATAGTACTTTTTACTATCTTTAAACATCTTATCAAAAGTAACCATATACATAGGTTTAGAGCCTCTAAATGAATAAATACATTGATCTTCATCACCAACTGCAAATAATGAATTATCTTCACCATCATTTATTAATTTTAAAAACTCAATTTGCAATTCATCACAATCTTGAAATTCATCCACTAAAATATATTTAAATAATTTTCTATAATAAATTAATGCTTTTTCATTACTCTGAAGTAAATCTAACGCCTCTATTGCTAAATCATCAAAATCCATTTTTCCATTTTCTTTTTTATAATGTTCATAACATTCCAAAGCCTCTTCAAATATTTCTCTAGATATAGATGGTCTAAACTCATAAAGTTTTATTCTAGAAGTTTTATATATGGATATATTATTTAAAACTTCCTTAATCTTATCTTCATTGATGTCATCGAAATATTTTGTTAATACTTTCTTTATAAGCTTATTTATGATATTGCCATCTATTATATCTATATTTTTTCCTGTTCTTAAAAGAATTTTATAAAAAAGCCCATGAAATGTTCCAAAAAATGGAGATGTATTTTGTTTAAACCTATTTTCATATCTTTCCTTCATATTTTTAGCTGCTGCTTTAGTAAATGTAATTACTATTATACGACCATTACTAATTTTTAGTTTATCAACTAAATAATATATTCTGTTAATTATTACAGTAGTTTTTCCAGAGCCAGGAGCTGCAATAATTAATGCATTTTTATCTTCAGTTATTACTGCCTTATTTTGATATATATCCAGATTATACATTAACTTCCTCTTTCCTAACTTAGTTATTGCATTATTATATGATAATGCAGCAAATAACTATATTGTAATAATTATATTATAGATGTACAATAATTTTATTATAAACTTTTATAGACACATTCACAAACTATAGGTAGATAACTAAATTATAGTATTGTGAACTTTACTTAAAGGAGACTATTCATGGAAAATAAATTTAATGTTAGAGACGAGAGAAATCTTACAATGTTAGTAGACTTTTATGAGTTAACTATGGGAAATGGTTATTTCAATAAAAATCTTCAAAATAAAATTGCATATTTTGATATGTTCTTTAGAAGAGTTCCTGATGGCGGTGGTTATTGTATCATGGCTGGGGTTGAACAACTAATAGAATACTTGAATAATTTAAAATTCACTGATGAAGATATTATATATTTAAAAAACAAAAATATCTTTTCAGATAATTTTCTTAAATATTTAAGAGATTTTAAATTTAGCTGTGATGTTTGGGCTATTCCAGAAGGAAATCCAGTATTTCCAAACGAACCATTAGTAACAGTAAAAGGTCCTGTAATTCAAGCACAACTTGTAGAAACAATGATACTTTTGACCATAAATCATCAAACACTAATAGCAACAAAAGCTAATAGAATTTGTAGAGCAGCCGGAAACCGCCCTGTAATGGAATTTGGTTCTAGAAGAGCTCAAGGATATGACGGTGCTATTTATGGTGCTAGAGCTGCAATAATTGGTGGCTGTGATTCAACAGCATGTACTATTTCAGATAAAATGTTTAATATCCCTGCTGTAGGAACAATGGCACATAGTTGGGTACAACTGTTTGATAATGAATATGAAGCATTTAAGTCTTGGGCTGAACTTTATCCTGACAATTGCCTATTATTAATAGATACTTATAATGTAATAAAATCTGGTATACCTAATGCAATAAAAGTTTTTGATGAAATATTAAAACCACTTGGAAAAAGACCTACAGGTATTAGAATAGATTCTGGTGATATAACTTATTTAACTAAACGTTGTAGACAAATGCTAGATGAAGCTGGATATGATGATTGTAAAATAGTAATATCAAATTCACTAGACGAACATATAATTAGAGATGTACTAGAGCAAGGTGCCTGTGTAGACTCATTTGGTGTTGGTGAGAGATTAATAACAGCAAAATCAGAACCTGTATTTGGTGGTGTTTATAAATTAGTTGCCATCGAAAATGATAATGAACTGGTACCTAAAATTAAGATTAGCGAAAATGATGAAAAAATAACTAATCCTGGTTTTAAAAAAGTAATTAGAATTTTTGATAAGTCTTCTCATAAAGCTTTAGCTGATCTAATAGCTTTAAAAAATGAACAAGTAGATGAAAGTAAACCATTAACTATATTTGATCCTGTTCATACTTGGAAAAGAAAGAAATTAAAAAATTATTATGCTAAGGAACTTCAAGTTCAATTATTTGATAATGGTAATTGTATATATGAATCACCTAGTGTACTTGAAATTAAAGATTTTTCTAAAACTGAAACAAGTAAATTATGGTCTGAAGTTCTTAGATTTGAAAATCCACATACTTACTATGTAGATTTATCCGAAAATTTATGGGCATTGAAACAATCACTTCTTCATAAATACACTAATTCATATGAAACTCAAGACTAATTAATTAAAATAATATAAAAAAACATCCTATATTTAAATATAGGATGTTTTTTATACCCACTAATAAATACCTTTATCATTATAAATAGATTTCTTTAAAAAGCTATATTCTTCTTTCATTATATCTTTAAAATTTATTCTATTTACTGATAAATATTCTTTAAAAATACATTGTCCATCATCTTCAATATCGCTTGTTAACATTGGACATGAATCATAACATTCATGATACTCTTTAGAGCTTGACCAGAATGGACACTTACCCATAAACTCACACCCTTTTTTTGTAAGAAATTGTTTCCACCAAAATCATTATATTATAAAATATAACAAAAATAAAGTTTTTTAGCATTTTTACATATTTTTATAATATATTTTTCCCTCTTCTTATATAGATGAGTACATTTTAGTTTTAAATCCTATATAAAGTTAGATTTTAAATTAACTTCTTTTAAAATAAATAAACTAAAAAAATAAAGCCATACTACTAAGAAATTAATAGTATGGCTTAAGTTTTTAGTTATTCTTGTTTACTGTTATATTTATTATTTCATTTTGAAATGCTTTCAGTAGTGCTTTTTCTAACACCTTTTGATTATCAAAATTTTCTACATCTTTGCATTCTGCGAATACCTTATTAATTTCACCTTTGAAATTCATATAAGTTAACGTTACATTAGGTTTGTCATACTCTACATCTATAACTTTTATTCCCCAAGAAATCTGCGCAAAATCATCTTTTATATTTAATTGATTTAATTCCTTTATTTTTTTAACTTCTTTACTTGGATCCTCAATTATTATTAATTCATCTCCAACTTTATATTTTCCCATAACTTTTTTCCTCCTCATACATGAGCTACTTAATTATAAGTAGTTTCATATAACGTTAATTAATTAACAAATGTATCTTACATTTTATTATTTAATTTTTCTTATTATATCACATATTATATATAATAAAACAAAAAAATGAAAAAACATTAACTTACTTTATGTAAAAAAATTTCTACATGTAATAAATTAAAGTTTTTTCACTTATACTAAAAATATGTTCATTTATAATATAACCTATAAACACTAATTGTTCTTATCAACAGCTATATTTATTATTTCATTTTGGAAAGCTTTTAATAATGCTTTTTCTAATACCTTTTCTTTATCAAAATTTTCTATATCTTTGCAGATTGCAAATACTTTATTTCTTTCACCTTTAAAATTTATATATGTTAAAGTTACATTTGGTTTATTGTATTCTACATCTACAATTTTTACACCCCATGCTATTTGTGCAAAGTCCCCATCTATTTTTAAACAAGTTAACTCTTTTAATTTTTCAATTTCTTTATTAGGATCAGTAACTATTATTAATTCGTCTCCAACTTTGTATTTTGCCATATCGTACTCCTCCTCTTATAATAACATAATTTTTTAAATAGATTGTTAATAAATTAACAACTTGTCCTATTTATATTTTAACAGAATTTGATAAAGTACACAATAGATAATTTACAAAATATTAATAATATAATATTTTTTATGAATTTTTTCTGTATATTTCTTCTTGATTAATAATAATTACTACCTATTTCATTATTAAGTAATAATAATAATTGACTTTTAATTATTATTATTATATAATTTTAACATATTACAATAAATGGAGGTGTTTACAATTAGTGAAATAGCTTTAATTTTCAAAGAAAAAAAGCTTAAATTAACACCACAAAGATTAGCTGTATACAATTATTTATTAGGCACTACATCGCACCCATCTGCCGAAACTATATATAAGGCTATTCATGAGCAATATCCAACCATGAGTTTAGCCACTGTATATAAAACACTGAAAACTTTAGTTGATGTAGGACTTATCCAAGAAATTAATGTGGGTGAAGGAAATTTCAGATATGATAGAAATTCTAGTTCACATCCACATATACAATGTTTAACTTGTGGAAGAATTGATGACTTTGAAGATTTGAACTTAGACTACCTTAATAAATTAGCAGAAGATAATTCTAAGTTTACTGTTTGTTATAATAGGGTCTATTTTTATGGATACTGTAAAGACTGTCAACAATAAAGAAGTAAATTATAAATATGCCCATTTTTAATAATTTTATATTATTAAAAATGGGCATATTTTTTATAATTTTAGAATTAAAAAAATATTATGTACATATAATTTAATTGAGGTGATACATAATGACTTTATTAACAATAAAAAAAAAAATCATTCTAACTTTATTAGTTGTAATGCTTATATCAATTACCGTTGCTACTATAAATAAGCATAACATTCTACAAACCATTGCTCCTATAGATTCAACTAAAAATATAGATACAGATTTGACTTGTGATGGTCAAAATGAACATATAGAATTTATAACAAAAGATAATACTATAGATTTAAATATTTCTCATAATAATGATAATACCTATTTATCTAGCAAAATTAATGATAATGTTCTTTTTTCTTTAAACAATCATTGGTCACCTAAAATTTATTTATATGATTTATCTCGAGATATAAAACCAGAAATAATTTTACAAGGTGTTAAAGAAAATAAAAGTATGTGTTATATATTTTCTTGGAAAGATGATAAATTTCAAAACTTATATTCAAGTGAAAAAAATATATTTGGCATATTGGATTCTAAAAATAACAAAACGCCTCAATGTTTTTCATTGTCAGCTTCTAAAGGTAATTCCTCTGTAAATAGTTTTATGATAATAAATAATGAAGTATTAGATACAACAAATGACAATTGTTCTATTCCTTCACTAAACAATATAACTAATTTTATAAAATTAATAGAAACACCTTATGAATTGGATGATTTACCAGACCTATTTTCTACTAAAATAGATACCAAAGATTTATCCATTTTATGGAACTTAGATAAAGAAAATCACTCTTATTCTTTTCAAGATGCATTCTTTTACGATTATGATTGGGATTCTTATAGCAATTCTACATCTTTAAAATGGAGATTAACTTTTGAGAAAAATAAATTAAAGGGTGAAGAAGGCGATAAAAGTGAAGTCATTTTTTACTTAGATTCTAAAGTAGAAGACTCTAATTTCAAAATTATTTCAATAAAAAGAATAAAATAAAAAGGCCGCTAATGCGGCCTAAAAGGGGGATGGGGGGGGGTGCTTAATAAAAAATATTTTTTTATTAAGCTTTTGGAGAATATATTCTCCGTTACATTATTATTATTAACAACAATTCTATTTGTTATACATAATATTTTAAATATCTTTAAAAGCTCCTGTTTTATATAAATCTATTATCTTATCTATAAAATCAACTTTTTCTGGATGAACAAACCCCCTTAAAGATATTAGCATTTCTAAATTACCATCTTCTTCTTCAATTTCTTTTTTACGATGAGAACTTGTTTTTTTGCTTTTCTTTTCATTTACATTATTTTCTTGAAAATTCATATTATTTGATGTATTCATAAAATCCTGCATAATATCATTTGATGTATTTGTAAAATCATTTGTAATATCATTCATATTATTTATGTTACTATCTCCATTCATTGGATTCATATTGTTCATATTATTCATATTGTTCATATTATTCATGTTGTTCATCTGATTTGAATTTCCAAAGTTGCCTAAATTTATTCCTGCCATATTAGCCAATGGTGCTAAGTTAGCTAAATTTAAGCCATCAATATTCATAGATGCTAAAAGGCTATTTATATCAAAATTACCTCCTAGCATCCCCATTAATTGAGTTGGATCTATTCCAAACGGATTATTATTGTTATTATTAGCTCTAAAATTATTGCTTCCCACATTATTATCAACTGGCTGTCTTTCCTTGCGTTTATGTTTAGCCATCAAAACTCCTCCAATTATAATTCTCCTAATTTAATATATGTATGATATAAGCAATATGTTTATACTTTTGAGCATTTTTTTGGAGGGCTTAAAATTAAGCCCTCCATCCACTATCTAGCAGCAGCAAGTGTTTCCTGAATTGTTACTTCCTGAATTGAAGAAACATCCACCGAATAATATAAATAGTAAGATAATTAAATATGATGAATTACAATTTAGTAATCCTGATCCACATGCTATTAATAAGAATATAATTGGTGCAACACCGCATCCTCCACCTAAGAATCCATTTCCAGATCCACTATTATTGTTTGTGCAACAAGGTGTACAGCAAGGTGTACAACAACAATCATTCATTTTCTTTTCACAGCAACATTTATTCTTCTTTTTAGACATATATATCTCTCCTTCCTAAAAATTCAGAATTTTTAACAACAGCAATTGCTAGCAAAATTACCTAAACCTGTTCCAAGTGGGCTTATTCCGCCACAATTACCTGAGTTAGAGTTACATCCACCCCATCCATTACAAAGGAATAGAATTACTAATAAGAATAGATATGCACTACAGTTTCCTAATAGTCCACCGCCAGTTGCATTTCTTGTGTTATTACAGCAGCAATTGTTATTACAGCAACATTCTTTCTTTGGACATTCGCAACAGCAATCATTGCAGCAACAATTATTATTGCATCCACAACTATTATTGCATCCACAGCTATTATTTCCGCCACCTAAGAAGCTATTGCCTCCACAGCCACATCCACAATAGAATAATATTAATAAGATCCAAATCCAACTACCAAATCCACAGCCGGTGCCAAATCCACCGTTTCCACCACAACCTGGATTGAATCCTGGATTTCCTCCGATGTTATTTCCACAACAACAATTATTGTTAGCTTCTGAATCGCAACAATTATCATCACATGAATTTAAGCCATTTAGGATATCATTCATCTCCATATATATTCCTCCTTGGAAATTTTTTATTCTTGATACTATATACTATTCGCTCCTATTTAATTTGACACTATTTTTAAAATAAAATAAAACTCCATCAAAAAATTAATTTTGATGGAGTTTTCACTCTTTTATTTATTAAATTTAAGTGCTAATTTCCAATATAAATACATTATTAGAGGCTATTTAATCAATATCTGTAGCAAACTCTAAAAAAAGTTTGTCAATTAGCTCTTCTGTTCCTTTTTTATTTAAAGACGAATAAAAATAAAATTTATCATCTTTTGTTAATTTTAATGTATCTCTTATTAGCTTTTCACTCTTTTTGAATTCTGCATTCTTAAGTTTATCGCTTTTAGTTGCAACTATAACTACATCATATCCAAAATGCTTAGCCCATTCATACATCATTATATCGTCGCCAGTTGGTTTATGTCTTGAATCTACAAGGCATACTATTCTTTTTAACTCTTCTCTATGAGATAAATATGTCTCTATAGTTTTTCCCCAAGTATCTTTTTCACTTTTTGATACTTTAGCATATCCATATCCAGGTAAATCGACTAAATAAAAGTCATTATTTATTAAAAAGAAATTTATAAGTCTCGTTTTACCTGGAGTTCCGCTTACTTTAGCTAATTTTTTTCTATTAGTTAAAGAATTTATCAAAGAACTTTTCCCAACATTAGATCTTCCAACAAAAGCAACTTCATTTCTATTGTCAATTGGGTATTGATGTGGTTTTACAGCTGAAATAATAAATTCTGATTGTTTAATTCTCATTAGTATCCTCTCCAATTAGCGCATTTTTTAATACCTCATTCACTTGACTTACAGGAATGATATTCAATTTATTTTTTATTGAATTAGGTATCTTTTCTATATCTTTCTCATTTTCTTTTGGAATTATTATAGTATCTATACCAGCTCTAAACGCTGCCAATGATTTTTCCTTTAGCCCCCCGATAGGAAGTACTCTACCAGTTAATGTTACTTCTCCTGTCATAGCAATATTATGCTTAACTTTCTTACCTGATAAAGCTGATACTAACGCTGTAACCATTGTTACTCCAGCAGATGGGCCATCTTTAGGTACTGCACCTTCTGGTGCATGTATATGAATATCTTTATTTTTATAGAAGTTTTCTTCAATTTGGAATTTATCTGCATTAGCTCTAACATAACTATAAGCAGCTTTTGCAGATTCTTTCATCACATCACCTAATTTTCCTGTAAGCTCTAGCTTTCCGCTTCCCTTCATTGCCATTACTTCTACAGGTAATGTATCTCCACCGTATGCAGTCCATGCCATACCTGTAACTACACCGATTTTATCTTCTTTATCTATCTTTTCAAATTCATACTTTCTTTTACCTAAAAGCTTTTCCACCTTGTTTTTATCAATTGTAATATTTAATATGTTTTCACTCAACATTTCTGCTAAAGCTTTTCTTATAATAGAGTTTAAGTTTCTCTCAAGTCCACGAACACCTGATTCTCTAGTATATCCCTCTATTATCTCATTAATTGCATCTTCTTTAAATTCTACTTTATCATATTTAATACCTATCTCATCAAATACTTTTGGTATTAAATGATTTTTGGCTATATTAAATTTTTCTTCGTAAGTATATCCTGAAACTTCTATTATTTCCATTCTATCTAATAACGCTCTTGGTATAGTCTCTAAAGAATTAGCAGTAGCTATAAACATTACTTTTGATAAATCCATATCAAGTTCTAAGTAATTGTCTCTGAAAGTCTTATTTTGTTCACTATCTAACACTTCTAAAAGTGCGTCAGATGGTTCTCCTTTATAACTTGAACTGATTTTATCAATTTCATCGAATAACACTAAAGGATTCATAGTTTTAGCATCTTTTAATGCATAAGCCACTCTTCCTGGTATAGCTCCAACATAAGTTTTTCTATGTCCTCTAATTTCTGCTTCATCTTTCATTCCACCAAGAGATATTCTTGAATACTTTCTATTAGTAGAATGTGCTATTGACTTAGCTATTGAAGTTTTCCCTACTCCCGGAGGACCAACTAAACATAAAATAGGACCTTTAGAATTTTTACTTATTTGTTTTACTGCTAGATACTCTATGATTCTATCTTTAACATCTTCTAATCCATAGTGTTCATTATCTAATACTTCTCTAGCTTTTATTATATCTATATTTTCTTTAGTTTGCTTATTCCAAGGTATATTAAACACCCAGTCTAAATACGATTTTATTAAATTTCCCTCTGAAGAAGATGAAGAAGTACTTTTAAGTCTACTTAATTCATACTGAGCCTTTTCTTTAACTTGCTTTGGTAGTTTTGTTTTATTAAGTAAAGTCTCATATTTATTTATTTCTTTCTTTTCTTCGTCATCCATTCCTAATTCTTCTTGAATTGCTTTCAACTGTTCTCTAAGATAAAATTGTTTTTGTTCTTCATCAATATGTTTTTTAACCTTTTTTGAAAGCTTGTTTTGAATTTTTAATATCTCTGTTTCAATTTTAACTCTAGTTAATACTAATTCTATTCTTTTCTTAATATCTATTGTTTCTAATACTTCTTGTTTTACATCATCTTCTGTAACAGAGTAAGATGCTATTATGTCTACAAACCCACTAGGATCATCTAAAGGTTCTGTGGACCTTATAATATCTACATAGTTATCATCTGATAGTTTCAATAAATCTATAAAATCTTCATCTAAAAGTTTTATATAAGCTTCTAGTTCTTCATTTACTTCTATTTCTTGCTCTATAAGTTCTATAGAACCTTCAATATATTCATTATCATCCGCTACATATTCAACTACTTTTCCTCTTTTTACCCCTTCAACAAGCACTCTTATTGTGTTGTCGGACATTTTAAGAATCTGTTTTATTTTGCAAAGTGTTCCTATATCATATATATCTTCTCTCTCTGGATCCTCTATTTCAGGATCTTTCTGAGTAACAAGAAAAATTTCTTCATTATTTAACATAGCTTCTTCAACAGCTGCTACTGATTTTTTTCTTCCAACATCAAAATGTGCTACTATATTAGGAAAAATAGTTAACCCTCTTAAAGGTATCAGCGGAAGTGTATATAAATTTTGTATCATTCAAACGCCCCTCCATCTTAATTACTTCATTTAGTATACACATATTAAGTGTATATTTCAATAAATATACATAATTTAGGATTAGTGTACATTATAAACTTTCTACAACTAATCTTAAATATTATTATTATAAATTATTATCAAAAGTTTTTCTAGCTTTTACTATGAACATATCATTTTTTAATCTAATTATATAATATACTATAGGATAATTTTATTTTCATCCTTAATTAAATATGTATACATTTTAATTGTATTAATATTAATTTATTTTTAAATATCCATATAAGAACAAAAATACTGATATCTATTTAGATATCAGTATTAAGATTAAGCTGATTCAATATCTTTTTTAACTCTATTTGATGCCAAAGTTCCTCTTGTTTTACCTTCTGGTAATCTTTCTACTTGAGGATTTTCTTTATCTTTAATGCATTCTTCAGTTATAATAACTTTCGTTATCTGTTCATCTGAAGGTATTTCATACATTATTTCTGTCATCATTTCTTCTATGATGGCTCTTAAACCTCTCGCACCAGTCTTTCTCTCTATAGCTTCTTCTGCAATAGAGGTTAGTGCTTCATTGTTAAACTCAAGTTCAACATCATCTAATTCAAACAATTTCTTGTATTGTTTTACAAGAGCATTTTTTGGTTTAGTTAAGATATTTATTAAAGCATCTTTGTCTAGTGACTCTAGAGTTACTAATATTGGAAGTCTTCCAACAAATTCAGGTATTAATCCAAACTTAAGTAAATCTCCAGGCATTATTTCTTTTAGAAGCTTACCAATATCCTTTTCATGCTTGCCTTGAATTTCAGCACCAAATCCCATAGAACTTTTTCTAGTTCTATTTTCTATTATTTTATCAACTCCATCAAAAGCACCACCACAAATAAATAATATGTTAGATGTATTTATTTGAATAAATTCTTGATGTGGATGCTTTCTGCCACCTTGAGGTGGTACTGAAGCAACTGTTCCTTCAAGTATCTTTAACAATGCTTGTTGAACCCCTTCACCAGATACATCTCTAGTTATTGAAGGATTCTCAGACTTTCTTGCAATTTTATCTATTTCATCTATATAGATAATTCCTCTTTCTGCTCTTTCAACATCATAATCAGCATTTTGTATTAATTTAAGAAGAATATTTTCAACATCTTCCCCAACATACCCAGCTTCTGTTAATGTAGTGGCATCTGCTATTGCAAATGGAACATTTAATACTTTTGCAAGAGTTTGAGCAAGTAATGTTTTACCAGAACCTGTTGGTCCTAATAATAAAATATTACTCTTTGATAATTCTACATCTGTATCCTGCTTATTAGTATTAATTCTTTTATAATGGTTGTAAACAGCTACTGATAATGACTTTTTAGCTCTTTCTTGACCAATTACATAAGAATCTAAATATTGTTTTATTTCATTAGGTTTAGGTACACTTTTTGTATCGAATTCCACAGTTTCTTCAAATTCATCTGCTATTATTTCTGAACATAAATCTATACATTCATCACAAATATATACTCCCGGACCAGCTATTAATCTTTTCACTTGGTCTTGAGTTTTACCACAAAATGAACACTTCAACTGTTTCTTTTCATCATATTTAGCCATATATTCACCTCACTTAGTACAATAATTTAAATTGCAATCTTATTTATCTTTTCCAGTTCCATTCTTAGTTATTACTTTATCTACTAATCCATATGCCTTAGCTTCATCTGCAGTCATGAAATTATCTCTTTCAACATCTGCTTCAATTACTTCTAAAGGTTGATTTGTATTTTCACTTAAAATCTTATTTAAAGATTCTTTAATCTTTAATATTCTATTAGCGTGTATTTGAATATCTGTTGCTTGACCTTGGAATCCACCAAGTGGTTGATGAATCATTATTTCTGCATTTGGTAAAGCATATCTTTTGCCTTTAGCACCACTTGATAATAAAAATGCTCCCATAGAAGCAGCCATACCTACACATATAGTAGAAACATCAGGCTTTATATATTGCATAGTATCGTATATAGCCATACCAGCAGTTATTGAACCTCCAGGACTATTTATATATATAGATATATCCTTGTCTGGATCTTCACTTTCTAAAAATAATAATTGTGAAACTATTAAATTAGAAGAATCGTCATTTACTTCACCACTTAACATAATTATTCTTTCTTTTAACAATCTAGAAAATATATCGTAAGAACGTTCTCCTCTACTTGTTTGTTCTACAACCATTGGAACTAAACTCATATAATTCCCTCCTTTTCATATAACAACATTTGAAATTGATTCTTATATAAATTATATAAAAAAATACCCAAAATGTTAATCATAAATTTGAAATAATTGCCAGAAATACTTCTGGCAATTATTTTTCAAACTATGAAATTGTGTAATATTTATTATTTACAAGATTCTTTTATTAATTTAAGAGTATTTTCTATAATTATATCTTTTTCGATCATAGCTTTTTGAGCTTTTAATAAAATGTTAGCCATTTTTTTAGGATCTTTAGGTCCATACATTCTACCTAATTCTAAAGCTCTTTCATTTAATTGTTCATCAGTTGCTTTTACTTCTTCAGCTTTAGCTACTGCTTCAAGAATTATGTCAGCTTTAACTTTTCTTTCAGCATTTTCTTTCATGAATTCTCTCATTTTCTCTATTGTGTTTCCAGTGAATTCCATATATTGATCTAAGCTTAATCCTTGATATTGTAATCTTGATTCAAGATCTTTCATCATAGAATCTATTTCTTTAGTTAACATTACTTCTGGAAGATCTATTTTTGAAGTTTCAATTATTGAAGTTATAACAGCTTCTTCAAATTCTCTTTCAGCTCTTTCATTATTAGATTCTTCTAATCTTTTCTTTACATTTTCTTTTAATTCTGCTAATGTATCAAACTCAGATACTTCTTTAGCGAATTCATCATCTAATTCTGGTAATTCTTTAACTTTGATTCCTTTTACTGTTACTTCAAACATTGCTGGCTTAGCATTTAATTCTTCTTTACCATAGTTTTCTGGGAAAGTAACATTAACTTCCTTTTTATCTCCTATAGCTAAACCTACTAATTGCTCTTCAAAGTTATCAATAAAAGTACCTGATCCTATTTCTAATGGATAGTCAGTACCTTCTCCACCTTCAAATGCTTCTCCATCTACAAATCCTTTGAAGTCGATTATAGCTATGTTTCCATCAGCTATTGTTCCTTCTTCTTTAGTTTCAACTCTTGCATTTTTAGATTGCATTTCTTTTACTTGTTTTTCTACTTCTTCTTCAGATACTTCATATGAAGGTTTTTTAATGTCTAAACCTTTATATTCTCCTATTTCAACTTCAGGATATGTAGTAACTGTTGCTGTATAAACAAGTTCTTTACCTTCTCCTATTTCAACAATATCAACCTTTGGATAATCAACTGGTCTGATATCTTCAGCCTTTAATGCTTCATTATAACTTTCATCTATAGCTATATTAACAGCATCATCATAAAAAATTTCAATGCCATACATTTTCTTTAGTATTGCCATAGGAACTTTTCCTTTTCTGAATCCTGGCACATTGTATTTACCTTTGTTTTTATTATATGCTTTAGTTAATGCGGCATCAAATTTTTCTGCTTCAACTTTAATTTCTAATTTAACCACATTTGTTTCTATCTTTTCAACTTTAGCTTCCATCTTATTAATTCCTCCTAAAATAGTATACATCTAATTTAACTAGGTTATTATACCATATATCCCTGTTTCTTATCAAATTATTTATATAAATATTACTGTTTAGCAATATTACAATTTACATCTATGTAATAAATATTACCATCTACAGTAATTTTTATTCCTTTTTCTTCACGTTCAAGAATTTCTATTTTTGCTGCAGCTAAATCCCACTTTATTATATCACTATTATTACTTATATTGGTTATCCATAAATATTGTTTTGTTGCTGCTGTTCCAAAATATGGTCTATTACTAACAAAAATTATATTATCATCATTAACAAACTTAGGATTAGCGTTCCATAAATATTGTGGATTACTCACAATTGTTGATTCTCTTGTAAATACATCACCCTTTGATGATTTATACTCTTCTTTTGATATAATTTGCGAAGTCCCATCTACATTATACAATGTAATTGTTTGATCACTTTCCAATATCAATAATTTTTTTCCTGACTGACTAATATCATATATCAATCCTTCATCACTAGACTCTATATTAATAAACTTCATGTCTTCATTTTCTTTAACATATATTGCTTTAACTTTTTGCCCATTCTTTAAAGTTATTTCAAATGATTCTTCTGATTTAGGAAGTTCTGGTTCTTTTTCTACTTCATCAACCACTTGTTCTGGTAAAACTTCTTTCTTTTCACTTGAATCACTATCTATCCACGCCTGTATCTTTTGTTTTACATTTGAATAATCTGTAACATTACCCAAAACTTTAATCATAGATATAGTAATTACTAAACTAATTATTACAAATATTATTAAAAAATTTCTTTTTCTTCTTTTCATACGTTTTTCATATTCTCTACTAAAAATACTTGGTTTAGCCAAAACTTTCCCTCCAAAATACACATATTTATAACCAACCAAATTAATTATATATTATTATTTCTTTTAAATCTATATCTTAATTTATATTTAATATTTTCTTTATAATTTATGTTTACTACACGTCTTACTTTTACATCCATTACAGGTACTACAATCTGAAGACTTAGTATTTTTAGTACAACATCCTCCACATTTTAAAAGACCTAATTCCTTAAGTTCTTCTATTGATAAATTACATACATTTTCTGAATATTCTTCATAATCTGGAGTAACTTTTAATAATTCTTCTTTTTTTATTTCTATCATAGTTTTAATTCTCCCACTATATTTTTTGTTTGCAATACTTTTATCATTTGTTATTAAAATGAATTTTATGAAAAATATTGTTTCATATGCCCTAAATAATGTATAATTATTTTATACTCAATTACATAATATTACTTTATTAATAGTATTGTAATATAAAACCTTCTCTAAAATTTTCATATTGTTCATTTACTATTTCAAATGGACATAATATTTAGTCTGCATTTTAATTATGCAGACTTTTTTAGAATAAACTTATTATAATATATATCTATTATATATTTCTATATTAATATATAAAAATTGGAGTGATTAAATTGATATTTGATAGCCATGTTCATACAATGTTTTCATCTGACAGTGATATGAAAATATCTGATGCTATATCAAAAGCAAATGAATTAAATGTAGGACTTATACTAACTGAACATCTAGATCAAGATTATCCTGATAAAAATCTATTCAAATTAGATATTCCTAATTACTTTAATAATTATTCAAAATATAAAAATAATAATTTACTTTTAGGCATAGAATTAGGTTTAACTCTTCCTTCATTTAATATAATAAACGAAAAAGCAAAAAAATTTAATTATGATTTTATACTAGGATCAGTACATGCTGTGTATGATGAAGATATTTACATAGACTATTGTAAAAGAAATGATCTAACAGAAAAAGAATTTTTTCATAACTATCTTGAGTTTATGCTAAACGTAGTCACTAAATACGACTGCTTTGATTCCTTAGCACATTTTGATTACCCTTGTAGATATACAAAATTTAAAAATAACGAAATCACCTTATTCCATCATAATGAAATACTTGATGAAATCTTTAAAATATTAATTTCTAAAGGAAAAGTAATAGAGATAAATACTCGTAGACTTGATAATGATGACACAATTCATAATATGATAGATATTTATAATAGATATAAAGAACTTGGTGGTAAATATATAACTCTAGGTTCAGATGCTCATAATATTAATGATATAGCTACTAATTTTAAAAATGCACTTTCAATAACAGAGCAGCTTGGATTAAAGCCAATTTACTTCAAAAATAGAAAACCCGAATATTTCTAAGGTAATTACAAAAAAATTCTAAAATGGTTTATTTAATCTAAATATCTTAATATATATGCACTAAATAAATGGACTAAGTAATTGAATTTTAAGAATACCTTAATTCAATTACTTAGTCCATTTTACTCATGCACATATTAAATAGTTATTAAAATAAATCCCAAACAAAGATTATATTGGTCTTTAGTATCCTTTTATTGGTTTTCTTTCACCTTTAAAATTATTAATCTTTTCACTTCTTTTTTTTAATTCATTTTTTATATCTTCTAATGGTATATTAAGCTCAGCCATTAATACAAGTATATGATAAGTTAAATCACATATTTCATTTACTTGTTCTTCTCTATTGTTTTCCTTACTGCTTATTATAACCTCTGTGCATTCTTCTCCAACCTTTTTTAAAATTTTATTTATTCCTTGTGCAAAGAGATAATTAGTATACGACCCATTTTCGCCACTAATTTTTCTTTCTAAAATTGTATTGTATAAATTTTCTATTTCATTTTCCATAAAAAAACACTCCAATTCTATCTAAAGATCCCTATAAAAACAACTTTTATTACCCGTATGACATGCTGCTCCTTTTTGATTTACACTAATTAAGATCGTGTCATTATCACAATCTATTTTTATTTCCTTTATATACTGAAAATGACCTGATGTAGACCCTTTGTTCCAAAGTTTTCTTCTGCTTCTACTATAAAACCAAGTAGTATCCCCTTCTAAAGTTTTCTTCAAACTTTCTTTTGACATATATCCTAACATTAAGACTTCTTTACTTTTATAATCTTGAATTACAGCTGGAATGAGACCATTCCCTTTATCAAAATTAATAATATTTATGCGTTCCTCAATATTCATATAAACCCTCTCTAAAATATTAAAAATTATCTTTTTTTTAATATTTGTTAATATTTTTACCATATACTTCAATATACCACTATTCAACTAAGACAAAATTTTTTAAATTTAAATTCTCTATACTCTAATGGGTATTTTTTTATTAATCAAATATTTCTTCACATCTTTAACTGTTAATTCATCATAATGAAACAGAGATGCTGCTAATGCTGCATCAGAAGTATTATTTTTTAATACATCATAGAAATCTTCTAAACATCCACATCCGCCTGAAGCTATAACAGGTACACTAGTTATATCGCTTACTGCTTTTGTTAAAGCTAAATCAAAACCATTTTTAGTGCCATCAGCATCCATTGATGTTAATAAAATTTCCCCTGCACCAAGTTTTGTTACTTCTTCAACCCATGATAATAAATCAATTCCAGTATCTATTCTCCCCCCATTAATAACCACATTCCATCCTGAATTATCCCTTCTTTTTTTACCATCAATAGCTAATACAATACATTGATTTCCAAAATAAAATGCACTTTCTTTTATTAATTTTTTATTCTTAACAGCTGCTGAATTTAAACTAACTTTATCTGCCCCAGCTCTTAATATAGCTTTTATATCTTCTAATGAGCTCAATCCTCCACCAACAGTAAATGGAATGAAAATTTGTTCAGCTACCTCTTCTACTACTCTCATCATTATTCCACGTTTTTCATGAGTAGCTGTTATATCTAAGAATACTAATTCATCTGCCCCTTGATCATTATAATGCTTTGCAAGATCTACAGGATTTCCTACATCAATTATCCCTTTAAAATTTATACCTTTTACTACTCTTCCATCCTTAACATCTAAGCAAGGAATTATCCTCTTAGTATGCATATATTGCCCCCTTTTAAACAATAAATTAAATACCTAATTATCTTGTTATATCTATTGCTTCCTTTAATGATAAATTTCCCGAATATATGGCTTTTCCTGTTATTGCCCCATAAATATCAATATTTTTTAACTCTTTAATATTTTCAATATCTCTTATTCCACCAGATGCTGTTATATCTATGTTTACAAGTTTTTTCAATTTCATAAGCATATCAAAATTAGGACCTTCCAATGTTCCATCTTTACTTATGTCTGTAACGATTATACTTTTCACACCTAAAGACTCCATATTTTTTGCAAAATCTAAATAATTAAGTTTGCTTTCTGCAAGCCATCCTCTTCCATAAACATATCCATTTTTGCAATCTATACCCACTGAAATTTTTTCTCCATAACATTCAATAGCCTTTTTTAAAAGACCTTCATCCTCCATAGCTATCGTTCCAAGAATAACTCTAGAAATACCATTTTCAATTAGTTTTTCTATAGTCTCAAAATTTCTAATTCCTCCACCAACTTCTATAGGAACATCCACAGTTTGAGCTAGTTTTAATATTATTTTTTCATTAACGCAGTATCCAGATTTAGCACCATCTAAGTCAACTAAATGAATATATTCCGCTCCTAAACATTCAAATTCTTTTGCTATATTAAAGATATCATTTGCAACTACTTCTTTTTTATTGTAGTCACCTTGATAAAGTCTCACTGCTTGACCATCTATTATATCTATTGCTGGTAATATTATCACTTAATCAACTCCCCAAAGTTTTTTAATAACCTAAGTCCTACATCCCCACTCTTTTCTGGATGAAACTGTGCACCTATAATATTTTTATGTCTTACAACTCCTGGAATTTTATTAATTCCGTATTCAGAATAGGCAACTAAATCATTTGCATCATATTCTTGTGCATAATATGAATGAACATAATATACAAAATTACCTTCTTCAACACATTTACAAAGCTCATCCTTTTTATTATAAATAAGACTATTCCAACCTATATGAGGTATCTTTACATTATTATTTTTATCTTCTTTCAATTTAACAATATTACCTTTTAAAAGTCCTAATCCCTCTTCTTCATACCCCTCAAATCCCTTTTCAAAAAGAAGTTGCATTCCAAGGCATATTCCAAATAACGGTTTTCCATTTTCAGCTTCTTTTTTTATTAGAGTATCTAAAGACTTCTCTTTTATATTGCACATTGCATCTTTAAACCCTCCAACTCCCGGTAATATAATCCCTTTAGAATTTTCAATTTCATCCTTATCACTTGATATTTTATTTTCTATTTCAAGATTATTTAGTGCATTGCTTATACTTTTCAAATTTCCCATTCCATAATCTATTATGACTATCATGTAATTTTCAGCCCCCTTAAATTACAATATTCCTTTTGTAGATGGTACTTTATTTAATTCATTTCTTTCTTTTGCATCTCTTAAAGCTCTTCCAAAACCTTTAAATAAAGATTCTATTTTATGATGATCATTTTTTCCATATAAAACTTTACAATGTAATGTTATTTCTGAATTTAATGCAAAAGCTCTAAAAAATTCTTCAATCATTTCAGTAGATAATTCCCCCACTTTTTCTCTAGTAAATTCACAATCAAATACTAGAAAACCTCTACCACTTATGTCTAAAGATATTAACGACAACACCTCATCCATAGGAAGAAAAAAAGTTCCATATCGATTTATGCCTTTCTTATCTCCTAGTGCTTCTTTAAATGCTTTGCCAAAAATTATTCCAACATCCTCAACACTATGATGATCACATACATTTAAATCACCATCGCAAGACAAATATACATCTGTATTGCTATGAAATGAAAATAATTCTAACATATGATCTAAAAAACCAATTCCAGTATGAATTTTATTTAATCCAGTTCCATCTAAGTTAATATCTATTTTTACTTTAGTTTCACTAGTATTTCTTTCTATTTTAGCTATTCTATTTTGCATATTCTTCCACAACTTGATATATAAAAATTTCTCTTAATACATTTAATAGTTTTCTATTTTCTAGTTGTGAACCCACTGTTATTCTAAATGTATCATCTGAGAAATTTCTAATTAATATCCCTTTCTCATTTAGTCCGCTTAATAAAGCATACTTATGTGATGTTCTTCCAAATATAAAGTTACCTTTAGATGGATAAAACCTTATCTCCATCGAAGCATCTTTCTCTATAGATTTAAGTTGAAGCAATAATTTTTCTCTATTATCAATTATTACTTTAGAATTTTCTATAACTCTATCAGGATATTTTAATACAGTTAATGCCATAGTTTGAGAGTAAGAATTAACTGTATATGGTATCTTTTTTTTCATTAATTTTTCTAATATGTTTTTATTAGATATTAAAAATCCTACCCTTAAAGCAGCTAAACCCCATGCTTTTGAAAGTGTTCTTGTAACAATTAAATTTTTATATTCATTTATATGTGAAATCATACTTTCTCCATTAAATTCGTAATAAGCTTCATCTACTAGTATTGGAATATTAGGAAATATTTTTAATAATTTGATAATATCATTATTGCTTAATGATAGTCCTGTTGGATTATTGGGATTTGAAAATATAATTAAATCTATGTTTTCCTTTTTTCCTAATTTAATAAATTCATCTAAATTAAATACTATATTTTCACCCAGTTTATACTTAACTACGTTTCCTCCAAATAAGTCAGTATAGAAATCATACATTGTAAAATCCGGATCTAATGAGAGTACTTTTTTACCACAACTTATATAATTGCTTATAACTAATTGAATCACTTCATCAGAACCATTTCCAACTATAATATTTTCGCTTTGTGTTCCAGCATACTGCGCATACAGATTTCTTATTTCGAGCATATTATTCTCAGGATATCTATGAAGCTCTATAGTGGATAAGTTACTTTTAATTTCCATCATTATATTGTTATCCATGTCTATATAACTTTCATTACTATTTAATCTTATTTGGTATTCTTTATCTATATCTATATATTGATTCATTTATCCAAGCCTCACTTTCACTGAATTCGCATGAGCAGTTAATCCTTCTTTATTAGCTAATGTTATTATTTTTTCTCCATGTTCTAAAATAGATTCTTGAGAATAATGTAAGAACGATGATTTCTTAATAAAACTATCCACAGATAATGGTGAAAAAAATCTAGATGTTCCACTTGTTGGAAGCACATGATTGGTTCCTCCAAAATAATCTCCTATTGGCTCTGGTGAATATCTTCCTAAAAATACAGAACCAGCATTTCTTACCTGCCCTAAATACTCCATTGGATTATCAACCATGAGTTCTAAATGCTCTGGAGCCACAAGATTTGAAATATCTATGCATTCATTTATATCTTTACATATTAGAGCTTTTCCAAAATTCTCAAGAGAATCTATTATTATATCTTTTCTTTTAAGATTCTTAATTTGTAATTCTAATTCTTTTTCTACTTCTTCATATAGCTTTTTTGAAGTTGTAACTAATATAGATGAAGCTAATTTATCATGTTCTGCTTGAGACATTAAGTCAGCTGCTATAAATCTTGGATTTGAATTTTCATCTGCTATAATCAAAATCTCACTAGGTCCAGCAATCATATCTATATCTACAGTGCCAAATACTAATTTTTTAGCAAGAGCAACAAATATATTTCCAGGACCAACTATCTTATCTACTTTTTTTATACTTTCTGTACCATATGCTAGTGCACCAATAGCTTGTGCTCCACCAATTTTATATATTTTATCTACCTTTGCTATACTTGCTGCAACTCCTATGTATGGATTTATCTCTCCATTCTTATCAGGTGGAGTTACCATTATAATTTCATCAACTCCAGCAACTTTTGCAGGTATAACATTCATTAATACTGAAGAGGGATATGCTGCTGTTCCACCAGGAACATATACACCAACTCTTTCTAAAGGAATAACTCTTTGCCCTAAATAAACACCCTTATCTTTAGCCATAATAAATCCATTTATTTTTTGCTTTTTATGATAATCTTCTATATTTACTTTAGCTTCTTGTAATGCTTGAATAAATTCTTTTTCAACACAATCAAAACATTTTTCTATTTCTTCACTTTTAACCTCTAAATTTTTTAGTTTAACTTTATCAAATTCATTAGTAAATTTAAATAATGCCTTGTCTCCAAACTTCTTAACTTCTGATAGTATATTACTTACATTAAGAATAACATTATTCTGTATATCACCTTCTCTTTGATTTAGTTCTTTAATTAATTCCCCCTTATTTGCTTCATTAACTTCCATTAAATTTAACAATTGAATCGCCCCCAATTTACTATTGCTAATTATTATATTGTCTTTTAGAATATCTAATTTATCAGATTACATATCTTACTCTATCAAGAAATTCTCTTATTTCATTTTGCTTCATTTTAAAACTAGCTTTGTTTACTATAAGCCTTGCGCTTATATCAAATATATTATCTAAAACAATAAGTCCATTTTCTTTCAAAGTAGTTCCAGTCTCCATAATATCTACAATACCATCACATAACCCAAGTATTGGTGCAAGCTCTACTGATCCCTCTATTTTTATCACTTCTACATCAATTTGTTTGTTTTTAAAATACTCTTTTGCAACATTTGGATATTTACTTCCTATTTTTATATGTCCAACTTTTTTAAAGACATCATTTTCAGGCAATGAAGCTACTATAAATTTGCATTTTCCAATCCCTAAATCTAATATTTCATAACAATTATCTCCACTTTCCAAGATAGTGTCTTTTCCAACAACTCCAATATCTGCAACACCATGTTGTACATATGTTATTGAATCTGCCGCCTTAACTAAGAAATACTTAATATCTCCATTCCTATCATTAAAAACTAATTTTCTTCCTTTATTTTTTAATTCACCCGGATCAAAATTAGCCTTTTCTAATATTTTTATACTTTCTTCTTCTAATCTCCCCTTCGTAAGTGCAATACTTATTGCCATATTTATCTTCCCCCACATTTAACTATTTTAAATTCACTCAGCTCTTCATCATAGAATAATTCCACTACTTTTCCCTGTTTTCGTAGTTCTTCACTTTTTCTTATAGCTTGTACTACATCTTTATTACCATAAAAAAATTTATACATGTCTCTATTTTTCTCTATTATTTCATTATTATCTATATTATTTATCACTACTAAATCAACATCTATTGAAAACCCTATTGCTGGAAGATCAACTCCATAAGATTTTATTAATTTATTATATCTTCCACCAGCTAATATGTTATCTCCAATGTCTTCCCCATAGCCCCTAAAAATTATTCCTGTATAATAATTAAGTTTAGGTACCATCCCTAAATCAAAGGTTATATTTTCTTTATATCCTAGTTCTTCTAATTGAATATATAACTCTTCTAAATAACTTATACCGTTTAAAAGATCCTTATTAAAAGCTAATTTTTTTCCTTCTTCAAGCACTTTTCTATTACCAAACATCCAAGGTAACTTATTGAAAAACTTTCTATACTCTTCTTTTATATCTAAGCTTTTTAGAAAGTTTTCTAAATTTTTTAAATTTTTTCCTTCTATCAATTTAGCTATATTTTCTTTATTCTCATTACTAATATTTAAATCGTTAAATGCAGAATTAAAAAATTCTATATTACCTATTTCCAATTTAAAATTCTTTAGCCCCATTTTTTTTAATGATTCTAATGCTAACACCAATATTTCTAAATCCTTATCAATCCCATCACTCCCCACTAACTCAATACCACAATCAGTATATTCATTTCTCCTACCACCTAAACTCTCATGGACTCTAAAAACCTTAGATATATATCTAATTCTTATAGGTAAAGCTTCCCCTTTTAATTTAGTAGAAACTAATCTTGCTATTGGTATTGTCATATCCGGTCTTAAAACAAGTATTCTTCCCTTATTATCAAAAAACTTATACACCTCTTCTTCCCTTAAGCTTTCTGGATAATAATTAAATGTTTCATAAAATTCTAATGTTGGTGTTATTACTTCTCTGTATCCCCAATTACTAAATAAATCATCTATGCTTTTTTCTAGGTGCCTTTTTATTTCACATTCATTTAAAACAAGATCCCGTGTCCCTTCTGGAAGTATATTCCTCTTATTCATTCTACACCTCACTTATTGCTTGCATTTTTAATTTTAACGATTTACCGCGTTAAATCGTTATTGTAATTAATAATACTGTATCAGTTTATCAATGTCAATATTAACCATAGCATTTATTAACACTTATTTTATCACATTGGTTATAATTTGTTAATTCGTTATTTTTATTCTTTTATTATTAATATATTAATAACAATGAAAATCCAATTAATTCTCTGTCTAATTAAGTATTTTTTTATAAAATTTTATTAAAAACATAAATTACTTAGAATAATTTTTTATTTTCATAAAAAAAAGCTATTTTGAAATAAATTCAAAACAGCTCTTTTTTCAGACTATATTTTAAGTAAATACTTATATTTTAAAGTCCATATTTATCAATTTTTTGTATTGCTTCTTTATCTAATCTATGAATAATCCATTCTTTCATTTGTTTAGCACCTATGCTTTCATAAAAGTTAAGAGACGGTTCATTCCAATCTAAACAAACCCATTCCATTCTTTCACACTTTTCTTCTTTAGCTATATGTATCAAAGTAGCAAATGCCTCTTTGCCTATTCCATTTCCTCTATATTCAGGATCTATATAAATATCTTCTAAATATAATCCTGCTTTACCTATAAATGTTGAAAAGTTAAAGAAATATATGATATAACCTATAACCTTATCATTAAATTCTACAAGTAATGCATGTGCTCTGTTATTTTGAAAAATTGATTCTTTCAATGTTTCTTCAGTAGCTACAACCTGATCTAACATTTTTTCATATACCGCTATTTTTTTAATAAATTCTAATATAGCTGGTATATCTTCTTCTGTAGTTTCTTTAAATTTAAGCCCTTTTATTTTTGTTTCTATGTATCCCATATTTTTGCCCCCTAATAAATTCATATTTATTTTATTATACCAAAAATAAACATCTAGCGGATATGCCCCCAGATGTTTTTATAACAGATATTTAAATATTAAATATCTTTTTAATATTTGTTAATATCTTTAATAAAAAAAATGATATTATAAGTAAGTTATATTCATTTTGATATTCATAATTTTAATCGCTTCACTCAAATTACTTATTCAACATCAATATATTTTTAAAACATACCTTGTATATTAATAAACTATATTTTCCATTTCATCAATAGCTTTTCTTACCAGTTCATCTATGTTCAACTTCTTTTCTTCTTCTCTTATTGAATCAACTCTTGGTTTTGTTTTTGGATGTTTAGGTACAAAAATAGTACAGCAATCTTCATATGGCAATATTGATGTTTCATATGTTTCAATCTTTCTTGCTATATCCATTATATCTGTTTTATCCATAGCTATTAATGGTCTAAAAACAGGTCTATCTGCACAATCATTGCTCACTATAAGTCCCTCCATCGTTTGACTTGCAACTTGACCTATACTTTCTCCAGATGTTACTGATTGAATTCCTTTTTCCTCTGCTATTTTGCAAGCAACTCTCATCATAAATCTTCTCATTATTATAGTAAGTTCATCTTCTCTGCACTTATCTAAAATTGCCATTTGTATTTCTGTAAATGGAACAACATATAAATTTATTTTTTCAGTATATGAAGCTAATATTTTTGCTAAATCTTTAACCTTGTCTTTCGCTCTTTCTGAGGTATACGGATGGCTATGATAGTATACACAATTTAATTCAACACCTCTTTTAGCCATAAGATATCCTGCGACAGGCGAATCTATTCCTCCAGATAACATAAGCATTGTGCTTCCATTCATTCCATAAGGTAAACCGGCTACCCCTTTTGTAATATCTTTATTAGACCATACATATGCATTTTTATTTCTTATTTCAACATTTATTAAAATATCAGGTGTTTTTACATCTACGTTCATTTCATCATTATAGTTACTCAATATATAAGCTCCTATATCTCTGGATATATCAGTAGAATTTCCTTCAAAATTCTTATTAGCTCTATTAGTGCTTACTTTAAAAGTTTTTCCTTCAGCTTCAATAAGTTTTTCAAGACTTGACTTTTTTATACTATCCATGTCAATCTCTACAACATCTACAACTGCAACTTCAGATACACCAAAAACATTGCTTAATCTTTTAATACTTTCATTAATTTCATTAGTTTTTATGAAGTATCTACCGCTATCATGTATAAATTCTATTTTTATTCCTTCTAGTTTTTTTCCTATGTTATCTCTTAATCTTTTTTCAAATTTATTTCTATTTAGTCCTTTTAAAAATATTTCTGGTGCATATTTAACTAAAATTAATTTTTCCATTATCTTTTCACTCTCCTTAAAAATTTAAGACCCTTTTCCAAAACATCTACAACATAATCTACTTCTTCCTTAGTATTATCATCAGAAAATGAAAATCTAATTCCACCTAAAATTTCATCACGACTTAAATTTAAAGCCTTTAAAACATAACTTCCACTGTTAATTCTATTTTGAGAAGAGCATGCTGAACCTGTAGATACATATATGTTTTCCTCTTCTAAAAAGTGTAGTAAAACTTCTCCTCTTACACCTTTAAATGATACATTTAATATATATGGTGAAAATTCTTCAGTTAATAAACTGTTAATTTTAATATCCTTAAATGATTTTAATTTTTCAATAAATCTTTTTTTTATTTTATAAACGTTATTATAATTATCATTTAATTTATCATTTTCTATTTTAGCAGCTACTGTCATTCCCATAACACCTGGTATATTTTGAGTTCCTGCTCTAACTCCAAATTCTTGTTCACCACCTTCAATTAATGGATTTAATACATTTAACTTTTTAATATATATAAATCCACATCCTTTTGGTCCATGAAATTTGTGACTACTAGCAGTTAAATAATCTATATTCATTTCTTTTACATCCAAATTAAGTTTTCCATAACTCTGAACTGCATCAACATGAAATTTAGCTCTACTGCTATTTTCTTTTATTATTTTTCCTATTTGCCTTAAATCTTGTATTACTCCAATTTCATTATTAACATGAATTATAGATACAAGAACAGTTTCTTTAGTTATAGACTTTTTAAGATGATTTAAATCTATTTTTCCATTACTATCTATTTTTAAATACGTTACCTTAACTCCACTGTTTTCTAATTTTTTTATTGTATTTGCAATTGAACTATGCTCAAATGGTGTTGTTATAAAATGAGATCCCGCTTTTAATATTCCTTTAATAATTTGATTGTTACCTTCACTTGCACCAGAATTAAAATATATTTCATTTTCATTAGCATTTATTGTTTTTGCTAAAGCTTCTCTACATTCTTTAAGCTTTTTTTCACTTTTCAAACCTAATGTATGTAAAGAAGAAGGATTTCCATAATACTCTTTCATCCCATAAACGACCTCTTGAACAACTTCATTTAAAGGCTTAGTAGTTGCACTATTATCAAAATAAATTTCCATTAAAATATTTCTTCCTTTCATGAAATTTATATCTCTATTACAAGCTTTTTAACTCTACTATAATAAATTTTATTCATATAATTATGTATTCATATTCTGAATACATAATTAAAGTGATTGTTGAACTTTTTTCTATTGTAGAGTATATTTTAAATAAACTTTTATAATCTAATATCTCTATAAAATTAAACAGAGACCTATCACATCATCTTTAGGTATAATTCCGCTCTTAATTTATATAGATAATATTTGTTACATAAGCATCACATCTTTATAAAAATTTTAATATTAATATTATGCTCAAAAAAGAGGATTCCAATTCGAATCCTCTTTTCGTTTATCTGATAGTATTAATTTCATTCTTATATAGCCTTAATTTTATTTACATTCATTACAAATCTTACGCTTTTTAAACAAAAAGAAATTTCAATTTTACTTAAAACCTCTTTTTTCTTTAATCACTATTATAAAATATATTTTTATATCGAAATATTTTTATTAAGATAAAATTAACCTTTAGTATAATATGCAATCCCTATACTGCCTGGACCAACATGTAATCCTATTATCGGTCCTATATATTGAATAGTAACAGGTATATCTAATTTTTCTTCTAATCTTTTAGCAAGTTCTAATCCTTCATCTTCACAATTAATATGATGAACTATAACTTCTCCTAAACCTTTTTCTTTAACATTTTTTATAACTTCATTTACTATGGTATCAACTGCTTTTTTCTTTGTTCTTACTTTATTAAATACTGTAGTTTCTCCATTTTCTACTGTTAAAATAGGTTTTATTTGAAGTATTGTTCCAAACAAAGCAGAAGCTCCACCTATTCTTCCACCTTTTTTTAAATACTTTAGTGTATCTGGCACAAATAAAAACTTACTATTTTCTTTTACTTGTATTGCTGATTTAACAACTTCTTTTATTCCCTTTCCAAGCTTAGCATTTTTTGCTGCTTCTAACACTTGGTATCCCATTTGCATACAATTAGTTGTTGAATCTATTAGCTCTATCTTTGCATCTGGATATTCTTCTAAAATCATTTCACGAACTAAGTGAGAGCTTGAGTATGTTCCACTCATTTTTGATGATAAAAATATTCCTACAACATCATGTCCATTGACTACTTTTTCCTTAAATATTTTAAAAAGTTCATCAATACTTGGTTGTGATGAAGTTGGAATTTCATTGCATTTTTCCATCTCTTCATAAAACTCTTTATTATTCAAATCAACTTCTTTATAACTTTTTCCATTTAAAATAACATTTAATGAAGCAATTGAAATATCATATTCTTCAAGTAACCCTTGTGGAATATAACTGGTACTGTCTGTTACTACCTTTACCGCCATAGCTGTCCTCCTAATATATGTAATTTATGTACCTACAATTATATCATATTTATCAGTTATTTCCTTATGTTCTTAATTACTAATTTTTATTTTTTAGATCTCTCTCCATTTCAAATATAGGAATGATACTTTACCATATAATTATTTCTTTGTTTTCTAGCTTCTTATAAAATATCTTAATTTATATACAACAAAAGAAGATATAGCATCTATTAAATTTTCATAGTGCCATACCTTCTTCATGTTAATAAATTAGATTTTTTTATACTAAATTATTTATTTCAGTAAGATTTTAATAAATTTCAATTAAAATTTTACCTTATAAGCCCCTTTTACTTAGTAATACGATTTTAAAATTTATTCCATTGCTACAAACTCGATTTTTTCAACATACTGTATGTCTGATAAACCATTTAAAAGTGTTTTTATGTCTCCTATTAATGTAGACATATCAATCGTAACACTTATATTTGCTACCCCATTTATAGGTATACCTTGATTTATAGTTAATATATTGCCACCTTGTTCTGAAATATAATTTATTACTCCAGATAAAACTCCAGTTTGATCTTTAACTATTAAATTGAAAGTCACTTTTTTGCCTTGAGAAGTTTCTGCAAAATCAAATATATAATCTTTATATTTATAATATACACTTCTACTTATTCCTGCTATTTTAGTAGCTTCAGTAATTTCTTTGACCTTGCCATCTTTCAATAGCTTTTGAGCAAAAACAACCTTTTCATAAACATCGGGTAAAACTCTTTTGTCTATAACTAAGTAATTTCCTTTCATCAACAATCTCCTTTTATTAAAACTGCCCCCTTGTTATCTGCTTGTAATTCTAAAACTCTCCATTTAATATCTTTATCTTTTAAATATTGCTTAATATTATTGCTAAAGCTCTCAGCCCCATTGTCGATTATAGCCATAATAGTTGGACCTGCACCACTCAAATAACAGCCTAATGCTCCAAGTTCATAACATTTATTATAAACGTCATCAAAGTGAGGAATCAACTCTTTTCTATAATTTTGATGAAGTGCATCATTACAAGCACTTCTTATTAAATCATATCTATCAGTAAGAAAGCAAGAAATCATAAGTGCTGCTCTTCCAATATTGTAAATTCCATCTGCCCTTGAAATTTGTTTTGGTAGAACTTGCCTTGCTTTTTCAGTAGATAATCTAAAGTCCGGTACTATAGTTATAAATTTAACTTTATTTTTTATATCTATTTTATTATATACAGTCTTATTATTTTCAATTATTGCAACAACTATTCCCCCAAATAAAGCTGGTGCAACATTATCCGGATGACCCTCTATTTCAACAGCCATCTCTAATAGCTCATCCTTTGAAAATTTTCCCCCTAAAATTTCATTAGCTCCAATTAGTCCCCCAACTATGCAACTGGAACTACTCCCAAGTCCTCTTGATATAGGTATATCTTGCTTTAATACAGATATTTCAAGCCCCTTAAATTTATAATCTGCTTTATCAAAACAATATTTCATAGCCTCATATATAATATTATCTTCATTACAAAATTCTTCTGGTATTCCATTGAACTTTAATCCAGTATTTATTTCTTTGAAAGCAAATTCATTATATAACGTCACAGCCATTCCTATTGAATCAAAGCCTGGCCCCATATTTGCTGATGTAGCTGGCACTCTAACTTTAATCATAACTTAACCTTCAATTCCAAGATAAGAAAGTAATGCTTTTTTCATCTCTGACTTATCCCAAACTTCATCATGAAGAATTTCATGTTCTGATAAATTAGCCAAACTCTTAGGTATATTGTTTTTTGTAATTTCAGATAACTTTTTTAATACTTCAAAATCATCAATTCCATCATTTGAAATATTTAATGCCTTACAAATACTTCTTGGAAATTTAAATGGACTAGCAGTTGAAGCTATTAATACTTCTTTAGTATCATTAGTCTCTGCTTGATATTTATTTTTAACAACATAACCAACTGCTGTATGAGTATCCATCAAGTAATTATCTTTTTTATAAACTTCTTTTATCGCATCAGATACCTCTTCTGTTGTAGCATATTCTCCATAAAACTCTTTCATAAATTTTTTCATGTCATCATTTATTTCATATACGCCCTTTTCATTCAATGAATTCATAAGATTATTTATAACTTCTGAATTTCGTCCACTTGCCTCAAATAATAATCTCTCAAGATTAGATGATACTAAGATATCCATTGATGGCGATTCTGTCAATACAAGTTCACGTCTCTTATCATAAATACCACTTTTAAAGAAATCTGTTAAAACTTTATTTTCATTTGAAGCACAGATAAACTTATCTATAGGAAGTCCCATTTGTTTAGCATAATATGATGCTAATATATTTCCAAAGTTTCCTGTTGGAACTACTACATTAATTTTTTCACCTTGTTTTATAACCCCTTTTTTTACCAAGTCGAAATACCCATAAAAATAATATACTATTTGTGGAACTAACCTACCTATATTTATAGAATTTGCAGATGATAAAGTAACACCTTTCTTTAATAGGTTATCTTTAAAATCATTATCTCCAAATATTTCTTTCACTGATCTTTGTGCATCATCAAAATTGCCGTTTATTCCGATAACTTTAACATTATTGCCTTTTTGAGTTATCATTTGTCTTTCTTGTATAGCACTTACACCTTTTTTAGGATAGTATACAACTACTTTAAATCCATTAATATTTTTAAATCCTTCTAATGCCGCTTTTCCAGTATCACCCGATGTCGCTGCTAATATTACTATATCTTCTTCTTTGTTGCAAATCTTTTTTGCTCTTTTCATTATTTGTGGAAGAAATAGTAATGCTGCATCCTTAAATGCACAAGTTGGACCATGATATAATTCTAAAAAGTTATTATGTACCTTAACTTCAAACCTCTTATTATATGCTTCATTAATTGCTTCCTTTAAATCTTCATCATCAATATCAGTAAAATATCCATTAATAATTTCAAATGCTAATTCTTCATAACTAAATTCCATTTTACTCTTTAATGATGAATACATATTAGGAAAACTTTCAGGTACATAAAGTCCTCCATCTTTAGAAATTCCATTTATTATTGCTATTGCAGAGGCTACCCCATGTTCTAGCCCCCTAGTACTTCTAAACTTCATTGAATCACCCCAATTTTTTTTATTTAATTAGACATGCCTTTTATTAATATATATATTATCATGTCCATATACAGAAAACAAGTGTTTTTATTTTAAATACAAATAAGCATAACTATTGTTAAATAGAAATGCTTATTGGCATTAATTGTATTCCTTTATTCTCAACTTTACAACAAGGTCTTTCCGGAACCATTATTCCATTCTCCTTTAAACATCCTAAGAGAGAATCACAATAAATCAAAAGGTCTTCATAAAATTTTTCTGTCCCAGTTTTCCTTAAGAAATTTATACAACTTGATCCACAACACGTTTTCACAACTTTGCCAACCACTTTACAATCACAATTAATTTTATCAAATATATTATAGTCGTTATTCATAAAATTATTATTATTAACAGTTAGAACTGTAGTGCATTCCCCTGTTGTCATAATTAAATCTTGAGTATTATTTAATGTTAATGTTCCTTTTAATTTATTTAATAAATTTAATAATACTGAAAAATTTATAAATTTATATTTTTCTTTATCTAATAAAGGATCTAAATTTTCACATCCTATTGCACTTAGTAAAGTAATTAATGTATCTACATAAGAAATTAATGATTGATTAGTTATTTGACCTGTAATTTCTACTAATTCTCCTGATTCTACTTCATCATTTAATATATTAACTGCATTTCTAGGTCGTAAAATTTCACCTTTATTAAAAAAATTATTAAGATTTCCATTAAGAACAAATGTTGTGTATGTCCTACGTATCTCTTCTTCTAACCTTACATTTCCTGTTCCATTAAAATCTTTCCATACTTGATTATGCTCTTCTACATTTGTAAGATTACCTGTATTCTCATCTCTAAATCCTTCCCTTTCGTTTCTTCCCTCAGTTTCTTGTTGAAAAGAACCATTCCTGCTATCGAAATGAATTCCTTCAGAAATTTTTGCATCTCTAATTCTTTTTTGAATTCTAGTATCTATATATCCTGATAAAACTAGAGAAGATAAATTTCTAACTAAGTTTTCATCTAAGTATATAAGTATATCAAAAGGATTATTCATAACTTCTCTCCTTATAAAAAAATCACTAAACGAATGTATATCATTGATTTTTTTACGCATCTGCCTTTTTAAAACATATATGAGAAAAATTTGGCAGGCGACTATATTCTCTATTTTTATTATCTATAAATTATTTATATGATTTTTATTAACATATTATTTCTCATAAAGCCTTATATAAATTATATATTTCTTAAATTAATACAAAGTATAATCCCTATATACTTATGATATAATAGTTATTATATTAATTTTAAGTTGTGGTGTTTTTATGAATTTTATAAAAAAGTTTTTTAAATGGTTATTAATAATTCTATTAATCATTAGCATTAGCTTAGGAATAGTTCTTAGAAAGAGAATTCAATTAACTTATACTATAGTTAAAGATATAATTTCTTTAAAAGATAATTTTTCACCAAATAATAAGTTTGAATTTTCACCAACCAATGATGTAGATTATAAAGATATAGTCTATAAAAATACTAATAATGTACCATTAAAATTAGATATTTATAAACCTTTGAAAAATATCTATAAGAGTTCTCCTGTAATTTTATATGTACATGGTGGCAGTTGGGTCTATGGTGATAAGAGTATTCCTCAGTTTATTACTCCAATACTAGATATCTTTAGAAATAATGGATTTACTATAATAAGTACGGAATATGAACTTATGCGTTCACATGAAAATTTTCAAAAACAAATATGTGATATAAAAGACACTTTACGGTGGATTTACAAAAATAGCGAAAACTATAATATTGATTCAAATCAAATTGGAATTATAGGTATGTCATCTGGTGCTCATTTATCATTAATGAGTGCATACACTTCAAATAATGAATTTACTGATGATATTGATTTAGCTAACTATCCTTCAAACGTGAAATATGTTATTGATTTTTTTGGACCAACAGATCTTAATTTATTAGATACCTCTGGTTTAAATTGGGATTTAACAAATATTTTTAATTCTATAAATGATAGAAGCTCTATAGCCTCTGAATTTAATCCTATTAACTATATTAATTCCAATATTCCAGAAACTTTGATAATTCATAGTAAGAGTGATTCTCTTGTTCCTTACGAAAGTTCTTTAGAGTTATATAATAAATGTATTGAGGAAAAAGCTTCTGCTAAATTAGTACCTTTAGAAGGAACTTCACATGACATGTCAAACGTATTTACACAGGATATAATCAATTTAACAAAAGAAGTTTTAAGATTTATAGTAAAAAATTCTCCATTATATTAATTAATATAATGGAGAATTTTATTTTTACTTCAAACTAAAGACTCATGCTTTTAAAACTCATTTATTCATTTATATTAATCAATATATCTCTTAAAAATAGTTCCAGTAAATATACTGATATAGATAGCTCCTAAAAGCATTTCAATTGATGCAACAACTTCCCCATATTTAATCGGTATTATATTACCATATCCCAATGTAGAAAATGTAGTTACAGATAGATACATAGCTTTTAATAAGTCAGTAATCTTTAGTGATAATATATTATGAACATCATAAAGTATTATTCTTGTATTATCTACACTTATTCCTGTAAATAAATAGAATATTGATGATACTATAATTATTATTGTACAAATTAATATTATTTTTATTGGGCTTATAAAATATCCAGTAAGATATTTAAATAATAAAGCATATATTTTTTTATATTTATTTCCTAGTAAATATTCTAGATATTTTAGTAGCTCATAATATACAAATCTATTTTCATCATAATTAATTTTTAAATATCGATAATATCTAGATGTAACCTGTTTTAATGAATTGATTTCTACGACATTTTCAAATTCAACATTATAAAAAAAATATTTCATAGAATTAGA
Organism: Clostridium botulinum; assembly: GCF_000827935.1. Taxonomy (NCBI): domain Bacteria; kingdom Bacillati; phylum Bacillota; class Clostridia; order Eubacteriales; family Clostridiaceae; genus Clostridium; species Clostridium botulinum. The sequence goes on from NZ_CP010520.1 coordinate 2,750,003, forward strand.
CTCATCATCTAAAATAGTAATAAGTTTTCTTAATGAATACAGAAATATACCTACATACTTTGAATTTTCCAATATTAAATTAAATATATTCTTATTTTTATTTATTACTACGATCTCTGAATTTGTACAATTTATTAGCTTTATTCCTAAAGTATCATCTTTATAAAAATTATTATTATAAATAAAAATATTACTCAATGAATTTTCTAATACTAATTTATTAAACCATGAATTCAAAAAATATATTTTTACTTTTGATTCACAATTATATTTTATATGTTCAAACTCTATATAACTATTTTCAATAATACAATCTAAATAGTACATATTTTTATTGATATTTATTTCTATATTTATATCATTAAAAATACATCCACAAAACAATATTCCATCAAATTCTTTTAAATAGCAAAAAAGAGTCTTTAGCTCTTCTTGATTATTCTTCATGAATTTTTTATTACTTATTATTTTTATCTTTTTATTATCAATTACTATATCATTATATTTTTTATTTTTTAGTCTTTGAGTTAAATCTTCTAGTTCTCTCTCATAATTTTCTTTCATATTAAAAATAAATTTATTATAATGTTTCTTATTTTTTATTTCCATATAAAAAGTCCCTCTTCTAAACAATAGCTTTTAATATATTCTTTGTTTAAAAGAGGGTTTTATTCATATTTAATATTCATAAGATTTAATATTTTCAGATAATACAACTTCTAATTTTTCATTTTCTATAATTTTTTTATACGAACATATAAATTCATTTAATTCATTATCACTTAAATCTATTTTTTTATCACTTATTAATCTCATTTTATCTTCTTCTATTAATACTATTAAATTATTTTTCTCATTATTTATTGTGTATTCAGATACTGTTTTTATTTTAATTCTACTTTTGTACTTTTCTTGAAATCCCATAGTTTTTCTCACAGATTCATAGCCATTCGGCATTTGATTTAAATTTATACCTGCCATTTTTAATTGATCTTCAATCATTGAAGGATCTATACCATATCTCTCTAAGAATTTCTTTTGAATATTTAACAACTTATCTTGTGAAATATTATTTTCTTCCATATATGTCATAATATTTTTAGAAAAGTCTTGCATTGTTAAATTTCCTGCTGCCAATTCATAATACATAGAATAAATATAACTTTCAAACTTATCTACATCTTTGTCTTTAGCCTTATTTTTCAATTCATTAAAATCTATAATTTTGTCATCCATATATCTACGCCTCCTTATTTATCATTATATACTAATAAACTTATTTATATATTAACAAATCTATTTATTAGTGTAAAATTTAAAATTTATAAATTATTTTACAATATACACTATATAAATTCCATGGTAAGTATTATAATATATCTCATAAAAATACTTTAAATATAATTTTTAGGAGGATATAATTACTTATGATTATTTCAGAATTTCTAAACTCTTTTGATGACACAAAACTTTATGTGAGAAAAAGTTTTGTCAATACTGCTAAAGCAGTACTTATTATAGCTCATGGATTAACCGAACATTGTAATCGTTATGAACACTTGATTAAAAATTTAAATATGGATGGATTTAATACTTACCTTTTTGATCACAGAGGTCATGGTAAATCTGATGGTAAACGTGGTGATTGTAATAATTTTTATGAAATGGTTAAAGATATAAATTTTATGGTAGATATAGCAAAAAAAGAAAATAAAAATCTACCAGTATTTTTACTTGGTCATGATTTAGGTGGATTAGCTATAGCTGAATTTGCAATAAATTTTCCGCATAAAGCTAATGGATTTATTATGTCCAGTGCTTTAACAAATAATATCAGTAATACTTATATTACTAACGATGTACACAATTTAATTTGTAGTGATAAATCTGTAGTCAATGATTACATTAAAGATTCTTTAATAGTAAAAGAGATATCAGATAATTTATATATTGAAATTAAAAATACATTAAAATCATTAAATGAACATATAAATAAATTTGAATTCCCTGTATTAATTCTTCACGGGAAAGAAGACAAGCTTATTTTATGTGATGATTCCACTAATTTTTATAATAAAATATCATCATCTGATAAAACATTAAAAATTTATGATGGTCTATATCATGAAATTCTTAATGAACCAGATCGTGATTATATAATTGATGATATTAGCCAATGGATAAAATCACATTTATAACATATAATATTATTTAAATATATATGGTAATGTTTTTAATATATGTTATTACATATTTAAAATAGATAATAGTATCAATCAACATTATAATTTTTTTATTATTAAACTAAACAGAACTAAATCTGATAGATTAATTTAATCTATCAGATTTAGTTCTGTTACATTGTTATATTTTATAATTATAATTTATTTATTAATTCTTTAATATTTTCTATATATAATCTTTTTACACTTAAAAGTTCTGTTAAAGATTTATTAAAACATCTCACTTTAACGCCTTCTGCTTCTATCATGCACTTCCACGAATCATTATTTTCTCCAAATATATCTTTAGTGATATGTTTACCCGATACTGACAAAAACGGTACTATAGTTATTTCTTTTATTTGCCTTATTATAATTTTGTCTAAAATTTCGTTTATAGAAATCTTACCTTCTAACGTTCCTACAAGTATATTTTCATAATTCATTTTTGACAATTCTTTTTGAAATAGACTATATACAATATCAGATTTATTAGTTGTACCATGACCTACTAATAATAAATTTTTGTCTTTGGGTAGTTCATTTTTAATTCCTTCTATTATACTACTAAGCTCTATTCCCTTAGATCTTTCATCTAATTGTAAAATCGGATTTCCTAATATAATTTTATTAAATTCATGACTATATTTAGAAACAAATTCTTTTATTTTCTCATACTCATTTCCATGAAGTACATTTAAAGGCATTATTATAATATCAGTACAGTCTTTTAATTTTGCATTTCTTAAAGCTTCTTCAAAATGTAATATATTAATTCCAAAATCATTTGATAATTTTCTTAATATTATTTTAGATGTAAAACACTTAAAAACTAAATATTCACTTCCATAAACTTCTCTTATCTCATTTTCTATTGGATCTATACATTTTTTTATAGCTTCGGTATTTGACGTACCAAAACTAACTAATATAATAGCTTTATTATTTTTCATTTATAGCAAACCTCTTAAATGCATCTAAGAATTTATCAATATGTTCTTCTGTATGCTTTACACTTAAAAACATAGCTTCAAATTGTGATGGAGCTATATTAAAGCCTTCATTTAACATATGTTTGAAGTATCTCTTAAATCTTTCATTATCACAAGTTTTCACATCTTCATAAGTGTTTACTTTTTCTAATTCTGTAAAGAATAATGTTAACATTCCGCCAACTCTGTTCACTATTAAAGGTAAATTATTTTCTTCTGATATTTTTATAAGACCATCTTGAAGTTTTTTACCCATCTTTTCAACATTATCGTAGAATTCTGTATTATTTTTTAGCTTAGTTAATGTAGCAAGTCCTGCTGCCATTACTATAGGATTTCCTGACATTGTACCTGCTTGATAAACTCCTCCGCATGGAGATAATTTTTCCATAATCTCTTTCTTACCAGCATATGCTCCACATGGAAGTCCACCCCCCATTATTTTGGCATATGTAATTAAGTCAGGCTTAATATCAAATAATGTTTGTGCTCCTTTAAATGCTACTCTGAATCCTGTCATTACTTCATCAAATATAAGTAATGCACCATATTCATCACATAAATCTCTTAATTCTTTAATGAAATCCTCATTAGCCTTTATAACACCCATATTTCCTGCAACTGGCTCTATAATCACAGCAGCAATTTCATTTCCATACTTTTTGAAAAGTTCTTTTATTTGTACTTTGTCATTATATAATCCTATTAATGTGTTTTCCACACTTTCCTTTGGTACTCCAAGAGAACCTGGAATTCCTTCTGTAAGTACTCCTGATCCTGCTTCTATTAAAAATCCATCAAAATGTCCATGATAACATCCTGCAAATTTAACTATCTTACTCTTTCCTGTATATCCTCTTGCAAGCTTTACAGCACTCATAGTAGCTTCTGTACCTGAGTTAACCATTCTTATCATTTCTACATTATCTAAATTTTCACACATAAATTTACTTAGTTCTAATTCTAATTTAGTTGGTGCTCCAAAAGCCAATGCATTTTCACTTGTTTCTTTTATTGCTTTTACTACATCTTCATCACAATGTCCTAGAAGTAATGGTCCCCATGCTAAAACAAAATCTATATATTCTTTCCCGTCTTCATCTCTAATAATTACACCTTTTCCAGATTTTATTACTGGAGGATTCATTCCCATTTCTTTAAAACATCTAACTGGACTATTTACTCCACCTGGCATATATTTTTTTGATTCTTCGAATATCTCTAAATTATTCATTATGTTCACTCCCTGTATACTTCCTGCAAATACTTAAATAAATGACAGATACTATCTATTTAAAATTTCTGCCGCTTCTAATGCATGATAAGTTATTATTATATCTGCTCCAGCTCTCTTTATTGAAGTTAAAATTTCCATTATTATTCTTTCTTCATCTATAAGCCCTTGTTTTCCTGCTGCCTTAACCATTGCATATTCACCACTTACATTATAAGCTGCAAGAGGCATATTAAAGTTTTGTCTGCATTCTCTTATTACATCTAAATAAGGTAATGCCGGCTTAACCATTATAATATCACAGCCTTCTTCTATGTCTTTTTCTGTTTCTCTTAATGCTTCTAATCTATTAGCTGGATCCATTTGATATGTTTTTCTATTTCCAAATTCGGGTGCTGATCCAGCTGCCTCCCTAAATGGTCCATAAAATGCTGAGCAATATTTTGCAGAATAACTCATTATACTCACTTTTTTAAATCCATTATCATCTAATGCTTTTCTCATAAATCCAATTCTGCCATCCATCATATCTGAAGGCGCTACCATATCAGCTCCTGCTTTTGCATGAGATACTGCAATTTTTCCTAAGTATTCAAGTGTCTCATCATTATCTACATCAGATTCATGAATTATTCCACAATGTCCATGAGATGTGTATTCACACATGCAAACATCTGTTATAACAAGTAGTTCCTTATTTAATTCCTTAATCTTTCTTACAGCTTGTTGAACAATTCCATTATCATTATATGCTTCACTTCCACAAGCATCTTTATGCTCTGGAATACCAAATAAAAGAACTCCTGCAATGTTAGCTTTTTCAACTTCTGCAATTACTTCATGTAATCTATCTATTGAATAATGATAATTATCTGGTAAAGAACAAATTTCATTCTTTATATTTTCTCCTTCTACAACAAATATAGGGTATATAAAATCCTTAGTATTTAGTGTAGTCTCTCTTATCATATCTCTAATAGCAGATGTTGCTCTTAATCTTCTGCCTCTTTTTATCATAATTACGCCTCCATATCTTTTACAAATGATTCAATTTCATTTAAGAATCCGTCTTGTGAATGCTCCTTGCAAATATATGCCTTTATTCCTAGTTCTTCAAGTGGTTTATTAGTTCTAGTGCCTATTGCTATAACTTGTTTTTCTTTAATAGCATCTAATCCAACCATATCTATCATATTATATACAGTTGATGGGCTTGTAAAAAATACTATATCTACTTCATCAAATGCTCTTTTATTTCTTACTCTTCCTTTTACTGTATCATAAATAAATACTCTATCTACATTAGCACCTACATTAGATAATTCATCTGCTATATCTGACTTTGCTAATGATGAACATGGAATAAGTACCTTTTCATTTTCTTTAACATGTGGTTTTAATACTTTTATTAATCCAGCGCCTATAAATTCTCTAGCTTTCACAAAACATATTATACCTCTTCTTTCAAGAGCTTGCCATGTTGCTTTACCTATAGCTGATACTTTAGCTTGTAATTTTCTTATATCATATTTATTTTCTATTAAATAATCAAAGAATATATCAACTGAATTCACAGAGGTAAATACTATATGATCATAATTTTCTAAATCACCCATATAGCTATCTAAATTATTAGCTGTACTTTCTATTTCTATAGCACTTAAAGCCGTAACTTCAGCGCCCATATCTCTTAACTTTTGTTTTAAAGTAGCCGCTTGCTTTTGAGATCTAGTTACACAAATATTTTTGCCAAACAAAGGTTTATGTTCATACCAAGCTAAGTCTTCATTTAAATTAACCACTTCACCGATAACAATTATACATGGTGATTGTAATTTAGCTTCTTCTACTTTTTTACATATATTTTCTAAAGTTCCAACTACCTTCTTTTGCTTACTAGAAGTTCCTCTCATAACAACGCCACAAGGTGTAGAAATATCTTTTCCATTTAACACAAGTTCATGTACTATGTTTTCTAAGTTGCTTAATCCCATCATAAATACTAAAGTTCCTTCTTCCATAGCTAATGCTTTGAAATTAGACTTAATATGTTTTGCTGACATTCCAGTTACAACATGAAAACTTTGAGCTATTCCCCTATGAGTTATTGGAATACCTGCATAATTTAATACTGCTATTGGAGAAGTTACTCCTGGTATTACTTCAAAAGGAATATTTTCTTCCTTAAGCGCTAACACCTCTTCTCCTCCTCTTCCAAAAACATAAGGGTCTCCGCCTTTAACTCTTCCCACTACATGGCCTTCTTTTGCTAATTTTACTAGCATTTCATTTATTTCTTCTTGTGTTTTATAATGTGCTCCTGGTTCTTTTCCACAATAATAAATTTCACAAGAATCACTTAAATAATTTAAAATATTATTTGAAACCAATCTATCATATAAAACAGCTGTACACTCTTTTAATTTATTCACAGCTTTTACGGTTAATAATTCTTCGTCTCCAGGTCCTGTACCTATAATATATACTTTATTCATAATCTATTTTAATAAGATATTATGTACTTTACATAATAGTCTTATTAATTCTAAGCCACCTTTCAGTTAAATTTTCAACATATATCTTAAATGAATGTTAATGTTTTAGTATAAAAACACTGTGTCATTGAAATTTATTTTTCATAATTCTTAAAATTAAGTTTCCTCTATAATTAGCTTTATATTAAAATATCCATATCATACTTAAACAACATTATCCTAATATTTTTTGTGCTAATTTTTTTCCTAATTCAATATTATTAGTTTTACATCCTAAAATATCTTTTTTAACTATTTTTCCACCTATATCATATATTCCAATCATATATAAATCATCACCTTGAATTTCAGAATAAGCTCCAATAAGGCTATGACAATCTCCTTGTAATTCTTTCATAAAACTTCTTTCAGCTTCCACAGTCAAAGTCGCTTCTGCATCTATTAAAGCTTCAAAATATTTATTAGCATCGCCATCTTTTAAGCACTCAATTCCAAGTGCCCCTTGAGAAACCGCTGGTAAAAATTCTTTTGGATCAAAATAATCTGTTATTAAATTTTCATCACCAAGTCTTTTAAGGCCTGCTGCTGCTAAAACTATTCCATCTAAATTTTGCTCTTCCATTTTCTTTAATCTAGTTTGAACATTACCTCTTATAGGTACTATCTCTAAATCACTTCTTAGAAGTTTCAGCTGTGCTGCTCTTCTTATACTACTTGTTCCTACTTTAGCGCCTTTTTTAATATCTTTAAATGAGATATCTCCATTTGAAATAAATACATCCCTTATATCTTCTCTTCCTGTTATAGCTGTAATTTCAAATTCACTACTAACTTCAAAAGGAACATCTTTCATACTATGAACTGCAGCGTGAGCTTCCTTATTTAAAAGAGCAAGTTCTATATCCTTAACAAAAAGTCCTTTACCCCCTATTTTATTTAATGAAACATCTAATTTTCTATCTCCCTCAGTTACTATAAGTAATTTTTTACTATCTATATTAAATTTTGATTTCAATTCACTCATAATTATTTCAGTTTGAACTTGAGCCAACTTACTTTTTCTAGTTGCTATTATTAATTCATTCATTATTTTTTTACTGCTCCTTTATCTAGCGAAATTTTTTTCTTGAAATATAATCTATATTAACTTATTTAATATTTCTTCTTCAAAATAAAGTTTTAATACTAATTCCTCTTTATGATTATCATAGAAAAACTTAAAATCATCACAAGAAATAAAATTTATTATCTCTTTTTTATATTTTGAAATTTTTATAGCTTTATTTCTAATCTTAGTTGTTAATGCTATAAAGTCATCATAATCCTCTAATAAATCTTGAACTTTATTTGCAAGCATTACTGAACCTTTAGGGTTCCCCCCCTTTGTATTTAATGCAAAAGTTATATTCTTAAGATTTCTTTGAACAGGTATAACACCCATACCGTTCTTAAAACTTGAAGATTCTATGTATATTTTATAATTTCTATCACAATATCTTTTTATATTATCGTTAATTTCTCTATCATCTGTTGTTATTAGAATTAAATGCTTATTTTCTAAAAACTCATAATTAAATTCACTTTTTATTAAAATTAATCTTCCCCTAAATTCTTCACATAAACTTATTACTTCTTCACAAAAATCTTTTGAAATAACTTCAACATAGCAGCCTGTTTTTAAAAAATGCTTAATCTTTATAAACCCTGCTCTGCCTCCACCAATAACACCAATATTTATTTTATTAGAAAGTAGTGAAATAAAAGAATAATCTATTTCTTCGCTATAAATATGCTCTTTATTATCCTTAAACATTCCTCTTCACTTCCCTTTAAAGTCTCTTCTTTCATTATCTCTATAGCCCTATTCATATAATAATCAGATGTACTCTTTATCATTTTATTTGCTAAGTCAACATCACCTCTATATTTGCATTTATTTTTAAACGTAGTTATTCTCTTATCATATATTTCTTTAGACGTAACCTTTAATTCTTCTATAAATGGAGCAATACTTCTTAGTCTTTTCCATTCATAATACTCATTTAAATAATTTTCTAAAATAAATTTATTAGAATCCATCTTATCAAAACGCATCTTTTTATTACCATCATTTATGTAACTTATATTATCTATGTTATAAACCTGAGCTCTATCTATATCATTAATCTCATCATCCACATCTCTAGGTACTGCTAAATCATAAATTAATATATTATCTCCAATGTTATTTATATCTTGCTTTTTTATGACTATATGAGGTGCTGATGTACATGAAATCACGCAATCCATATCATTTATGTATTTATTTTTTTCTTCAAAGTCTATTACATTAACTCTCTCATCCACAATTTCATCTTTTATTTTTTTGTTTCTAACTGCCAAATACACTTCATTTATATTATGTGCCAGTAAATACTTCATAGTTAGACGTCCTACATCTCCATATCCTAATACCATAAATTTTTTACAGTCTTTATTAATAGATTCATTTACAACTATTGAGGCTGATGATACCGGAATTTCAAATAATCTTGATTGACTTTTAAATTTTTTACCACATGTTATAGCATATTGAAATAATCTTTGTAATTCCAAATTAAGAGCTTTCGCATTTAAAGATTTAAAATAAGAAGTCTTTACTTGCCCCAAAATCTGATCTTCACCTAAAATCTTTGAATGAAAACCGCAAGTTACTTCAAATAAATGTTTGCAAGCTTTTTTGTCTTCAGATATAAAGATATATTTTCTATAACTATAATTCCAATTAAAAATTTCAAAAATCTTTTTTAATAGTTCTTCATTTATAAAAGAAACATTAAAATAAATTTCTGTTCTATTACAAGTTGCAAGAATGATAACCCCATCTAAATATTTTAACAATCTATCTAGATACTCATCATGTTTGTTTGCTTTTATAGTTAATTTTTCCCTAATTTCTATTGGTGTATTTCTTTTTATTCCTAACACTGCTATCATTATTTTTCCACCTTGTATAATTATTTAAATATTTATATGTTCTAATTTAATATACTTATTTTATATTAAAACATACAATAAAAAAAGTTAATTTCTAAGTTTATAATAATATTTTTTAATATAAATTATATTTCACCACTTTATTTGTAGTTTTTATAGCTCAAAGAGAATAAATAATAGTTAAAAGTTTAAATTTAAAAGTACTAACTTTTGAACAATAATCAATCTTATTTTTTAATTGTACTTATCATACCTTTAAAACATGGTATTTTAAAAGGTATCACAAATTCTTTAATAATATAAATTCCTAAAGAATAAACAATTCTTATAATTTTCTATATATTAAAAAGTTCAAGTTGTATAAAATAATTACTACTTGAACTTTTTTAAATACTATTTAAAATATATTTTAATAATATTTTATCTGTTTAAAACATTATTTATAAATTCTTCTTTTCCTATTCTATCCATAACTTTAGAAACTCTTTCCCCAGGTTGTCCTACTTCTCTATAGTAATCCACAATTTTATCAACCATTGGAATTATTTCTTCTTCTTTAAATATCTTTCCTAAAGAATCTCCGATTCTCATTCCTCTACCAAATCTTCCACCAACAAAGATTTCTCCACCTTTTTCTTTTGCAACAGCTGCGCCTAATTTGCAAGCTCTTACACATCCGCCACAATCAACACATAAATCTTTATTGTGTACTATTTTTTTATCAACTACTTCTAAAGCTTTTTGTCTACAAGCCTTAACACATAATCCACATCCAACACATTTATCTAAAACAAATTCTGGTACTGTTCTTCCCATAATACCGATATCATTTATATTAGCTTTTGCACAGTTGTTGGCACAACCCACTACTGCTACCTTACATTTATGAGGAGTATCTGTTCCAAAATATTTATCTTCTAATTGTCTACATATTTCTTGTGTATTAATGTTTCCATGAAGACATACAGTACCTTTGCAAGATACTAAAGGCCTAAATTTTTGACCTGTACCACCATGTCTTAATCCTAACTTCTTTGCTTCTTCAATAACTTTTTCTACATCTTCATCTTTTATCCAAGCTACTTCAATTTGAAGTCTTGTTGTCATTCCACAATAATCTCTACCATACTTTTTAGCAATGATATTTATATTATTTAATTCCTCTACTGTAAAGTTACCTGCTCTACCTAAAAATCTTACTGCAAAATGTTCTTTATCATTTTGTAATAAAAAACCTAAAGCTTTTAATTCTTTTTGTCTCTTTGCATTAACTGCCATGTGTATGTCCTCCCTAAAAATAAATATATTTATTTACGTTAATTTTATATAAATAGAGTTTTTAATATTATTTGATTCTATTTTTATCATCCAATATTTATAGAACTCATTACCTTATTTAACACGTAGCCATTACCCCTGGCTTATATAATCAGGAGCTATATAGATAATGTTATTAAATAAACTCTTCTATACTATCTTAATAAATAAATGAACTATACTCTAATACTTTTTAATATATATTTATCATAACTTAATACCTATATGTGTATTTTTAACTATATTTGGATATACTTATGTTTATAGATTAATATTTAAAAATCACATTAAAATTTTATTGCATTAGGAGATAAAAAAATGAGAATTCCAAAACATATAGGCGTCATTCCAGATGGAAATAGACGTTGGGCTTTAGCTAACGGATTAACAAAAGATAAAGGCTATTCATTCGGTGTAAATCCTGGCCTTGAAGTTTTTAAATTGTGTCAAAAAGAAGGTATATCTGAAGTAACTTTTTATGGGTTTACTGTAGACAATACAAAAAGACCTAGTGAGCAAAAAATAGCTTTCACTGAAGCTTGCATTGAATCGGTTAAATTACTTACCAAAGAAAATTGTGAAATATTAGTTTTAGGAAATACAGATTCAAAATTATTTCCTAAAGAACTATTGCCATTTTCAAAAAGAACTACTTTTGGAACTGGTGGAATAAAAGTTAATTTTTTGATGAACTATGGTTGGGAATGGGATTTAAATATCTTAAAAGAAAATGATTCATCTCATAAGGGAATTATACCTTATATACACTCTAAAGATATTTCTAGAATAGACCTTATTATAAGATGGGGCGGAAGAAGAAGGCTTAGTGGCTTTTTGCCAGCTCAATGTGTTTATTCAGATTTTTATGTAATCGACTCATATTGGCCTGCATTTAAAACAACAGAATTTTATGATGCATTAAATTGGTATAATGATCAAGATGTAACTCTTGGAGGCTAAATCAATTACTAAAACTTATAATATTTATATAAAAACTAATATTTATGTAAAAAGCTATTTCATTTAATTTTGAAATAGCTTTTTTTTGAGTTCATACTTATGCTAAGATAAATAATATACTATATTATTTACACTGAGGTGAGAATTATGATTAAAATCGTTCTTATATATTTACTTTTTATAAATTTCATTGGTTTTTCTATTATGCTTGTTGATAAAAAACGTGCAATACATAAAGAATGGAGAGTTCCTGAAAAAACACTCATTGGAATCTCTATAATCGGTGGATCAATTGGTATGATTTTAGGAATGTTTACTTTCAGACATAAAACTAAGCACTTAAAATTCCTATTAGGAATACCTGTTATTATCATTATTCAATTTTATATTGTTATATATTTATGTAATTACGTTAAAATTTAACTTATTCTACTTTATATTCTTTACAATAATATTTCTATTATCCCAATCTCTAATTCCTCAATCTCTGATTCATAAAGAATATGAATTAGCATTAATATCTTTAAATTTTAAATTACTCAGCTATTTAATATTTAGATTTAAAATAGTAAAATAAAGATAATTAAATATAAAAATAAGGCTTTAAGATTATATTAAAGCCTTATTTTCTCTTAATATTAAACTTATTATTTTTTAATATATATTTGCATGTAACTTAATAATTGAGATAACTTATACTGATTCTAGTATTTCTAAGTTCAATTATCTAAACCAATTTATTTATAGAGATATAAACACTTTACTAAAACATAGACTTTAAATAAATGATTTCAAAAATACTACTATAATAAGTATCGGTGCTATGTATTTCATAATAAAAATTAAAGCTTTTACTATTGCTTCATTCTTTAACATTCCATTATTACTTAATTGATCTATTAAATATTTTTTATTTATAAAGTATCCCGTTAATAAAATTATCAATAATCCATTTATCGGTAAAAATATTTTAGATACAATAGCATCAAAGAAATCAAAGAATGTTAGTCCAAATATTAATTTGTCTCCTAAAACACCATCTGTATTACCTGATAGTGCTGCTAATGATCCAACTCCTACTATTATTATAATATTTAGTATTATTGCTCTCTTTCTTTCCATTTTTAACTCTTCTGTAAAGAATGCAGTTAAAACCTCTAACAATGATATCATAGCCATTGTAGCTGCCATTGCTGTAAGAGCAAAAAACATAATAACTAAAATCCACCCGCCTGGCATTTTGGCAAATATTAAAGGTACTGTATTAAATAGTAATCCAGGACCACTACTTGGTTCTAAGCCAAATGAAAAAACTGCTGGAAATATAGCAAGTCCTGCTATTAATGATACTAATGTATCTGATATTGCTACTTTTCCTGCTGTACCAATTAAGTTATTATCATCGTTATAATAACTGCTATATGTAATCATTGTACCTGTCCCAACTGATAGCTTAAAAAATGCTAATCCTAAAGCGGAAAGTACAACTCCAATATGTACCTTTGAAAAATCAGGTTTAATCAAGAAATGTACACCTTCCATAGCTCCTGGTAATGTTAAACTTCTAAAAGCACAAACTACAAGAAGTACAATTAACACGGGCATTAATGTTTTAGTTAACTTTTCGATTCCACCCTTTACACCTAAAACTAATATCGTTCCTCCAACTAATAATGCTATAAGCTGCCAAACAATTGGTGATATTGGTCCTACGCTTGTATTATAAAATATATTACTTGCAGATTCTAATGTCACTCCTTTTAACGCTCCTGTCACTGCTTTAAATACGTATGAATAAACCCATCCAACAACTACTGTATAAAAAAACAGCATACAATATGTTGCAAGTATTGCAAAAATACCTATAACTTTAAAACCCTTTTTATCTGTAATTTTTGAAATTGCTCCATATACGTTCCTTCTAGTACCTCTACCTATTACAAATTCACTAATAAGTACTGGTAATCCTACTAATGCAACACATATTAAATATATAATAATAAATGCTGCTCCACCATTTTCTCCCGTAATATAAGGAAACATCCATATATTACCTAATCCTACAGCGGAACTTAATGTTGCTAAAAAAACTGTTAAACTTGATGAAAATTTTTCTCTCTTCTGTTCCACACTAATCCTCCATTTTTATAGATTGAACATATTAATTTTTATTAACATGTCTAAAAAATCATTTATATTTTAACATCAAATATTATCTTTTGTAACATTTTTAGATAAAATATATTAATTTTTTTAATTTTATAAGGAAAAGGTTAAAAAAACAAGCCTTTTTATTAATATAATTAATAATTATAAAAGTTTAACTTAAATTTAACATATATAATAACTTTAGCTTATTCAAAGTTATTATATAAACTAATAACTATACATTTATTTGGCTTTCAAAATTTAAAATTCCTGCAAAAATAGAGAGTAGCTATGTTTTAAGCATAGCTACTCTCTTATTCTGATATCTCATTAATATCATAAGGCGTATTTTGATATACACAATAATTTAACCAGTTACCAAATATTATATTAGAACTACCCCTCCATGTAAATTTAGGAGTGCTGTTTATATCGTTATCTACAAAATAGTTTTGCGGTATTTCTACATCATCACCTTTTTCTCTATCCCGTAGATATTCTTCTTTTAATGTGTTTCTATCATACTCTGGATGCCCCATAAAGAATATTTTTCTTCTATTTTTAGTTGCTACAATAAATATTCCAGCCTCTTTTGATTCTGATAAAATTTCTAGTTCTGAAATTTTATTTATATCTTCTTTTTTCACTTCTGTATGTCTAGAATGTGGTACATGAAATACATCATCTAAACCTCTTGTTAAATCTGCATTTTCATCATTTACCCAATGAGAAAATACCCCTGATATTTTATTCTCTAATTTATATTTTGGTATATTATAATGATAATATAATCCTGCTTGAGCTCCCCAACATATATGCAATGTTGAAAAAATATTTGATTTACTCCATTCCATTATTTCAGTTAACTCATTCCAATAAGTAATATCTTCAAATTCCATTTGTTCAACAGGTGCCCCAGTTATTATTAACCCATCAAACTTTTCTTCTTTTATATCATCAAAATATGTGTAGAATTTTTCCAAATGTTCAATTGGAGTATTTTGTGAAACATAACTTTTGGTTTGAATAAGCTTTACTTCAACTTGTAATGGTGTGTTAGACAAGTGCCTCAACAATTGATTTTCTGCTAGAATTTTTTTTGGCATTAAATTAAGAATTGCAATTTTTAATGGTCTTATATCTTGAGTTTTTGCTCTGCTATCATTCATGACAAAAATATTCTCGTTAGACAATACTTTAAATGCTGGTAATTCTGTTGGAATTTTTATAGGCACTAATAAAGCCCCCCCTCTTATTTGCACTTTTAAAAATGCTTTTAAATTATTATTTAATTTTTATTATTTACAAATTATTATACCAAAAAATCAATATTTATCAATAATTATAAAAGTTTAATATTTAATTCTCAATATTAAATAAGATATAAATTTAATAATTTATATTTATTTAAAAGTATTAAATATACAATAATATTTCATTGAATTTATTTTCATATATATATTTTTATTACTACTTAGATATTTAATTGTAATTATTTTACTGAACTATCAATTTATCTAATATTATTCATCTATTTTTTGGATATTTAATATTTTATTTATGGTATACTTATAATTATATAAATCAAAAGGGGGCATTACTTTATGGTAGTAAATAAGGATATAATAATTGGCTTTATAGGAACTCATACAAATAATAATAGTAAAGGAATTTATAAGTTTAGCTTTAATTCATCATCTGGAAAGGTAGATAGAATTAATTTAGCTTATGAAATTAGCAATCCTAATTATTTAGCAATTGATAAGGAAAGAAATATTTTATATTCTACTTGTAGCATAGAAAAACAATCTGGGGTTTCTTCATTTAAATTTTTTGGAGAAAAAGACTATGTGGATTTAATTAATTATAATGTTGAAAATGGTAAAGAACCTTGTCATGTAAGCATAAGAAAAAATAAGCAGCTTTTAATTTCTTCAAACTATAATGAAAATGAAATTAAAGTTTTTAATACTTTAGATGGAATAATTTTAACATCTCACGTAACTGTTAATAATGAATATTGTGAAAAAAAATCAAATGATGGGGACTCTCACATAAATTGCTCTATTTTTTCACATGATGAAAAATATATTTTATCAGTTGATTCAGGAAAAGATGTTTTAATGCTATATACTTTTAATAATGATGAATTAGTATCTAAAAAGCACTTAAGCTACTCTTTTCCAACAAACTCAGCACCTAAACATATAACTTATTCAAAATCAAAACCATTTTATTATATTTTAACTGAAAAGAGTTGTGAAATTTTTGCACTAAAATACAATGCTAATAAAGAAAATCCATTTGAAAAAATTCAAGTAATTAATATTTTACCTGATGATTATAATGGTGAAAAATTAGCTTCAGCTATACACATACACAAAAATAATAAATTTTTATATACTTCAGATATAATAAATAATACTATTACATTATTTTATATAAATGATGAAAATGGTGAATTAGAATATGTAGATGTATTTGATTGCAAAGGTGAATGTCCTCGAGACTTCCAAATAGACCCCACAGGGAAATTTTTAATCTGTGGAAATGAATTATCTAATACTTTATCTATCTTCTCAATTCAACAGTCAAATGGAGCGTTAAAATTTATAGGAGAAGAAGATGTTCCATCACCAACATGTGTGAAATTTATTGAATAACAAAAAAATCCAACTAATTTTTAGTTGGATTTTTTTTATTTAGCTTAATTACTTATCCCACTTTACTTATGCATATATCAATATACCTATAAATAAGTACCATCTAATAATTTTATTCACCTAAAACAAATTTTTCTATTGCATAAGCTACTCCATCTTCATCATTGCTTTTTGTTATAAATTGTGCATTCTCTTTAACTTCAGCAAATCCATTTTCCATAGCAACTCCAAGACCTGCATATTTGACCATTGATAAGTCGTTTCCTGCATCTCCCATTGCTATTACCTCTTCTTGTTTTATTCCTAAAGTTTCTGCAAGTCTTTTTAATCCCTCACCTTTATCAACTTCATTGTTCATAAATTCTAAAAAGAACGGTGTGCTTCTTAACACATTATATTTTTCATAAACTTCTTTAGGTAATTTTTTAATTGCTTCTTCTAATACTTCTTCTGGATCTATAATCATTACTTTTATTATATTTTCAGTATCATCTATGTTATCAAAATCTACAATACTTATACC
Organism: Clostridium botulinum; assembly: GCF_000827935.1. Classification (NCBI taxonomy): domain Bacteria; kingdom Bacillati; phylum Bacillota; class Clostridia; order Eubacteriales; family Clostridiaceae; genus Clostridium; species Clostridium botulinum. The sequence continues at coordinate 2,767,533 of NZ_CP010520.1, forward strand.
AATTCCGTTTATTTCTGCTTCAACTTCTGTATATTTGCTGATTTTAGGAGTTATTAATCCTAATTTTTCTGAAAAAGCATGTATATTTACATTTAATTCTTTAGCTATATTATTAATATATTTTAAATCTTTCCCTTTTAAAACAGTTCTTGATATTATTTCACCACTCTTGGCATTTTGAGCTACCCCACCATTAAAGCTAAGAACATAATCATCCTCTTTTAATAATTCAAGTTCCTCTAAATATTGTCTTAACCCTTCGCTAGGTCTTCCTGAAGCCAAAACTACTTTAACACCCTTTTTTTCAGCTGCTTTTATAGCTTTTTTGTTTCTTTCAGAAACCTTTTTATCACTTGTAAGTAATGTTCCATCCATATCTAATGCTATTAATTTGTACATATTTTTCCTCCATTTATCTAAAAGTAATTCTATTTTTAATATAAATTCTTCTTATCTTTTATTTTATCATAATTAATTTATCATTAATAATATAAATGCTTTAAAATTTGTTTTAAAATGAAAAATACTAACCTTAAATAAATTTAATCATTGTAATATTTATTACATTTACCTCACATTTTGTAACTAATATCTTATTTCTTCATAATATAAAATATATATATAAGTATTTATTAGTTATCGAGGTATTACTATGCTTGAATCAATTTTATTAGTATCATCTATCTGCATAGATTCTTTTGTTGCAAGCATTGCTTATGGTACATCTAAAATTAAAATTCCACCAATATCTGCTTTGATAATAAATTTGGTATCTACATGTACACTGGCTATTTCATTATTACTTGGAGCTATAGTAAAAAAATTTTTACCAGGTAATATGCCTATGTTGATAGGATTTGTTCTTTTAATGGGACTTGGTATATATCGTTTATTTGAATGTATATTTAAATCTTATATATCAAAATGCTCTCAAATAGATACCCCTTTAACATTTAAATTATTTGATTTTAAATTTGTACTTGAGGTTTATGCAGATGAAACAAAAGCTGACTTTGATAAATCAAAAACTTTAAGTCCAAAAGAATCATTTTATCTAGCTCTTGCACTCTCATTAGATAGCTTAGCAGTTGGATTTGGTTCTAGTTTAACAAGTATAAATTATATTCAGGTTATAATTCTTAGTTTCATAATTGGTTTTTTAGCTGTATCAATCGGTGTTATAATTGGTAAAAAATTAGCTGATAATATTAATGTTGAACTTTCATGGCTTTCTGGAGTCCTTCTTATAATATTAGCTATTATAAAATTTCTATAAATCCTATCTATAAAAATAGCTGTATGAAAATAATTTCTAAAATTATTTCATACAGCTATTTTTATATTTCAGTTAAGTTCTTTTATTATAAATATATATATAATAAAAACCATATTGTGTATCTAAATATTTTAATTTTATTAATATATTGCTCTATACATATTTAAAACATATTACAATTTTAAATACCCATTATTTCCTTTATTTTACTCACATCTATATTATCTGAAAATACTTTTGCTAATTTTTCATATTGTTCATTTTTATAATCAGATACCTTATCTAACTCATCATTTTCCAGTAATTCAAAATTATTATTCTTCTTCAAGGCATTAATAAAGGAATTAGTAAATTCCTCTGAATCGAAAATTCCATGCAAGTAAGTCCCTGCAACAGAGCCTTCCATATCACAAACTCCAATAATTTTTCCTTTAGAATCCTTTATAAATGGTTTAGCATTTTTTCCAACTTTACTTATTCCATTGTGTATTTCATATCCTACTAATGATTTATTTTCTATTTCATTTATATGTTTTAGATTTGATACTACTTGAGCTTCGACTTGTTTAGTTACTTTTCTTTCATTAAATCTAGTCTTTATATCAAGTAAACCTAATCCCTCTTCTTGAAAGGTACTTCCTTCTACTCCTTGTTGATCAAGAAGCAACTTCCCTAGCATTTGATATCCACCACAAATACCAAATACTAATGTTCCACTTTCATGTAATTTAATTATTTCATTCGCAAGTTTACTTTCTTTTAAGATTCTTAAATCTTCAATTGTATTTTTGGTTCCTGGTATAATAATTACATCTGGATTTTTTAAATACTTAGTACTTTCTACATATCTTATATTAACTCCATTTATTCTATTAAGTACATTAAAATCTGTAAAATTAGACATATGAGATAATCTTATTATAGCTATATCTATATTTTTTGCTTCAGTAGATTCCTTGTTACTTATCTTTTCTGTAACACTATCTTCATCATCAATATCAAAATATTCATATGGCATTACTCCAAGAACAGGTATTTTTATTATGTCTTCTAATTGTTTAACTCCAGGTTCAAAATATTCTTTCTTACCTCTAAATTTGTTTATTATAACACCTTTAACTCTTTTTCTTTCATTTTCTGATAATAAGTTAAGAGTACCAACTATAGAAGCAAATACGCCTCCTCTATCAATATCAGCTACCAATATAACAGGTGCATCAACACATTCAGCCATATTCATATTAGCTATATCAGTATCTTTTAAATTTATTTCAGCGCATCCACCAGAGCCCTCTAATACTATTAAATCATATTCATTACTTATTCTATCATAAGATTCTTTTACAATTCCCTTTAATTTCTTATTCAATTCTTTATATTCATAAGGTTCTATATTATCATAAACTTTTCCATTTACTATAACTTGAGTATGTCCTCCACTTGGTTTTAATAATATTGGATTCATCAAAGCACTAGGCTCTATTTTGCTAGCTTCAGCTTGTACGACCTGAGCTCTTCCCATTTCCGCTCCATCTTTAGTTACATAAGAATTTAAGGAAATATTCATCGCTTTAAAAGGAGAAACCTTAAAATCTTCATTCTTTAACACTCTACATAGTGCTGCTACTAAAGTACTCTTTCCCACTGAAGACGCTGTACCTAAAAACATTATATTTTTTTTATTCATGCTACCCTCCAAAACCATCTTTTGCAGTTTTTAATAAAATTACTTAACTGCTTATTTTATTATTAAGTATCCATAGTTTTCGCATATCTGATTATCTATTATTTGGAATTTTATCTTATTATTAAATATAGGGCCATCATATACAAATGTATGATATTCTCCATTTTCTCCACTTACATCGCAACCTATTTCTTTCATTTCATTAATTATATCTATGTCTAATTTTACGCCTAAGAACTTTTCACTTAATAAATTTAAATTCACCTTTTTTATTACAGTGCTAAAACCAGCTTCTAAAAATTCCTTAGTTAAACTCTCTCTATCTTCATTCCATAATGGAAATTCAGCTTTCATTCCAACTTCATCACATATATCTAAACACCATTTTTTGTGATTTTCAATGTCTATATCTCCAAATACACATAAATTAATATCTTCTTTATCTTTAAGATTTTTTAATGCTTTAGAAAATTCTTTTGAATAATCATTTCCATCAAAACAATCAACCTCTATTAATGGTATATTTAATTCTTGTGATGCTTTTTTAAATAATTCTTTAGGCACTTTATGAAAGCAAGAAGTATTATCTTTATCAAAAGTAACTAAAAGTCCTGCTGGCTTATATCCTTTATTAATCATTCTATATAGTGATAATACGCTATCTTTTCCACCACTATATGAAGTTACAAACTTTAATTTTTTCATATTTACCTCTTTATCTTTTGATTTATTTTAATATTATAACTCTTAAAATATAGCATTCTTTCTAATCCTTCTTATTTTGATCAAATATATTTTTCATATAATAAATTAATTTAATATTATCTTCTCTACCTTTAACTGCTACTCTATAATAACACTCATTTAAACCATGGTAATTGCTACAACTTCTTATTAAAATATTATATTTTAATAATTCTAACTTTAAATTAATATCTAAATTACTTTTAAAAAATATAAAGTTAACACTTGGTTCATATACTATTAAGTTTTTAAATGCCTTTAAACTATTATATAGGAAAGCTCGCTCTTTTTCCATATATTGTATTGATTTTCTTATATAATTTTTATCTTCTAGTGAAGCTCTTGTTGCTACATCAGCCAGTATATTTATATTCCAAGCTGGAGTAATCTTATATACCTCACTTATAAAATCTTTATTTGAACATAGCCCATATCCTATTCTTAATCCTGGTATAGCGAAAAATTTAGTAAGCGACTTTAGTATAATTAAATTTTCAAACTCCTTTAAAACATTAATCATAGAAAAATTTTCACTTACAAAATCCATAAAAGATTCATCAATCAAAACCATACTATTATTTTCTTTAGATTTTATTAAAATTTTCATTAACAGTTCTTTACTCGTTAATGTACCTGTTGGATTATTAGGATTACATATAAAAATTAAATCAATTTCGTTTGTAATCTTGTCTAAAATGTCTTCACATATATGAAATGATGTCTCTTCTCTCATTTCATATAACTCAACTTTTGAATTTACACATTCTACAGCTTCTTTATATTCTGAAAAAGTCGGTACAGGTATTAATACTTTTTTGGGATTTAACGCTTTAACTATATTAAATAATACTTCTGCTGCACCATTTCCTAACATTAAATATGATTCATGGATATGTTCATATTCAGATATTGATTTTTTTAATTCCATATAACTTATATCAGGATATTTTTTTATTTCTTCCATTGAATCTATTATAGCGTCTTTTACTTTACTTGACATACCTAAAGGATTAATATTCGATGAAAAATCTATTATATTATTATAATCAATTCCGTTTTGTCTTGCTACTTCTTTTATATTGCCACCATGTCCTGTATTAGCCATAGATATGTCCTCCAATAAAAATTAATATCATTGATAATATGTATGATAAAATAGCACTACAATAAAGTACTTTTGATGTTTTGTCCACATCCAAAATCTCTGCTTCCTTAGTACTATCTCCTATCGTTTGCTTTTTAACTAATTTTCCAAAATAGTAGTTTGCTCCTCCAAGCTGAATTCCTAATATTCCTGCCATTGCTGCTTCCGGATGAGCACTATTAGGACTTGAATGATTATATCTATCTCTTTTGTATATTTTTAAACTACGTTTAAAATCATACCCTAAAATCATAGATGATAATATTATTAAAATACCTGTAATTCTTGCTGGAATATAATTAAATACATCATCTAATTTTGCTGAGAAATATCCAAACTCCATATATTTATCATTTTTATATCCAAACATAGAATCTAAAGTATTTACTGCTTTATATGCCATAGCTAATGGTGCTCCTCCAAGCCCAGCATAAAAAATTGGTGCTATAATTCCATCTGACATATTTTCTGCAATTGTCTCTATTACAGCCCTTATAATATCTTGTTTTTCTAAATTTTCAGTATCCCTTCCTACTATAAATGACAATTGCTTTCTAGCAGCTTTAATATCATCATTTCTAACTAATGAAATAACCTTATACCCCTCTGTTACTAATCCCTTAGCAGAAATACAGAAATATATTATTACCCCACTCAAAAGTATACCTAAGTACTTATTAAAACCACTTGCAATTTTCAGTATAAAAAAGTTAACTATAAATGTAGCACTTATTACTATTAACCAAGTAATAAGGCCACCTATCTTTAGGCACTTCTTAAATAACTTTCTAGTTAACATTTCTAGTTTACTAGCAAACTTTCCAATTATTCTAACTGGATGTATTGGATTTTCTGGGTCTCCAAGTATTAGATCTAAAAAAAATCCAATAGTTAATTCTATCATTTTATAAACCACCCTTAATATATTATATTTTAATTTTAGGCTAAGTTTAATTGTGTCATTTAGGTTTTCTTATTCATATATCAACACATCTTTAAAACTGCCTTTAATATTTTAGAAATTATATTTTGAAAATTTCTTTAACACTAATTATTTTCATATCATTTTCTAGTGATATGACAAGTTTATATCCATCTCCACCTTGTGGTTGCCACTCTATAAAACTTTTTTCATTATCATATAATTCTTCTAATAACATTCCTATAGTGCCTCCATGCAAAACAGCTAAAGCACTTTTTATATTTTCATCACTTAATTCACACACTAAATTATAAAATCCTGTTAAAATTCGTTCTTTAAATTCTTTTTTACTCTCACCATTAGGACATCTAACTTCTCCAACCTCATCCATAATCCACTCTTGATATTTAGGATTTTCTTTTAAGTCTTCATAAGATTTCAATTCAAATTCACCAAAATTATATTCACATAATTCTGGTATTAAATCATATTCTTCATTTGGATATAAAAGTTCGAATGTTTCATTAGTTCTCTTTAGACCACTAGTAAAATATTTTTCACATAAAGGATATCCATTATTTTTCTTCTTATCTATAAGATCCATAATACCTTCATCGCATAATGAGACATCAGTTTTACCATAATATAATCTTTCTTTATTACAATAAGTTTTTCCATGTCTAATTAAATACAATTCTATTTTACTCATCTTTTAATACTTCCTCCAGTCCAAAAAATATTCTGCATACCTTATTTGAATTTTGTGATAAAAATTGCAATACCCGTCCACACTCTTCTCTCCATAACCTATCTTTTCTATCTAGAGGTACGATTCCAGAGCCTATTTCATCACATACAATAATCTTATCCTGAAGATTATCTAAATTTTGTTTTATTATCTCCAAAGCATCCATATTGCTTAAAATACAGCCTTTTATAAATATATGCAATCCAATTATACCTTTATATGAGAAATCTAAATTCGAATCATTGCAATAAAATAATTCTTTATCCTCTAAGTTATACTTCTTTTTAACAAATTCATTTTTCCCATTATATGCTCCACCATAAATTAAAATCATATCTTTAAATTTTCCTTCCTGATACGTCTTCACAAAACATACTTTTTAAATTTTAATTCATACTATTCTTCTAAATTCTATACTTTTTTTACTTAAAGTTCTTAATTAGTTTCCTTTAATCTTATATATAAAATTAGTTTTTTTAGTTTTAAGTAAATAAACATGCTGAAAATAGTCCTACTATTTCTCCAACAACAAGAGAAAATCCTGCTACATCACCGGATATTCCTCCAAATTCCTTAAAGCATTTTTTCACACACAAGCTTATAGCCACTGCAACAATTAGTAAAATTGCTATTCCAATATATCCAAGTATACTTCCAAACAATATACATACTAAGGCTAACTCTAATATTAAAATAACCTTATCTTTAATGTTTGTCCCTTTTGTAAAATAGCTTCCTAATGTGCTTTCTTTAATTGTAATTATAGTAATAAAAAAATATGCTACTATATTTCTACTTATTATAGGTAAAAACATCAATATATATGGATTTTTATTATATTCTAAAAACGAATGAACTGCACCAAATTGTATAAAAAATAAAATAATAACAGATATAACTGAAAATGCTCCTGTTGTAGAATCTTTTAATATTCTTAATTTTTCTTCTTTATCTCTTCTTGATAAAATAGCATCACATACATCCATAAATCCATCTAAATGTAACATGCCCGTAATTATGAATGGTATTATCATTATTAATGCACTTTTTAAAACTATAGATATATTTAAATAATTTATTAATTTATATCCTAGAAACCATACACATCCTACAATAAGGCCTATAATTGGATAACACTTCATCATGTTTTTAGCTCCATCTTCATCCCATTCTACATATGGCATTGGAATTATAGTAAACATACTTAAAGACATCATAAGCCCTTTAAATAAATTTTTCATATCTTTCTTTATCCTTTCTTCCCTAATACAGTCAATAATTCATTTCCTTTATGTACTTTTACATTACTAAAGCTACATTCCATAACTGTATCGCATATATCAGCTAGTTCTTTATTTATTTTTCCAAGTTCCCTCTTATAATTCTCACTTATCTCATCATATTCTATAGAATCACTAAATATGTAGTCTGATACAATCACCACATTTTTAACAGTATTTATTATTTCTTTAATATCATTTATTATTTTTAATGAAGGATATTTTATTATATCATTTTTTATAAACATTTCATTAATTAAAAGTGAAGTTATGCTATCAATTAATATTGTATCTTCTTTATGTATATACTTTACTGTTTCATTTAAATCCCTAAATTGTTCTAATGTAATAAAATTAAGCCCTTCTCTATTAATAATATGTTGTTCTACTCTTTTTTTATCTTCATCATCATAAGGACTCATGGTAGCTATATATATAACTTTATCTTTATTTAACGATAGCGCTATTTTTTCACCTATATTAGATTTGCCACTTTTAGATCCACCTATTATTAAACAATTCATATTACTTTTCTATTCCTATTCTTGAATTAATCCCTTTTTCATAGGGATGTTTTATTGCTTGAATTTCAGAAACATAATCTGCAAGTTCTATTAACTTTTCATTTGGATTTCTTCCTGTCATCACTACTTCAAGCCCGTTAGGTTTGTTTTTTAAGAATTCTATAACACTCTTTAAAGATACTAATTCTAAATTGGTAGCTGCGATAATTTCATCTAATATAAGAACATCATAATTTTCTTCTATAACTTTTAATATTACATCTTTAAATCTTTTTTCATGTTCTAATTTCGTATGTTTTTGCTCTTCCTCTGTCATAAATTTAAAAAATGTCTTAACAGGTTCTCCCTTTACTACTTGAAAATTTTTTCCAATTTTACTTATAGAAGTTAATTCACCTGTAGTATTATCTTTTAAAAACTGAGTTAGAAGAACTTTTTTATCTCGTCCCGCTGCTCTCATACCAAGTCCCATGGCTGCCGTAGTTTTTCCTTTTCCATTTCCACAATAAATATGTATAAGTCCTAAATCCATCATTTCATTCCTCGCTTTTATTTTTTTATAAGTCTTAATAGATTTTTATGAAATTACTCTTACCATAACAACATTTTATTTTTAATATAATATTTAGTTGCTTATTCTTAACTTTAACAGCACATAAATATTTTAATAATATTACTATAATAAATTTCTACTACATTAAATTCAAAATAATTATAACATAAGCCAATGATATATTATTACTATCATTGGCTTATTTATTATTTCCTTAATATACTATTTTATTATATATATTTATAAGAATTTTACAATAAATTATTTTCTTGCAAAAATTCTCTTGCAACATCTTTTGGATCTTTTCTTAATTCATCTACTTGATAATTTAAATCAATCATTACTTCATTAGTTAATAAAGGTGCTATTTCTTCAATTATAGGAGCTATTTCTGGATATTTTTCTAATGTTTCTCCTTTAACTAATGGTATAGCATAGTATGGTGGAAAGAAATTTTTATCATCTTCTAAGACAGTTAAATCAAATTTCTTTAATAATCCATCAGTTGAAAATGCATCTATAACATCACTTTCATTATTCATTAATGCTGTATATTTAGGACTTCCATCAATTCCAATTTCATTTTTAAAGTTGAAATTATAAGTTTTCTTCAATCCAATAATTCCATCTTCCCTATTAAGAAATTCTAAGCATGGAGATATTGTTAACTCATCTCCTACTTTTGCAATATCGCTTATTGTTTTTAAATTATATTTTTCAGCAGTATCTTTCTTAACTGCTAAAGTATAAGTATTATTAAATCCCATTTGGTTTAATACTTCAATATTAAACTTATCTTTAAAATCAGTCTTAACAGTATCATAAATTTTTTCTACATCAGATATAGGTGAATATTTTAATGTATCTCCATAACATGTACCACTATAATCAACATACATATCAATATCTCCACTCTTTAAAGCAGAAAAACATATTTGGGTTCCTCCAAGGGCACTTTTACGTTTAACAGAAATATCTGTATTTTGCTCTATAGCTTCAGAAAAAATATTACAAAGTATCTCTTGTTCTGTAAAATCCTTACTTCCAATAGTAATTGTCTTGCTATTACTATTAGTTGATATATTAGTTATTACAAATATCCCCAATATTATACAAGCTGTAAGTGCAAGAATACTTTTTTGTCTTCTGTTCTTTTTTGCTTTAGATACTCCTTGTTTAGCATTTCCCTTTTGAAGACTTACAGGTGTAACTAAATTTTCAATTATTCCAAATAAGAAATCAACAGCTAATGCTAATATACAAGCTGGAATTGCACCAGCTAAAATTTGATAATTATTAACTGTTCTTATTCCTGAAAATACCAAGTATCCTAGTCCCCCTCCACCAATGAAGGCAGCCATTGTCATAAGTCCTACTGCTGTAACTGCAGATATTCTAACCCCTGACATAATAACAGGTAACGCTAATGGTAATTGAACTTTTACTAAAATTTGAAACTTTGTAAGTCCAATCCCTCTAGCTGCCTCTAGTGTCTGTGGATTTATACTTTTAATTCCTGTATTTGTGTTCTTTATAATTGGTAATAGTGAATATAAAACAACCATTACAATAGCTGGAGTTGTTCCTATCCCTAAAAAGGGTATTGCAAAACCTAATAATGCCATACTAGGAATTGCTTGAATTATATTGGCAATTGCTATAACAGGCTTGTTCATTTGTTTTATATAACTTATACATATTCCTAAAGGCATTGCAATTATAATTGCTAATCCTACAGATAATGAAGTAAGTTTTATATGTTCAATCAATAACATAAAAATTTGAGATTTAGCTTCCATTAAATAATTTAAAAATCCCATCATTTTATTCCACCTCCTCAGTATCTAAAAATTGTTGACTTAATGTTGTAACTAAACTACTTTTAGTTATTATTCCTCTTAAACATCCACCTTCATCAACAACTGGTAATCTTGATATTTTATTTTCTTTAACAAGTTCAAGTATGTCTATAATTGTGTCATCTGGAGATGCCTTGATAAAATCAGAATTCATTATGTTTTCTACTGGCACACTTCTATCTGTGTTATTTTGTATTTGTTTAGCTGTAACAATTCCTAAAAGATGATTTAATTTATCAATTACCATTAAGCTATCAACCTTTGAACTTCTCATCTTTTCTACACACTTTAGTAATGATATATTTTTATAACATGTAATAGGATTATCAATCATTATATCTTTTACCTTTATAAATTCTGGTGAAGACCATATTCTATTTTTCCCAATAAATTCACTTACAAAATCATTACATGGATTTTTAAGTATATTTTCCGGAGTATCATATTGAATGATTCTTCCTCCATTCATTATACAAATTTTATCTGCTATTCTTATAGCTTCATCCATATCATGTGTAACAAAAACGATAGTTTTTCTAACCTTAGATTGTAAATCAATTAATTCATCTTGAAGCTGTAAACGGGTTATAGGATCTAGTGCACTAAAAGGTTCATCCATTAATATTATTTCTGGATTTGTTGCAAAAGCTCTTGCAACACCTATTCTTTGTTGCTGTCCACCACTAAGTTCTGTTGGATAACGATCTAAATATTCCTCAGCATTTAATCCTACCATGTCCATTAATTCATAAGTCTTCTTTTCAATATTAGCTTTTTCTACTTTTTCTAAACGCGGAATTATTTCAATATTTTCTCTAATAGTCATATGAGGAAATAATCCTGTTTGCTGAATAACATATCCCATATTTCTTCTTAATTTTATAACATCTTTAAATCCAATATTTTCACCATCAATTAAAATTTTACCTGAAGATGGTTTAATAAGGCTATTTATCATTTTTAAAGTGGTAGTTTTACCACAACCGCTTTCACCAATAATACTTACTAATTCCCCTTTATCTATTTTAAAAGATACATCCTTTAAAACAGTTTGATTTTTAAAAACTTTACTCACATTTTTAAATTCTATCACTGAAAAACCTCCTCTTTTTGCAAAGTAACAACCTTATTGTATCATAAAGTTGTTACTTTTGGCAAAAAAATAAAGACAACCGACTGATTGTCTCTATTAAAATCATTGTGGATACATGAAGTTATGTACTCTTTCATAGCAATCTTCATCACCTACAAAATAAAATATATCTCCCTCTCTAAAAATTGCATAAGGCCCTGGAGACATCACCAAAGACTCTCCTCGTTTTATTGCAATTATAGTTGCAAATGTATTATGCCAAAAATTAATTTCTGATATATTTTTACCTATATATGGAGTACTTTTATTAATATTTATTTCGAATGGTATAAAAGGGTTTATAGATTTAAATCGATCTGTTTTATCTATTAAATCTAATAAATGCTCTTTAAGATATTTATTTTCTAGTGTTTGACGTTCTATGCTTCCTAATATTTCTTTTTTCAAATCATTAACTGTTTGAATATCTTCATATTGTTTTACAAATTTGATTGCATTTTGACATGATTTTATTGTAACACCACTGCCTTTAGCCGTATCTACAATTTCCATATCTGATAAAATGCAAATAGCTCGTCTAGCTGTTTCTGATGAAACGCTATATTGAGCAGCTAATGCTGATCGTGCATATATTTTTTCGCCAACTTTATAATGCCCATTTGCTATTTTAGAAGCAATATCTGCTGCTATTTGTTGATATACAGGACTTACTATCTTTAAACTTCTTTTCATTTATATATCCTCTTATTAAGTGTATTTAGTTATTAAATACACTTAATATTTAATAACTTTTCAACATGTATTCTACCATAATAAATTTATTTATTCTAATGTTTATCTTTATTATGTGCAAATAAAAAATCGACAAAATAATTTTATAAATGCATATAATAAAGATATTAACTAAACACATATTATAAAATAAATATTTTTCTTACTTTAAAACGTTTAACACCTTATCATAATTAGGATGTGAACTTACTTCTTCACAATATTCTACATATATAACCTTGTCACTTTCATCAACTACAAATATAGCTCTTGTTAATAATCCTAATTCTTTTATATATGTACCATATTTCTTGCCAAATTCTCTATCCTTATAATCAGATAATGTTTGTACTTTATCTACACCTTCACTACCACACCATCTTGTTTGAGCAAATGGTAAGTCCATTGATATTACATATATGTTTGCACCTGCAAGACTTGTGGCTTCTTTATTAAATCTTTTTACTTCCAAATCACATACTGGAGTATCTACGGATGGAACACTTACAAAAACTTTCTTTCCTTTTAAATTTTTTGATGATATTGAATTTAAACTATTATCTATAGCTGTAAATTCTGGTGCTATATCACCAACCTTTATAATTGTGCCCTCAAGTGTTACTGGATTTCCTTTAAAATTAACATTCATCTCATCATCTCCATAACCATATTAAAATTATTTTCTCTAATATAATACGTAAAATCTAAGTTCTATATACTATACAAAATAAGTATATTTTCTCTAATTACTAATATTTTTCTTCTCAATTAAGCATACTAATTTTATATAATTTCTACAAAGGAGATTTAATATGTTTGAAGAATTAATCAATAAATATTTGCCCATTCCTATTCACATATTTGAACTCATGGGCATTATAGTTATATCAATAGGTGCTTTTACTGCATTTTATCATTATTTAAAATCATTAATTGATAAAAAACACTTTCCTATAAAATATCAGTTTGCAAATTCTATGGCTCTTGGTCTTGAATTTAAATTATCTGCTGAAATATTAAAAACAGTTTTAATAAGAACATTTATGGAGCTTGCTATAATTGGATCAATAATATTATTAAGATTATTTATGACAGTAATAATAAATTGGGAAATGAAGCAAGAAAAAAAGGAGAATAACTCCTAATTTAAAAAGTGAAATTATTACGATTTATAAGTGTTGCAATAAATATTAATAAACTGGCTAAAAAACTATTATAAGCTTTTCTCTTGTTTTTAAGTCCAGTTTCTGAATTATCATCAGTAGCTAGAACTTGCTGTAAGTTTTTCCAGTTTATCAACAAAAAAATTGCAGTAGCATATAAAAACATCCTATTAGATATTTCTGGATTGTCACCTTTATCTGACTGATTTTCTGAGTATTTTGTTCCATTTAATTGATCTAATAATTTTAGTCTTTCTCCATAAACATATTCAAGATTTAAAAATATTGCAATTAATATCACATATATTGTACCTATTGATAAATTTAACGTCTGTAGTTGTTGTATAAGTTGAGACTTAGAAGTATTAGTGCTCTCATTTGAACTATTATTACTGTCCTCATTATTTGTACTTGCTTGTGCATTATTTTGTGTATCATTAACATTATCTTCTTCATTATCAATATCATTGCTTACATCAGCATTGCTTATATCACATTCATGATTTAATTCATTATTATCTTTATTGTTATTCATAATCCACATCCCAAATAATTAATACTAATCTTATCTATATTAAATAGTGTATGATTACCTTTTTAATAATGAGATGTTTATTTTAAGCTTTTTGATTATATATAAATAAAATTAACTAATAATCTATTTTTTAACACAATGTTAATTTAATAGGTTATTATATTGCACTAATCAATTGCTCTTGTACTTTAATTAATATATTTATTTATTAATTTTTCTTAATTCATCTAAATAACTATCATTTATTTCTGCTTCTGCAAATGTAGCCATATTATTCATAATGGCACATGCTGAATCCATTATTGAAAATGCTAATGGACATCCACTACCTTCACCAAGCCCCATATCTAAATTTAATATAGCCTCTAATTCAAGTTCCTTCATTGCAATCTTAAAACCAATTTCTTTTGAACTATGAGAAGTAAACATATATTCTTTAGTTTTATGGTTTAATCTAAATGCTACTAGTGCTGAAACTACTGATATAAATCCATCAATTACAATAGGTATTTTGTAATATGCTGCCCCTAAAAATACTCCTACCATTGCTGCTATATCAAATCCTCCAACTTTAGATAATATATCTATAGGATCATCTTTTTTAGGCTTATTTATCTCTATTGATTTTTTAACTACTTCTATTTTCTTTTTATAAGCCTTCTCTAAAATACCACCTCCATATCCTACAACATCTTCTACTTTACATCCTGTTAATGATGATATAACAGCACTACTTGTTGAAGTATTACCTATTCCCATCTCTCCAACTCCAAGTATTTTATAGCCTTCTTCCTTGGCGTTTTTCACAGCTTCAATTCCAACTAATATTGCCTTAATAGCTTCTTCATAAGTCATTGCATTCTCTTTAGATATATTATTTGTAGATTTTCTTATCTTTCTATTTAAAACTAGTGGATGATTGAAATCACTATTTATTCCCACATCTATGACTTTTAAATCTGTATTATTAGCTTTTGCAAGGACTGCAACTCCTGTTAAACCTTTAGTGAAATTTATCGTTTGAGATAATGTTACAGATTGTGGACATGACGATACCCCTTCTTCTACAACACCATTATCTGAACACATAATAATAATTGCTCTTTTATCTAAAGTATTTTTTATACTTCCTGTAATTCCCGAAAGCCTTATAGACATTTCTTCAAGTTTTCCTAAACTATTTAGTGGTTTTGCAAGAGAGTTCATTCTTTCTTTTGCTTTTTCCATAACATTTTTATCTACACTATCTATATTGCTTATAATTTCTCTAAGAATTTCTTCTTTACTTTTCATAACTTATCCCCCATTTTATAATTTTTAATTGAAAGTTGATAATTGAAATTTATAAATTTGGATTGAACTTCCTAAATATTTTTTTAAGTTATATTTAAAAATTTCAACAAAAATTTTCTTCTTAGTTTTTCACTTTTTATAATCACTTCTCAACTGCTATTTCCTTCACACTTAATTCTGAACTAATATATATTTTTTACTTTAATAAAATACAATAAGTTCCTATCCTCACTGTAGATAAACTAACATGAAGCTAAGAACTCTAATTATATAATATCAATATGTTTTAGGCACAATCAAAAAATAACAAGTTCATTTGCCAGCCTATTTTCCATCATGCTGTGTCGGCAAATTGACCTAATAGACCAGGCTATGATGGCAATTCGTCTCCCTGCCTGATGAAAAATATCCATTGCAACTTTGGACTTGTTATTTATTTTCATGTGCCTTAAGATGTTGTTACTATATTACTAAAACATAGCTTTTATTTTAATTCATTTACTAAAAAAGAAACTAAACTTTCTTCATCATTAAATTCTAAATCATATTTAAATTTCGGTTTTTCTATAACTATTAATTTTATATTACATGTCTGTACTGCTTTAAATTTTTCTAGTACACCACCCTGCACACCACTATCTTTTGTTATAATACCTTTAATATCATATTGCTTAATAAATGCTTCCTCTAATTGTGCTGATATTGGTCCTTGCATGGCTACTATATCTTTAATCTTAACTCCACCATCTATCATTTTTTTTAACACTTCATAAGATGGTAAAATTCTATGAACTATTCTGTGATTAAAGTCTATATTTAAAAATTTAGAAAAATTATTGCTACCTGTTGAATTTAGTATATTTCCATTTATTTTTTTTATTTCATCAATAGCTTCTTCATAATTACTAACCCTTATTATCTTCTTATCCTTTAAATTTTCTAAGGCTCCTAGTCTTTCATATCTTATATATTTTACTTTAAGTTTACTACAACATTTTAATGCCGTTTTAGTAACTTCTTGTGCATACGGATGAGATCCATCTACTAATATATTTATATTATTATCATTAATCCAATCTAGCATTTCTTCTTCATTTAATGGTTTTGTATTTAAGCTTTTAATATCAAATTTCTTTAAAAGCTGTCCACCATATGTTGTTGCTGTACTGACTGCAATATCATTTGTATACTTATTAATTAAAGATACAATATTTTTCCCTTCAGAAGTGCCTAATATAAAACCGATCATTACTTTACTGTATCTCTTTTCTTAGATGAATATCCTCTAGGTGTTATAAAACATCCATTTTTAAGAAAACTTTTTGAATTTCCTATAATGACAATAGACATCATATCCACAATTTCATAATCAAAGTCTTTAAGCTCAACTAATGTATAACTTTCACCATCTCTTAAAGCATTTCTAACTACTGCAATTGGAGTATTATCTTTTCTAAATTCCCTTATTATATCAATACATTCTTTTAAATACTTATCCCTCCCCTTACTTCTAGGATTATAAAGAGAGATTACAAAATCACCTTCTGCTGCTAATCTAACTCTTTTTTTAATATCTTCATAAGGTGTCATTAAATCACTTAAACTTATATTACAATTATCATGCATAAGAGGTGCTCCAACTACTGATCCTGCAGAACTTGAAGCTGTTATTCCTGGTATTATCTCTACTTCTTCATTAGTTCTCATCTCAAGAATTAATCCTGCCATTCCATAAATCCCTGAATCCCCAGTACTTATTAACGCTACATTCTTATCTTTTGAAAGTTCTAACGCCTCTTTACATCTAGCTTCTTCACCCATCATTCCAGTTGAATAAATTTCTTTATCCTTAAGTAAATCTTTTACCATATCTATGTATTTTGTATATCCTACAATTATGTCACTATTTTCAATAGCATTTTTAGCTCTTATGCTCATATTATCTATTGAACCTGGACCTATTCCTATAACTCTAAGTACTCCCAAATCATTTTCCTCCTAAAATTAATCATTATTTATTCCAATGCATAATGTAATGCCATTATCTTTTATCTTATTTATTAATATTTCTGCACCATCTAGATATACACAAGGCTCACATACAGAAGTTACTCCTACACTTTTTAATACAAAATTGCTACCTTCAAACTTCTCTTGAACTGTTCTTATTTCATCTACAGAGAAAGTCTCAAAGTCACATCTCAATGTATTACTTAAATCAATTATTGCTTTTTCATCTTTTTTTACATCAATAGATACAATTTTCTTTACTGCTTTAATTTCTAAATTATTAAGTAAAAGATGTTTTCTTACACACTCTTCTAATTTTTCACTAGGTGTATCTCTTCTGCAACCTATTCCGAGTATTAAGTTCTTCTTTATTAACCTTAATATTTTTGAATAATCTAAAGCTGGATTTTCTTCTATCTTATTTGTTATCCATACAGAATTTTCTTCTAATATGTTTAATTTTTTATATCCTTTACTAATATCTATCTTTTCATAATCATCTTTCAAACCAATAATTTTTTCATTCACTAAAATAGCTGATATATATTTAGCTTTTTTTAAATCCTCTATAATAAAATTGTTTTCCTTTGCTAATATATCTGGTGCTACTATTCCTAAATTATCAGTGGCTGTAGTTATTATAGGTATATTATTTAATATTTTAGCTACCTCTAATGTAAGCTCATTTGCCCCACCTAAATGACCTGATAATAAACTTATAGAATAATTATTAGCTAAATCTATAACTACAACACCTGGATCTTTATCTTTACTAGCGATAAATGGAGTTATTGCTCTTACTGCAATACCAGTTGATGATATAAATATAATTTTATCAGAATATTTAACTGCATGCTTTGTTACATTATGTAAATTAAATTTATTTGCTTTAAATATATTGTTAACTAAATTTACTTCACTATCATTACATAAGTTTTGTGCATTTGAATTACATTCTAAATTGTCTTCTTTTATGTATAAATTACATCCTAACTCTTCTTTAAGAGTATAAGCAATATCCTTCCCCTTAGGTGATGGACATATTATGCTTATCATTTCTTATCCTCTGCATCTCTAAACATATGTGAAAAATTCTTATCATATAATAAACTTTTTTCAAATTCATTACCAATAAAATCTCCAACTAAAATTTGAGCACATTTAGTTATATTATTTTCCTTTACCTTTTCAACTATGTCGTCTAGTGTTCCCATTAATACTCTTTCATCTTCCCAAGTTGCTCTTTCAATAACTGCTATTGGAACATTTTTGCCATATCCTTTTCTTAACTTCCCAACAACTTTATCAATCATAGACACTGATAAAAATATAGCCATAGATGCTCCTATTGATGCTAAAGCTTCAAGATCTTCTGTTTCAGGTACTGGAGTTCTTCCTTCAACTCTTGTTAAAATAACAGTTTGTGTAATACTTGGAAGTGTAAATTCTCTTTTTATTGCTGATGCTGCTGCTGTAAATGAGCTTACCCCTGGAACAACTTCATAATTTATATTTTCTTTATCAAGTTCAACCATTTGTTCCCTTATAGCACCATATATTGATGGATCACCAGTATGTAATCTAACTATTACACTATCTTCACTACATTCTGTTTTAACTACTTTAATAACATCATCTAAAGTCATAGATGCTGAATTATAAAATTTAGCATCCTTTTTACAGTATTTCAAATGCTCCTTTGATACTAAAGATCCCGCATATATAACAACATCTGCTTTTTCTAATATATCTCTTCCTCTAACTGTGATTAAATCTACTGCTCCTGGACCTGCTCCTATAAAATAAACCATGTTCTACCTCTTTTCTTAATGTTTTAGCCATATGAAAATAAATAATAAGTCAAAGATGCGACGGATATTTTGTGAAATACAATGACTTGGATTCTGCTAATAGTTGTGCTATTAATATATTCCAATGAAAAAGTAGTTCACAAAATAAACTAGCATACTGACTAGTTATTTATTTGAATGTGCCTTATTATCTGCTTGCTATAATTAATGACATATAATCACGAAGTTTTAGTATTTCTTCTCTGTCCTTTAATATAGTTTCTCCGTCTCTTCCAACTCTACTAATATAAGTATAGTCAAATCCTTTTTCTTCTAATACATCTAGGACTTCCTCTTCATGCTTGTACATCTTCATAATTACTATGTATTTTTCATCTTTTATTTCTTTTATCTTGCTTGCTGGTAATATAACTAATTTTTCATCTCCAATTACTAATGTTCTATCTATTAAACTTGCTGCTGCACAAAATGAAGTTATTCCTGGTAATGTATTAACTTCAAATCCATGTTCTTTTACATGACTTAACATATGAATATATGTGCTGTATACATATGGATCTCCAATAGTTAAAAATGCAACATTTTTTCCTTCTGCTAATTTCTTTTCAATAAAGTCATAAGCTTCTTTTGATTTTTTTAATCTATCTTTTCCCCCCATAGGAAAATGCATTATTGCAACTTCAGCATCTTCTCTAACATATTCCCTTGCTGTTTCAAACGCAATACTTTCTCCACCTTCTGTAGCTGTAGGTGCAACTACAACATCACACATATTTATAGTTTTTGCTCCCTTTACTGTTATAAGTTCCTTGTCTCCTGGTCCTACACCTATTCCATATAATACTGCCATTTTATTCTTCTCCTCTTCTACATTGAATTATATATATTGGGTTAAGAGATATCATCATAAGCGTATCCCCTCTATTCTTACTTATATTAACCATAGAAACATCTACTTTATAATTTAGTTTTTTCATTGTTTCTATAGCTTTATATGCATTATCTAAAGTTATAAAGTTCATAACAATTGTTCCATCAGAACTTAAAATATTGTCACAAATTTTTATTATCTCTTCTAATTCTCCAGAACTTCCCCCTATAAATATAGAATCAAATTCTACCTCTTCATCATATAATGCATAAAGCGCATTAGTAGCCTTCTTATTTAAAACCATAACATTATTACATTCAAATTTTTCTACGTTGTTTTTTGTAATATTATAGGCCTCTTCTTCCTTTTCTATGGCTAAGACTTTACCTTGTTTCGCAATTTTAGAAGCTTGAACTGTAATACTTCCAGTTCCACATCCTATATCTAATACAAAAGATTTTTCTTTTAAGTTCATCTTACTTATTGAAAGTACTCTGATTTCTTCCTTTGTCATTGGACACTTGCCTCTAATAAATTCATCATCTTTTATAAATATCATAATATAACACCTTTACTCTCTACTAATTATTAAAATACTAAGTTCACTAAATTGTTTATTTATAAACTCTTCAGGTTTTCCTATATTTATAATTTCGTCCTCATAAGAAAGATTTTCACCTATAATTACATTACAATCAATAATTTTAGAATATAAAATTTCACATAGCTTACTTGGATTATTTTCTTTATCAGTTAACCATACCGTCATATTATTTTCTTTTACAGTATTTATAAACTCTTCATTTCTCCCATGTAAACTACCTAAATGTGCATTATTCCAAGGCAATTTAACCTTTGATGCTAAATACTGAAAAGAACTTATTCCTGGTATAACTTCAAAATCATATGTAATATTGTTGTTTAAATAATTTACTATTCCATAAAACATTGGATCACCTGACGCTACTAATGAAATATTAATTTTTTTATTTTCTTCTAATATTTTCTCTAAATCTTTTAAACTTTTTAAATAAATCTTTTTATTATCAATAAAATTTAGAGAATCTACAGCTCTTTTAAACCCTATAATTACATCTGAACTTTTTAATACATTTTCTGCTTTTTTTATAATATAATCTTCATGACCTGGACCAAGTCCAACTACAAATAACATATATTTATCACTCCAAACATGAACTCCAAAGTAATATTGGATTTGATGCACCATAATACATAACTGCATCTATTTTTAGCTCATCATAAACGTAAGTTTTCATACTATTTAGTATTTTTTGACCTATATTTTCATATAGGTTTTCATATCCACTACCTAATAATTTTACAGCACCTTCACAAGTTTTTTCATTTAGAACCTTATTTACTAAAGAGATATCATATCCTAAAAGCGTTAATTCTAAAGCTAAAACTTCAAGCCTTACACCACACACTCTACTATGTGTATTAAAGCATCCATAGGCTATCTTACTCATCTTTCCTATATGTCCAACTATAATAATACTCTTAACATTACAGGAAACACAGCATTCTAAGGCAAAGCCTATGAAATTTGAACATATTACAATTTCTTCTTCTTTATAACCTAAGTACTTACAATAATTTTCTCCCAAATTCCCAAAAGTAAGTATAAGATTTTTAGATTTTAAAGACTTTTGTTTTATCTCTAGCTTTATAGAAGCTTTTAATGCATCTTCTGACATTGGATATACTATTCCTGATGTACCTAATATGGATATTCCACCTTCTATACCAAGCCTTGGATTAAAAGTCTTTTTACCTATTTCTGTACCTTGTGGAACAGAAATTACAACTTTTACATATTTATCTTTAGGCAGAATACTTTCAATCTCTTTTATTATCATTTGTCTTGGAACTGGATTTATAGCTGGCTCTCCCTTTGCTACAAATAATCCATCTTTTGTAACTCTTCCAACACCAATTCCACCATCTAATACAATAGTCTTGCTTTCATTACTTATTAACTTTTTAGATAATCCTTCTGCTTCTTCTTTCCTTATCTTTTCTACTCTTGCCTGTATCTCTAATCCCATTGTAATATCTTTATCATCACCGCTAAATTTTAATATGGTACATTGAACAAAATTTTTTCCTACCACAACATTATCAATTGGCATTTCAACTTTTATACCTTTTGGAGTATCTATTTCTATTTCATTTAGCTCTTCTTCACTATTTATCAAATCAAAAAGTAGCATAGTTGCTGCCTTAGCTGCTCCTGTAGCACATGATCCTGTTGTATATCCACATCTTAACTTATTCATTCCACTTTCAATATACATTTCAAACATAGAAACTCACCTCTTAATTTTGGTACATGAAATGCACTTACTCATTTATATTTTCCCATAACAAGTCAAAAAAGCTAATTCCAAAAGCCAGCGCTAATGGAGTGTAAATATGATTTAATATGTTTACTTCATTTTTAATCTTTTTCACTATCTTTTAACAATCATATACAAAAGTGCATTTACAATCGCAGCAGCAACAGTACTTCCACCTTTTCTACCCTTAACTCTTATATATGGAATTCCTAATTCATCTAAATTTTCCTTACTTTCAGCGGCTCCAACAAAGCCTACTGGAACTGCTATTACAAGCTTAGGATTTGCTTTCTTTTCTTTGATAAGTTCCTTAAGTTTAAACAATGCAGTAGGTGCATTTCCAAATACAAATATATCTACATTATCACTACAAGCCTTTTCAACTGCTGCCATGCTTCTAGTAATACCTTTTTCCTTTGCTTCAATATGAACATCTGGCTCATTTACATAACAAATTACCTTACTATTTGTTTTAGCTAATGCCATCTTATTTATACCATTTAACGCCATATTAGTATCCGTATATATTGTGGCACCTTTAGATAAAACTTCTTTGCCTGCATTTATAGCATCTTTACTTATTTTAACTAAATCTTTATATTCAAAATCAGCTGTTGTATGTATAACTCTTTTAACAATTAAAAGTTCTTCATCAGAAAAAGAATGTGCTCCCAATTCCTCACCTATTATCTCAAAACTTTTTTCTTCAATCCCCATAGGATTTTTCAAATAATCCATACGTTCTCCTTCTCTTCTATATAAAATTTTCTTATTTACGAATGTTCTTCTACAATTAAATAAAGTTGTGATCTTTCAGTATAATTGTAAATTTTTCACTCCGCGAAGCATTATACTAAAATAGCTACTACTATTTAATTAATTTATTTATCTATTTATTAAGCCTTCTAATAATTTAATATTTCCCAAGAAATTAATATGTGCATAGCCTGCTAATGTGTTATTTTTTAAATATCCACATTCCCAAGTTATCTTTTCACCATCATATTGTGTTTTTTCAATGTTATATATTTTATTCTCATTTAAGCTAACATCTGATTTATGAAACTCATGAGCATTTATTTTAATTTCCTGCCCCAAATATTTTTCATCTATATTTACTGTACAGTATCCAAATCTTTTAAGTCCTTTAGTCATTTCACTTTTTCCATTAAAGAAGCCAACCATCTTAAAAGCATCAATTTCCTCTGTCAAATACATAAGTCCACCACATTCAGCATAGCACTTTACGCCTGAATTCAATGCATTTTTTATACTTTTTCTCATAGATATATTTTTTTCTAATTCTTCTTTAAAAACTTCTGGATACCCTCCACCTATATATATAAAATCTACGTTATCTGGTAACTTATCATCATTAATAGGACTAAAATATGTTATATTTCCAATGGATTTTAAAACTTCTATATTATCTTTATAGTAAAAGCTAAATGCTTTGTCTTTTGCTATTGCAATATTTAAGTTCCTATTTTTTATATTAAGTTCTACTTTATTATTGCTCTTATCACATTTAGCTTCTGACATAACCTCTAAAATACCATTTAAATCAATATATTCACTGATTAACTCACTACATAATTTTAATTTATCCTGTAAATTATCTATTTCTGAACTTTGCACAAGACCTAAATGCCTGCTAGAAATTTTTAATTCTTCATTTTTAGGAATATGTCCAAATACTTTTATATTACAGTTTTTTTCTATAGAATATTTTAAAAGTT
Source organism: Clostridium botulinum (assembly GCF_000827935.1). NCBI lineage: Bacteria > Bacillati > Bacillota > Clostridia > Eubacteriales > Clostridiaceae > Clostridium > Clostridium botulinum. Next base: position 2,791,916 of record NZ_CP010520.1, read on the forward strand.
TATAATATTTTTCACTTATACAGTTTAATACAACACCAACAATATTAGCATTTCTATAATTCTTAAGACCGTTTATTTCTGCACATAGTGTTGAGCTTTGCCCTTTAGGTGAAAGCACTAAAATTATTGGCATGTTTCCTAATGTATTAGAAATATCATAAGTTGAAGCTTTTGTTGTTGCGCCTACTCCATCGTATAATCCCATTACCCCTTCAATTATCCCAATGTCACCAGTGCCTTTAAAGTAGCTCCTTTTAATCCCATCTTTGTCCATTAAAAATGTATCCAGATTTCTAGATTCTACTCCTGTAGCTTCTTTGTGAAAAGCTGTATCTATATAATCAGGTCCAACCTTATATCCCTGTACTTTTAAGCCTTTATTTTTTAAAGCACGCATAAGTCCTAATGTAAAAGTTGTTTTTCCTCCACCACTACAATTAGATGAAACAATTATAGATTTCAAATTATTCACCCCTTTCTTAATTTATTATATTACCTAAAATTCAAATGATTATGTAATAATTTTTAATTGACATTCGGAAATTTTGGTAAAAATCATTATGACCTTGAAATATATATCTCTTTAAATTTCAATATGTATTTTTTATTTTCTCTATAAACCCATTTCAAATTCTAGAAAACGCATTATTTCTTATATTAAAGTGCAGTGTAGTTTCTTTGTACTTCCTACATTTAAATATCTGTCTTCTATAAGATCATAAATTCTTGAAATATAAAGTTGTGAAAATTTATCTATTTCACCTAATCCATGAATATATGCTTCAGCATTTATCCCCTCATTTAATAACATACTCTTCCAAGAATCTTCCTCATCTGATGCCATATCATTTTTAACATGATCGCCTGCAACCACCATCAATGGTACTAAAGTAACATTTTTAATATCTTTTCTTTTCAGTCTTTTTAATACTGTTTCAAAAGTAGGATATCCTTCTACAGTTCCAACAAAAACATTATCATAGCCTTCATCTACTAAAACACTTTGAAGACAACCATATACTGAATTGCAACAGTGTGGTGTTCCATGTCCAAATAATATAGTACATTCATTTTTCTTTAATAAACCCTCTATACTGTCTATGAACAATGAATAATCCTCTGGTGCCTCTTCTATTCCTTGATAATAAAATATTGGTCTTCCAAGCTTAAGAGAAGAAAACTTATCTTCAAATCTTTTTGCTACACCTTTTATATAATCAAACTCCTCACCTGGAATTATATGTAATGGTTGAACTATAATTTCTTCAAATCCTTTTCTATGTAAATCTTCTAATGCTTCTTCTGGTGTAGCTATTTCTAAATTATGAACATTCTTTAGCTTTTTTATTATTTTATGTGCTGTAAAAGCTCTGAATATTTCATAATCTTTAAATTCAGCTCTTATTTTATTCTCGATTCTTTCAATAGAATTTTCTAATGCGTCTATATGGCTTGTCCCGAAACTAACTACTAAAATTGCTTTTTTCATATCTGTTACTCCACTCCAATAATTTATTTTTTATCTTCATATACAATGAAAAAGTTATCATTCTACGTTTTTAATTGAAAATTGAGAGTTGAACACCTTAAAAATATATATCTTTAAACTTTAATAAGAAATATGTTTATTTAATCATCATTTTCTCCTATCAATTCCAATTCAGTTTTTTCTAAAATATGCATTTTCTAGATTTTCATATCTAAATTTTTCTATAATTATACAAAAAATATCCTCACTAAATACATTAGTAAGGACTATATCGATTATATAACAAATCAACAAAATATTATTTAAAATATTTTCTTTGATATTGCCATTGTCCCTCCCTCCGAAAGATAGCATAAATTTTAGGCAGGTCTCCTGACTTATGGGTCATCCTAATATATTCTTCACCTTCCCAAGTATAAACTCAGTGGATATTAGTCATATTTAAATAAATAACTAGTCAGTATGATAGTTTATTTTATGAACCACTTCTTACTTGGCACAACTATTAGTCCAACCTAAATCATTGTATTTCACAAAATATCTGTTGCATCTTTGACTTATTACTTATTCTCATATTCCTTAAAGAATTAGTCACCTTTTACAGTAGCGGGGGCTGTAGTGGATTTAAACCACTTTCCCTATTAATCCTAAGTAACTTTTATTACTTAATCGAACCTAAAATGCTTTATATTTTATTATGGATAAATTATAAAGTACTAATTGCATTTATTCAACTAAAAGTTATATCCATAATTTTGCTGTTCACTAAATCTATTAATTGAATAATATAATATAAGTACAATTACATAGGAGCGATACAATGGATTTTAATAATTTTAACTTTAATGATTTCTTCGATTATATACAAAATAACCAAAATACTTCAAATTGTGATTGTAATTGTGATAATCAAAACTATAGTTCAGAATCTCAATCTAATGATAATACAAATTGCAATGATATTCCTGGAGGATTTCAAAATTTAAATCCACAAGTATTCATTACATTAGGTGAACTCTTAGGAAATATAATGTCTGCTAATCTACCATTCAATGTTCAAAATGCCCTAGGAAACTGGTTACAACTAGTTGGTCAAACTATTTTAACTTTTAACTCTCAACAACAATATTTTCAAGGTGGCCCTGGTAGATATTATAACCTTAAATACAAAAATGTAGCTAATCCATTCTGCCCAACTCCAACAAGTCAAACAGACACTAGTCAAACTAGCGATTCTTATGAACCACTTAAAACTAATACTAAGTCATTAAATAAATATGAATCTGAAATTAAAGATCTAAAAAAAAGCATTGATGAATTAAGAAGGGAAATAGATGAATTAAAAAATAATGAATAAAAAAAGTCACCTTTAAATAATTTTCATATTATTAAGGTAACTTTTTTTATTTATATTCTTTAATATATAGCTAAAATATAATTTAACCAATTCCGCCATATATAACACCAAGAATTATTATAATTATTGTTGCTGGAACAAATATGTATTTTCCAAATTTAATAAATCCAATTCCTAATTTATATTTTGCACCTTTATTTACTTCATCTAGTGCTTTCTTATTATCAACTATATAGTAGAAAACAAATGCTGTTATTACTGCTCCTATTGGTGATAAAATTATTGTTATGAAGTTTGTAAAATTATTAAATAATTCTCCATTAAGACCTAGAGGAATTGCAAAAATAAATGCAACACTTGCTATAATTATTGTAGCCTTTTTTCTACTCCACTTAGTTACACTTAAAACTGCTTCTACAGGTCCTTCAAGCATTGCTATGGATGAAGAAATAGATGCAAATATTATACTTAAGAAGAATAATGCACTTAATAAACCGCCTAATGGCATGGTTTGAAATATACTCGGTACTGTAACAAACATTAATGCAGGTCCTGCTGTAGGGTTTAATCCTAATGCAAAAACTGCTGGCATGATCATAAATGCAGCTAATAATGCTGATAAAGTATCAAATGCAGCTGTATTCATAGCACAATTAGGTATATCAAACTTATCGTTAGCATAACTTCCACATGCAACCATACAACATCCAGTTATAGATACTGTAAAAAATGCTTGTCCCAATGCCATAACCCATGTACTTGGTTTTAATAAATGTCCCCAATCAGGTTTTAATAAATACTGTACTCCTTCAAATGCGTTAGGTAAACTTAAAGATTTAATTATTAATACTATAAAAATAATAAACAATAATGGAATAATTATTTTATTAATCTTTTCAATTCCTTTTGTTACTCCAAAGCTTACTATTACTAGTGTTATTACAACAGCCAATGCATGCCACAAGATAACGTTAGGACTATTGGCAAAATTCGCAAAATATGTTTCAGTGTTTATTGATGATATCTCTCCAGTTAAACTTATGAAAAAGTACTTTAGAACCCATCCGATTACCACTGTATAAAACATAAATATACCTGTTAATCCAAGAGTAGGAATTATAGATATTATCTTACCTCCTCTTAAGTTCTTATCTTTAAATGCTTGTCTTATTCCTCCTAGTGATCCTTGTTTATACATTCTCCCGAATGCAAACTCTCCCATTAATCCAACTACCCCTAAAATAATTACAAATAAAAAATATGGAATTAAAAATGCCGCACCGCCATTTTCACCAAGCTTATAAGGAAACATCCATACATTTCCTAAACCTATCGCTGCTCCAATGCAAGATAGTATAAATCCCAATTTACTTGAAAAACCTTCTCTTTTACTCACTATATTCCTCCTCAAATTGTTAAATTTCAACATTAAAATCAACACACATTAACTATTATATGGAAAAAATGACATTATGTAAATAAAATATGTGATTTTTTTATATTTTTCTCATTATATCATTAAATATTTTAACACTTTAATATATTTAATATGATTATTTTAAAACAACATTCGACTATTTTGTGTCTAAAAGTAAAAAAACAGTGTTAATATTAGTTTTTATTTATTAATATCAACACTGTTTTCATTTTATAATTTAATGAAATTAATTTCCAGAAGGATTATAATGTTGGCTTGAAAAACCTTCTCTTTTTATAGATTTATGTTTTGCATTAGGATTATGATTATGACCCTCTTCTGTTATTGGAGTTTGATAATTACATTTTTCCATTCTTGCTGTTTTATTATCAGGTTGACTATCTTTTGGCATTAAAATTCCTCCTAACTTATAATTAATATAAATTTAGTATGTCCAGCTTAACTTTATTTATTATAATAAGTATATTAATTATATTTAACATAATTTTTCATATATAATAACATTTTAATTTTTATATTTTTTGTAAAATAAATTTATTTACTGGAAATATTGACATAAAAAAAATAAAGGCGTATAATCAAACTTGTTGTGAGGCCCATTGGTCAAGCGGTTAAGACGCCACCCTCTCACGGTGGAATCATGGGTTCGATTCCCGTATGGGTCACCATTGTAGTAAACATCAGTGTTTAGAGTTCTAAATCACTGGTGTTTTTCTTATTTTCCCACACTTTTTCCCAACCTAGTTTTTTTATATTTTACACCATTTTTACACCATAGTTTTTTATTAAATATAATCAGTTCATTTTATAAATTTTGTTTTATAAAAAATAATCAAAAGGAGGTGATTCACCTCCTTTGAATAATATATAATGTTTTTCAGGTAACATATTTTAACTATATTCATATAATATTATTATAACAAATGATTATGATGAACAAAGGAGTAATAAATTATGAGAAATTGTTGTAACCGTTGCTGTAATTGTGGATGTAACAATTATGCTAGATATGGAAATTCTTATGGATATGGATTTAATAATATATGGAGCTTATGGCCATTACTATTCTTACTTTAGAATATCTTAACAACAATTTTATTATAAAATTATTGTTTTACAGAAAATATAATAAAAATAACTTTTTAATAAGAAAAGATTAAAATCAAGTAATATCATACTCAATAAAAACAGACCTAAAAGATAAATTCATTTACTCTTTTAGGCCTTATTTTTGTTTATTTTCATTATATTGAACTACATAGACTTGTTATTCTATTGAAAACTCATAAATACAAATAATATCATATTTTTACAATATCATATTTTCAACTTCATTTAACTGTGGTAATGCTGCTATAGCACCACTTCTTGTTGTTGTAATAGCCCCTGCTGCATTAGCGAATTTAATTATATCTTCAATTTCTTCTTTTTGCATATTTTTTATATCTAATAAGCTTTTTCCTATCAATTTATAATGCAATGCTCCAAAAAAAGAATCTCCTGCTCCATTTGTATCTATTGCTTTAACCTTATAAGGTTCAACTAATCCATAAATATTACCTTTTTTATAAAATGATCCATTTTCTCCCAGAGATATAAGTACTAAACTCGCATCATTTTGAGGTAACTTATTTAAACCATTTATTAAATCTGTTTCACCAGTTAATAATTCTAATTCTTCCTCTGAAACTTTAATAATATCTGCAAATTTTAATCCTTCTAACATCATCTTTTTAGCATATTCATTATCATCCCATAAAAGAGGTCTGTAGTTAGGATCATAGCTTATGATTTTGCCTTTTTGCTTTGCATATTGAACCGCTTTTAAAGTTGCATCTTGAGATGGTCCTTTTGTTAAAGATACAGATCCAAAGTGAAAAATGTTACATTCATCAATAATTTCCCTATTAACTTCTTCATACTCTAACATCATATCTGCCCCTGGATTTCTATAAAAGCTAAATGAACGTTCTCCATTTTTATCTATATTAACAAAAGCTAACGTTGTATTTACTTTATTAGTTCTTACTAATCCATTTATATTAATATTTAAATTTTTAAGTGTTTCTTTTAAAAATTCTCCAAAAGAATCTTGTCCAACTTTTCCTATAAACGCTGTTTTTCCACCTAATTTACTATTTGCCGCTAAAACATTTGCTGGTGCTCCTCCTGCCTTTTGACAAAAAATTGTATTTCCTGAATCATCCTTACCACCAAATGTAAAATCTATTAATAATTCACCTATTGCAACTACATCAAACATTTATACTACCCCTTTTTTTACGACTATTTTTAAATTACTTCTATAAAATTATAATTTTTGGCAAAACTCTATTTTTTCTTCTGATGGACCTTTTATCATGAAAAACTTAACTCCGCTTTCCCAAAAGGTAAATATTGTATAGTTTCATGCAATAAACAATATCCCTTACTTTTAATTTCATTAAATACATCTTCGATATTATTAACACTTATCGCTATATGATCTACTGCACCTGGTTTTCCAGCAATAGTCATTGTTTCATAAGTTTCAATGACTATATCTTTTAATTGAAGAAAAGCTACTTTTTCTTTTGCTTCTTCATTAAATGTCTCCATTAAAATTTCAAACCCTAAACTAGTATAAAATTCTTTAGTTTTTTCTATATTTTTTGTAGGAATACCTATATGAGCCATTCCTAACATATTATCTACCAACTACCTAACCTTCTTTCTTGAAATATTTGCTATTTAGAAATTTTTACTACAGCTTTTACAATTTCAGCTTTATTGTTTATGCTATAATCCATTGCATTTTGTACATCATCAAAATCAAATATATTTGTAACAATTCCTTTTAAATTTACAGCTCCACTTTCAACTGCTTTAATTGCCATTGGGTATATATGTCTATATCTAAATACAGTTTTAAATGTTATTTCTTTATCTAATGCTAAGCTCATTGGCATATTAATCATGCCAGTCTTTCCATAACCTACCAATACTATATTTGAACCTTTTTTAACCATACTAACTGATTGTTGAGAAGTAATTTCTGTTCCTGCTGTTTCAAATGCTAAGTCACAACCTTTGCCATCAGTTAACTCTAAAATTGCCTTTACTGAATCTTTATCTTTTCCATTAATTACTGCAGTAGCTCCTAATTCTAAAGCTTTATCTAATCTATTTTGCATTATATCTACAACATAAACTTCTGTTAATCCCATTGCCTTTAATGCTAGTAGTGTAACAAGACCAATACATCCTGCCCCTAATACTACTGCACTTTGTCCTGCATGAGCGTCGCCTTGTTTAGCTGCATGAAATCCAACAGCAAGTGGTTCTATTAATGCACCTTCCATAGTACTTACGTTATCTGGTAATTTAAAGCAAAGATCTGCTTCGTGAGCTACATATTCTTGGAATGTTCCTCCAACTGGTGGTGTTGCGAAGAAAATTACGTCTGGGCAAAGATTATATCTTCCTGTTTTACAGAATTCACAATGACCACATGTTTTTCCTGGTTCTAATGCTACTCTGTCTCCAACTTTAAGGTGTGATACATTTTTACCAACTTCAACTACAACTCCACCGGGTTCATGACCTAATACAAATGGTGATTCAACTATATAATCACCAATTCTTCCTGTTTCATAATAATGAAGATCTGATCCACAAATTCCTACATAATCTATTTTTACTAGTACTTCGTTATTTAATACCTTAGGAATTTCTCTTTCTTCAAATCCCATTTTTCCTATTCCATTCATTACTGCTACTTTCATTTTTCCTTCCATGTCAATCATCCTCTCAAATTTTATATTTTGTTATATTTTAAATTGTGCTAATACATCCACTTAATTTGTTAACTTTATTTATGAATATATCAGTTTCTTTTTAAAACATAGTCTTATATTTTTTTACTTATATTTTTAAATCTATCTATAATTTTAGATAAAATATAATCTAATTAATTTTAGTATTCTACATCTTTAAATTTAAATATTATTGTTAATAAAAAACTTATTATAAAACCAAGTGCACATCCAATTAGAAAACCTTTAAATCCTAATCCTAAGAAAACTGGTATTGTTCCTAATCCAGGAAATGCAAAAGATATTGCGCTAGAACCACTAATTCCAACAACTGCACCACCTATTCCACCAGCTAAACAAACAAAGAATAATGGTCTTTTTAATAAAAGGTTTACACCAAATAATGCAGGCTCTGTAACCCCAAATATAGCTGAAATAGATGCTGATGCTGCTACTGTTTTTAAGTTTTTATTTTTAGTAATGAAAAATACTGCTAAAGCTGCACCTGCTTGTGCAAAAACTGCTGGTCCCATTAAAGCAAGAATTGTATCATAACCATTTAACGCAATATTATTAATTGCAAGTGGCACTAAACTCCAATGAAATCCAAATATAACCATAGGTTGAATTAAAAATCCTAAACATGCTCCTGCCATGATTGGATTAAATGCATAAATATTTTCATATATACTTGCTAGTCCATTACCTATTACAGTTCCAATAGGTCCAAATACTATAAACGTTATAGGAACAACTACTAATATAGAACATAATGGTGTAAAAAATTCTTTTACTACACTTGGTATAATTTTAGAAAAAAATCCTTCAACGTAATGTAAAAGACCCACTGCCAATATTATTGGAATTACGCTAGATGAATATGTTACTGAATTTATATTGATACCAATAAAATTAATAATATCTTTTTCCTTAAGCAAACTAGTTATATTAGGATGCAACATAATAACTGCTATAAAAACTGCTGTATATTGATTAGCCTTTAATTTTTTAGCAGCAGTAAATGCTAGAAACATAGGGATATAATAAAAAAATGCATCTGCTATTCCATTAAAAATTATATATGTATCACTATTAGGTGTTAATATATTCATTGCTCCTAATATAGCTACAATTCCTTTTAAAATTCCTGCTGCACTCATTACATTAATAATTGGTACAAACATCCCAGATATAATATCTATTATCTTACTGATTGAATCGTTTACTTTTGATATACATCTATCTGGTACAATTGTTCTGATATTCAATTCTTCATTTCTCATTTTACTACCCCTTACCCAAGAAACTTATTAAAGTACTTTTCTAAAAGTCCTTTAATAATATATTAAAAACTTTTCATTATTTTGTCAATAGCTTTTTGGTAAATAATATTTTCAACTTCATAACAATTAACTAAGTGGTGCTTGACCACTAGCCTAACACAATATTATTTTTTCTTTAGCTATACTCATTACGCCTCTAAAACACATTATTTTATAAGTTATACAAATATTTTCAAGAAATATAACTTCTTAAAAAACAAAAAAATCAAGAAAATAGTTATAAGCTATTTCCTTGATTTTTAATCTTTTTTAAATTTGATTCATAAATTTTTCTATTTGTAGTAGTGCTGCTCCAACAGCACTAGATTCTAATTTATAATGACAAGATCTTAAATATTTAGTTTCTATTCCAAAAGTATTATGCTTAGATACAATTTCTTTTATTCCCTTTATATTTTCATCTAAATATGCTCCTACATATCCACCTAATATAATAGTACAATCAAATACCATTCTTAAATTGTTAATAACAATAGATAAATTATTAATATATTCTTTCCAAATTTGTACTTGCTCTTTATTTTTATTATTAAGTAAAGTAAAGAAATTGGATAAACTCCCTCCTGCACTGTCTGCTAAAACTTTTGCTGAACAATAAGCATCAACGCACCCTTTTTGCCCACAATAACATTGTTTTCCATCTGGAATTATAATCATATGGCCAAATTCTCCACTTCGCTCGTTATCTCCAAAATACATCTTTTTATTATAGAATATTGCTCCGCCAACACTATTACTTAGTGAAAGATAAATAATATTTTTTTTACTGTCATCATTCCATAATTCCGCTTTGCCAGCAGCATTTGCATCATTACAGAATATACAATCATACGGAATATATTTTTTTAATTCTTCGCATTGTACATTTTTAATTTGCAAAACATGTGAATTAGTTATTTCTTTCTGATCTGCAGAAACAATTCCTGGTATGGATATCCCAACACCTAAAATTTTTGAATTTTTAAATGTACTATTTTCTATAAATTCACATAATACCTTCCCAACATTTTTATAATAGTCAGCAATATTTTCGAAACGTTTCTCTATTCTTATGTTTCTTAAAATATTTCCTCCTAAATCAATTAAAACTATACTTATATGATTTTTAGTAATATCTAATCCTACTGCTAATCGTGAATCTTTAACGCACATTATCGCCTTTGCTTTTCTTCCACCAGTAGATTCAAACTCTCCATCTTCAATAATTAACCCATCTTCAAGTAAACTTTTTAAATGTTGTGTTATAGTGGGTAAGCTAACTTCAAGATTTTTGGCAATTTCTTGCTTAGATGTTTTTTCACTATTATATATAAACCTATAAATAGTATTTTTATTATATTTTTTTACCTCTATATTTGTCGTTTTCTCATATAACATTAAAATACTCTCTCCAATATCTTTTTAATTTTATTTAAACTTAAAATATAATTTATATTAATATTTTAACATATAATTTTTATTATAATAATAAAATCATATGTTAAAATTATTATTTAATTATTTTGTATATGTAGGTAATCTATAACATTTTAACTATGCTATAATATCCTCATATTACAAAATATAGTTTTATAACTAAATATTATTATATATATTATTTTAGAAGGGATGTGACTTACTAGAAAATATACTTTCTAGTTGTAATTTATGAAAATATCTATAATTTATTTTAGCAAAACTGGAAAAACAAAAGAGATGGCAGATGTTATTGCTTCTAGCATGAAGTTAGAAAAAAACATTGAAGTAGGAATTTTTGATCTTGATAATATTGACTATGATTTTGTTGATGAAAGTAAAGCTGTTATTTTTGGAACACCAACCTACCACGCTAATATGTGTTGGCAGCTAAAAAAATGGTTTGATGAATCTTCTAATTGTAATCTTAGTGGAAAAATTGGTGCTGTTTTTGCAACAGCTAATTATGCACAAGGTGGTGCAGATACTGCTATTTTAACTATTATTAATCATATTATGGTTAAAGGAATGTTAGTTTATTCAGGAGGTTCTTCTTTAGGACAACCTTATATACATTTAGGTGCTGTTGCATTAAAAGAGAATTTTGAAGAAAGTAAAAATTTATTTGAAGTATTTGGTACTCGTATAGCTCAAAAAGTAAATGAATTATTCTCTAATAAATAAGATTTTATAAAATATTCTATTATTAAATTAGAGATTTAAATGATAATAATAGCTATAACAAATTGCTTATACAATTATATATGCATAAAAGGTCTAAATAGTTTTATACTAACTTAGACCTTTCTCTATAATTTTTAAATTGTATTTTTTACTAAAGAAATATTCACATCTATTATACATCCATTAACTTCCATAGATATACATACTACTTTATCCGAACTAGAATTTGCTGTGAATTTTCCATGTATAAGTGTTGGAGTAGATATATCAACATTTACATCATTATTTGAAAAGTTAGTTGATGCATTAGCTGTAAGCATATTAACAAGTTCTGAAATAGCACTTTGAGCTAATTCATTAAACTCATCTACCGGCATTCCCATCATCATAGCAGATGCTATTTTTTTTGCATCATCTTCATTCATAGTATATATGATATTACCTTTAATATCTCCAATAAGCCCTATTATGATTATAACTCCAGGACTTTCTATAAATCTCCCCTTTAAAGATACTCCATTTTTTTTAACATCACCTAAACCTAATTGAGGCATTACATTTGTAAATGCATCTAATATAGGATTTATATTATTGACATCCATTCGCTTTCACCTCTCTTAAATCCTATATTTATCGATACATCTCCAAATTGAGTTTTAACTTTTGCAGAATAATCGTTATCTACTTCTGCTCTTGATATATTTATTGATTCACCATGAAATGTAGTTGGTGGTGCTACTCTCAGTCCAAATACTTTATTCTTTTTATTTATCATTGAACATGCATTACCTGCAAACATATTAGCCATTTCTGCTACCACATTAAGTAATTCCTTTGTGTCCTTAGCATCTCTTTTTAATAATATTTTTACAAGATTTTCAGCTGTTTCAAATGACATATCTATAATCATTCTTCCTGAGTATTTTCCTATAATACCCATGACCGCTACTATTCCTTTACTATGTATTTCTCTATCCATATTATGTTTATCAATAATATCAACATTTGTTTTTGTTAACCTATTAAATAAATTTATTATAGACTCCTTAAATACACTTGGATATAAATTTTCTAATTCAGAGTATAACTCTCCATCCCCCATAACTCTATGTATTAATAAAGTTAGCTCTTCTGAATCTACTGGCTTTTGAATATAACCACATATTTTAGTTTTCTTAGCCTTCTTTATAAGTTCATCATCCATCATTGCACTAACAACAATAACTTTGACACTTTCATCAATCTTGTGAATTTCTCTTGTGCATTCAAAACCATCAGTTCCTGGAATAGTCATATCCATTGTAACTAAATCTGGTTTTTCATTCTTTACTGCTTCAATAGCTTCTTCTAAAGATTGAGCTTCCCCAACAACATTAAATCCATTCTCTGTCAATGAATCTCTAAGTAATGCTATTTGAAATGGTGAATCATCAACTATTAAAATTTTTATATCTTTCATATGTTATTCCACCCCTCTTATCATCTAATATAGGATTAATTAACCTTTAATAAAAAGTTTTATACCTTAATTTGTAATTAAGGTAACCCTATAATTTATATTTAATATTTCGAGTGGATTCAATATTTCTTAATAGTTTTCAATTGATATATAATTTATTTTAATTTTTTAAATATATCAACGTTCTATTTTATGATTTTTATCTAGTTCAATAAGTATTTTTTTAGCTTTTTGCTCTGATATTTTAGATACTTTACATAATGCTAATATAAAAAATATAGTTATAATTAATATCAATACAATAATTACTTTTATCATTTTAACTTCCTTTTCAAATAAAATTTTTAATCTACTATGTTACTATAATTATCGTAAATTAAAAAAATTCTTTCACTACGTCTATAAAATTTCTTTTATCTAATATTTTGCCCTTTTTAAATAAAATTAAGCATTATACAATATATAACTTTCTTATATATTGTATAATGCTTAATTTAAAAGTTTTAATACTATAGTATTTAATAAATAAAGCAAAACATTTAATACTTATGTAAATAAAACTATATCATTCTTATAAATACAACTCATAAAATGATATAGTTTTATATTTAACTTTACTTTATAAGTTATTTTACCTTTTTGAAATTTGTTCTATTAAGTATTAGGTTTAATCCGACTCCAACAATTGCTGCAAAACTTAATCCAGATATAGATACCGCATCATTTATTCTTATTCCTACTAAAATTCCAAATTTATTCTCTATAAATGTTCCTAAAAATCCTATTACTAATATTGTAGTAACTATAATTACATTTTTCCAATTCATTTTCACCTTTTCATACTTCAAAGTTTTAAATCCAACTAATGCAATCATAGTAAATAACATTAAACTTATCCCCCCCATTACCGCTTGAGGAATAGTACTTATTGCAGTTCCGAATTTAGCTATAAAGCTTAATAATATTGCAAATATGGCTGCTAATCTTAAAATTGATGGATCATAATTTTTAGTCATTGCTAAAACTCCAGTATTCTCTCCATATGTAGTATTAGCTGGACCCCCAAAGAATGCTGCTGTCATTGTAGCTAATCCATCACCTAATAGTGTTCTATTCAGTCCTGGTTCTTCAATAAAATTTTCACCAACTACTTGACCATTAGTTGTTATATCACCAATGTGTTCCATAAATGTAGCTAGTACTACTGGTGCAATAATCATTATAGCTCCAACATCAAATCTAGGTAATGTAAAACTTGGAGTTGCTATGAAACTAGCTTCTGCAATAGCTTGAGTATCTACATACCCAGTAAAGTAAGATACTATATATCCACAAGCAACACCACATAATATTGCTATTTGTGATATAAACCCCTTACCAAAATGTTTTATTCCTAAAGTCACACCTAATGTTATAGCTGCAATAATTATATTCTCTTTTGCCATACTAAATGCTGTGGGAATTAAGTTTAATCCTATTACCATAATCATAGGTCCAACAACCTGTGCTGGTAATACAGCTTTTATTTTTTCAGTACCAATTTTTTTGATAATAAAAGACATTAATACATAGATTAGACCTGCTATCATTATTCCACCTTGTGCATATCTCAAATCACCATATGATGATTTAACAGAACATATTACTGGAATAAATGCAAATGATGAACCTAAAAAGACTGGAACTTTCATTTTAGTACAAATATGAAATATTAATGTTCCAATACCTGCACAAAACAATGCTACTGAAATATCAAGACCTGTTAAGATAGGAACTAAAACCGTGGAGCCAAACATTGCTATTAAATGTTGTAATGCTAGCACTATCTTCTTCCCAGTTTTCCTTAAAGAAATTTCTCCGAATTGCTCTTTTGTATTACTTATGATTTCTGACATAAAAAAAATACCTCCTTAAAAATAAGAGGAAAATACTATTATTTATTTCCCCTTTTTAGCCTCTCTGGACTAAATTAAAAGTTCTTGTCAAATCTTTAGTTTTATAATAATATAGTTTACTTTTAAATTATTAATTTTTGTATTCTACATTATTCTTTATCTTATTATATCTAAAATTCACAAAAAGTAAATAATTTTTTATAAATTCCGTGTAAAAATAAATAATTTAAAAAATGGTAATTATCACACTAATTTATAAGTTAATATAAAATCAATGTGATAATTACCATTAGTTTTTCCTATTTACTTTTATTATTATTTTTTAATATATTATTAAAATGAAAATCTATAGTTATAAGTTTTAAGCCTATCTAACTTTATATTATCAATACTATTTAACTAAAGCGCTCCAATATTTACTACACATTACCTGTATAATCCGAATCTAAAAACATAGCAGCTTCTTTCATTCTTCTTCTATAAAGACCTTCTATCCTTTTTCCTCCCCCATTACTCCAAGCTTGAAAATTAGAAATAATAGTATTTTTATCTCTTATTCCAGAAACGATATTTTTATATAGTGTAGAACCTAACAATCCTGCTGTTCCACAATTATATGCAAAACTAACTAGTGCATCGAATTCATTTTGTTTTAAACTTATATTTTTATCATCTAAAGATTTTTTTATTATTTGAGCATATTTATTATTAATTAAATCTTTTAGCATATCGCTTGCCTTACTTTCAGTTATACTTGATAATCCTTTTATTTCATCACCAGTCATTCCATAACCTAATGTTAAAACCCCTACCATATCATAATATGGTTTAGCAAAAAAGCCCTCCCAAGATTTTATAAAATTAATACATGCCTCAGATACTAGGGAATTTTCTAACATATGACCATCTTTATCAAAGGTATATTGCTTTCCATTAATAGTTGCAGTACAGTCGATATAGCACTTTCCTTTATAGCCAGTACTCGATTCCTCAAGATAATACCAGACCCCTTTTAACTCAATCCATCCAGTTTGCATTACCCCATTAGAATTCATATAATACCATAATTCATCTTTGTCTTTTACCCATCCAGTCTGCATTACTCCCTCATCATTTAAATAATACCAGTTCCCACGTTCTTCATACCATCCTTTTATAACCTTTCCATCTTGACCTTCTACACACCATTTCCATTGTGTCATATTTAATCCTCCTTGGTTAAAAACAGAATTATCTCATGTGAATATTTTCATTAAAGGATTTTAATATATTAAAATTTTATGATTTATTTATTTTTACTTAATAATTAACACATACTACATAATATGAAATTCATATTTAAGTGGTTACTATATTAATATATTTTCCAATTATTGTAGTGTTTTTAATTAATGTATAAATAAAAAAAGAGCCATCGTCGGCTAATGATTAAAAAAACCATTCCAAGATAGCTCATTAAATTTATTAATATTTATTAATCTAATTCTAAGATTGTACCTGTTCTATTGGTAAATGAAGTTTTACATTCCTTATTAAAAATTTCAACTGCTTTTTCACCAGTACAGTGTGATAATCCTAATAGTTCAACTCCTGATTTATTTAAATAATCAACTGATTTTTTTATTCTATCGTAATCAGCTTCTATAAGATGTGTTCCACCTATTATTCCCACTATTTTTTCATTAGTTCTTTCTTCTATAGTTTTTACCATATTTAAAAATCCTGGATGTGCACATCCTAACAATATAACTAATCCTTTTTTAGTTTTTATTCCTAATGCTACTTCTTCGTCAAATGTATCAATTATATATTCATCATTAATTTTTCGTTGCATGTTAGGATTTATTTTTTCAAAATCATAGTATTTATTAAAATTAGAAAATACAAAAACATTATCGCATATTTCCATAATATCTTTTTCCAAACTCTCTATTCTAATTCCTTTATCCTCAATATATTTTTTATCAAAATCAGTTCCTATATATGCATATCCAGGCTCTTTTGAAAAATCCGATTTTAGACTTCCATCAGAATAATGATACTTATCTGTTCTATTAAAAAAATGACTGCTTACTACAAGTTTAGGTTTTATATCATAAGTTTCTATTAATCTTTTAACCCCACCACAGTGATCATAATGAGCATGACTTAAAACTAAAATATCAGTATTTTTAAGATCAACATTTAGTTTTTTAGCATTTTCAATAAAGTCTCCTGTTTTTCCAGTATCGAATAAGACGTTGCAATTACTTCCCTCAATAAACATAGAAAGACCATGTTCATTTTTTAGCTTCTCATCCTTATCCTGTGTATTTTCTATTAATGTTGTTATTTTCATATTAACATCTCCCATTTTATATTGTAGTGGCAAATTCTTTTAAAAGCGCTGCAGTAGAATTAAGTTCTTGAACAGTTGCAGTAATTTCTTCTAATCCAGATGCCTGTCCATCTAATAATAAATTTGATGCATTAAATCTATTATATATCTCATTTATTGAATTTTGAATACTACTCAATATTTTATTAATCTCGTTTATTGATTCACTACTTGAATGAGATAATTTTCTAATTTCATTAGATACTACACTAAATCCTTTTCCATATTCTCCTGCTCTTGCTGATTCTATAGCTGCATTTAAACCAAGCATATTAGTTTGTTTTGCTATACTTTCTATAAATTTCAAAACATCATCTGTTTTCTTATAATTTTCATTTGTAAGTTCTATAAATCTTTCTATATCTAAATTAGTTTCAGATATTTTTTGAAGTCCTGAAGACATATCAAATAAATTATTACCTATTTGTCCCAATGACTCTGATAAAGTATTTGACATCTCTGCCATCTTTTCTTTTCTCTCCATACTCATACCAATTACTATTGTTCCAGCTATTTCATTGCCCTCAAATACAGGAATTCCTATTGTCTTTAATGGTACTCCAAATACGCTTTCTGGAACCATTACAGATACTTCTTTTTTAGCTTTTAAACAAACATCAGCTGCACATCCTTCTGGAATTACATCATCTGTTTTAGATTTCATTTTTAAGTTTGTACTGTCTTTAACTAATAGAAATTTTTCTGTATTAGATATTGTAAAAACCAATTCATCTTCAAAATAATATTTAAAACAAGGTATTAATGTATAAAACGCTTGCATTAACTCATTATCAGATATCTTATTTATCACTAAAATCACTCCTAAATTATTATACATTTGTTTTAATATTAATAATTTAACTATCTATTAATATTAAAATGTGTATTATTGTAAACTTAAATAATAATACTCTACAGTATTACTATCGTCCAAAACGCTTTCAATATTATATCATCTTTTCATATTTTTTAATAATTCATTTAATATTAACATATTTTCTTTAATTTGTTATATTGCCCTATATCTTTAAATCCCTATAATTTACACTGTTATAGCCGTTATTAGATCTATTTTTAGCATTTTACTTTTATTCTTTATATGATTTTTAAATATACTTATAAAAAAATAGGTCTAAATATTATTTAAATTAATATCTAGACCTATTTGCATAATTATTATATATTATTAAATTTAATTAGATAGCTTTTGACTTTTCAAATTGTGAATTATAAAGATTTGCATAGAAGCCATTTTCACTTAATAATTCATCATGATTTCCTTGCTCTATAATATCTCCATCCTTCATTACAAGAATCAAATCAGCATCCTTTATTGTTGATAATCTATGAGCTATAACAAAACTAGTTCTTCCCTTCATTAAATTATCCATTGCTTTTTGAATAAGTATTTCTGTTCTTGTATCAACTGAACTTGTAGCTTCATCAAGAATAAGAATCCTTGGATTTGCTAATATAGCTCTTGCTATCGTTAGTAATTGTTTTTGTCCCTGCGAAATATTACTTGCTTCTTCATTTAATTCCATATTATATCCATCGGGTAAAGTTTTTACGAAATTATGAACATGAGCAGCTTTAGCTGCTTCAATTACATCTTCATCAGTTGCATCTAATTTTCCATATCTTATATTTTCCATTATGCTCCCATTATATAACCACGTCTCTTGTAGCACCATACCAAAAGCTTCTCGAAGTTCACTACGATTAAAATCTCTTAAATCATTACCATCAATTAAGATTGCTCCATCATTTATATCATAGAAACGCATTAAAAGCTTAATTATTGTTGATTTACCTGCACCTGTTGGTCCTACAATTGCAACTTTTTGTCCTTTTTTAATTTTAGCACTAAAATCATTTACTATAATTTTGTCTTTGTTATATCCAAACTTTACATTTTTAAACTCTACATTACCATAAACATCATTAATAGATGCAGGATTTTGAGCAAATTGATCTTCTTCTTCCTCATCTAAAAATTCAAAAACTCTTTCTGCCGCAGCAGCTGTTGATTGTAGTAAATTTGAAACCTGAGCAATTTGACCAATTGGTTGAGTAAAATTCCTACTATATTGAATAAATGATTGAATGTTACCAACTGTAATTCTACCATTTATTACGAAATATCCGCCTAAAATTGAAACTGCTACATATCCAAGATTACCTACAAAAGTCATTATTGGCATCATAAGTCCTGATAAAAATTGAGATTTCCATGCTGACTTATATAATACATCATTCGATTCTTCAAATTCATCGATTACCTTTTGTTCTTTATTAAACACCCTAACTATATTTTGGCCGCTGAAGACTTCTTCAACTTGACCATTTACATGACCTAAATACTTCTGTTGTGCCTTAAAATGTTTTTGAGATTTCTTAACAACAAATCCTATGATGGCCATAGAAATTGGTAAGATACACAAAACTACTAAAGTCATTATCCAGTCAATGCTAAACATCATTATCATAATACCTATAATAGTTGTAATTGATGTTATAAGTTGAGTAGCACTTTGATTTAAACTTTGAGATAGTGTGTCTATATCATTTGTAAAAACTGACAATACTTCTCCATGTGTTCTACCATCAAAAAACTTCATTGGCATACGATGTATTTTTTCTGATAATTCTTTTCTTAATTTATATGTTAACTTTTGAGAAACATTTGTCATTAATATTCCTTGTATAAATGAGAATATAGCACTAATAATATATAAACAAATTAATCCTCCAAGTATTTTTGCAATTTTATCAAAATCAATACCTGATCCTCCAGATATTTTTCTCATTAACCCTTCAAATAATTCTGTAGTTGCATTACCTAAAATTTTAGGACCTACTATAGAAAATATTGTACTACCTATAGCAAAAACAAATACAAAAATTATAGGAATTTTATATGCACTTAAGTATTTCATTAACTTACTCATGGTAGCTTTAAAATTCTTAGCTTTTTCTCCTACAACCATTTTGCCACCCATTGGACCTTTTCTTTGCGTACTCTTACTCATTTTCAAGTTCCTCCTTTGAAAGTTGTGATAAAGCAATTTGCTTATAAACCTCACAGGATTTTAATAATTCTTTATGAGTTCCTTTTCCTACTATTTTTCCTTCATCTAAAACGATAATTTTATCAGCATTTAATACTGTACTAATTCTTTGAGCTACAATTAAAATAGTACCATCTTTTATTTGTTCATTTAATGCCTTTCTAAGAACTATATCTGTCTTATAATCAAGAGCAGAAAAACTATCATCAAATATATATATTTCTGGTTGCTTTGCAATTGCCCTTGCTATTGATAATCTTTGTTTTTGTCCTCCTGATACATTGTTTCCACCTTGAGAAATTGGGCTATTATATGTATCATCCTTTGCTTCAATAAATTCAGTAGCTTGTGCAACTTTAGCTGCATTCATAATCACTTCTTTTGGAGCATTTTCAGCACCATATTTAATATTTGATTCTATTGTTCCTGAGAATAGCATTCCTTTTTGAGGAACATATCCAATTTTATCTCGTAAATCATGTTGTGTAACATTTCGTACATCTACACCATCAACTAATATCTCACCTTCAGTTGTATCAAAAAAACGAGGTATTAAGTTAACCAATGTTGTTTTACCGCTACCTGTACTCCCTATAATTGCTGTAGTTTGTCCTGGTTTTGCAGTAAAATTAATATTACTCAAAACATCTTCTTCTGCTTTAGGATATCTAAAGTTAACATTCTTAAATTCTACATAACCTTTTTTATTGTTATCAAATGATTTAACAGATACAGGATCTTTTATAAGTCCTTCTGTGTCTAAAACTTCTGCAATACGCTTTGCCGATACTGCAGCACGTGAAATCATAATTGATATCATTGAAAGCATTAAAAATGCCATTATAATTTGCATTGTATATTGTATAAATGCCATTAAGTCTCCAACCTGCATTGTTGCATTCTCTATTTTACTAGCACCAACCCATACAATTAAAACTGTGATTCCATTCATGATAAACATCATCGCAGGCATCATACAAGACATTATCTTATTAACAAATAAATTAACATCTGTTAACTCCTTATTTGCTTTATCAAAACGTTCTTCTTCATGTTTTTCCGTACTGAATGCACGTATTACAGGAATTCCTGTTAATATTTCTCTAGCAACTAAGTTTATTTTATCAACTAATTTTTGTAATTTTTTAAATTTAGGCATAGCTATTGAAAATAACACACTTACAAGACTTAATATAGAAAGTATTGCTACTCCAATAACCCAAGACATTGTACTATTGGTATTTAAGACTTTAATAAATCCACCTATCCCAAGAATTGGGGCATATAATACAAATCTAAGTACCATTACTGTAAGTATTTGAATTTGTTGAATATCATTAGTACAACGTGTAATTAATGACGCTGTTGAAAAATCATCAAATTCCTTGTTTGTAAATCCAACAACCTTCTTAAATACGCTGCTTCTTAAATCTCTACTAAATGTAGCTGCAACTCTTGAAGCTATCAATGTTACAAGTATAGTTGCTATCATGCTAACTAATGCAAATCCAAGCATTTTTGCTCCAGATGAGAATATATAATCAGTTTGGTATTTATCCATATTAACACCAACTTTAGTATATTCATTTTTCACAAAGGAAACTGCCATTTGCTCAATACTACTATCATCTAACTTACTAAACATTTCATTCATGCTTGATGTTATTTCTTTAAATTGTTCTTCTGGCATAATTTTAAATATATCAAATATATTTGCATCTTCTTTTAATACTCCAGGAGGGAATGAACTAATCATTTGATTTTCCATAGCCTTAACTTTATCCGAATCACTTTCAAAATTAGAAACCATAACCATCGGTTTCCCAAATATTGAATTTAATTCTTCAATTTTATCTTTATCAATATTTTTTAATACATAAAGATTTTCTTCTTCTAATAAAGGATATTCTTCTTCTGAAGTAGATCCCTTGTTAACTAGATCATAATTTTCTAGTACTTCATTATAATCTTTGTCTTCTATAAACAAAGAAAGTCTCTCCATTTCACTTTCTCTAATTACATCTGGAGTTATCTTATCTACTCCTCCATGTTGAATTCCTACATTAACAATATCAGAAGTATATTTAGGTAAAGTCAAATCACAAACTGCTTGCCCTACCAATAAAACTAATATAGCTAAAATAAGCCACACTGATTTCTTTAAATGTTTTAATAATTTAAGCATATATTTTTATTCCTCTCTTCTTATGTTGATATCAGATAATTTTTCAAAAAACTTTATAATACTTATCTAATAATTAAAAACCATTTGATAATTAACAAACATTGCTATTTAGTTATTATTTGAAAATTATCAACATTTATTTACTATGAAAATTATCTTACAATGAAATTTAATCTATGTCAATAATTATTTACTATAAGTATTTATTGACCTTTATATAATTAACATATACACTTAATAATAAGTACACTATATAAAATTCAATGAAATGTTAGGTGATTTTTTTGAAAGATACAGATACTTTGGAAATTTTAAATGAATTAATGGACTTATCAATCTTTATGAAAAAAATGATAATTAGGCCTATAGAAACAAATTCAGTAGTAAACATAAGTGGACTACAAATGCACACATTATGTATTTTAGATAAATTTAATTCTATTAATATGACTAATTTAGCTAAAGAACTAATGATTACTAAACAGCAAACTACTGGTATAGTTAATAATTTAGTCAATAAGGGCTATATAAATAGAGCGGTTAATCCGGATAATCGAAAAGAAATCTTACTCAGCATCACAGAATCTGGAAACGATACAATTAATACAATTAAAAATCATATAACAGATAAGTTATATAAATATTTTGATGTATTAGAATATGAAGACAAGCGTAATATTATTGAATCTTCAAAAACAATAAAAGAAACTATAAGAAAAATAGAAAAACATGATTTATAATATAGAACTTACAAGAGACTTCAATATCTAATGAGGATATTGAAGTCTTTTAGATTTATTTAAAGATTAAATTTAGTTTAATAAAATATATGGATTAAACAGCAAATGATAATGGGACAGTAGATAATTTGTACAATATAAGCATAGATGAAAATCACATTAGTGATAGACATCTATGCTTATATTTTGTGTAAATACAAAATTATCTACTGTCCCTATTTATTTATATTTTGAGGCTAATTTAATCTGTTTTAATCTCTTCATAACATTATTTCCACCTTTACCGAAGTAATCATGAAGATGTAAATACTCTTTATATAAATCATTGTATATGATTACGTTTTCTTTTATAGATTTAAAAGTCTCTTTCTTAACTTTGCCTAAATGTCTTGCTACATCGTTAGCATCCTTATATCCTGTGACTTCTTCTTCGGCTGCTGCAATTCCTAAAATTGCACTTCCTAAAGCTCCTGATTGCTTAGTATCTATAATCTTTATTTCTTTATTGCATACATCTGCATATATCTGAACTAACATAGAATTCTTAAGTGGTATTCCACCCGCTACACATATTTCATTAACAGGCACACCATGCTTTTCAAACTGTTCAATGATAATTCTTGTCCCATATGCAGTTGCTTCTATTAATGCTCTATAAATCTCTTCAGGCTTTGTTTTTAATGTCATTCCAAGTATCATACCTGTTAAGTCAAAATCCATAAGTGTAGATCTTACTCCATTAAACCAATCTAATGCTATAAGTCCACTTTCTCCAACTTTATAATTTTCTAGCTTTTTATTTAATAAATCAAAATTACTAATACCTAATTCTTTTGCTTCTTCTTCATATTTACTTGGAAAAGCATTCTCCATAAACCATGCAAAGTGATTTCCTACACAACATTGCCCAGCTTCATATCCAAAATATCATGGAAGAATACCATCTTTTACAATCCCACATACTCCTGGAATTCCTTCTTCATTCTCTGATAATAACATATGACAAGAAGATGTCCCCATTATTATAAGCATCTTACCTGGTCCATCAATTTTACTTGCTGCTACGGAAGCATGAGCATCTATAATACTAACGCCTACTGGTATTCCCTCTTTCAAACCTGTTTTTCCTGCTATATCTTTAGTTAAATACCCTAAGCATTCACCTATAGATTTAATATTAGTAGATAATTTTTCATCTACCACATTTTCCATTTTAGAATCTAATGATTTAAAAAATTCTTTACTTGGATATCCCATCTTATGATGATAAAATGCCTTATAACCTGCTGCACAAGCACTTCTTGCTTCAACTCCAGTTAAAATCCAAGTTATCCAATCACATGCTTCTATAATCCTATCACTTGCTTCATATACCTTTGGAGCTTCTTTTAAAATTTGCATTATTTTAGGTATCATCCATTCACTTGAAATTTTACCACCATATAAAGTTAACCACTTTTGATTTGTACTACTAGCAATTTTATAAATTTCATCAGCACAGTATTGAGCCGAATGATGATTCCATAGTTTTGCATATGCATGTGGTTCATGTTCATATTCCTGTAAATAACAAAGTGGAATACCCTTTTCTGTAGTTGGTAATATTGTAGAAGAGGTAAAATCTACACCTATACCTACTATATCTTCACTATTTACTAAATTTTCATCTATAATCCCTTTTAATGTTTCAATTAAACCCATTTCGTAATCTCTTGGGTGTTGTAAAGCCCAGTCAATACCCAATTTTTCTCCTGTCGGAATATTATCTACCATAACTCCATGTGGATATTCATAAATTTTAGTTAATAACTCTTCTCCTGTTTTTATATCAATTAATAATGCTCTAACTGACAATGTACCAAAATCAACACCAATAGCATATTTACCCATAACTTTCATACCTCACAAATTCTACTTTTTTTTATTTTTGGGCTATGTTTTAGCAGAGTGTTGATATATACATAATAAGTAAAGTGGACGGAGTAATTGAAGTTAAGAAGACTAAAATGAGTATAGTCCAATTACAATGCCACTTCACCTAGCATATATCAACACACATTTAAAACAGAGTCTATTTTTTAAATCATGTTATTCCTATGGTATAAGAATTTATTTAAAACATAGCCTTATTTTTTAATAATCTCGTAATATCAGCTAATGAATTTAAAATTATATCCGGCTGAATGCTGCTCTTTCCAATATCATCATGTGTAGTTTCACCACTTAACACTAATATAGATAAAGCATCACTGTTTTGAGTTACAGCTATATCTGTATATAATCTATCTCCAACAACTGCAATCTCATTTTCCTTATATCCTGTTTCTTCAACTATATACTCCAATGTATGATGAGAAGGTTTACCAAAGAACTCTGGATATCTATTTGTAGAACTTTCAATTAGTGTTGCAATTGATCCACAATCAGGAATAAATATATTGCCTTCCATTGGGCAATTCAAATCAGGATTAATTCCAAAATAAGTTTTTCCATTTCTTATAAAATTACATGCCTTTTCAAGTTTTTCATAAGTAAGGCTTGTATCAAATCCTATAATTACTATATCTGGATTACTCTCATCTAATTCTATTTCAGATTTTTTAAATTCATCTAATAAAGATTGTGTTCCTACAACATATACAGTTTTTCCTTTATAATTTTTCTTTAAATACCTTATAAGTACATGAGTCGAAATCATCATTTGTTTAGATTCTATTATTATATTCATACCTTTTAATTTTTCAATATAACTTTCTTGACTTTTAGATGAATTGTTTGTGAAAAAATAGTATTCTCTATTAGTTTCCTTTACTGTTTCTAAAAATTCATTGGTAAAATCAAATAAATGTTTTCCTAAATAAATAGTTCCATCCATATCTAAAACAAAGCATTTAATTTTTTCTATTTTATCTTTTATACTTTTATTATTTAATTCAATATATGAAGCTTGTTCATATTCAAAATAATTTGCAATTTTTTCTGCCATATTATCTGCAATGCCTAAATCCCATAACAATTGTAAAAGAGTATATCTATCTCTAACTTCTTTTGCAACTAATATACTATCTTTAATCATTTCATAATCAACCCCAACTTGTTTAGGATTAATTGGTGCATTTAAAGATAATAAAATATCTTCTATTACCTTAACATTAGGTAATGAGTCCTTTATAACTTTTGTAATCTCATCCCAATGTTCTTCTATTCGTTTTATTCTTTTTTCGTGAAGATTCTTAGAATTTTTATTTGTTTTTGCTTCTAATGCTATTACTCCATTTGCTGCACAACCATAGCTTTGAATCATCTTTTCTTCCCATGCTTTTGGATCATATTTTTCTATAACTTTTCTAGAATTTTTAAAATCTATTTTCTCTTTTAATAACATTTCATATAACTTTATAACAGCCACTGTTCCTATTCCTACTTTAGTTCCATGTAATACAGGTTGTCTTTCTTCAAATAAGAATTTCATTTCCCAATAATGAGAAATATGATGTTCACTTCCAGATGCTGGTCTTGAATTACCAACAAAACTCATTGCAATTCCTGTTCCAATTAAAGCTTCTGTAATATTGCTTATTGCTTCTTTTGAACGTAGCATTACTTTATCTGCACTTTCCACTACTTTTTTTATAGATTTTTCAACCATTTCAACTATTTCTTTACAATAATACTCTTTGTTTACAATATTAGCAATTTTCCAATCACATAGGCAAGTATATTTTCCTAGGATATCTCCAAGCCCTGCTGTTATCATATTCATAGGTGCCTTTGCTAGAACATCTACATCAGCTATAATAGCTGTTGGAACATGGGCATTATATGTTGTTTTTAAATTATTGGTTATAAGTGCTGCCCCTACTGATGCAAATCCATCCATTGATGGTGCTGTAGCTACAATAATATAATCTATTTTTAATTTATAACTTATATATTTACACATATCATTAATAGTTCCAGTCCCTACCCCTAATATAAGATCATAATTGCTTTCCATTGCAAGTTGTATTTTCATTATAGTTTCTTCGTTTGGGACAACTTCGTCTTCATTCAATACTATCTTACTTATTTCGATATTTGCTGTTTTAAATTCATTCTCTACCTGTTCTCCAGCTGCTTTATATGTATTCCTATCCGCAACTATAAATATTTTTTTATAAGAATTTCTTTTAATATATTCAGGTATCTTTTTTATCGCCCCTTCTGATATCTCTACATAATCTAAATCAGTTTTATGATTTTTTCCACAAGAACAAAAGAAATTGTGATGTAAATAATCTGATATTGAATTTACCTCTATATTAATCATAAGTAACCATCCTTTTAATATATTTATTTTTGCTAGCAAATATATTTTATATTGCCATTATAAATATGACTTAAGTAGGCTGTCAATCAAGGCAAATACTAAGTTATTAATAATTCTAACATTATAAAATTAATATTTTTTTCTTTTTAATAAACTTAATTAGTTTAGTGAAAAGCTTTCTTTATTATTTATTAATATTTTTAATTTTTTATATAACTGTATTGATACATACAAGAGACAAAGAAACAATATAATTAGATTTTCAGAATATCTAATGAGGTTGTTAAATTTATCGGTTGTCTCAATTTTATATTAAGCGCAAGCTAAAATTGAACTATACTCATTTTTACTATTCCTAAGTTCAATTGCTCAATCCAATTTGCTTATGCATATATTAATACGCTATTAAAACATAACCTTTTGTATAAAACTATTCATATTTTAAGAATAGTTTTTTAATTAAATATATAAAATTAATTTTCATATACCTTTTTATGCTATTAATAATTTAACATTTTATTAATAAACATTAATACTAATTATTAATAAAATGCCTTAAATCCATTAATAACAAATTTATTTATTAATTAACTATTTGTCTTTTTTATTCCTATTTTGTATACTAAGTTTAAAAGAAAAGGAGTGGTTTACTTGACGTCTTATCGTAAGATAACAACAAAAGATATTGCTGATTATGCTGGTGTTTCTCAATCAACTGTTTCCATGGTATTGAATAATAGACCTGATGTTTCTTTTTCTTATGAAACAAAAGAAAAAGTTCTTAATGCTGCAAAGGTTTTAGGATATGAAAAAAATAAAAATAACAAAACATGTAGTGATACAGCTTTATCAAAGCTTATTATAATAATGTGTCCATCTCTTTCTAATTTATATTATACTATGCTGATACATTCTATTACTGAGCAAGCAAATAAACATGGGTACTCTATATTTATAGCTCCTACACTTAGAAATCCTACGCTTGAAAAACATTATTTAAATATGTATTCAAACCTTAAAGTAGCTGGAATTATATATTTATATCAATCTACTTTGGTTTCACATATAAAAGACTTAGTTTCTTCTACCCCTGTTGTTTTAATTAGTGATAAAAATGAAGATTTAGACTTAGATTCCGTAGAACTAAATAGTCATAAGACAGGTTATATTATAGGTGAACATCTATTATCTCTTGGACATAAAAGAGTAGCTTATATTTCTACGCCACTACTTACACATGAAATCCCAAGAATTCAAAGACTTAATGGATTGAAAAAAAGCTTTTCTAACCATAATATTGATATCGATAACATTATAATTAAAAATGAAGATATTAAAAATACTACTCAGTATCCTTTAGATAAAACTGAATATTTAACAGGTTATAATTTAACAAAAAAATTATTAGAAGAGAAAACTGATGTAACAGCTATTATTGGAACTAACGATATGGTAGCTATGGGAATTATTGATGCACTAGCAGAAATGAATTATAAAGTACCAAATGATTTTTCAGTATGTGGTTTTGATAACACTCTATTATCATCTTTACAAAAAATATCTTTAACGACAGTTGATCATGCAATAGAAGATAAAGGTACTGAAGCTGTTAATATTATATTGAAAAAAATAAATAGTAAATCCTCATCATCAAAGCTGCAAAACAGATCCTGTATTATGAGACTAGAATACGAACCATTTTTAGTAAAAAGAGGTAGTACAAGTATTGCACGAATTACTGGACTATATTAAAAAATCATTTTTGATTAACAAATTTTATTCAAGAATATAACTTTATATAAAGTCATATTCTTGAATTATTTAAATTTTCAAAATATTTTCCGAATTGTGAAAATACCCTTGTTTTTTAATTTAAATCTGCTACAATATAAATAGAGTTAGTAATGAACTTAAAAGCAAATATATTCTTATATGAATATATGCAGATTTCATTTGAAACTATTTGGAAATAATAAATTACGACTCCTTTTTAATATTATTTAAAAAAACAATGCTCACTATATTAAAATACGTTTTTAATTTAGTGAGCATTGTTTTTTTTATTAAGCTATACAACTATATTATGATTATTTTTATTCTTTCGCCTTAATCATTGTAACTCTCAAATACAGAATTATATAAGTTATCCTTAGACTTTCAGCCCATATAATTTCCCAAAGAATAGAAAAATCATTTACCACATAACCTCTTTATACTATCTTATTCTTAAACATATATATTTTTTTGTAATTTTCTTACGGTTTTAAGAATATATAAAACTATATCAATAATTAAAGAGGTGTAAAATAACATGGCCAATAATGTCTATATTGCCTTATTACTTTCTTTTTTTGCTGGAATTTCAACAGTATTAGGAGCTGTTGTTGTATTGTTTGTAAAGAAAAAAAGTGATAAAATAATTACTTTTGCTCTTGGTTTTTCCTCTGGAGTAATGATTTGTGTTTCTTTTACTGATTTGTTTCCTCATGCCGAAGAAACACTAATAAAATATTATGGAAACGTCTATGGTGTATTACTAACTATATTTTATATGTTAAGTGGTGTAATCTTTGCTATGCTTGTTGATAAATTTGTTCCACATGAACCTAAAAATATAAATGAGCATGACAGTAATAAACATTTAGATCTTTTTCGAGTAGGATTTGTATCAATGATTGCAATTACACTACATAATTTTCCTGAAGGTATTGCTACCTTTATGTCTAGCTATCAAAATATTACATTAGGAATGTCAATTTCTTTAGCTATAGCTATGCATAATATACCTGAAGGAATAGCTGTTGCTATGCCAATTTACTACTCTACTGGTAGTAAGAAAAAAGCATTTAAATACACATTCTATTCTGGTTTGTCAGAACCTTTAGGCGCCCTTGTTTCTTTTTTCATTCTAAAACCATTTATTAATGATTTTATTTTAGGTTTAATTTTTGCATTTGTAATGGGTATAATGCTATATATATCTTTTGAGGAGTTAATTCCCTCTTCACGTCAATATGGATATAACAACTTATCTTTATACTCAATTTTTTTAGGAATATGCATAATGCCAATAACTCATATTTTCTTAAATTAATATTTAAATTCACCTAAAGCTTCCTTTACTAATCTGAAGTGGAGAAATTAGAATTTTGGTTAAAAACTTATAACATTTAAAAACCCCTATTCCAAATTATATTTTATTTTTTTATTTAAAGCTCTAATTTCTACTCTTTACTTTACAAATAAGTTTTATCATTTCTTAGTTTCCTTAGGCTTTCTAAGTTTTAATTCACATATATTTCTAATCAAAAAAAGAGCTACTTAAATTTAACGTAACTCTTTTCTTAATATAATACTATTTTTTAAAATATAGTTCCTTTAACTTTTCTGCAATCTCTTCTAGACTATTAGAAACCTGTTTTAATGAATATCCAAGTAATAAAGGTGAGGTAACAAAACGTGGCGTAATTTTACATATAATTTTGTTATTCCAATGATAAAAAAATAAATTAAAACTATCACACTTAGCAAAATAATCATTTAATATATAGCAAACAATTTTTCGTATCCCCTCTGATAAACTAAATGTATTTTTTAAATCATCATTTATAATAACGTTAAATTCGCTAAATCCATTTATAGGTTTAGTAGATAAGTTTACTTCACAACATTCACTTTTAAGCACTTCTATACCTTCAAAATACTTTTCATTAATATTTTCTTTATAATCTATATTGTTTAATCCCACAATTTGCATATGAGCATGCTTTATGCTTCCCCCTGAACTCGGTCCATGGTTTTTATAAAATATTACTGATTTATACCTATTGCTTTTTTCTATAGCAAGCCAATGTTTTAATCCAAAACTAATTAATTCTTCCATATATTCTGAGTCATAATTCCCCATATTTAATTCACAATCATATGTTTCTATAACAACCAGTTGAAGAGTATCTCTTAATGTCGGAAATTTATTTTTTAATAATACAAACGGTCCATTTTCTTGAATAATATCAGTAAGTTTATTCCTATTACAAAATGGACATTCTGTATTCTTATTATTAAAACTATTAGGCTTATTTTTTCCAATACTATTTATGAATATTATATATTCATCATTATGATTACTCATAAATTCACCTACAATTCGATAAAAATTATACTTATTAATCTATTCTAAAATACTTTAAATATTAATGTTAATTATATTATATTTCTTTAAAAGTTACAATTTTATAAAATTTTATTTTTTTATATAATAATTTTTAATATTATAAACTCATTTAAAATATTCTACCCAAAATCATTAAAAATATTTAATTAAAATCTTAATATTAAATTAAGATAATTGAAATTAACAACATTATATTGTATGTT
The DNA here is from genome assembly GCF_000827935.1 of Clostridium botulinum. Classification (NCBI taxonomy): domain Bacteria; kingdom Bacillati; phylum Bacillota; class Clostridia; order Eubacteriales; family Clostridiaceae; genus Clostridium; species Clostridium botulinum. The sequence continues at coordinate 2,823,889 of NZ_CP010520.1, forward strand.
ATAATGTAACTGTAATTATTCTTTTTAGTTTAATTGTATTTAATATGTAATAATAAAAGGAGTTTTAAATTATGAAAATTGTTAAAAAAATTTCAAGTAAATTAGTAATTATGTTTATGACATTATGTTTATTTATTTCTTTTTCTCCAAATATAACAGCTTTTGCAGATTCATTTAAAGTTGTTACATTAGGTGGAAATTTAACACAAGATCAAAAGAATCAAATGCTTGATTACTTTAAAGTCACTAAAAATGATGCAAATATTTTAGAAATAACAACAAGTGAAGAACAAAAATATCTTGGAAATGTTGCATCACCTGCACAATTAGGTAATAAGTCTATCTCTTGTTCTTATGTTGAACCTACTAGTAAAGGTGGACTAACTATTTCTACATATAATCTTACATGGGTTACAGAAGGAATGATAAGAAATGCTTTAATTACAGCAGGTGTAGAAAATGCTAATGTAATAGCTGCTGCACCATTTAAAGTTTCTGGTACTGCTGCACTTACTGGTATTTTAAAAGGATTTGAAAATAGTTCTGCAGGTTCTAAAATTGATGAAAGTAAAAAAGAAGTTGCTAATGAAGAAATAGTAGTTACAGGTGATCTTGGTGATAAAATTGGACAAGATGAAGCTGCTCAATTAATAAATGATGTAAAAAAAGATGTAGTTAAAGAAAAACCTAAAACTGATAAGGAAATTGAAAAAATAGTTGAAAAAGCAGTTAAAGAATATAAAGTTGAACTTAGTAATGAAGATAGAGAAACTATTAATTCTTTAATGACTAAAATAAATGGATTAGATCTTAATTATAATAAGATTAAAAATCAATTAAATGATGCTGCAAGTAAATTAAAAGAACAATTAAATAGTGAAGAAGCTCAAGGTTTTTTTGCTAAAGTTAAAGAATTCTTCGCTAATTTCTTTAAAACAATGTCAGACTGGTTTTCAAATGATTCAACTACTGATACTAGTTCTACAAAAAATAACACTGAATCAGTAAATACTGAAAATTCTGTTGAAAATAATAACTTAAATGAAACGACTGGCGAAAGTCATATTCAAAATAAAAATGAAAAATCTGATTTAAATCAATCAGAAATTCTATCTACTGAAAATAGTAATTCACAAAATAGTTTAAATAAATAACAAAAATAGTAAATAACCTTACTTTTAAAAAAATATAATAAATTTCTTGAATATTTCACATACTATATATGACATTTAATGAAATATTAAAAATCACATTAAAAAGGAGATTTATTATATGAAAAAAGCATTAATAAAATCTATAGCTTGTTCTCTTTCTATCATTAGTATGACAACAGTTATTCCTCAAAAAGTTAGTGCTACAACTTTAACTTCAAGCATAAGCTATTTTAATAACGATGATTCTTCAAATGATAAGCACAATGGTAGTTGGATTTTTGATAAAGATAATCTAAACTATCTTTCAAAAAAGGAAAAGAAGCAATTAGAAGAAATTAAAAAACTTAAAGATAAAGGTGAAGAACTTTCTGAGGAACAAAAAAAGCAGTTAGCTGATATAAAGGAAACTGTTTTAAAGAAAAAATTAGGTGATGAAAAATACAAAGATTTTAAGACACTAATAGAAAAGAAACATTGTAAGAAGGAACTTACAGAGGAAGAGAAAGCTAAATTAAAAGAATACAAAAATATTATAAGATCATCAAAGAATGACTCTAATAATCGTGCGACATTTAAAGATTTTTTAAGATAGTCATTAAAGCAGAGAAATAGCTACTTTTGCTAATTCTCTGCTTAATTTTTTTACTTTATATTTATTTTAAATTATAAGTAACTTTCAATATCTATTTGTTTTTTAACTTCTTCTAATCCAACTCTATCTATATAGTCTCCTAATCTTTCTCTAGCAGTAGCATTTTCTGAATAAATTTGAATTATTTTTTCAACTAATGGAAATAATTTTTCTTCTGACACATTCATTGCAATCTTATCTGCAAGTCTTGGTTTTAGTCCACCTTTTCCACCAATTTGAACTACCCACCCCTTAGGCATTCCATATATACCAATATCTTTTATGTGGTTATCTGCACAACTTTGTGGACATCCACTAACTCCTATTTTAAGCTTATTAGGTAAATTTTTACCATGGTATAATCCATCCAGCTTACTTCCAATTGCTACTGAATCTTGTAGTCCTTTTTTACAAAAAGTTGTTCCTGGACATACTTTAACACTTCTTACACATAATCCAACAGCTGCTCCTGGTTTCATACCCAAGTCTTTCCATGCATTATCTATTTCTTCTTCTTTTATTCCAACAAGTGCAATACGTTGAGCTCCTGTTACTTTTACAGCTTTAACCTCATATTTTTCTGCAACATCAGCTAATGTTCTTAATTGCTCTGGTGTTATAAGCCCTGCTGTTAAATGAGGTGCTATAGCATATGTTTCCTTATCTCTTTGCAAAACTGCTCCCTTGTCTAATAAATCTTTTTTCATGTTTAATGCCTCCCTAATAATACTACAAATAATTATTTTAATTTACTATAATCATATTCTTTAAATCCGATTATCACTAAATCTTCATTTATTAAAATTGGTCTTTTTATCAGCATTCCATTACTAGATAATAATTCTACCGCTTCTTCTTTTGTCATAGAATTAACCTTATCTTTTAAATTTAATTCTTTATAAAACTTACCTGATGTATTAAAGAATTTTTTAAATTCCAAATTACTCTTATCTATCCATTCTAATAATTCTTCTTTTGTTGGTGTCTCATTAACTATGTCTCTAACTTCTATTTCCAAGTCATTTTCTTTTAAAAACTTTAATGCTTTTTTACATGTTGAGCATTTAGGATATTGTACTAATAGCATTGGAATTCCTCCTTTAATAATTACAATAGTATTTTATCATACTAATTTTTTCTGGTAAACTATTATTTTTTACTAGAATTTATTTATTAATAATTACTTTTTTATTATGTAATTCATTTATTTATATTTTTTCATTTAAAATATTTTATATTCTCTTTAATTTTTCGTAATAAAAAATGTACTCTGTATATTTCAGAGCACATTTTTATAAAAATATTTATTTTTAAGTAAAATTTTCTTTTTTAATTTTATTTACTAAATTCAATACAAAATATATCATCATTACATTTATAGGAATCATTATTAAATTCTTAATGGCTCTTATTGGTAAGAGTACATAAAATGCTTTACCACCTAATATAGATAGCCAAAAAGTATTCATAACTATATCTACAAAAATCACTGAAATAATATTAGCAAATGCACATCTTGTTAAAGTAATCTTTTTCTTGTACAAAATACTTCCATATATTAGTCCAGACATCATTGCTGATAAAGTAAATCCTACAAAAAAAGCTCCTTTAGGATTTATTAAATAATTAAGAACATCAGATAGTCCCCCACACATTGCACCTACAACAGGTCCAAATAGCATACTTATAGTTACAGATGCTAAAAATTCAAAACTGAGATGTAGAAATGGTGTGATTTGGATTGTAAACAAATCTAAAATAAGCTTTATTGTTATTAATAACGAAGCTGTAACTAGATTTCTTACATTTTTTAGTTCTTTTGATGAATTTGAAATTAAAGTATAAAAATTTCTCATACAGAATCCCCCCTTTAATTATATTTGCTGAATAAAAAAGAGGGTTCCTCTTTAATATTAACAGCGGAATGCAATATTTACACCGCAAACAAAAGTTTTTCGTTTAAAAGGCAACTTCCCGTCCTCTTAACACTTAACGCGCAAATATCTACTCTGTCAATTAAGAAATTATGTGCTAAGTTTATCAAACCTAATAAATTTTGTCAATACTTTATCACACTAAAGTAGCATAAGATAAAGATCTCTATTATATTTAAAATATTAAAATTCATTTTCTAAAAATAATATCTTATAATTATTAAAAATTTTCCTTTTTCACTTTAAAAGCTAAAAAATCATCTTGAAAATTCAAGATGATTTTTTTTATCTAACTATTAGTTTTTATTTTCAAGATAGTATTTTAATTTTTGAAGTAATAAGATTATTCCGCCACCAATTATAAAGAATATTATATTAAAAGTATGTAAATCCATAGGAGGTTTAGGTACTTCTAATGATGTAGGACCCATAAACACTGCGTATATTGATCCAATCATAAGACCTAAAATTAAATATATTGTTTGTGATCTATAATTACTTAATAAGTATTTTACACCCTTTATAGTTATAAGTATTCCAAAAAGTACTCCAAAACCAAATACAAAACATACAAGTAAGTAATCAAAATTCAATTTTAATACTTCTTTTACAGCATTCATTATAGGTGCATATAATCCAAAAATTAAAAGCAATGTTGACCCAGATATTCCTGGAAGAACCATTGCTGAAATAGCTATCATAGCTACTACAAAAATGTATGCTCCAAGCCCTAATGTTAATCTATCTAATGACATACCTGCTGCACTGTCTGAACCTGCAACAGGATTAAAATAAGTTATTAATACAACTATACATATACCTATTATAGAAAAGAAAATGTTTTTATATTTATTGATAATAGAACTTTTTTCTTCCTTTATAATTATAGGTATAGCAAAGATTATAAAACCAATGAATAGTGAACTTATTTTATAAATTTCTTTATCAAAAATTGATGTTAAAAACAATACAGAAGATACAAATCCAACAATCCATCCTATTCCTAATTTAAATAGAAATTTAAATGCTTCTATTTTTTCCTCTTTTCGTCCTGAAATAACATTACTTAATGAATTAATAAATTTATCATAAAATCCTAAAATAAATGCTATAGTTCCACCTGACACTCCTGGTACACTATCTGCAAGTGCCATACAAAATCCTCTTATAAAGTTTATTATATACATTACTAAATCTCCTTGCTTTTTATTTAATTGCTTCACAATTATATAATTATACTATAATTGTAGAAAATTTTTAATGTTTTTAACTTACTTTTAATAATTATTCCTTAACATAAAAGCTGTATTTTAAATATATGTTAATATATGCAATAGATTAAATAGTCTTATTATAACTATATTTTTTTCAAATTCACTTAAATTTTCTTATGTATTATAACATCATATTGAAACATATCAAAAATAACTGTCCAAAATAAAATTCTTCTATTTTGGACAGTTATTTTTTAGTATTCTATAGGTTTAGCTTTTTTATTACCTGTTTTTGCTTTCCCTTGTATTTCTGGTACTGGCTCAACATCATTTTTCTTATAATGTGCTTTATGATTACTCTCCGTTCCATGAGCATCATTTGGATCAGGTCTTCTCATTCCTGCTTTTGCCATAATTTTAACCCTCCTAATATATAATGTTCCTCTATTTTAGTATTGTTAAAAAAAATATAGACTATACATATAATATTAAATTAAGATTTAACATATATATTCTAATAAGTTATTACGTCTAAATAATGTAAAGAAATATGATTTAGTTTTCCTTTAATGAAATATATTAATTATAATTTATATACACTTAAATTGTAATTAATATCAATATAATCAATATTTTTCATTGGAATATATTTTACAAAATATTAACATTAAAAATGATTGTAGTACGCTGAAAGCTATGATATAGTTTAATTACATAAAACTTTAATTCATATAAATTAAGGAAAAATTTTGTATATTTATATACTAAGGAGGAAAAATTTTTGCAAAAAATTGCCTTAATAACAGATAGTAGTTGTGACTTAAGTGAAAGTACTTTAAACAAGTTCAATATTAAGTTACTTCCATTTAGAATAATTTTCAATGATAACGAATACTTAGATAGAATAACAATATCCTCAAAAGAATTATTTAATTTACTAAAAACAGAAATTCCTACTACTTCTCTACCAGATATAGAGTATAGTAGTAATATATTTGAAAATTTAATAGCTGAAAATTACACTCATGTAATTATTATTACAGTTTCAGCTAATACTTCGGGATGTTTTAATAGCATAAGATTACTAAGTGAACATTATCCTGAAATTAAATCTTACATATTTGATTCAAAAACAATAGGTTATCCAGTTGGAGCTATTTCAACACAGGTTGGAAAATTAATTAATGATAATTTTAACTTTGAAGATATTATTTCTAAGCTTGAAGATATTAGGAAGAAAACTCATGCTTTTGTAACATTTCCTTCTTTGAAATATTTAAGAGCAGGCGGAAGAATAGGACGAGTATCTGGTGCTATTGCTGAAACTTTAAATTTAAAACCAATAATTTCTTCTGATGAAGATGGATTTTTATATCCATTTGCCAAAGCTAGAGGTAGAAAGCAATCTTTAGGTAAACTAAAACAAATACTTATGTCATATCTTGAAAAAGGCAAATGTAGAGTTTGGATTTTAAATGGAGATGCTGATGAAGAAGCTGATGAATTTTTAAATAGTGTACAAACTCATGAAAATATAACAGAAATATCTTTAGAAACCATTGGTGCTTGCACAGGAGTACATACTGGACCTGGTTCCATAGGCGTTTGTATTTACGAGGAATATTGACATAAACTTTGAGGTTTATAAAATTCTATATTTATCTATAAAGTAAAAAGAAGCTTTGGGATTTCAAAGCTTCTTTTTATAGGTTAATTTAAAAATGTATTTAAAACACATTCTATTTATAATTAAATTATTATTTCAATCCAACTATAGTATCTAATGCAACTTCAATCATATTAGTAAATGTTGTTTGTCTTTCTTCTGCACTAGTTACTTCACCTGTTATAAAATGATCACTTACGGTAAGCAATGCTAATGCATTAACATTATATTTAGCTGCAATAGTATATAATGCTGCTGCTTCCATTTCAACGCCTAGGCAACCAAAATCAGCCCATTTTTTCCAATCTTCATTATCATCACCATAAAATATATCAGAGCTATATATAGGCCCAACCTTAGGTTCAAAACCTTTTTGCACGGCTAAATCATAAGCCGGTTTTAATAATTCAAAACTTGCAGTTGGTGCATATGTTCTTCCTTGGAATCTTACTAAATTAAGATTTGAATCAGTACATGCTGACATTGCAATTACAAGATCTCTAACCTTAACCTTTTCATGATATCCACCACATGTTCCAACTCTTATAAGATTTTTTACACCATAACTTTGAATTAATTCATTAGCATAAATTGATATTGATGGTATTCCCATACCTGTTCCTTGAACTGAAACTCTTTTTCCTTTATAAGTCCCTGTAAATCCGTACATTCCTCTAACTTCATTATAGCAAACCACATCTTCTAAAAAATTTTCAGCTATAAACTTAGCTCTTAAAGGATCTCCTGGTAATAATATGCTTTCTGCTATTGCACCTTCTGGTGCATTAATATGAATACTCATTTTGTTACCTCCATACAATCTAATTTTTATATACTAAAATACATTTTAAAATTATTATTTATTATTTTTATCTAAATCTGCTTTTGTAAATGTACCTGGTAAAATTTCTGCCATATCTGTTTCAATATAGTCATCTTCACTTTTTGCAAGTATTACTTTTACTTCTGGACCGCCAAATTCACTTATGACTTGACGACATATTCCACAAGGATAAGTATTTTCTTCTAAACTGCCTACTATTGCAATTGCATTAATCTTAGTTTCGCCTTCTGCTACACCAGTAAAAATTGCTGTTCTTTCAGCACAGTTAGTTGCACCAAAAGAAGCATTTTCAATATTACATCCGCCATATACTTTTCCACTATCAAATAATACAGCTGCACCAACTTTAAAATTAGAATATGGTGAATATGCCTTTTCTCTATATTTTAATGCTATTTTTATAAGTTCTTTATTATCCATTTTTCATGTCCCCTTTTATTCTAAATTTATATAACTATAGTATTCCAAACTTTTAACTTTCTTATGTTTTTTTATAATAACATATATTAAAACAAATATGTTACCGCTTTCCTATTAAATAATAATATATTTTTTGATTAGATAAGCTAATAGTATTATTATTAAATAATAATATATTAGCTTATCCTTTAAAAATTAATTTTTATTTTTTGATTATCTCTTACCAGAATCAAATGGTTCTCCAGATGCTCTTGGAGCTTGTGAAGATTTAGAAAATAATACTAATGCAATTAAAGTAACCACATATGGGAATACTTTTAGTATTACTGATGGTATAGATGCTAATGCTGGAATTACTTGTGATACATTAGCAACTGTAGTTGCAAATCCAAAGAATAATGTAGCCCCAAGGATACCTAATGGCTTCCATTGACCAAATATCAATGCTGCCAATGCTAAGAATCCAAGTCCTGCAACACTTCCATTAAATTCACCTGAGTATGTTACAAGTATTATTGCTCCTCCAAGAGAAGATAACGCTCCTGAAACTAATACTCCAATATAACGCATACGATAAACGTTAATTCCCGCTGCATCTGCTGCTTGAGGATGTTCTCCACATGCTCTTAATCTTAAACCAAAGCTAGTTTTGTATATTAAGAATATACTCACTACAAGTATTAATAAAACTAGCCATGTAGTAATATATGTTTTCTTAAAAAACAAATCTCCGATTATTGGTATTGATGAAAGAACTGGAACATCCATTGGATAAAATCCAGTTTGAATTCTTATACGTCCACTACCTGCAATAGTTCTTGCTAGGAATATAGTTAATGCTCCTGCTATCATATTAATTGCAGTACCACTAATTACTTGGTCTGCATTTAAATTTATACTAGCAAATGCATGTAATAGTGAAAATAACATCCCAACTACTACTGCTACAAGTAAACCGATCCAAAGAGGAAGAGTACTATTTGGCATTGATTCTTGTAATTTAAATATTGTTAATGCTCCTGAAAATGAACCTATAATCATAAATCCATCAAGTCCAATATTTACAACTCCACTTCTTTCACAATATAGTGCACCTAGTGAAGTGATTAATAGAGGAATTGTGTACGCAATAGCATAAGGAAAAACTTGTTGTATTATTTCCCACATATTACTTCTCCTCCTTGTTCTTTATTTCCTCAGTATCATCTGAGGATTTATTATTTTCATCATTAGGCAATAGCCCGGTTCCCGTATTACCTACCTTTTGTTCGTTCTTTAATTCTTTTTTACGTTTAAATTTATTATATACCATAGGTACAACTGCACTTGTAGCTGCGAAATATATAATAGTTGCTATTATAGTATCTGCAATTTCAGGTGGAATACTTGTATTAGCATTCATAAATCCTTTACCTGAATATAATAGCCCAAAGAATATTGCTGATATAAATACACCTATAGGATTGTTAGCACCTAGTAATGATACTGCGATACCATCAAAACCTTGAGTTGGCATTACACCAATTTGTATATTAGACGCATTTCCTACATATTGAGCTACACCTGCAAGTCCTGAAAGTGCACCTGCAATCATCATAGCGTAAATTACATTTTTATTTACAGACATACCCGCATATTCAGCCGCATCTCTATTAAATCCTACAGCTTTTAATTCATAACCTAAAACTGTTTTATTTAATATAAATCCAACTATAATAACGGCTAAAATTGCAATAAGAATTCCTAAGTTTATATAAGATCCTTCAAATAATTTAGTAAGCATTGGTGTTTTTAAAGATGCTACTTCTGGAAGTAGTCTTGATTCAGTTTCTAAAGTTTCTCCTTTAAAATAAGCTGGAATTGTATAATAAACTATCCAATAACAAGCCCAGTTCATCATAATAGTAGATACAACTTCATTTACATTAAATTTAGCTTTTAATAATCCTGGTATAAATGCCCAAAGTGCACCTGCAACCGCTCCCACAATTATCATCACTAATAATAATATTGGTCTTGGCATACTGTTGTAGCAAGTTAATCCTACTGCTGTAGCAGCAAAACCACCAAATAACATTTGTCCAGGAGTTCCAATATTAAAAAGACCTGTCTTAAATGCAAATGCAACTGAAAGCCCTGTAAGTACTAATGGTGTAGCTGTCGCTAAAGTATTACCAATTCTTTCTATGTTCATTAAACCGCCTCTAAATAGATATGAATATCCATCTACAGGATTATCTCCAATAAGAGCCATTAATATTGCACCTGCAATTAACCCTAAAACAACTGCAAGTATGGAATTTAAACTTTCTTTTTTACTCACGCTTCGTTCCCCCTTTGAATACCAGCCATCATTAAGCCGACTTCATTTTCATTTGTTTCTGAAGCATTAACAGTACCGATTAGTTCACCGCTATTAATGATTGCAATTCTATCTGATAAATTTAAGACTTCACTTAATTCTAAAGATATAAGTAGAACTGCTTTTCCTGCATCTCTTTGTTCTACAAGTCTTTTATGAATGTATTCTATAGAACCTACATCCAAACCTCTAGTTGGTTGAACTGCTATTAGTAAATCTGGATCTAATTCAATTTCACGACCAATTATAGCTTTTTGTTGATTACCACCTGACATTGTTCTAGCAAAAGATGCTCCACCTTCTCCTGATCTAACATCAAATTCCTCAATAATTTTTTCAGCATAATTGTGTATAGCTTCTCTATTTAATAATCCATGTTTAGAAAACGGTTCTCTTCCATATATTTCAAGAACAATATTATCTTCAATAGTATAATCTAAAACTAGTCCTCTTTTTTGTCTATCTTCTGGAATATGTGCTATTCCGCTATCTATACGCTTACGTATTGACATATCGGTAATATCCTTACCTTCAAAATATACTTTTCCAGATTGTACACTTCTCATTCCAGTAATAGCTTCGATTAATTCTGATTGTCCATTACCTTCTACTCCAGCAACACCAAGAATTTCTCCTGCTTTAACTTCAATTGAAAAATTCTTAAGACCAAGTACTTTTTTGTTATTCATTACAGAAAGGTTATCAACTTTTAAAATTACCTCTCCTGGTTCTTTGTCTTCTTTCTCTACATTAAAGCTTACTGGTCTTCCAACCATCATTTCTGCCATCTTTGCTTGAGATGTTTCTTGCACATTAACTGTTCCTATATATTTTCCACGTCTAATAACAGTACAGTTATCTGCAACAGCTTTAATTTCTTTAAGCTTATGAGTTATGATAATTATAGACTTACCTTCTTTTATAAGATTCTTCATAATTTTCATAAGTTCATCTATTTCTTGTGGTGTAAGTACAGCTGTTGGTTCATCTAAAATTAGTACTTCAGCATTTCTGTAAAGCATTTTTAAGATTTCAACTCTTTGTTGCATACCTACTGTTATATCCTCTATTTTGGCATATGGATCAACATTTAATGAGTACTTTTCAGATAGTTCTTTAATTTTTTTAGCAGCACTTTTTATATCAACTGTTAAGCCTTTTTTAGGTTCGCATCCTAAAATTATATTTTCAGTTACTGTAAAATTGTGTACTAATTTAAAATGTTGATGCACCATTCCTATTCCTAAATCATTTGCAACATTTGGATTAGATATTTTAACTTCTTTTCCTCTTACCTTTATAACTCCTCTTTCTGGTTGATACATACCAAAAAGAACTGACATTAATGTAGATTTACCCGCACCGTTTTCACCAAGTAATGCATGAATTTCACCTTTTTTTAGTCTTACGGTAATATTATCATTTGCAACTATACCTGGGAATTCCTTACGGATATTTAGCATTTCAACTACATATTCCATAGTAGAGTCCTCCTTTTTTAGATTAGCAATTTCTAATTGCCAATTGATAATATACAATACTTAATGTATATCTATTGTACATTGTCAATTATCAATATATAGAAATCAAAATTTATTCTTATTTTAGAACATTAGATTTATTTTTACATAGTATTTAACAATGAAGAAAACTTATTTTTTAAAATAAAAGTTTTCTTCATTTGTTATTACTTAAAATAATGTCTATCTAAATAAAACAGATATTATTTTACTAAGTTTCCTTGTTCACCTGCAACTGTTATTGTTCCATCTTTAACTTTTTCATTTACTTCAGCAACTGTTTTCATTGTTGCTTCTGATAAGTTAGGATTCTTTGCTGGAATACCTACTGCATCTTTTGTAACATCAAATGTTAAAGTTTGACCTCCTGGGAAAGTTCCTTCTTTAACTGCTTTTACCATATCAAAACTTGCAGCTTCTACTTTTTTAACTGCTGAAGTAAGAATTACTGATTTACCATCTGCATATACACCATCATCAAATTGGTCTCTGTCAACACCAACTACCCATACTTGACTTCCTGATCCAATTCTAGTCTTAGCTTCTGTTATAACTCCGTTACCAACTCCACCAGCTGCACAGAATATAGCTTTAACACCTCTGTCATACATTTGAGCTGCTAATTGTTGTCCTGCTGCTGTATCATTAAATGTACCTTGATATAATATATTGTCTGCTTTTAATGACATTTTAGTTCCTAATTTTTCATTAGCATAAGCAACACCTTGTTGGAATCCCCAGTTGAATTTTTGTACTGCTGGTATTTCCATACCACCTATAAATCCTAGGTCTCCTTCTTTTAATTCAACAGATGTAGCAACACCTGCTAAAAATCCTGCTTGATGTTCAGCAAATAAAATAGAAACACTGTTTTCATCTACTTTATATTCTGGATCTTTTCCACCACTATTTGGAGTACCATCAATTAAAACAAATTTTGCATCTTTATATTTTTCTTGTGATTTAAATATTGCAGTTTCAAATTTAAATCCTGGAGTAGCTATTAATCTAAATCCAGCATCATAAAGGTTTCCTATTTCCTTCATATAATCTGCTTCAGTTTCTCCATTAGGTTTTAAGTATTTAGGTTGTGCAATTCCAAGGTCTTTTTCAGCCTTTTGAATTCCTTCCCAAGTACCTTGGTTAAATGACTTATCATCTATTGTTCCTGAGTCTGTAACCATACCTACTTTAATTTGTTCTCCACCCTTTGAATCACTAGTTCCTGTACTAGATCCTCCACAACCAGCAAACATTGATACTGTTATTGCAGAAATAGCTAATAATGATAATAATTTCTTTTTCATTGCTTTTCCTCCTACTATTTTTAATAATATATTTCAAGTTATAAAACATAATAAATTTATAACTTAAATTCAAATTAATTTAATATATTTATGTAGATTTAACTTTATATAATATCAATTCTAATTTATACAATATAAATAATTTTAGCAATTAACATATATACTATTCATTTCAATACATTTTTTTCTCTGAACCATTACATATTATTCTTGGAGCCATTATAGTTCTCCTTATAGATTTATCATTTTTATTATTTATTATTTCCCAAAGCATATCCATGGAACTCTTTCCAAGTTTTATTGGTGAATCCTCTACATATGTAACTTGTAATCCTACTATATCTAAAAAATCGACTCTATTTATTCCTACAATAGATATATCCTCTGGTGTTTTCTTTTTCGAATCTATAAGCGCTCTTATTGCTCCCATAGTCATCATATTGCTACAAATAACCAATGCTGTTGGTTTATCTTTCATTTTAAATATATTATTAGTTAATTTATAAGCTATTTCTGCTTTAAAATCTGCATTAAAAATATACTCGTCTATAATATTAATGTCACTTTCGATAAGTGCTTTTTTATATCCTGAAAGCATGTCCATAGTTGCATCAGAATTTATATTACCTGTTATTATTCCTATTTTTTTATGTCCTTCGCTTATTAATAATCTAGTAGCATCTAGTCCACATTTTAAATTATCTACAAAAACCCCACTTAAATTACTGTATTTTATATCTGCAGATACTAAAACAACTGGTATATTTAATTGTTCTATTAATGTAGTATACTTGTTTTTAAAATTACCATCTCCAAAAGCGGGTGTCATTATTATTCCTTTTATTCTTTGAGCCTTTGCAGATTTTAATGCCTTTAATTCTTTTTCTAAAGAATTATCTGTATTAAATAATACTATATTTAAATTTTTTTCTTCTGCAATTTCACTTATTCCTTTTATTATTTCTCCAAAATAATTGTTAGTTATGTCTGGAACAATAATTCCAATTGTATTCGTTTCACTTTTAGAAAGGCTTCTAGCAATAGCACTTGGAGTATAATTCATTTCTTTTATAACATTTAAAACTTTTTGTCTAGTCTCTTCTTTTACATAACCCGAATTGTTTAATACCCTTGAAACTGTTGTAGATGATACATCTGCTATTTTAGCAATATCATTTATCGTGGCCCCCATATGAATCCTCCCTTAATGTTCTTACATAACTATCTAATCCTATTTTAGCACATTTGTAAACGATTAACTTTTAATATTATAAAATTAACAGAATTTTTTTAATTTTTAATATGTTACCGGTTACATAGTTATAATATTATATTCCATTAACAATGTCAATATTAGGATAACCTTTTCATTATTAAAACATTATAAAATACGGTTAATTTTTAATTTATTCATAATTGTTTTAATTAATTATATCAATTTCACATTTTTTCATATAATTTCCATAAAGTTTTATAATAATTCATATAAAAAAATGTTTTTTGATTTATATCCTTTTTTTTATTTTACATTTTAAAATCAACATCCCCTATGCGATTTTTTAAGCACTGCACCCTTTTCAAACATAGTTAAGGAAATTGTACGACATTTGTTACACTATTTATCACAGTGAAATATTCAATTTGTTTATACTATTAAATTAATACTAATATTATAACTTTTTTAAATAAAGTATATATTTTTATTCCTTATAAATTTTGCTTAATTAAATCTCATTGTTCATCTGAAATTGTAATTGTTTCATTCCCAATTTAACAACATAATAACAGCTGACAAATATTAAGTCAACAATTTTATTCAGCATTCGTTTCGTTGATAATTTCAAAAAAAAACTGAAGTTATTTAAATAATTAAAATAACCTCAGTTTTTCTCAATACTTGTCTATCACTTGTCTAGCACTTGTTTACTACTTGTTTATTTTATCAATAAATCTTTCTATTCTTTTAAGTGCTTCCATTATATTATCCATAGAAGATGCATAACAAGCTCTAATAAAACCTTCGCCACAATCACCAAATGCATTTCCAGGAACAGTAAGTACTTTTTCATTTATAAGAAGTTGTTCACAAAATTCGTCAGATGTCATACCTGTTGATTTTATAGATGGAAATACATAAAATGCTCCTAATGGTTCAAAACAATCTAATCCCATTTTTCTAAATCCATCAACTAATACTCTTCTTCTTCTATTGTACTCTCTAACCATTGTCTGTACATTTTTATCACCATTTTTCATTGCCTCTATTGCTGCATATTGAGCTGTTGTTGGCGAACACATTATAGCATACTGATGTATTTTTTTCATAGCGTCTATTAAAGTTGGATGTCCACATAAATATCCTAGCCTCCAACCTGTCATAGCATATGCTTTTGAAAAACCATTTATAACTAATGTTTTATCTCTCATTTCTGGGAAAGATGCTATAGAAACGTGTTCTTCATCATAACAAAGCTCTGCATATATCTCATCAGATATAACAATTATATCTTTATCTTTTAAAACCTCTACTATTTTAGTCAATTCTTCTCTAGTCATAATTGCACCAGTAGGATTATTAGGAAACGGTATTATTACAACTTTAGTTTTTGGAGTTATTGCTTCTTCTAAAAGTTCTGGAGTAAGTTTAAATTCATCTTCCGCTCTAAGATTTATAACTTTAGGTGTTGCTCCTGTAAAAGTTGTACACCCCTTGTATGCAACAAAACTTGGTTCCGGTATTATAACTTCATCTCCTGGTCCAACTAATGCTCTAAGTGCTATATCTATTCCTTCACTTCCACCTACTGTAACTATTATTTCATCAGTCGGATTATAACTAAGATTAAATCTTCTATATAAATATTTAGATATTTCATGTCTAAGTTCTATAAATCCTGCATTTGATGAATAATGAGTGTGTCCTTTTTCTAATGAATAAATTCCTGCTTCCCTAACATTCCAAGGAGTAACGAAATCTGGTTCACCAACACCTAATGATATAACCCCTTCCATTTCATTAATCATATCAAAATATTTTCTTATTCCTGATGGTGGCATTTCTCTTACGTTCTTCTTAATCATATTCTCTAGTATCATATAAATATTGCCTCCCTATCATCAATTTTCTTTTCTTTAAATATTGTTCCATGATCCTTATATTTTCTTAAAACAAAATGTGTACTAGTACTTAATACATATTCTTGAACAGCAAGTTTTTCTGATACAAAAAGAGCTACTTCTTTCATAGTTTTTCCTTCTACTATAACTGTTAAATCAAATCCACCAGACATTAAATAGCAAGCCGTAACTTCTGAAAATTTATATATTCTTTCTGCAACATTATCAAAGCCCTCTCCTCTTTGAGGAGTTATTTTAACTTCAATTAGTGCTGTAACAGTTTCTTTACCTGTATTTTCCCAATTAATTAAAGTAGTATATCCCGCTATAATACTTTTATCTTCATAATCTTTAATCGCAACTTTAACCTCATCAACACTTTTTCCAGCCATAGTTGCTATTTGTTCATCAGTATAACGACTATTTTTTTCTAATATTTCTAATACTTCTTCCATAATAAAATGCCTCCTTAAAATTAATGACTATTCGATAATATACTAACTATTTATAAATGGAACAAAATCACTTAAGCGACTTTAGAGCCGGCAATTTTTTTAGCCATGCACCCTTTCCAAACATAGTAAAGTAGTAATGATATGGCATATAATTATTTTTTATTCTTTAGAGGTACTCATCATACCTTAAAAATACAGTACTCTAGAAATTATTCACAAATTTACGACTTTTGTAATTTTTTAAAGAATAAAAAAATCCCTCATCCCCAACAAGGGACGAAGGATTAACTACGCGGTACCACCCTAATAAGCAAAAATGCTCACTCTATAGAAATGTTAATCAACACTTCAACCTCTATAACGTAAGGAACACGTCATCATCTAATTAAGAATATCAATTCTTATTTTTCAATGTGAAATTCAAAGGCTGCTTCTATAAAGTTTACTTACTAGATTCCCACCAAATATCTAGTTCTCTGAAAAGCTTACTAAATATACTCTTCCTTATCTCAATCTTTAACATATCATTTTAATATATTATAAACATATATTGATTTAAATTCAATAGTATATAGTGTTATTTTTATTGATTTGTTAACACCTTTTCATGCTAATGATTATAATCTTTAAAATTCTTCTGAATATGTGTTTATATATGATGTATTTTAGTAATTTAATTTCTAAAATTCTGCTACAATTTGCATATATATATATATATATATATATATATATTAGTGCTCCAGTAAAATATACTTATTATTCTTTTACTAATACATAACAACTTAATTTAGGAACTCTTACTATATTATTATCTACATATGATAATTTATTTATTCCAGCTTCATTTTCATTAACAATAATATTCCATCCATTTTTATCTAGTTTAACTTCAACTGAATTCAAGTTTGCATTATATATTACACAAATTTGTTTCCAATTAATCTGTAAATAATTTAAGTCTATATTAAATCCAACTACTTTATCATTATAAAAATTCCTTTCCCTTTCTAAGAATCTTAAATTTTCTCTTATCTCATTGCTACTTTCCATTCTAAACCCTTTGCAAAATTTTCTAAGCCTAATTAATCCTTTATAATAATCTACAACATCTTTGTATTCTACAGTTCTATTCCATTGTAATTCATTTACACTATCAGGTGAATTATAACTATTGCCATTTAAGCTTCCATCCTTATTTTTCTTAGTTCTTAAAAATTCTTCTCCTGCTTGAAAAAATGCAATACCTTGAGAAGTTAAAATTATAGCCGCAGACAATTTATTCATGGCTTTTAAATCTTCTTTTGAAAAATTATTATTAGACAGACATATCTTATCCCATAATGTATAATTATCATGCGCAGACGCATATGTTACTGTTTGATACGGTTCATTTGCCCATGGAAATTTGCTATATTTTAAACTTTCATAATTTATTTGATTATGCTTTGTAGACGCTACTACTCCAAATTTAATAGTCTCTTCTAAAATTCCTGCACCACTTATAAACCCTTTTGAATGAGAATCAAATACATTTCCTTTTATTCCATCTCTAATATCATCACTAAATGCTGCTATATTCATGTCTCCAAATTTACTAATATTAAACTTAATACATTTATCCCATTCTGGTAAAGGAGATGCACCACCTGTCCAACCTTCACCATACATAAGTATGGATTTATCTATTTTATCCAAGCTTTTTCTTATATCTTTCATAATTTCTATATCATATAATCCCATTAAATCAAATCTAAAACCATCTATATGATACTCATTTGCCCAATATAATAATGAATCAATTATAAATTTTTTAACCATCTTTCTTTCTGTTGCTAATTCATTTCCGCACCCAGACCCATTAGAAAACCACCCATCATTATTTTGTCTATAGTAGTAACTGGGGACTATGCAATTTAAATTAGAACTATATGTTGAATGTGTGTGGTTATATACAACATCCATAATCACTCTTATACCATTTGCATGTAAAGTTTTAATCATATTCTTAAATTCTATTATTCGTTTTTCCCCATTAAAAGGATCTAAAGAATATGATCCTTCTGGTACATTGAAATTTTTAGGATCATATCCCCAATTATAATTTTCAGAATTAACATTAGATTCATCTACTGTTGCATAATCAAATGTTGGCATTAAATGAACATGTGTTATTCCTAACTCTTTTATATACTCTAAACATGTAGGGTAATTGGTTCCTGGAATCTTAGTTTCCTTCTCATAAACCCCATTATACTTTCCTTTAAACTTATCATTAACACCTGATGTTTCACTTATTGAAAAATCTCTTACATGTATTTCATATATAACAGCATCTGTTGCATTTGTAAATTTAGGCTTGATATCTTCATCCCAATCTTTAGGATTAGTAGACTCTAAGTCAATTATCATTCCCCTATTTCCATTTACATTTACTGCTTTAGCATATGGATCTACAACTTCTATTTCATTTTGATCATTATTAACCAAATAATTATAGTAAACTCCATTAAAATCTCCCAAGAGTTCTAAACTCCATATACCTTTTTCTCCCTTTTTCATATCAAAAACTTCATTTTTTTCTTTGTAATATAATATTACTCTTACACTTTTTGAAATTGGAGCCCATAATATAAACTTTGTTTTTTCTTCAGAATAAATTGCTCCTAATTTGCCACAATAATTTTCATGTTCATATAATATAGATTGCATCATACTTTTAGCACCTCTAATACTTTTATATATTAATTATTTCTATTTATTAATGCACACTCAATTTAAACTCTTTTCTTTATATAAGTTTAAATGTTTATCTTTTAATATATGGATAATAATAGAAATTATATACTTATATTATAATAAAACATTTATAAAAACAAAAAATTTAAATCTAATATATAATAATTTTAGTGTATTAAAAATGACCAAGTCATATTTTTCATATACGTCCTTGATCATTTTTAGTATTAAATCTATTTTAGTCTATTTATAAATATTTATTATAATATTATTAAATCAAATTACTTATAAATAACCTTTTATCACACATCAACCTTATAAAAAAATAAGTATCTATTGCATTTTTAATTTTTTCTCATTATAAATTGTTATACCTAATGTTAACATTAAGCCGCCCCATAAAACTATTGCTCCTAAGCTAAAGAAAGTTATTGCTATACTGTTCATTTAAAATTCCTCCTATATATTTTCTATTAATTATCAAAATTACTCATATTCTTATTCTTCCAAGGCCTTTTAGTAATAATAATTGCTGATACTATTCCTATTAATATTACACTCCATCCATACATAAATAATGCTGATAATGAATATCCACCATATGGAGATTTAATTTCTGTAATTAAACTTTGTATTAACATAAATATCAATATTGCTGGTGTTACATACTTAACTGTTACATCCCACCATTTTCCTATTCTGAAATATGATATCTCATTAGTATGCTCTCTTATTGTATAAGGCTTTAATATCCATCCTACTAAAGTTACCTCTAATAATCCAACAACTACTATTCCATAATTATTTATAAAATTATCTATTATATCTAATAGATATAATCCTGCTCCACTTGCAAAAGCTGAACTTATTGAAAAACCTATTAAACAAAATACTGTTATTACCTTGTTACGCTTCCATCCAAATTTATCTACAAATGGTGCTGATACTGCTTCTGTTAATGAAACTGTAGATGTAATACCTGCAAATATTAGACATGCAAAGAATAAAACGCCTAAAATAGTTCCCCAACTTCCCATAGCACTAAATACTTCTGGGAATACTACAAAAGCAAGACCAACTCCACTTGAAACAACTTCTGATACAGGTACCCCTTGAACATTAGCCATATATCCTAATATTCCGAAGACTGCTATAGCACACAAAAATTCAAAGCCACAGTTTGCAAAAGCTGTCATAAATGCACTATTATTAATATCAGTTTTCTTAGGCAAATAACTTGAATATGTTATCATTATTCCCATTGCTAAGCTTAACGAAAAGAATACTTGGCCATATGCAGCTACCCAAACTTTAGGATCTAACACTTTTGACCAATCTGGTGTAAATAATGTATTTAATCCTAATGATGCACCTTCTAGTGTCACTCCTCTAATAGCTATTACAACCATAATTATTATTAACATTGGTAATAAAACTTTATTTACTTTTTCTATTCCACCTTTTATTCCTTTATAACAAATAGTCCAATTAATTAACCAAATAATAGCAATTCCTATAAATATAGGCCAAACCATCCCACCAAAATCGAATGGTGATGAAGTTAACTGTAAAAAATCATTATGGAAAAATGAATTTGAATCATTTCCCCAACCCCTGGTAAAACTAAATCTTAAATAATTAATAGCCCAACTTAAAATCATTGAATAATAGCATAGTATAATAAATGCACTAATTGTAGGCCACCAACCAAGCCATTCCCATTTTTTCTTTGCTCTTGCCATTGCAAGTGGTGTTGATCCTTTATATTTATGCCCCATTCCATATTCTAATATTAATAAGGGTATTCCAGCTGTAAAAATAGCAAAGAAATACGGAATTAAAAATGCTCCTCCACCATTAGAATATGCCACATACGGAAATCTCCATATATTTCCTAACCCTACTGCTGACCCAACAGCTGAAAGAATAAACCCCAATTTACTCCCCCATTGATCACGTTTTTCATTCATGTCCACTTCCCCCTTTGTAGATACAATAAATAAAATCATTCTTTAATTATTAATATCATATAACAATTTAATAATAATTTCAATATTTCTTTAAAAATATTTTATATTTTTACGCTTTTAATTGAATATACTTCATATTTTTGAGTGTTTTTTTAAACTTTCGTCAATTCGCTATACTTAAATTAACTTTTTATTATTTTACATATTATGTTAATATTAATTTAAGGGGATGATATTTATGAAAAAATTTTTATTATGGACGGCAATAGCATTCGTTTGTTTAGCTTATCCTCCACTTAATGTTTTTGCAGATACAAATGGATCTACTCACTCATGGAAAATTACAAAGGCAAATGTAGATAGTGGTAAAGTTTCATATCATGAATTTAATGATATAAAAGATAATTGTGAGATTGTAACTTATAACTCAAGTTACAATAAAGAATGTACAATATGTGGGGCAACATGTAGTGAAGATAGTACAGCTATCTTTCATTTAAATTCTAATTGTCATGAATGTGATTAATAACTAAAATGATACACCTAAGAATAATACTTAAAACCACTTAAATTTCTTTATAAAAAAATAATCCTATTAAGTAGTAATTATAATAACCTTTAGTTATTTTCTACTAAATATAGGATTATTTTTATTAAGTTCGGTTTTAAACATGTGCTTATATATACAATATATTAAGTAACATTGTAATTTGACTTTGAGAATTTTTAATGAGTACAATCACATTTACTACTTGTTTTAATTTTATATTTAGAGCAAGTTAAAATAAGATAATACTGAATTTTAGCATTCCTGAGTTCACTTTGCTTATATATATCAGCATGTTCCTAAAACAACTTCTATTATATTATTTTCTACACCTATAATACTTTTTTTATTCAAAATATAATCTTCTATTATATTAATTGCCTCACTACTTATTACTTCTCCTGGACAAACTAAAGGTATTCCTGGTGGATAAGGTATTATCATATTTTTAGATATTTTTCCTTCACTCACTTTTATCTTGCAATGAGTTCCTTTTAATTTAAATACCTCATAAGGCTCTAATTTTTTATTTGGAACAACACTATAATATTTTGCATTAATATTTTTGTCGTTTTTCAGTAAATTTAATTCTAATTGTTCCATAACATTATAAATATGTTTAAAGTCTGCATCTAAATTAAATGGGGATAATATTAATACTACTCCTCTTGAGAAGCTCATTTCTGCTTGTATTTTATTTTCTCTCAAATAATCTAAAAACTTATGTCCACTATACCCTTCCTGCAATATGATTACATATCTTGTTACATCTATGTCATACCCGTATTTCAAATCTTCTTTTGAAAGTATATGTGCTTTATTTAAAGAATTAATTTTATCTTTCCATATTTCGCATTTACATATTAATTCTTTATAATCATTCACTCCATATTCATCTAAATAATGCCTTGAATAATCTAAAGAAGCCATAATTAAATATGATGGTGATGTGCTCATAAAAGTTTTTAAATAAAACTCTATGTTTTCACTATCCTTATTAACCAAGAGGTAAGCCCCTTGCGTTAATGCTGGCAAAGTTTTATGTGCACTTAAAACAACATAATCAGCTAGATAATATATATCTTTAGGCAACTTATCACTTTGTCCAAAATGTGCTCCGTGAGCCGCATCTATAATAATATTTAAGTTTCTTTTCTTTAAATCTTTTATAATTTCTTCTATATCATAAGTTATTCCAAAATAATTTGGATAAGTTAAAATTATTCCCTTAGGATTATTGCAGTTATCTACCGACTTATATATATTTTCTTTATTGGGAGGTAAAAATATATCTTTTTCAGTATCTACTATTGGTTCAATATATCTAACCTTTAGTTTTCTTAAGATTAATGCATTGTATATAGATTTGTGACAATTTCTCTCTACTATGACTTCATCACCTTCATCAAATGCATCAAATATTGAAGCTAAATTTCCACAAGAGCTCCCATTCACTAAAAAATATGCTTTTTTTGCATTATAAGTTTTACTAAGTAGCTCTTGTGCTTCCTTTATAACTCCTTCTGGACAATGAAGATTATCCAAATGGTCTACTTCTGTAATATCAAGAAATCCTAATTTTTCTGCAAATTCCTTTCCAATATCATCTCTAAAAAAACCTAAACCTGCTTTATTACCAGGCATAGAAAGTAATAAATTCTTTTCTTTATGATATTTTATCAATTCATTTAACAATGGAATACGTTCTTTCATATTGCTCCCTTTCCTTATGTATGTTTTTAAATTAACTGTAAATATTTTGTATTAAGTAATCAGTTGATATTTGCATAAGCAATATGGCATTGTAATTGGACTTTGAAAATACTTAATGAATATTGTCACATTTACTGCTTGTCTTAATTTTATATTGAGAACAAGCTAAAATTGGACTATAGTCATTTTTAGTATTCATAAGTTCAATTACTCAGTCCACTTTGAGTATTGCATATATCAGCTCCTTTTTAATATATAATCTCTATTGAAGGATTTTTTAATGTCTTTATTCCTACATCAAATACATCTTCTTTGCTTATATTATCTAAATTCTCCTTTGTATATACTTTATAATCTCCAAACATAGTATCATAAGTTGAAATTTCTTTTGCTAGTACAATACTCTTTTCTTCTTTAAACAATTTTTTAAGTTTATAAGACTTTACTAATTGTTTTATATCTTCCATATCAATACTGTTTTTTAATTCAACAAGTTTATTGATACATTCTTTTATTAATTCTATAGATTTACTCACATTTTCTTTTGATGTACTAAACGTGATTTTATAAAATTTTATGTATTTTTCATGAGCAATATTAGTAATAACATCATAAACAAGTCCATTTTTAGTTCTTAATGTATCAAAAAGCATTGAATTTACACCTTGTCCAAAATACTCATCAAATATCCTTAATAAACTGATCTCATTATGATTTAATTCATGCACAGGAAAAATCATTTGAACCTTACACGTCTTTACTCCATCTCTTTTATCTAAAAATGTATCTGAAATATTATTTTCATAACAAACCTCTTCTATTATTTTAATCTTCTTTTCCCATAATCCGAAATATTTTTCTACTAAGTTCTTTGCTTCTTCAAATTCTAGTGAAGATATTACAGCAATAGACGTATTTCCCGGAAAATAATATTCTTCATAAAACCTCTTAACATCTTCTAATTTTATAGATTTAAGTTGATCTTCAAGACCTATTATAGGATATTTTATTCTTCTATTTTGAAATGAATTTAAAAATAACTTATCCTCGCAATACTGTTCAATTTCCTCATCCCATTCATTAAGTTCTTCTATTATTACATTCATTTCTTCTTTAAATCCATCTTCTTTAAATTCTGTATTTATAATTATATCAGAAAAAATTTCTATACCCTTTTCAAGTTCATCACTAAGTAATGTTCCATAGTATATTACATATGGATAGTTGGTCATTGCATTATGAAATCCGAATATAGAACTTAACTCTTTGTTTATTTGTGCTTCATTTCTATTTTTAGTATTTTTAAATACCATATGTTCAGTAGCATGAGCTATTCCTAAAATGTCCTTTTCAACTCCAGCCCCTGCTTCTAAAGATAGACATATAGATGATAATTCTGATTCACTCTTTTTATATATTAACTTTAAATTATTTTCAAAAATATATTCTTGCAAAAATCTTCCCCCTTAAAAGCTATATTAAATTCAATATAATTTTAATAATAAAAGATATATTGAATTTTTTTAATTATTATTATGATTATTTATTATAACATTATAAAGATAAAAAAATTGCTAAATGACTATGGAAATTGATTTTTTTAGCCATACCTCTTTCTAAACATAGTACAGGAATAACGGTACTGTATGTAATCACTATTTATTCTTTAGAAGTATTCATTATAGCTTTAAAATACAGTATTCTAAAAGTTCTTATTATATTATCCAACAATATAATTTTCTAAAGAATAAAAAAACTCGAGTATTAGATAATACTCGAGTAAAACACATATTATTTTAAAACTATGTTTTTACATCTAAAGTTTAAATTTATTAACTTCTTTTGTAAGAATATTTGAACATTCTTGTAATCTATCAACTTCCTCACTTAAAATTCTCATACTTAATAATTGTTCTTTAGATATACTGCTAATTTCTTGTGTAGAAGCTGTTGTTTGTTCTGATGCTGCTGAAGTATTTTGAATTATATCTAAAATTGCATCCTTATTTCCTATCATAGTCTTATTATAATTTACTATTTTATTTATTATTTCTGATAAATTAAATAATTCACTTGAAAGTTTATTAAATATATCTTCTGTTTCTACTACAGCTTGATTATTTTCATTAACAACGGCAATATTTTCTTCAACAGAAACAACGGCATTATTAGATTTTTCTTGTATGGCATTAATTTTACTTCTTATTTCATTAGTAAATTTAGAAGTTTCTTCTGCTAGTTTTTTAACTTCTTCTGCAACCACTGTAAATCCTCTTCCGCTTTCTCCTGCTCTTGCAGCTTCAATAGATGCATTTAAAGCTAAAAGATTAGTTTGATTAGCAATTTCATTAATAGTATCAACTATACTACTTATTTCTTTTGAATTACTATCAACATCCATAACAATAGATTTTATGTTATTTGAAATTTCTCTATTCTTTTCTGAACAACTAGATAAATTATTCATAACTCCAATTCCTTGTTCACTTAAAGTTCTTGTATAATTTATTTTATCAAAAGTTACTATTGTTTCATCAGATATATTATCTATTTCATTACTTAAATCATTTATTTGAGAAACTTCTTCTTGAATATCTTCTGATTGCTTCTGAGAACTACTGGCTATTTCTGATATTGCATTTGAAATTCCATCTAATGAGTTAATAGATATTTCTGTAGTGTCAACTAATTTATTAGAAAAATCATTTATTTCATTGGATGTATTTTGTATTGATGCAACCATTCTCCCAAGAACAATTCTCATATTTAAAATAGAATTAGAAATTTTTCCAACTTCATTTTCTTTTAAAGCATACTTGTTTAACAATTTATTTTCTGTTAAATCTAGGTTGCTTATATCATCAATAATTCCCATAAGATCTTTTAATGGTTTTAAAATCTTATTTAAAAGAATAACTAGTAATATAGTAAGTAAAATTAATGATATAACAGTAATTGTTATTTGTACTTTAGCAAAATCATTTATAACTGAGCTTATTCCGCTAATAGGTATCCCTATATCTAATGAGCCATATAATTCTCCATTAACATTTATTGGAACCATTATGTCATATGCCCAAATTTTTTGAACATCTGCATAAAATTTACGTGCTGTTGTTTTTCCTTGTTGAACTGCATTTACTGTGTAATCATCATCGTATACTTTTCCAATTTTTTGTTCATCACTATGTGCTAATGCTTTGTTATTTTTATCAACTACGACAATGTATGTAATATTATCTAATTTTGCTTTTTTATCAACTATTTCTTGTAATTTTTCGATAGGATTATCTTCATTCTGAATTATGTATTCAACTAAAGAATTCATTTCATTAGCTACTTCAATAGATTTATCTAGTAAAACATCCGTCATACTGTTTTTTATATTAAATATGCTTATTATAGTTGTTAAAGAAAAAATAACCAGAAGTGACACTAATATAACTCCTGTAAGTAAACTTTTTATTGATTTTTTAATAACCCTGTTATTTTCCATTTTTCTCCCCCTACATTTTATTATTTTTTAATTATCGAACATATTTTAACATAAATTTATATATTATATATTTTTATTAATTAAAGTTACAATTTAGACAAAATGTTAAATTATATTTTATGAATTTTATATTGTTTTTTTCTAAAATTATATTGAATTGAACGATATAAGAATTTCAAGTAACACTATCTATAATAAATGTTAGCGTATATATTTTTTAATTTTAGGCATATATATTTTTAAAGTTCAATTAATAAGTTATACTTATCAAAAAAAATAGGACTGTTATATAATAATATAATTACTATATAACAATCCCTTAATTTTTTATTCTGCTTTAAGTGCTATAGCACATTCAATTCTCTTCTTTTGCATTTTACATCCTATTTCATATGGAATCTTCATATCTCCATTGAAATTAAAGTTGTTAGCTTGGCAACCACCACTACAGTAGAATTTAGCCCAACAATCTCTACATTTAGGTTTATTATATATGTGTGCTTCTTTAAATTTCTTTCCTAATTCTGAATCATAAGTATCATCATATATAGTTCCTAATTTAAATTCTTCATTTCCAACAAATTGATGACATGGATAAACATCTCCTTGAGGAGTTATTGCTACATATTCAAATCCTGCACCACATCCTGAAATTCTCTTATATACACAAGGTCCGCCTTGAAGATCTATATTGAAATGATAGAAGTTAAATTCATCTTTTCCTTCTCTCTTTCTCTTAGCCATTTCTTCATATAGCTTGTCATAATTTTTGAAAATAGTTTCTAAATCTTCTTCTCTTAATGAAAGTGAATGTTCATCTGGTAAAACTACTGGTTCAATTGATATTTCGTCAAAACCTTCATTAATCATAGCCATAACATCTTCGTAAAAATCTGTATTATTTCTAGTAAATGTTCCTCTAACGTAGAAAGTCTTACCCTTAGTTCTTCTTTTTATCATTTCTTTTATATTAGGAATTATATCATCATATGATCCACTTCCATCAGCTTTAATTCTAACATTATCATTAACACATTTTCTTCCATCTAATGATAATATTATATTACCCATTTCCTTATCCATAAAATCCATCATTTCTGGATTTAAAAGAGTTGCATTAGTTGTCATTGTAAATCTTATGTTCTTATTCCACTTCTTTTCATTATCTCTTGCATATTTGATTATGTCTTTTATAGTGTCCATTATCATAGTTGGTTCGCCACCAAATAAATCTATTTCTATGTTTTTTCTTGGACCACTTCTCTTAACAACATAATCAATTGCCTTTTTTGCAACATCAAGACTCATTACACCTTTATGTCCATGATATTCACCTTCATCAGCAAAACAATATTTACATCTTAAGTTACATCCATGAATAATATTTAAACATACAGCCTTTATATAGTCTCTATCATCCATAGAGCTATGAGCTATCTCTTCATATTGATCCTTCGAATAAAGTATTCCATTATCTATAAGTTCAAGTATTTCATCATACGCTTCTGAAATAACATTTTCTTCATATTTATTGCTTAAAGCTTTAACAAGCTCTTCTTTAGATTTTAATTTATTATCATCAACTAAATCATATACTAATTCATCAACTACATGTACTGCACCTGTGTTTACGTCTAAAACAAAAAAGTTTTCACCTTGTTTAAATTTGTGTATTAAAGACACTATCTTTTCCTCCTAAATATATAAAGTAAAAAAGTTAGCAGTAACTAAATAGTTACTGCTATTACTGCATATTAGTTTTCACATTCTAAGTTTGCAACTGTGCAAGATGTCTTACATGCTGATTGACATGAGTTAGCACATTCCTTGCATCCTGGCTTACATAAACTATTTTTTATGTTTGTTTTATTGATTGTTTTTATGTGTTTCATTATAAAAACACCTCCATTTAAAAATATACGGTGTTATTATACCATAATACGCTAAGGTATTAAAGGACAAGCTTACCACCTTTTTAATATATATTTAAATTATAACAATGTTATTCCCATTAAACATATATTAATGATAAATTTATAAATTATTTAGTATAAAATTTATAGTATTATCATCTCCCCCTTAACTTATATAGATATAAATTATTTAAAATTCTAATTCAAACAATTAAATAAAAATAATATATAATAATGCAAAGGTACCTGAAAATTTATCAGGTACCTTTTTATACATCATATTATCTTATAATAAAATTCTACTTAAAAGCTCATTATTTCTCTTTATAAATTCATCCATATCTTCTGGACTTAATTCCTTATTAGCTATTTTAGCTAAATCAAATATGTGTTCACAAATGAATTTAACATCTTCTTTTTTAGATTCATCTTCACTTAAACTTATAAGTTTTTTAACAATAATATTATTATTATTTAATACTAAAGTTTTTTCTTCATCAAACATTCCT
Organism: Clostridium botulinum; assembly: GCF_000827935.1. Lineage (NCBI taxonomy): Bacteria > Bacillati > Bacillota > Clostridia > Eubacteriales > Clostridiaceae > Clostridium > Clostridium botulinum. The sequence goes on from NZ_CP010520.1 coordinate 2,853,397, forward strand.
GCTGGCATATTCATAGCAGCATACATTTTGCTCATTTCAGCCATTCTTCTTGAATGTTCAGATATTAATATCATGGCAGGGGTTCCTGCATCCTTTAATCCTTCTACTGATATATTCTTTATCTTTTCACCAATCGTAGATTTAAACATTTCCTCTATTTTTTTATTTAATTCTTTTACTTCTTCAGTGTTAGAATCCTCATCAGATTTCAATACATCTGATATATCTGAATCTATTCTAGTAAATTGTACTCCACTTTCTTTCATCTCTAAGAATGATATTAAATGATTATCTAAACTTGCATCTAATATAATTGCATCTAATTCATATTCTTTAAATAATTTTATATATTGAGATTGTTGTCTTACATCATTTACATAGAATACTTTATTTTCATGTTTTTCTTTAGCTTTTTCTAAATAATCTTTTAATGTAACATATTCATCATTAATAGTCTTAAATATGATTATATCTTTAATCTTTTCATAGAATTTTTCATCTCTTAAACAACCATACTTGATGAATATTTGTATATCATTCCAAAATTTATTATATTCGTCTCTGCTATTTTTAAATAATGAAGTTAACTTATCAGCAACCTTTTTAATTATATGATTAGATATTTTAGCTACATCTTTATCATTTTGTAAAAAGCTTCTTGAAACGTTAAGAGGTAGATCTGGACAATCTATTGCTCCTTTTAATAATAATAAAAATTCAGGTATTACTTCTTTTATATTATCAGCAACAAAGACTTGATTGTTATAAAGCTTAACTTGACCTTCTGTAGCTTCTAATTCATGTTTTAATTTAGGAAAATATAATATTCCTTTTAAATTAAATGGATAATCCACATTTAGATGAATCCAAAATAGTGGTTCATTGAAATCAGTAAATACATGTCTATAAAAAGCTTTGTATTCTTCGTCAGTACATTCGCTTGGCTTTTTCATCCAAAGAGGATGTGTATCATTTAAAGGTTTTGCTTCTTCTGGTGTTATAAGTTCTTGATACTCAGTTCCATCTTCATTTTTCTTTGTTTCATATTTAGGCTCTTCTTTTACTTTGTTTTCATCTTCTAAATATATTTCTATAGGTAAGAATGAACAATACTTAGTAATAATAGTTCTAAGCTTGTATTCATCTAAAAATTCATTACTATCTTCATTGATATATAAAGTTATTGTTGTACCTCTTTCATTTTTAGAATCCGAGTTAGAAATCTCAAATTCAGTACCACCTTCACATATCCATCTTGTAGGTTCTGACCCCTCTTTATATGATAATGTATCAATTTGAACTTTATCAGAAACCATAAATGCTGAATAAAATCCTAGACCAAAATGACCTATGATATCGCTACCTTCATCCATTTTATCTTTGTACTTCTCTACAAAATCTTCTGCGCCTGAAAAAGCTACTTGATTTATATATTTTTTAACTTCTTCTTCTGTCATTCCAATTCCGTTGTCAATAAATTTAAGAGTTTTTTTCTCTTTATTTACTATTACTGTAACCTTAAATTTTTCATTTTCATCTACATTTGCTTCACCTAAAGCTGATAACCTCTTTAATTTGCTTATAGCATCACAAGCATTACTTATAAGTTCTCTAATGAAAATATCCTTATCCGAATATAACCATTTTTTTATAATAGGGAAGATATTTTCTGTATGAATGGAAATATTACCATTTTCTTTTATCATAAACTATCACTCCTTCTAATATTTCGTGTATTTACTTGTTCACACTGTATTTCTTTTTATAGTGAATATTTTATTAACACAGCTAAATATTGTCAATGCCTAAAAAATGAATACTTTTTCTAAAAATCTCAATTATCTTAAACCATTCAGTATAAATCTAAGTTTTTCTTTAATTTTGACTTTCTTTGACCTTAATCTATTTAACTTCGTTCAAGCCTTACCTTACTGCCCCCTTTTCCTGATTCTGCTGGAGTAAGTATTAACTTTACAGGCACTCTATTTTTAATAGACTCAACATGACTGATTATACCTATTTTTAATTTATCATTATGCAATTTTTCTAGTGAGCTCATTACTACTTCTAATAAATCATCATCTAATGTTCCAAATCCTTCATCTAGGAAAAACAATTCTAATGGTGCTGTCCCCTTAAGCTGTATTTGTGATGATAACGCTAATGCTAAAGCTAGTGATGTTAAAAATGTTTCTCCCCCTGATAAAGTAGATGCATCTCTTTCAGCACCGCCATTTTTATAATCTCTTATTATAAATTTTCCATTTTCATCTACTTCCAGTCCATAAATTCCATTAGTTATATCCTTTAATTTTTTAGATGCTTCCATTGAAATATATTTTAATTGAGTAATTGCAACAAACTCTACAAACTTCTTGCCTTTAAATAATTTATCTAAATCATCTAGCAAAGCTAATTTATGATCAATCTTTTCTTTTTTAATTAATAAATCCTTAAGTTCTTTAAGTTTATTGTCTATAAATTTACATTCTTCTTCTAATTTAATTTTCATTTCATTTAATGATTCAAATTCTAGTTTCTTTTCTTTTACACTATTTTGAATATTTATCCATTGTTGTTCTGTAACTTCTCTATTATTTAATTTTTTAACTGAGCTCTCTATCGCTCCTTTGATTTTAGATAAATCTTCTTTATATTTTTCTATCTTTGCCTTTAATATCTCAATATCATTAAATCCAATAATATTTGCTTTTACTTCTTCTATAGATTCAAAATTCTCACTTTTTAAACTTTTATTTAAATTTTCTTTTTCTATTTCACATCTCTTTATAATCTGATTTTCCTTAGCTACTATTGAAATAAATTTTTCATTACAACTTTCATATTTAATACAAATTATGTCTTTCAATTCATGAATTGATTTAAATTCTTTTTCTATACACTCTATTTCTTTTTTTATAGAATCTAATAACATAAATAACTTGTTTTCATCAATATTGTTTGAATCATCAATTAAATTAAATTCTTTTTCTAACTTATCTTTTATTATTTTTATTTTTTCTTCTCTATTTTTATTTTTTTCATTTAATGATGTACGTGCATGCGTTCCTTCTTCAGTAATTAAATTTAAATTTTCTTGCACTTGATCCTTTTCTTTAATTAAGGTTTCAATATTTATTCTGAATTCTTTTATCTTCTTTGATAAAATTTCTCTTTCTTTTTCTATATTAACTATCTCTTGACTCTTTTTATTAAAATCACTTACCTTAGTTTCTCTTATAATAATATTTAATTTTTCCTTTGTATTATTAAGTTCTTCTATATCAATAGCTAATTCCTCATTTATCAAATTTACTTGTGTTTCTTTTTCCTTTATTAGAGTTGATATTATTTCACTATCATTTTCTAATTTATGATTCTCATCTTTTAGTTGTATAAGTGTATTTTCTAATATTTCTTTTTTTAAATCATAGTTTTCTAAATCCTTTTTCAACCTATTAAATTGACTTTCTAAGTCTTTAGGTACTATATTTTTAAACTCTTCTCCTAAATTTTCTATTTGAAGATTTTTCTCTCTAATTTTATCTTCCTCAGAGTTTATTTTAGTATTATATATTGTTATATCTTGTTCCAATACTTTTAAGTTAATTTCATACTCATTAATTTTATTATTTAATTGATTTACTATATCATCATCTATGTCATCTATTAACTTGTCTTTGCTTTTTGTATCATGTTCTAATGATCCACATACCGGGCACGCTTCTCCATTTTTTAAATTCATTCTTATCTTAAAAGCTAGATTTTCTATTTCACATTTTTTGTATTTTTCTTTTAAATCTAGTAATTCATTATCAATACTAAATTTTTTATCTTTACCTTTTTTTAACAATTCTTCTAATTCTTTAATTAATAATTTAGATTTTTTTATTTCATCAGAATATTGATTGAATTTTTCCCACTTTTCATTACAGTTAGTTAAATTTTTTTGAAGTATTAATAAATCTTCCTGATTACCTGGACAGTGTTTAATCAAATTTTCTAATTCATCCTTATTTTTATTTAATGAATTAGACTTTACTTTATATATTTTTTGTAACTCATCAAAATTCACTTTTAAATTTTCTATTTCTTTATTTATATTAGTTAATTTATTTTTATTATTGCTAATATTTTTTTTAAATAAATTATATTTTTCAGTGATTAGAAGACCATTTTGAATCTTAGCTTTTAACTCATCATCTATTTTTAAGCTTTCAAATTTTTCTTCCAATTCCTTGATATTAATAGTTGTATTTCTAATACTATCCTCTATAATTACACTATTATTCTTTTCTTTCTTATATTTTTCTCTTAATACTTGAACCTTTGAAGTAATTTCTTCTATTTCTTTATCTAAAATATCCAACTTATTTTTTTCTTCTATTACATCACTGACTTTTTGTTCTCTTAATTTTAATTCTGGTATTTCTTTATCTTTTTTTTCTGTAATTTCTAATAATTTTTTTTCTGAACTTTCTCTTTCAACCTTCAGTTTTTTAAAATTTATTTCTAAGCTCTCTTTTTCTTTTTGAATCTCATTGCCTTCATTTAAAGTATTTTCATATGCTAATACATATGGATTAACCTTTAATGCAGCTTCCGCAAGTTTAAGCTTAATTTTATCTTCTTCTATTTCACTAGATTTATAATTTAAAACTTTTTCTTGTTCTTTATAAGAATTTAATTCAAATTGTAAATTCCAAATTTCCTCACTAGATTTATATTTTTTCTCTATCTCTTTTAATTCATTATTTGCATTACTTAATTGATTTCTAGCACATTCTAGTTCTTCATTTTTTAAATTGAATTTTTCACTACTAACTTCATCATAACCTTTTAATTCTCCAGTTAGAAGATTACTCTCTGTTTTTTCTTTACCTATTTCTCTAGATAATTTTATCGAAAGAATATTTCCATACTTTTGAAGATTAAACAATCTTTCAAGCATCTCTCTTCTACTTTTTCCTTCAAGCTTTAAAAATTCACTAAATTTACCTTGTGGTAATACAACTGTTCTAGTAAAATCCTCTAATCCAAGACCTATTATTTCTTCACATTTTTCAGTTACCTTTTGAGCTTTATCAGCTAAAATTTCTTCTATTCCATTAGTTGTATCAATTATTTTAGCCCTTGAAGTTCTTGGATTTCCAGTCTTGTTATCACGTTTAAACTCTCTACTTACAATGTATATTTTCTTTTCTACACCTGATATTTGAAATTTAAAACTTACATTTAATGAATCACAATTAGTATTTATATAATTAGAACTTTTTCTTGAAACCTGTCCATACAAAGCTAATGTTATTCCATCTAAAATGGTTGATTTCCCACTACCTGTAGGTCCAAAAATCCCAAAAAATCCTCTTTCAGTCAGCTTATTAAAATCTATCTTTTGCTCTTCTATAAAACTATTTAATCCTTTAACTCTAAGCTCAATTGGTCTCATCTTCTTCACCTACCTCTGACATTATATCTAAAAATAACTCAATAACTTCAGTATCTGCTTCAACGCCTCTTTCTTTTTTATAAAAGTCCTTAAATATTTCATCAAAAGACTTTTCTGATATATTCTTAATATCCTCTTCCTCATCATTTATCTTAATCTTAGGAATTATTTCTAATATATCTTTCTTAAAATCTTTCATTTGCTTTATTTCATCTTCTCTTACATATCTATCCGTTTCTATTTCAAGATAAACAAAGCTTTCTCTTTCTGCGTTCTCTTTACATTTTAATATTGCTTCATCAATATTAGCGCATTTCCATATTTCAATAGGCTTATATACCTTTAAATCAATGTCTTTTATGTTAGGCTCTTCATTGCATTTTACATCTATAATAAAACACTTCTTATCAAAATTTATTTCTTTTCTATTATAATGAATAGGTGATCCACAATATCTTGCTCTTTTATTAGTACCAGGAACAATTTGTGGTTTATGAACATGCCCTAAAGCTACATACTGAGCTTCACTTGGAAAGCATCCTCCATCAACTATATAACTTCCCCCTAACTGAATACTTCTTTCTGAACCACCCTCTTCACTCCCCATAGCAAATAAATGCGATACAACTAAATTAATGGTGTCTTTTCTATAATGTACCTTAAGAGAATCAAATAATGAATGTATTCTATCGCTATAAGATTTTAATCGTTGTTCTTCTTCATCCATTTCTCCATATAAAACTTCATTCAATCTCTTTTCACTAGGATATGGTACAGTTAATACTACAGCTCTTTCTCCATTTACTTCTAATTCAATGTATCCTTCTCCCGATTCTATAACTTTATGATTCCCGTATTCACCACATTGAACTATTGTTTTAGGGGTACCAACCATAATTATTCCATGATCTCTTGCAAGTGGACCTGCTGATATAAGCCTCTCTGGATTATCATGATTTCCTGATATAACTAATGTAATTCTCTCACCATTAGACGATATTTTTTTTAATGTATCATAAAACATTTTTTCTGCCCTTGCTGGTGGATTACTCGAATCATACACATCACCTGCAATAATGACTAAATCTATATTATTATCTTTAACTAACTTAACAAAATCATTTAAAAATAATTCTTGCTCATCCATTCTACTTTTCCCTTCTAGATTTTTACCTAGATGCCAATCACCAGTATGTAATATTCTCATCTTTACCTCCCAATTACCCTAAATATTTAATTAAAACATATCTTCTTAGTCCACCATATTTTAATTTATCTTTTCCAACTTTATATCCTATTAATTCAAATGTATTTAAACTATATTTATTATAAGGAGATACAGTTGCTGTCATAATAGAAATTTTATTATTTAAAGCTATTTCTTCTAAATTCTCACAAAGGATTTTTTGAAGTTTATTTCCTCTAAAATCTTCCCTAACTATCGTAACTTCAACTTGACCAATTTCTAAAAGTTTTTCTCCCTTTATATCTAAATCATACCCATAATTTTCTTTTTCATATCCTAATTTTCTATATACACCTAAAGCTATCAATTCATCTGAATCTAAAGTAAAATATCCTATAGCTTTACTTTCCCCTTGCATATATTCTATAAATTCATCTTTTGTTGATGAAACATATAATTCCTTATCATTTAATGATTTTTCTATATACTCTTGTAATTCCATTATTTTTTTAATATAACTTTTATCTAACACTTTTAATTGTGCTTTTAAATTAATACCATCTTTTCTTTTTAAATCTATTATATTTTTCATTTCTTCCCGCTCCACTTCACTTATATAAAGAAAAAACGCACTAAATATGCTGTGCGTACTTTATATTAATTTTATAATAAATTCTATTCATATACAATTTTATATAAATTAAAATTTATATTATTTAAAAGGGCCTGTTTCAATAAGATATTTATTATATTTTAAAATCTATATGACTAGACATTTTAAAACAAAGTGTTCTAAAAATTATCCTTAAATTTTAAATTTTTATAATTTCCTAAAGAATAAAAAAATAGTGTATTGATTTAATAAAAAACCAATACACTATTTTTTTAGATATTAAATATATATTATTTTTAGTTACTGTGAAGAGTTGTTTTTATTATTGAACTTTTTTAAAGTTTTTATTCATATTATAAATATTTAATTTTCATAATTATTAATAATATCTATTTAAAATAATAAGTAATATTTTAAGTAATATTTTTACATTGACTTTTAATCTTAGGCTACATAATATCAATATAAGAATATAATAAGTTTTATTTGGAGGTATATAATGGTTCTTTTATTAAGCTTAACAGCAATTACATTTTTAATTTTTTTCATCTCATATCTAAAAGATTCAAGAAAATTAATTAATGGATTTCTATTTAATATTTTCTTATTTTCAGCAATGATAACAACTGTTGATATTGCATTTGAAACACAAAATAGATTTTTAATACTTTTATTTCTTGTATTTTTCATAATTATGTTTATAGTTTTTGCTTTTGGTATTTATGCATTAATTGTAGGATTATTTATAAATGCTAAAATTGTCATAAAACGTGAAAGTAGAACACCTGCTAACTTATTAACTTTTTTTCTTGCAATAGCGTTAATACTATATTTAATTTGGTCTTTTGCAATAAGTAGTTGGAATTTTCCTGAGGAAGTAAAAGTTCTTTTAGGCGGAATAAACTTTATTTTACTATACTATTTATTTGATGTTTTTAATTTTTTAATGATATCATTTCTTTATCAATTTAATAAACCAAAACTTTGTCAAGATTTTATTATAGTATTAGGCAGTGGATTGATTGGAGAGAGAGTTCCACCACTATTAGCTAGTCGTATTGATAAAGCTATTGAATTTTATAACAAACAAAGTACTGTAACTAATCCACCTAAAATTATTTTTTCTGGTGGTCAAGGATCTGATGAAAAAATTTCTGAAGCATTAGCTATGCAAAGATATGCTACTCAAAAAGGAATTCCTATTGAAGATACCATTTTAGAAGACAAATCTGTAAACACTTTACAAAATATGATATTTTCTAAAAAAATAATGGATAATTTAATTCCCAATACACACGCTAGTATATTTGTAACAAATAATTTCCATCTATTTAGAGCTGGAATTTTTGCAAGAAAAGCAGGTTTAAAAAGTCAAGGAATTGGTTCTAAAACAGCATTTTATTTCTTACCAAATGCAATGATTAGAGAATATATTGCTTTTGTGGTTATGTATAAAAAAAGACATGTAGTTATTACTTCATTAATATTAATTATGAGTATACTTTTATCTATAGTTCAATATTTCTTTGTGACACCTTACTTATAAATTTTATTTCGTACATAATTTTAATAGAAAAAAATCACTAAAGAATAAAAAAATTACACTTTAATACGGGCTCTGTTTCAAATATATGTTTGTATATGCAATAAAAGTGGTATTCTTAAGTTCAATTAAGTAGTACACTTTGTTTATTCATATATCCACATTTCAATAAAACAGAGCCTAAAAAATTCCTTAAATTTATTCAAAAATTTTCTTAACTTCATTTAGTTCCTTAAAATTTGTAAAATCAAAATGTAATGGTGTTAATGTTACGTATCCTTGAGATAAAAAATATAAATCACTTTCATCTTTTTCTACTTGATTTCTAACCCCCCTAGTTTGATATACCTTATCATTATCTTCTTCTAAAAGAACATATTCTGTTTTATACGTTGACTTTCCAATCTTACATACTTTTAATCCTTTAATATCTTCTTCATTGATATTAGGAACATTAACATTCAAAACCACATTCTTTTTTAAATATTTTTTCTCAGCTAAATCAACAACTTTATTCACCCAATTAGCGGCTTTACTATAATCTTCATCATCTCTATCCCACTTCACATCCATAGATATTGCAATAGACGGTACATCATAAATTGCTCCTTCTATAGCAGCTGAAACAGTACCTGAATAAAGAATATCAGTACCACTATTAAATCCTCTATTTATTCCTGAAATAACAAGATCAATATCTTTAACTAATAATGATATTCCTGCTTGAGTACAATCTGCTGGTGTTCCAACAAGACTATACGCTTTACAATCTAACCCATCAATTTTTTCTTCTCTAATTTTAATTGGTATGTTAATAGATATAGAATGACTTGATGCACTTTTTTGTTCTCTTGGTGCAACAATTGTTACATTATGCTTCTTTGACATCTTTTCAGCTAAAGTTTTTATTCCTCTAGCATTTATACCATCATCGTTAGTAATTAAAATATTCATATTTCTCCTCCATTATTAAACCATATATATTTCACCAAATACTTTTATTAAATGGTAATTATTCTATTTATTCCATACTTTAATTATACACTATAATTTATAGCTCCTTATATGTATTCTTATAATTTAAAATTAACTTAATATTAAAACTTTTTAGTTAATTATAGAAATATAGTTAAATCTATATTATTAATTTAGTGTAAAATATATGACTTTACTTCATTATTAATTTGAAAATCATGCGCAAATTAACATTTACATAATTTAAAATATGAAGCTAAAGGAAATATTGACATATTGGTAATACTAACGTATATTTGAATATATTGTTAAAGTAAACATTTTCACAACTTTAAAGAGCCAACTGATATGTAACTTATAACAATCAATACATATACATCATAAGGAGGAATTCGACTTGAAAAAAAAATTATTAAAACCACTAATGTCAATCTGCTTAATTGCATCACTTATTAGTGTTGGTTTTGTTAAAAACCCTGTTTCAGCATCAGATTCTATTGATATTACAATTTTAGGTACTTCTGATGTTCATGGTAGATTTATGCCTTGGGAATATGCTACTGACACGCCTAATACTAAAGGAAGTTTAACTCAAATATCAACTTTAGTAAATAAAATCAGGACTGAAAATCCCAATACTATCTTGGTAGATGCAGGCGATAGTATTCAGGATAATTACTGTGAAATTTTTAAAGATTATGCGGACAACCCTATGGTTACAGCAATGAATGATATGAAATATGATGCATGGGTAATGGGGAATCATGAATTTAACTTTACTCAAGATGTATTAAACAGAACTATTTCTAAATTTAATGGTACTGCTCTTTCTGGAAACATTTATAAGGAAGATGGTACAAGATTTTTACCTGCTTATAAAATTATAGAAAAAGATGGTGTTAAAATAGGTATTATAGGTATGACAACACCAATGATAGTACAATTTGAAAAAGACAATGGAAACTTAGATGGACTTATTGTAAATAATGCTGTTGAAGAAACAAAGAAAGCTATTAAGGAATTAAAGGGCAATGTAGATTTACTTATAGGTGTTATGCATATGGGTGAAGCAAATGAAAATAACATTCCTGATACAGGAGTTACTGATTTAGCTAATGCTTGTCCTGAGTTAGACGCAATTGTAGCAGGTCATATGCACCTTAATGTAAGTTCTAAGCTTATAAATGGCGTGCTAGTTACAGAACCATATAAATATGGAAATAGCTTATCTAAAATAGATATTAAAGTACAAAAAGATAGCTCTGGTTATAAAGTTATAGATAAGAAAGCAGAAACTTTAAGTGTTAATAATGTTGAATCTAACAAAGCTTTAGAAGAAAAATTAGCACCTTTTAACAATATACTTAGAGATATGGTTAATCAGCCTATCGGAAAACTTGTTAATGAAAATTTAGTTCATGAAGATGAAATTAAAGGAATTTCTACTGTATTTACAGAGCCTACTGGTATTATGAATTTATTTCATGATGTAGCTAAATATTATAGTAAAGCTGACGTTGTAGCTTTCTGTACTGATAACGAAAAAGCTAAATTAAATGTTGGTGATATTAAAATAAAAGATATTGCAGCCAATTACACTTATACTGGTGGTGAAGTATCTGTTTACGAAATAACAGGCAAAGACCTTAAAACGTATATGGAATGGAGTGCAGACTACTTCAACACTCTTAAAGACGGAGATATGACAATAAGTTATAATCCTAATAGAAGAAATTCTAAATACAGTACTAATGATATTTTTGGTGGTGTTAATTACAAAATTGACTTAACTAAAGAATCTGGAAATAGAATAACTGATTTAACTTTTCCTAATGGGGAAGCGATTACAGACGATACAAAACTTACATTAGGTATGAATTCTTATAGATTAGAAGGACTTCAAAAAGAAGGTGGTATTTTCCACGGAAAGAACTTCAATAAAATTTATGATTCTAAAGAAGTATTTGGGGAAGATGAAGGAACAATTAGAAATTTAACTATAAAATACATTAAAGAAGTTAAAAATGGAGTTTTAGAACCAAACTTAAATAAGAATTGGGAGATAATAGGTATAGATAAAACTTCTAAATCTTATAATGTTGTTAAAGATTTTATTAACAAAGGATTAATTAAACTTCATACAACAGCTGATAATAAATACACTAATGCATCTTCTATTAATGTAAAAAATCTTACTAACTTAAGCGAACAAGAATTATCATCTAGAGTAACTGATCTTGAAAGCAGATTAAAAAATGCTGAAACTGATACAGAGAGACAAGTTATTAATACTCAAATTGAGTTTATTAAAGCATTAAATAAATAATTATAATTGTTTAACTTTTAATTATATTATAAAAAATACTACTGAAATTTATATTTTCAGTAGTATTTTTATACTCATTTACTTCGAAAAACTTATTTAATTATGTATTAACCGGCTTTATTATCTTAATTTAAAACGTTCTATCATTGTATTTAATGTTTCTGCCTGTGCTGTTAATTCTTCACTAGCTGCAGCACTTTCTTCTGAAATTGCCGAATTAGATTGAATAACATCTGAAATTTGATTAACACCACTATTCACTTGATTAATAGCCTCTGCTTGTTCTTCTGCTGAAGAAGCTATATCACAAACTAACTCAGTAACCTTATTTACATTTACAACTACTTTAGATAAATTTTCTGCTGTATTATCAGCTAAATTCTTTCCAGTAACTACGTTATTTATTGATTCTTGAATTAATTCAGCAGTTTTCTTTGATGCTTGTGCACTTTGATTAGCTAACTCTCTTACCTCTTCTGCAACTACTGCAAAACCTTTTCCTGCCTCACCAGCCCTAGCAGCTTCTATTGCAGCATTTAATGCAAGTAAATTAGTTTGTGCTGCTATATCATCAATAGCCTTTATAATATTATTTATATCATTAGATGATTTCTCAATTTCATCCATTGCTGTAAGCATATTTTTCATTTCATTATTACTTTTTTGTACATCTTCAAGAAGTTTAATTACTATCTCATTAGTATTATCTGCATTTTTAGCACTGCTTTTTACCTTTTCATTTATTTCTTGCATTGATGCTGAAAGCTCTTCTACTGCACTTGCTTGATTAGTAGCTCCTTCTGATAAAACTTGTGCAGTTGTTGAAACTTGCTCTGAACCTCCAGTAACTTGGTTAGAGGCTTCTTTAATTTCACCAAACACCTCATTTAATGACTGTAAAATATTATATAGTGAATTTTTTATTTCAATAAAGTTCCCTTTATAATCTACTTCAGTTTCTACATTTAAATTTCCATTTGAAATGTTACCTAATACATTTTCTATATCATCAATATAAGCTTTTAATGATCTAACCATTTTAGAAAATGCCTCTGCCAATGCCCCTACTTCATCCTTTGAGTTTGATTCAATTGAAACATCTAAATTTCCTTGTGATATTTCATCTGCAATTTTCACCATATCCGTTATTGGATTACCTATTATTTTAGAAATATACTTTGCCAGTACTATAGTAAGTACAAAAGAAATTATTATACATGATATTATAACAACTACTGCAATACAAGATAATACTTGCAATTTATTAGAGACATTATTACAATCAAGAATATTAGTTTTTAAAAGTTCATCAGTTAAGCCAGTTATCTTTTCCATAATAGGCTTACCTTCTTCTCTAAATAAATCTAATGCCTCCTGATTCTTATTTTCTAATCCTAATTTAACAACTTTTTTTCTAACTTTATCATACTGTTCTGATGAATCTTTAAGATTATTAAATATTTCTTTTTCTAAATCTGTTGTGCTTGTATTTTCAATTACTTCTAGTAATTCATGTATTTTTTTCTCACACTCATCAAGCAAATTTTGGGATTCAATCAGCTCGTCCTTATTTGCTAGAAATATAATATCACGGACAATCGCTCTTGACTTCTGAATTTCTATTCCCAATTTTCCAATATCTCCTTGAGAAAATCCATAATTAGTTAATGCATATTTATAATCCTTATTAGTTTTTATTAAAAAGCCCAATCCAATTGAACCTGATATTATAGAAATAATTGCTATTCCAATAAATGAAACTAATAGTTTTTTATATATTGGCATATCTTTAATCTTCATAACACCCTCCTTGGTATTTTTTATTCTAAATACATGTATTTAGGTAAATTCAAGGAAAGTATACTACTATTTGCTCCTTATTTCTATTTACTCCTTATAGTGTTAACGAAATTTTAACATAACAGCTAAAATCTTAATAAAATTTTAAGGTTTGAATCATAGAATAAACTATTTAAAATGATTATATAAATCACTTTAGATAGTTAAACTATTCATACTAAATACTATTATTAATCTTCTATCACCAAATCAATAATTCAAGTTAGTAATGAAGAAATTTATGTACTAAAACAGTTAAAACTAGTTTACTTATTTCCCTTTTTCATTTTTATTCTACATTCAGTCTTACTTATATTTACTAATTTTAATAAAACATTATTCATATTTAGCAGTATACATTTACATAATCTTGAACAAACTAAAATTAAATTTTAATATTGAAAGGATTATATAATTTATGAAAAAATTTATGAAAAACTTATTGTTATCATTATTTCTATTATCTTTAATTTTAGTACCAATCAAATCTTACGCATTAGAAAAAGGTATGCCTTATAACAAAGCTACATGTGATTTAAGAATGGCAGAGAGAATTCTTTGGATAGATCATGTTTCATGGACTGGAAGCTTTATTACAAGTGATTTGTCATCACTTGAAGATAAAAAACCTGTATTAGAAAGACTTCTTAAGAATCAAGATGACATTGGAAATTCAATTAAACCTTATTATGGAGAAGCTGCTGGAAATAAACTTTCTGTACTACTAAGGGAGCATATAGAACTTGCAGGGCAAGTTACTGATGCTGCTAAAAGTGGAAATAAAGATGATTTAGAAAAATATAACAAGCTTTGGTATGAAAATGCTGATAAAATATCCGATTTTTTAAGTTCTGCTAATCCTAACTATTCAAACAAAGTTTTAAAAGATATGCTATATAAACATCTACAATTTGTTACTGATCAAGTTGTAGCTACCTTAAATAAAGATTGGAAATCCGATATTGAATCATATGATAAAGGTGAAAAACATATGATTATGTTTGCAGATATACTTACTGACGGTATAATTAAACAATTCCCACAAAAATTCAAATAGTTAATATATAAATTTATGATAAAAATAGAACCGTATCTATTTATTTATGATACGGTTTTCCTAGCACATTCTAATTTTAATCCTCTAACTTAAAATCATCTTTTTCAGATAATATCTTCATGAAATTAATATATTAAAATTTTTATCTCTTTAGCAAACTACATATTTTTCTATACCCATTGCTACCCCATCATTATGTACAGTATCTGTAACTTCTTTTGCATGTCTTTTAACCTCATCACATGCATTTCCCATTGCTATTCCACATCCAACTGTTGATAACATTTCTATATCATTTTTTCCATCTCCAAATGCATAACTATTTTCAATTGGAATGTCTAAATAATCTAGAGCTTTTAATATTCCAGTTGCTTTAGTATTTTTCTTTGAATATAATTCAAAAGATTTCTCATCTATACTACTAAAATAATCATAATTAGAATCACTCTTTACTAATGATAAACATAATCTTGAAGCTTCTATATCAGTGCATAACATTTCTACTTTATGAACATCAATTTCTTCAATATCATAATCACTCTTTATATATCTTCTTGAAATACCTAAACCATCATAAAAAGCATAAAATTCTTTATAACATTCTTTCATATATGAGTAAAGTTCTCCTTCTAATATATATTGGATACTATGTCTTTCAAATTCAGATATTAAATTTTTTACAAACTCTTTATTAATAGGATCGCTATATATAGTGTTACTATCAATTATTACTTGAGCTCCATTTGCTAAAATAAAACCATCAAATCCAAAATCCAATATAGCTTGGCTTAAAAATGCATATGGTCTACCAGAAGCAATAAAAACATAATCTCCATTAGCTTGTAATGAATGAATTACCTCTTTAACTTTTGGTGTTATATCTAATAATCCATTAAAACAATCTAATAATGTTCCATCTATATCTAAAAATATAATCTTTTTCATAAGTCAATCCTCCTATTTTCTTCTTGTGAATATATCATCATTCTTCTAATGCTCCTTAATATTTTAGCATATTTACATCTAAAAAAGAGATAAATGGATTTATCCATTTATCTCTCATACTATTATCAAATCAACTTCTAACTAATAGTTTTATTATAATAATTCTTTTCTTAATTCTTCTGGTGATTTCGCTGAAAGATATGCTGGTGGAACATCAAATACTGTGCATGCACCTGTTTTTCCTTCTTTAGCCATCTTAGCAATTGCTCTAGCATATGCAACTAATACACTTGAAGTAAATTCTGGATTACTATCTAATGAAAGTGAAAATTCTATTTTCTCCTTATTTCCATTACCTGTAACCCCTGTTCTTATAACAAAACCTCCATGTGGCATTCCTGAATGATTTTTCTTTAATTCTTCTTCACTTATAAAATTAACTTCTGTATCATAGTCTGAAAAATAATTTGGCATAGTCTTAATTTTATTTTCTACTCTTTCCTTATCTGCGCTATCTTCTAATACAACATAACAAACTCTTAAATGTTTTTCTCTAGTTGTAAGTTCTGGATTTTCACCAGTTCTAACTTTTGATAATGCTTCTTCCTTAGGAATTGTATATTGTTTTCCATCTTTAACTCCATCTATTCTTCTTATAGCATCTGAGTGTCCTTGACTTACACCTTTACCCCAAAAAGTATAGTCTTTTCCTTCTGGTAAAATAGTTTGTCCCATTAATCTATTTAAAGAAAATAAACCTGGATCCCAACCAACTGAAATTATACTTAAAGTTCCAGCAGATTTAGCAACCTTATCAATTCTTTCAAAATATTGTGGAATCTTTGCATGTGTATCAAAGCTATCTACAGTATTAAACATTTCTGCAATCTTAGGTCCCTGCTCTGGTAAGTCAGTAGCTGATCCTCCGCAAAGTATCATAACATCAATTTTATCTTTATATTCTGCGATTTTTGAAATATGTATAGCATTTGAGCCATCTTCGATAGAAACGCCTTCTCTTCTTGTAAATACAGCTTCTAATTCTATGTCGTCATTTTGTTTAATTGCCTTTAATATACCTCTTCCTAAATTTCCATATCCAATTACTCCAACTTTAATTTTATTACTCATAAAATATAGCCCTCCATTTTTAATTTTAATTAATTACTATTCTACCATATTTTATTCATATTATTTATTCAAAGTAATTGAAAAAATATATATTTTTATAACTATGAAAAATATCGTTATTCTAATTTATCTTAATACTATTATAAATAGCCTAAATGTCATCTATTAAATTTCATTCAGAAATTCAAAATTCATATATATATATTGTTTATAGAAATATAAAAATCAATCCTATACATACATATCGTCATTACACAAAAAGATTCAATACCTATAATTTGCTATAGAATAAATTTGCATTTTTATATTTATCATGGGTCTTAGTATTTTTAAGTTTTCCCCTACTTCATACCACATAAAAGCAATAACAAAACTAATATTTATTAAAATAAACATTAGTTTATTTTAGTTTGTTGATTTTCATTATTACTTTATTTATAATAAACCTTATAAATGTCTAAACACCTAATTATTAATTATTTTATAATTAATATTATTTATAATGAAATGGAGAATTATATGACTGAACGTGAGTTGGAAATTTTAAAGATAATTAAACAGAATCCATTGATTTCACAATATGAGCTTGCAGATATTCTCGGAATTACTCGCTCTGGAACTGCCGCTCACATTCATAATTTAACAAGGAAAGGATATATAAAAGGAAAGGGCTATGTCTTAAGCGAGCCTAGTTTTATCACAGTAATAGGTGGCGTTAATATAGATACTATTGGAACACCAATAAATAAACTAATACAAGATAATTCAAATCCTGGAAAAATAGTTCACTTACTAGGAGGTGCAGGAAGGAATATCGCACTTGCTCTAACAAAACTGGAAATTCCTAATTATTTCATTTCTGTATTTGGTGATGATCTAAACGGAGAAAAATTCTTAGATGATGCAAAGGAAAATAATATGGATATTCAATATTGTGAAAAAATTAAAGGAGAAGCTACATCATCATTCATCTCTATTAATGATTCAGCTGGAAATAGAATAGTGGGTATTGATGACATGGACATATATCATAATATTACACCTATGTTTATTGAAAAAAATTTAGACAAAATCAATCATTCAGATTATTGCATTATTGACACAAATCTCCCTAAGGATACCATAGATTACATATATGAAAAAGTAACAGCTCCTCTTGTAATTAAAACAGTGTCTTTGAATAAAAGCTATCGACTGATTAATAACATAGAAAAAATAGAAATTTTAATAATCACACCAAAAGAACTATTTCAATTAATTTCTGAATTAAATGAAACTTATACAAACATTAGTAATGCCATTGATATTTTACTAAATAAGGGTGTTAAAAATGTTCTCGTTTTTTTAGCAAGCAAATATCTGTTTTTTAAAAATAAAAGTAAAGAATATAAATTGAAGGTTGCAACCTCTTCAATTGTAAATACAAACGGAGCAAGTGCAACTCTAACTGGCACTTTAATCTGGGGACTTCAAAATAATATGAAATGGGAAGAGGCCTTGAAATATGCATATACAGCAGCTATTAGTAGTATGGAAACACAAACTCCAGTAAACACAGATTTATCTAAGGAATTATTAATTGAAAAAAAGAAATGTCTTTTTCCTAATTAAAATGATGCTATCACTTTTCATAAAAAACCTAATATTGGTGATATATCACACAACATTAGGTTTTTTACTAAAAGAATACTAATATAATAATAGCTATCAACAAAACGGCTATAGTCTCCCTACATAATATAGGTATAATATAATTCCTCCTTTATCCATAAAACTCCAATAGCTTTTCAGCTAAATCTAAAGTAATTTCCATTGGTGAATTACCTGCAAAACGTTCTTCAACCACCTTTTCTGCATTAGATATAAATTCTTCCCTAGAAACATTGAATTTTTTAAAAGAGTCAAGTCCAATCACCTCATCTCTAAACCATTTTAATTTTTCTGCTGTGATTTCACCAATCTCTAAGTCTGTAGAATCGGCCGGATATTCAGCCCCTAAAATCAATCCAATTTCTTTTACTTTTTTTGGATTTGCCTTAGCAGTATATAACAAAGTACCCGGTAGAGCATAAGCACATGCCATTCCGTGTGGAATTCCATAAAGTGCACCAATAATATGAGCCTGTGAATGACCAACATGGGTTCCTGCATTATTTAACATCCACCCACCTAATGCAGCAGCAACCATCATACGCTCTCTTGCTTCTATATCAGCTCCATTTTTTATAGCTTTAGGAAGGTATTTCACAATTAAATACATAATTTTTTCACAAATAGCATCTGTAATTGGAGAAGATAACTTGGATGTATATCCCTCAGCTGCATGCGAAAATGCATCTAAACCAGTAGCTGCTGTCATACTTATTGGAAGTGTAATTGCTAATTCAGGAGCTAAAACAGCATACTCGCTCACAGCATTATTTGATAAAACAGACAACTTTTCATGTGTCTTGGGTTCAGAAACAATTAAAGCATTAGATAATTCACTTCCAGTACCAGATGTGGTAGGTACTGCAATTAATCCTTTACAAAATTCAGGAATATCTTTCTCAAAAGCATAATCTCTGATATTTCCACCTAAAGTTCTAACAATATTGATTCCTCTTGCTGAATCAATAGCACTTCCGCCTCCAATACCTATGATACTATCACAATTATTTTTTAAGAATAATTTAGCTCCATCATCAATAATATCAGTAGGTGGATTAGAAACTATTTTATCGTAGACAAAGTAGTCCCGGCTATTTTCTTTTAATAATGCAAACATGCCTTGAATAATGGGCGTATTTACTAAAAAGCTGTCAATTGCCACCATAGGTTTTTTATATTTTTCCATGTTTAGAATTTGCAAAATAGTATTCGCTAATTCGTGACAAACAATAACTTTAACTTTTTGTTCTAATTTAAAATTCATAATATCCTCCTAGTTTTTAATAAAACATTGTTGCCTTCACCCCTAAAATCAACTTCTACAATAAATATATTTTTACTAATAAAATTCATTTTATAGGCCTAATTCTTCAGCAATCTTATCTGCTCTTTCACAAAATTGTTTTACTTTTGGAATATCTTTTTCCATTACACCATCATTGTATTTATAGCTTGTCTTAGTTAATGAGTCTACACCATAAGGTTTTACCTGTTTGATACATTCTTCTACATTGTCTGGTCCTAAGCCTCCTGCAATAATCACTGGTATATTTACAGATCTAACGATTTCTGAATCAATATTCCAATCGTGTGTCATACCACTTGCTCCAATACCTGTATCTGCTGCAAGTCCTGAATCTGTTAATATATAATCACAAAATTTTGCATATTCCTTTGCACGTTCCACAGCTTCAGGTCCATCCACAAGAACAGCCTGCATCAATTCAACTCCTGGACATTCTTTTCGTAATCTTTCAGCGAATGCTGCATCAGCTGTAAATTCCATACCAGCAATATGCAAAATATCTGGTTTTACTCTGTTTGTAATAAAAATCATTTCATCGGGGTCTGTATTCAGCATGATAGCTACACATTTTACACCACGTTTTTTAGCCTCATTAAAGATACGATCCACAACATCAAATGGAACACGATGGGCTGGTACCCCTCCACTTTGCATAGGTACCAATCCAATATGGTCTGCACCCGCATTAATAGTTGCGATACTTTCATTGTAGTTTACTAAAGAATAGATTTGCTTTTTCATAGTTTTACACCTCTTCTAAAAATTTTCTTGATCTTTCTATTACATTTTTAATGTTTAAATTTGGAGATACTGACTGTGCAACTTCCACTGTTAAACTAGCTGCTGCCTGAGTCAGCATCCCAACTCTTGATAATGGTATTGCATTGTCATAATGAAAACGCGCCCATGTAATCGTTGCCATATTGCAATCCCCAGCGCCATTTACACTAACTACACGTGTAGGATAAATTGGGATACAATCTACTTCGCCTTCTCTTGAGCACAGTATTCCATTTTCTCCTAAAGATATAAAGACATTCTTTACTCCTTTTTTATGCAAAACTTTGGCTGCTTCTTTGGCGCTTTCAATATCAATAATTTTTATTCCTGATAAAGCACTTGCTTCTAATGCATTAGGTTTAAAAGTATCAATCTTATCTAAAATATTTTCAAATCTGTTTACTTTAGCAATAGAAACTGGATCTACAAAAATAGGTACAGTGCAATGATTTGCAAGCCACTCCATAGATTCTTTTGAAATATTTCCATCAAGCACACAAATTGATGCTCCGTTAATGAAGCTTATACGTCTCTCTAAGAATTCTGGAGTAATATTTTCTGTAATTTTCATATCATTAACAGCTGTGACCATATCTCCATGATCATCTGCAACATATAAATAAGTAGAACTACTAGTGTTAAGAATACATTGAGCATAATCTAAGTGAATATCATACTTTTTACACTCTTCAGCTAGGAATTCCCCAAAATAATCATCTCCATAGACTGTTATTAAATATGTGGGAACATCTAATTTTACTAAGTTTTGAGCAATATTCTGTCCTACTCCACCAACTGTCATCTTAATTTCTCCGATATTTGAATCTTTTTCCCTGTATAGATTTCCAGACAAGCCTGCTATGTCTAAATTCAGTCCTCCTATAACCACTACATAATTATCCGTTAGCATCTTGATACCCCCTTAACCTCTATGAAAAAACTATAACACAAAATTTTTGTATTTTAAACAAATATTTATGCTTATAAACTTTTGTTTAAAAATATAAAATATCTTAAATCTATAAAACATATATTTAATATAAAATAAATATATGTACTTTCTCCTAAAATTGCATTTCACTTTTTATGTAAAATTCATTGCTAAAAAAATTTATATAAACAACATTTGTTTATGCTATTACATTTAATATTAATCATATAGTAAAGCTAATTTTAGAATATGTATGTGAATATCACAGAAACTAACTAAGTAATTTTTTAAGCAAACTTGTAAAAAAATCAATAAAAATAATACATATAAATAAAATGAGCATCTTTTTGATGCTCATTTTATTAATCATATTCTACTTTTTTATATTTATATTTTATTCTATGATTGCTTCAAAATTTTTATATAATCTTCTGCAAATTGTATTGCTGCATCAAAATCAGGAGAGTTTTCTCCAATATAAATAGAGTATTTTATATCGTCATAATTCCATTTTATATAATAATTTTTGTCAACGCTAGTTGGTTCCTTTGTCATATCACATTCCATATAATTACCATTAATTTTCTTATTATACTCAGGGCATAATTTTTCTACAACTCTACATTTTATATTATCAATATTTACTTCTTTTACAAGATTCATTTTTGAATTTGGACTATATTTTGATAGATATATATCAAATTCGTGTCCTTGATTATCTACATATGATGATGAACATACGTATCTTTCCATATTGTAATCTTTAAGCTCTTCAAAAGTTTTATCATCATCTATCGCTTTCATAAATTTATCTTTCATATCTTGTAGATCGCTGTATTTTATATCATAAACGGATATTCCAGCTATTGGAGGTATGAAATAATTCTTGAAATTTTCTGTGGAATACTCACCAATTTTTTTAGGCAAATTAAATGTAAATCCAAAACTTCTTTCCATTTCATTTTTGTTTGAGTCCGTTATCGCTACACCCCCAATGTTATGCTGTTCAATGATTTCATCTTCTGACTTTTTCACAACCTTAGCATCATTATCAGATTTATCAAGTATAAAAATTGTTCTAAAGGCTTCCTTCGTAGCAGCTCTAACTTCTGGTGAAATTGTAAAAACTCCAACAATAGAAAATGCTGCACAACATGCAGTGATCAATGCCGCTCTCTTTATATTTTTTATTTTAAAATAACTCATATTAGTCACTCCTTGTTCTTTTTTATTCCAAGCATCATTAAAAATATCTTTTGATGCTTTAATGTTATTAGCACTATCATCCATAGCTGATTTTATTAAACTGTCTAATTTATTATTCTTATTCATTCTAATACACTCCTTTATCTATATAGTTGGCTTACACTATATTTGTTTGCATTTAACTTCTACTAGATGATTTTGATTTTCAAAACAATCACCCAATTGCTTTTTTAAAGCACCTCTTGCATAGAATAAACGGGATTTTACTGTTGCTTTAAAGCATCCAGTTACCTTTGAAATTTCCTCTATTGACATATCATTAAAGTAATATAAAATAACAACAGTTTTTAAATTTTCACTTAAATTATTAATTGCGCTTTTTACTATGTGCTTTATTTCATAAGTGTCAATTATATTTTCTTCATTTTGTTTTTCATTATAAAATAAGGCTTCATTTTCTGATGTTATATCAGTAGGAACTAGCATTGATTGTTTTTTAGACATTTTCCAGCCTGTGCGAACAAGAATTCTAAAAAACCATACTTTAAATGCTTCAGGATCTTTAAGCTTATCTATTTCCATAAAACATTTCATATAAGTTTCCTGAAGAATGTCCTCTGCAATTCCTCTTTTTCCAGATAAAAAATAAGCTGTAGCCAATGCTTTCTTTTCTACGGTTTGCAAAAGTTCCTGAAATGCCACTTTGTCTCCTAGCTTACAACGTCTTATCGTGTCTTGCATATCCAACTTTTACATCTCCTTTCTTTTTGCATTCTATAATATAAGAGCATAAATATATTGTTTAGGTTTTGTTAATTTCTTATTTTTTTAAATATTTCTAAATTTTAGTTTTATAACATAACAATATCTTTATATTTATAGTTGTTTTTAATCTAATCTCATTGCAATTTTTAATCTTAAATAGCAAAAGGAGTACCTTTTTCAGCTACTCCTTTCATCGTCTATATGCAAATTGTTAAACTATAATTTATATTGAATTTTATTAATTATATTTCCTCTATCTTCTTTGTAAAGCCTTATTCACATAAGAATCAACATGATTTATTAAACAAAATATTTAAAATATCATTAGGGCAATTTAAATAATATGTAGATTTTATATTATCCGAATCATCTCTTCCCCATAATGCTAATGCTGAATCAACTCCAGCATTTGTAGCACACATCACATCATATATGGAATCACCAATATATATCGTATCTTCTCTCTTAGTATTAGTATATTTTAAATATTCTTCCATTGGTTCAGCATTTGGTTTATGTTTGATAGTATCATCTGCACAAATTACTGCATTAAAGTAATCATCTAAACCTAATTTCATAAAATCATCTTCATATTCTTTTCGTGTCTTAGACGTTATAATTCCTAATGTTATAAAATTTGATTTTAGCTCTTGTAGTATTTTTCTTATTCCATCAAAAACACAAATTTCATCTGAATATTCATTAAAAAATTCAGTCCATATGCATTCCACTTTTTCTAAATCTTCTATTCCTAACTTTATCAAAGCATCTTTTCCTGGTATCCCAAGTGCAAATTTAAGTTCATCTAAATCCTTTTTTATTCCTTTTACCTCTAATATAGTTTTCTGCAATGATCTTAAAACCGCCTTTTCAGTATCTATTAAAGTCCCATCAATATCAAATACAACATGTGAATATTTCATTTAATCCCCTCCAACATTTTATCAATTCTCAATTATCAAAGCTAAATTATTAATCGATTAACTCATTAGCCATTTTACTTAAACCATACTCATAATCTTCTATAAACTCATCCGATATTATAATTTTAGGCATTGCATTTTCAGGTATTCTACACTTACAATAAAACTTAATTTCTTCTAATTTATCTATTATATAAGAGTTACTATAAAGAACTATTAAATTAGGATTTATTAGTGCTATATATGATTGAATTATTTTGCCATAATATTGAACAATATTAATGTCAATATCATTAAATTCATACATAGGGTATTTTTTACCATCACCATTAATTGGAAGATAGTGTATTTCGCCAGCAAAATTAGATGTCCCCCTCCATATCTTACCGTCAATAACCATATTAGATCCTATTCCATTTTTCCCCATATATATACTCACTACAGCCTGTATATCTTTATTTTCATGCCTTGCCCAATATCCCCTAGCTGCAACTTTCATATCGTTCTCAATGTTTATAGGAATTTCATATTTATCTTTTAAATACTTAATTACATCAATATCATATAATTCTTCATATTCCATGTGAGATGTAATTTTTCCACTATTAATATTACTTGCAATTCCAATCATTATACTTGCTAACTGACTATAATTTAGTTTCATTGAAATTATTATGTCTTCTATACATTTTAATATCTTATTTTTACAATTTTCCCTTCCATCCTGTATTTTATTTCCACAGTGATCAGTTATAAACCAATATATTTCAAATCCCTCTAAATATAATGACAGTGAAACTAGATACATTGGATTTAAACTATAATTTTTAGCACATCTTCCTCCTGATGAATCTTTAAGTCCACAGTCTATTACTTCTCCTTTTTCAAGTAAATACTCTATAGTATTACTAACAGTTGGAAAACTTACTCCTGTATATCTAGCAATATCACTTTTAGTCATAGACTTATTACTATCTAATATATTACGAATATTGTTAATGTTAATATTCTTTATAGTCACTGAATTAGCCACAATTCACACCTCCCGCACTTATTAAAACTCTTTTAATAAGTCTATTGTAACAATTTACCTTTTATATGTCAATTATAAATAAAAAGTTTCTTTTATTTATAATTTCTCTCAAAATAAATATAAAAATAGCCTTAACCAAGTAATTATAATTGATTAAGGTTATTTTTACATTTATCGTATAGTTAATCATATTGCCTACAAGTGCGAGAAACCTCTGTGATATTTATTTTTCATTAATTGCTTTATTATACTCAAGATCTGCATATGCTTTTACTGAAAATCCACTTACTTTACCTGTAAATAGATTAATACCTACATCTACTTTTTTAGTAGAATCATTTTCATCTTCATAGAAAAGATGCTTTCCTTTTACAAGTATGCATTTAGGCTTTTCTATATCACCTAACTTATTTTGCTTAATAAAATTCTCGGCTGTATTTTTTAATTGTTCTTCACTAATTTTTAATGGAATATTTGATTCATTTGGAATATCTTCACTCACAAGGACAAAGTCTACTTCCTTTGTATTTTCATTAAAGTCAAGCATATAACATTTATCCTCGCCAACGCCAACCCATCCAGTTTGAACCATTCCGTGTTTTAATTTTGCCACTCTATTTTTAAGTCCATTATGATTTTTTTCAACAAAATCCATTTCTTTATCATACTCTTCCTTAGAAATCTCCTTATTGTCATATGACTCCTGTATATCTTTTTGTTCTTTTGGCTTTATTTCATCCAAAGTTTTTTCATTTAATATACATGCACTGAACTTAAAGTTTTCATTTTCTTCAACTGATATATTAAAATAATTTTTTAATATATCTAAAGACTTCTCCTTGTAAACTTCCTCATCATCACGAATTACTTTGCCTGTACCATCATCTTGAGAAGCTGATAACGTATCCTCTTTAGTATAAACAACATTTGGCTTTACACTTTCTGCAAAAGCTGTTTTTATATTAAATTCATTAAATAAAGCACTAGTAGATGCTACTACTCCCACTGCTACCAATACTGCTATTAGTTTTTTAGAAAACATAATAATTCCCCCTACATTCTTATTTTTTACTCTAATTATGTGTAAGTACTTACCACTCTTTAATTATAAAATTTAAATGTCCCAAAAGTTTATTGCAAATGTAAAATAGTTGTAAACTTTTATTTTTCTCCAAATAGAAATCTCTTTAGGAGCTTATAATAAAAATTTGCTATAAACACATCATTATAATATAAGTATTTTAGAATATAGATTAAATTGATTTATCTATAATTATAGAAGGTTTATTGAAAATTATGGTTACTTCTGTCCCTTTACCTAATTCACTAGTTATTTTTATATCTGCATTATGAATTTCCGCTATTTTTTTGCAGATAGAAAGCCCAATACCTGCTCCGTTATTCTTTCTGCTCCTTGCTTTATCAACTACATAGAATGGCTGCCATATTTTGTCCAAATGTTCTTTAGTCATTCCTGTACCCGAATCCAAAACAGATATAAAAATTTTATCATTTAAAACAAATACTCTTATATATATTTTAGAATCATTCCTAGATGCTTTTATAGCATTTTCCACTAAATTGCATAATGCTATCTTAATTAAATCTTTGTCCACATCTAATATACAGTCCTCCTCTTCAATAATTAAATCTATATTTTTATCTTTAAACTTAACAAGTAGAGATTTTTTTACTTCATATATTATTGGCATAATTTTTTCAGGTGTTAATTTAATTTCCTGAGTCTTAGCATAAATTAAATCCATCATTTTAAAAGCCATTTGCTCAAGTCTTTTACCCTCTTTGTAAATGTAGTCTGCAGATTCAAAAAATAATTCTTCATTATATTTTGATGTTCTTATTAAATTAGCATATCCAATTATAGAAGTTAATGGTGTCTTAAGTTCATGAGTCAGGTTATTTATGAAAGTTTCCTTTTCAATATTTGATATTTCCAACTCATTTATTTTATCTTCTATTGTCTGAGCCATTAAATTAAAATGATTTGAAAGAACGTTAAATTCATCTTTTGATTTTATTCTTACCCTTTCAGAATACTGACCCAAAGATATTTTTTGAGTAGAGCCTATTAATGTATTTATTGGTTTTGTTATTAATCTGCTTACAAAAAACATAAAAACAGCAAAAAGAGAACAAATTAAAATATCTAATTTCATAAAAAGAGCATATTGATTTGTTTTTTCAATATATATGTTTGAAATATCTTTAGCATAATGTATTTTTATTGGAGCGTTATACACATTAACTATGCTACTTACATATAAATACTGCTTTCCATCCAATGTTCGAATAATGTAATTAGTTTTTCCTACAGAAAGATTCTCTAATTCCTGTTTTTCATCTGAAACAGGAAATTTCACATCTGAATATAGTATTTTATTTTGCTTGTCTAAAATTTCTATATCCCCATGTTGTCCGTCTTCACGATCAATCAAACTGTTATATTCACCCATTAAAGCACTAATTGACATATTAATGTCAGGAGAAGTATCTAAATAATAAATCTTTTGCAAAGCTAGAGAATTAATTCTGAATTCTGAAGAAACAAATTTTTGTTCTACAATGCACTTCTCAACTTCTTTTTCTAATAGATTATTATGAAGTTTTTGTATCAATATAAATCCAGCTATGTTTAAAGTAACTATAAGTAATAATAAAGAAAATATATATATTTTCTGCCATAACTTCATATATTCTACTCCTCTAATCTGTATCCAATTTTATATACAGTTTTTATATTATCTGCAATATCCAGCTTCTTTCTCAGCTTTTGAATATGGTTATCTATTGTCCTTGTTTCTCCCATATATTCGTACCCCCATATCTTTTCTAGTAAATATTCTCTTGATAGAGCCATGTTTTTATTTTTCACAAGCAAAACCATGAGCTCAAATTCCTTTAAGGTAAGATCTATTGTCTCATCATCTCTTTTGATAAGCCTTTCTTCTTCATATATTTTCAAATTTTCGAATTCTATACAATTACTATTTTTAGAATATCGCCTTAAAACTATCTCTATCCTCGCAAGTAGTTCAACTGTTTCAAATGGTTTGACAATATAGTCCTCTGCACCAGATTTAAGGCCAGTTACCTTATCTGCAAGTCCATTTTTAGCGGTTAGAAATATTACTGGTATATTTAAATCTTTTATTTTTTTCATTAATTCAAAACCATCCATACCTGGCAACATAATATCCATTAGTATAAGATCAAAAGGTTCTTCTTTTAACAAATTAAAAGCTTCTAAACCATCAAATAATTGCTTACTTTGGTAACCAACCATACTCAAATTTATTTTTATTAAATTAGAAATAGCTTCATCATCTTCTATAATTAAAACATTTATTTTCAACTATATTCCCCCTAGTATAATAACTTAATATTTTCAGTTATTCTTTAATTTCCCCTCCATTATATAACAAACTTTTCAAAATAATCTTCAAATAGTTGTAAAACGGTTTAAAATTAACTTAATTTATTTATTTATTTATTTATTATATTCCTAAAATAGACTACCATTCTTTTATAATAAAAGCATAAAACCGCACCTATTTATGGTGCGGTTCAATAATAAGTATTAAATTTTATTATATTAAATTCACTAACCTTTTTAGTTTTAATTCCAAATTTGATTTGCCCATTCTGGATGATCAATAAAAGGATTTCTATTGTGTTGATATTTTTTGTATATTATATCATTTCTCCTTTTTTCAAGTTCATCAACAGGATCTTGGTTGTTCCATTGAAGCAATGTACTTAATTTTCCCATATATGGATTAGCCCCATTATTAACTTTATCATTCAATTCTAAATCTACTTCTCCTTTATCACCTTCATATCTTACATCCATATAAAATAACATTCTAGCGATATCACCTTTTACACTATCTCTTGGTTCCCATGAGTCACTATCATATCTACATAAAGTAGCTTCACTATGTGGAACTCCCCCATTATCAAAGTCTAAATTTCCTCTTGCACTATTTACAGATACATCAGCAGCTCTTAAATGATGTAAATCTGTTCCTGGTCCTGCTTTAGTTCCAAAATTTCCATGTGATTTTGCCCAAACATGTTCTCTATTCCAATTATCCACGCCTGATCCTTTTGTGTTTTTTCCTTGAGAGCGACCTGTATATAATAATATTACATTGTTTGTATTATTAGGATCTTCGTCAGTATCCATTAATGCTTCCCAAACAGCAGCATATGATAATTTTTTATTATCATCAATTATATCATGAAGTGATGATTTTAAAGCGTTTCCATCCTTACCAATGGCATCTGAATAATAAGTATCATCATATGAATTTGCTGTATCATCAATTGTTGCATTATTACTACTTGCCTCATTATTTCCACTAACCTCATCCTCAATGATTGCATCTGAATTATTATCACCTACTGATGTATTTTCATCTAAATCAGTATGAGAAGTACTTACCTCTGAAGAAGTTACTTTTGTTATACTAGTAATATCTTTTAATCCATCATGTGAAAAATATGAAGATAAATAACCTGTAACCTTAACTTGACTCCCTTGTAAATCTGGATTTGTTTTTAATCCAAAAGAATCTCTATATTTTGCAGAAATTTTAACATAAAGCATATTTGATGTACTTGTTTCTGTTTCACTATCTGCAATTGCAATAGCAGTATCACCAGTATATCCACTTGTTAAAACTCTATCAGTAGCTATTGGTTGTCCAATTATATAGCCATGAACAGTTTTTAGTGTATTGTTTTGATTTTCTATAGATTGTTCCACTGAGTATGGCTCTGTGATTATATCTGCCTCTGTTATAGCATATGCTATCTTAGCTGTAGAAAATGAAAAAACTAATGCTAAACTAAGTATAAACGATAGTGTAAACCTTTTAATATTAAACTTTGCATTATTCAATATTATCCCTCCTAAAATGTTTATTAATAATCCATTTTAATACATAGCTTCCCCCCTTTATAGCAATGCATTTAACTTCATCTGAATTATTATGTTTTAATATATTCTAAATATTTTGATATATTATAAAAATGATATATTAATAAAAATAAGACTTAATTTTCTTAAAACTAAGCCTTATCTCTATATAATAAATTCTTATACCATTTATATATTTTAACAATTTATTATATACGGATTTTTTATTTTATCATGAAATGCTCGTAAACTCTTAAGAGCACACCCTACCATATCATATACGGCTTGATCTGTATAAAATGCAAAGTGATGAGTTAATATAACATTTTTCATTTGCTTTAGCATAATGATATCTTTATTATTAACTCCAGTAAATCTACAGTCACTATGAAATATTCCTACTTCATTTTCTAAAACATCAAGACCTACTGCTCCAACTTTACCCTTGTCTAAAGCTTCAATTAAATCCCTTGTATTAATTAACTCGCCACGTGATGTATTAATTATAACAACTCCATCTTTCATTTTTCTCATACTTTCTTTATTAATAAGATTGTAGTTACTATCAAATAATGGAGAGTGAATTGTAATTATATCGCATTCTTTGTATAAGGTATCCATATCAACATATTGTACATATTTCTTCATGCTTTCATTTTCATATATATCATAAGCTAAGATCTTACAACCAAATCCACTTAAATTTTTAATTACTGCTTGCCCAATCTTTCCAGTTCCAATTACTCCAACAACTAGATTATGCATCTCTTTTCCTTGTAATCCTATTACAGAATAATCATTAACTCTTGCTCTTTCTAACCCCCAAACTACTTTTCTTATACACATAAGCATAAGCATTACTGCAAAATCTGCAACACACTTTGGAGAATAATTTGCATTACTTATTCCAATTCCTAACTCCTTTGCTTTTTTAATGTCTATATTATTATATCCAGCGCTTCTAGAAGCAATATATTCAACTCCAAATTCATTTAGTTTTTCTAATACTTCTGAATTAACATCACAATTTCCTAAAACACTAACAAATTTAAATCCTCTTGCTTCATGTACTGTTTCTAATGTTAATCTTTCATTTATATTTTTTACTTTAATATTTAGCTCTTTTGAAAATTTATCAAATCCAGCTTTTTCATCAGGTCTAGTAGCAAATGCTATAATTTCCATTTTCCATCCTCCAACACTATATATTTTAATATTTAACCCAAATTATATTATTTAAATTCTATTAAATAGTCCTCTGCTTTAACCATTTTTAACTTATCCATAAATATTATCTTAGAAACATATCCTACAACTAATGGTAAAACTATAAAAACTACTAATGTATTAATAATTTGTCCTAAACTATAACCTACAATATTCAAATTATTTATAGGCCCTATTAAACCACTTATTCCAAACCCAGCACTCATTGGAGTCCCTTGAATCCCTGCTAAAGCTCCAAGTAATCCAATTATTGCTGCATTAAATACTACTGGAATAATCATCGTTGGATTTTTAACAAAATTAGCCATTTGCATTTTAGGAGACCCTAAAAAATGTGCAGCACTAGTGCCTAATCCATTTACACTAAATCCAAGAACTGCCAAACCAAAACCTGCAGCACATATACCTAAATTAGCTGTTCCTGATGCAATTCCTGATAATGATACAGCAAGTGCTATACCTACAGATGATAGTGGAGATATTATTATAAACGCAAATGCTACTGACATAAATGTTCCCATTAATGCTGGTTGTAAATCTGTAAGTTTTGCAACAAAATCACCAATTACACTTGTTATAACTCCTACATAAGGTAAACTCATAATTCCTATATACCCAGCTACAGTAATAACTATCGTTGGTAACAATAATACTGTGTATGCTTTTAATTTATCCCCTATTAATATTATTAATAGCGTTGCTATAATAGCCGTTATTCCTGCATTTATAATATCACCCATACCAGCTAAAACAAATCCAGACTCAGTTATTTTAAGTGCTCCAGATCCAATCATGGTTACAATTGCAAGCGTTCCAGATTGGATAGGTGTAAATTTAAACTGCATTGCTATACATAATCCAATTATTAATGCAACTAACCTACTAGCAATAGTTGTAATTGAAACTACCATTTGAAATCCAACTAACTTAGCCAATTCTCCGAGTAATGCTGAAGGTACTAACGCTACTATGATACCAATACTCATGCCTGTTAATATTTTGTTGAAAAATTCTTTTTTAGATAACTTTTCACTCATTGTATTTCCCCCCTAAGTTTTTGTTAAGTTTTTATCAAATAAAACTTTAATATACTACCTTAGGTATTAGTCAATACATTTTAGTTATTTTTTAACACAGCTCAATAAATATTTTATTATTTTTATTCTATCTTTATTTGAATCTCTAATATCATATTATTTTCATCCTTTGCAAAACAACGGTCTACAATACAATAATCATATATATTACCTAATGCTCTATAGTTATTTTTTTCTATCCAATTTAATAAATATTCTACTGACTCCTTATTATAATAACTTCCTTTATGATACATACATATATATTTTCCTGAAGGTATTATATCTGCATTTTGTATATTGAATTGGTTAGGTATTTCTATAAATGCTCCAACCTTTAATTTTTTATCTAAATGATACATTCCCCCATAAGCTTCATGAGAAAACATATTACTATTCATTAAATAATTAAGTAATTTTCTATAAGCCAGCATAACCGCTTCCTTACTTTGTTCTACACCTTCCATACTTATTATTTTTCGCTCATTATAAATTTTTAAAGAAGGTCTCTTTAAATCTTTTTCTTTTATCTCTAAAGCTATTTTGTTTATATTTATTTGAGCATTAATTCCATCATTAATGTTTTTTAGTTCTTCTATTTTCTTTTCAACCTCTTCTTGTTTTCTTTTTAGGCAATTAATCATAAATTGATGAGATTGACTATCTAATATTTCTTTAATTTCTTGTAGTGTAAATCCTATATCTTTTAAATATATAACCTGCTTTAAAATTGGAAAATCTATTCTACGATAATATCTATAGTTATTCTGTTTATCTATCTCATAAGGTATAAAAAGCCCTATTTTCTCATAATATAATAGTGTTTTTTTCGTTATATTATGTAATTTAGCTACTTCCTGAATTTTATATAATCTTTCATTCATATTACCCTCCAAACTATACTCTTACGGTGTAGTTTTATTCTTGTATTCCATTCACTTACTATAGTATTACTAGTTTTCATTCTTTAAACACCGCTAATTATTTATTATATTTTTTTATTAACTTATTAACAATTCTATTTTTATAAACCTTCTTAATACATGATATAGAATGTCAACTATTATAGGATATAATACATTTTGTATGAATTAAAATAAAAAATCTATTACACACAAGAATAATTAACTAAAAAATTTTATAGTTATACAATCTATCATTAATGTTATTTTAAAATAAAAAAATAGAAACTAAATCTTTTTTGTGAATTTAGTTTCCTTTAACTTTTTTCTCCATCTCTTCTATATCATAAAATAAAGCATATTTTTTTATAAATTTATTTTTAATCTCCAACACCAAAATCAGTGTTTTCAAATAATATCTCAATTTTCTTAACACCTCTTAAAAATTGATATTCTTTTTCAAACCATTTTATCAATTCTTCATCCCTTTTTATTTCAGTAGTATTTTCAGTAAATATATTTACTGTTCCATAATCAAAATGATGTAATACTATATCTATATCTCTCTTTATCATTTCTTTAGTTTGTCCTTTTATCCCAACCAAAAGACAAACTGATTGAAACTTCTCTTTTACTTCTTCATAAGTTTTAAAGTTGGCATTTTTATTTAAAAATTTATTTCTAAAATCATTATCGAAACTCTCGACTCCAATTTTAAAAACTATTTCTATTCCAAAAAAATCTTTCATTTCTTTTAGCCTATTTTTATAACACCAATGGCTCTCTAAAAATAATTTTTTTATACCGTTCTTATCTATAACTTCTTTTATCTTTTCTAATGTTTCCTTTGGTAATTCAAAACAGCTCCCAGAATTTATTACTTCTAAAGTCTTATAAACACCTGTTACATTATCTAAAACTGCAAAATTTAATTTATTTATTTCTTCTTCTTTTGTTGAATTATCATCTATATAATCACAAAATGTACATTTACCCCAAATACATGGAAATCCCTTTAATAAAACAATCTCTCTTTTATTTTTTTCTTCTATAATATTATATCTGTCCATTAATCTCATTCCTAACTAAATTCATAGTAATTTTTATTGGCATAGCTTTTATTACTGAAAATACTAATGCAAAACTAACAGCTTTATCTAGCAAATCAGTAAATATTTGAGTAGAAAATACTGCTGTAACTGTACTTATTCCTAAATTTTTAAATACTGCAACAAATATACTAGAACCAGATGAAGTTACTCCATTAAACATAAAAGCCGCTACTATTGATGCTGTTATTGATCCTAAAATCGTAATTAATACAATTGATACTACTGATTTAATCCCCTCAAATTTAGAATTTTTAAAGCATACTCCTGTACTTAAACCTACCATTATTTGAACAGGCATGAAATAAATTGAAACTGAGTCAAAAGTTGCTCCATTCACTATTGCAGTTAATCCACCAACTATTCCACCATTAATTGGACCTAGTAAAACCCCACTTAATAAAGTTCCTATTGTGTCAATATATATTGGCAATTTAAAACTTAATGCTATAAAACCTCCTATGAGATTTATAACTATACATAAAGACATAAATATCATTACATTTAAATTTATTTTTTTCATATTTTAATCCCCCTTGTATAATCTAGTTGTAATATTTGATAAAAAACTATTACTAATTCTAACGAACATTACAAATTTGAATTACTCATTACACATTTATTTATGGATATTTTAACAAACTACACTAAGACATAATTTATATTTTTTGATATTACTTAATTACCATACTTTGAATTATTTAATATATTTAAAATATCTTTCTTATTCTCTGGAAATAACCTTATTAAAAACATTTCCATGAAAGCTTTTGAATCCACTTCTGTTAATACCAAACAATTTGGTTCTTTTCTATAAAAATCTCCTTCATCTACCAAGCTCATGCCAATTGCTTTTCCTTCTGTAACTATATCCACATAATATTCTCTTCCACTACAAATACTTGAATCTATAAAATAAGCTACTGCTAATGGATCATTTATAACACACCCCAAAGTTCTTTCTTGCTCCCAATGAAAATCTACATAAAATCTTGTTATTTTAACTATTAAATCTGCTAATGGATTCTTAAATTGCTTTAATATCTCTATATAATTAGGTGTTAATACAATTTTTCTTGTTACATCTAATCCAACCATGGTAATTTTTCTATTAAGTTCATTAAAAACTTTTTCTGCTCCATGTGGATCTACCCAAAAATTAAATTCAGCAACTTGAGAACAATTTCCAAAACTCTTAAAAGCTCCCCCCATTAAAATTAACTCTTTCATTTTCCTTGTTGTTTCTTTATCTTTTTCTAAAGCTTTTGCAATATTAGTTAATGGTCCTATCGCTATTATTGACAATTCATCCTCCTTCCTTAAAGAATCTAAAATAAAATCTACGGCCCCCTCTTTATAATTAACCTCTTCTACTTTAGGTAAAAATGTTTCTCCAAGTCCATCTTCTCCATGAGTATCTTCTGCTGTAATTAGTTCTCTTACTAACGGCTCACCATCACCTAGATATACAGGAATATCTAACCTTCCAAGTTCTTTTAATATTTTAAGAGCATTTTCTGCACCTTTTTTAGCATGTACGTTTCCAGAAACAATAGTTATGCCTTTTACTTCTAATTCCTCAGATTTTAATGCAAGCATGATTGCTAATGAATCATCAATTCCTGGATCACAATCTATTATTATTTTTTTCTTATTCATAAAAAACTCTCCTTGCCTTTTATATTTAAAATAAATATAAAACTTTCTATGTTTTCCATTTAATCTTTAAGTAATTTACGCTCTATCTCAATATATTATTAGCTTCTTAATGTTAAAAAATAATATAATTTATTTAAAATGCTATGTTTTAAAGTTTTGATATATTTCATCAACAAAGTCACATTGTAATTAGGATTGTAGAATACCTCTAACTTTGCTTATTTATATAAACACGCTACTAAAACATAGCAAAATAAAAATATCATTTCCTAAAGAATAAAAAAACACCTTGAGTATATCCATCTCAAAGCGTAAGAAATTAAAGTCACTTGATTTTATGAAAAAATCGCCTAAATCAAGTGCATAAAAATAAAAAAAGTCGCACTTAACCATGCGACTCATTAAATCTTATTTAATTGCCTAGTTTTTTATAGAGGGATGGTCTTCGAACCTCTCCCACTTTTTTAATAAAGTGGATTTTTTTATTAAATTTTCTTTTTAAGTATATCAAACATTATAATTATTTTCAAGTAGTATTTATTTGATTTTAACCTTATCTAATTTTTTATTGTACATAAACATATATAATGAAGCTGCAAATATTATTAAATATCCTATAACACTTAAGTAATCTGGTAAAGCTCCAAATATAACTAAACTTATTATAGCTGAGAATAGTATGTTTGAGTAATCAAATATTGATATCTCCTTAGCTGCTGCATATTTATAAGCTAAAGTCACTCCAAATTGACCTACGCTTGCAAAAACACCTGCCAGTATTAAATAAGTTAGTTGCATCATTGTCATTGACTTATAAGACATCATCATAAATGGAAACAATACTATTGATGAAAAAGTTGAAAAATAAAATACTACTGTATAATGTTTTTCCTTTCCTCCAAGCACTCTAAGGCAAGTATAAGCTGCTGCTGCAAATATAGCGCCTCCAACTCCTGCCAAAGCTGATATAACCTCAAGATTAAATGATGGTTTTATAATAAATAAGGCTCCTAAAAATGCAATTATTAAAGATACAATTTGTTTTGTATTTATTTTCTCACTTAAAAATAAAGCTGAAAAAATAATTACGAAGAATGGGCTTAACTTATTTAGCATATTAGCATCTGATAACACTAACTTGTCTATTGTATAAAAATTTAATACAATTCCTAATGTTCCAAATAAAGACCTTAATATAAGAATGTTTTGATTTTCTCTTTTTCCAAAAAAGCTCTCTTTATGCTTAATTATTAAACTTAAAGCAATTAAACTTGCTACTAAATTTCTAAAAAATGATTTTTGCAAAGATGGTAAATCTCCTGAAAGCTTAACAAAAGCTGACATCATTGCAAATCCAAATGCTGATAGTATTATAAATATTATTCCTTTGCTTCTATTACTTAAATTGTTTAAATTCATGATTTCCTCACTTTCCTAGTTAAATAAATATCTATATATTGTTTAATATTTTGTTTCAATAAATTATTAATATAAAATTCTTTCCACTAACTATAATAACATATTACTCTAATTTCTTTAAAATTTAATGTTGAAATACAATTATATTAATTTTAGTATTCTTAAATTCAATTACTCAGTTCAACTTTACTTATTCATAATATTTGCATTATTAAAAATAAAAACTGCCGATAACAATTTTATCAACAGTTTCTATTTTAATACGTATGATTTAATTATAATATATAATTTGATGAAATGTACTTTATCTTAGGGAGAACAGAAAAAATCCAAACTAAATGATAAGGTCACGCAATTATTCATCATTTAGCATTTTAGTATTTTGAGTGTGTGCTTTAAATACTTGCTAATTTATTTTTCCTAGTACATTTCATAAATCTTTGCTTTTGTAAAATTTTTATTGTTTATAGCAATAATTTGACTCATTTGCCATTGAATGAGTTATGTTTTTCTTGAGATTGATTCTCAATTACAATATTATAATATCTCTATTTAGTACTATTGTCAATACATTATTAGAAAAATTTATATTTTATTTTTTAAATTTATTTTTTAATTGTTTATAACCTAAAATTTCTATTAAAATTCTACGTCTTTAACTTGCTTATATAATTTACTAAAACAGAATCTTGTTTAATTTATGAATATATAAATTTTCTGCTAAGTTGATAGGTCTTAAATCAAAAATTGATATTATAATGTAAGATTTAATTTATAGTAATTAAGCTTACATTATAATATCAATTTTATTTTAATCTACAATACTTAAATTTTTCATACTTAAGTCTAATATTTTAGCTGAATGAGTTAATGCTCCTACTGATATATAGTCAACTCCTATTTCTGCTATTTCTTTTATGTTGTCTATATTTACATTACCTGAAAATTCTATTAAAACCCTATTATTAATTATTCTTACTGCTTCCTTTGCTGTTTTTAAATTCATATTATCAAGCATTATTATATCCACTTTAGCTTCTAATGCTTCATTAACCATATCTAATGTTTCTGCCTCTACTTCTATTTTTCTAACAAATGATGAATTCTTTTTACACATCTCAACTGCCTTTTTTATTCCACCAGCTGCATTTATATGATTATCTTTAAGCATAATCCCATCAGATAAATTAAACCTATGGTTATATCCCCCACCAATTTTTACTGAATACTTTTCTAAAATTCTTAAATTAGGAGTTGTCTTTCTAGTATCTAATAACTTAGCCCTTGTATGCTCTATTTTGTTAACAAATTTATTTGTAAGAGTTGATATACCACTCATCCTTTGTAGTAAATTTAATGCTACTCTTTCGCCTAATAATACATTACGTGCATCACCTTTCAATAAAGCAATTTTTTCACCAGAACATATTTTATCACCATCTTTTTTATTAAATTGAATCTGAACATTTCCTAAAATATCAAATACTCTTTTAAATACTTCTAATCCTGAAAGTATTCCCTCTTCTTTACACAATAGATCTACTGTGCATATGCTACTTTCTTTTATTATTGAATTTGTTGTTATATCTTCATTTGGAATATCCTCTAATAATGCTTCTTTTATTATTTTATCTACAACTAAATAATTCACTTGTTACCATTCCCCCATTTAAAATAAGCAATTCTTTAACTATCTGTTCTTTTTCTTCACTTAATTCTTCTATTGATTTATTTATATTTTTTACTGATATAATATTAGAATCGATATATTTTTCTGTTGAATTAATCAAATTTGCACACCTTTTTGAAAATACAAGTCCCTCTAATAGTGAATTGCTTGCAAGTCGATTAGCTCCATGAATTCCAGTGCAACTTGTCTCTCCAACAGCATATAAATTTTTCATTGAAGTTACTGCATTAATATCAACTTCTACTCCTCCCATAAAAAAATGCTGTGCTGGTGAAACTTTAATATAGTCTTTAGTTATATCAGTTCCTCTTTTTAGACATTCTTTATATATTGATGAAAATCTATTCATAATATAATCTTTATCTAAAAATGTTATATCTAAATATACATATTCACTGTCTGTTTTCTTCATTTCTTCATACACAGCTTTAGAAACCACATCTCTTGGCAAAAGTTCATTAATAAATCTGTCACCATTAATATTTAAAAGTTTTCCTCCTTCTCCCCTTAAAGACTCTGATATAAGAAATCTTCTGTCAAAATTACCTTCATCATAAAATACTGTTGGGTGAATTTGAATATAATTAATATCCTTCACTTTTATATCATGCTTCTTAGCAATAGCTAATGAGTCACCTTTTAATATTCTTTGGTTTGTTGAATCACTAAATAATCCACC
The DNA here is from genome assembly GCF_000827935.1 of Clostridium botulinum. Taxonomy (NCBI): domain Bacteria; kingdom Bacillati; phylum Bacillota; class Clostridia; order Eubacteriales; family Clostridiaceae; genus Clostridium; species Clostridium botulinum. Next base: position 2,893,758 of record NZ_CP010520.1, read on the forward strand.
TATTCCTCCAGTAGCCAATACTACATTTTTAGCATAAACATTTATTTGATCGTTATCTTTTAATAATATTCCACCAATACATTTATTTTCATTTTCTATAATGTCAACAAAATAAGTATTTTCACAAATCATTATATTTTCTTTTTCTTTTGCTTGTTCAATAAGTACTTTTGCTACACTTTCACCAGTATTATCTTTTGTGTGAACAATTCTATTTACTGAATGTGCTCCTTCTTTAGTGTAATTTAAAGTTCCATCATCGTTCTTATCAAAATTTACACCAAGAGATATTAATTTTTTTATATTACTCATTGATTCATTAGCTAAAACCTCTACTGCTTTTAAATCATTTTTGTATTGTCCAGCTTTTAAAGTGTCTTCTATAAAAACAGGTATATCCTCTCTACTTATTGATGTAGATATACCTCCTTGCGCCAAATAAGTATTCGTACATGTAACACTAGATTTGCATACTACTAAAACATTTAAGTTTTCGTTTAAATTTAATGCACAGTATAGTCCTGATACGCCTGAACCTACTACTAAAACATCTACAAATTTATTTCTAACCATATTTATTACTCCCCTAACTTATGCATATTTTCTAATGAAACTAATGCTCTCTTTCTAATATCTTCATCTAGTGTTATTTCATTTTTCATATTTAGCAAAGTATCATATAAATTTTCCAAGCTTGTCTTCTTCATATTCCCACAACATATACTTTTTCCTGGAATATAAAATTTTTTATTAGGATTTTTATTCTTTAATTCATACAAAATCCCTTCTTCGGTACAAATAATAAATTCACTGCCTTTATCCTCCGTTGCGTAATTTATTATTTCACTTGTACTTCCGATATAATCTGCTAAAACTCTTATTTCCTTTGTACATTCTGGATGAACTAATATTTTTGCTTCCGTATATTGTTCCTTTAGCATTAATATATCTTCTTTTAAAATTTTATTGTGACATGGACAAAATCCATCCCATAATATAAAATCCTTCTCTTTAAAAAATTCTGATATATATTGACCTAAATTTTTATCTGGTAAAAATATTATTTGTTTATTAGGTACATTCTTTATTATTTTTAATGCACTTGAAGAGGTAACTGAAACATCACTATATGCTTTAACTTTATATGTAGAATTTATGTAACATACTACATAAGCATTAGGATATTTTTCTTTTAAAGTTAATAATTCTTTTTCTTTTGCCATATCTGCCATTAAACAACCTGCATCAATACATGGCATTAATACTTTTTTGTTAGGAGATAATATCTTTGCACTTTCTCCCATAAATCTAACTCCACAAAATACTATTACCTCTTCTTTACAACCTCTAGCTATCTTACTTAAATAATACGAATCTCCAACATAGTCTGCTAATTCTTGTATTATATCTGGCTGATAATAATGAGCTAATATTATTGCATTTTTTTCATTTTTTAACTTTAATATTTTATCTATTAAATCTATAGACATAGTTACACCACTTTCAATTTTATTTTATACATGTATATACACTTATGTAATGATTATATCACCACCATTTTTTATCTTCAATATATAAATAATCCAAATTATAATAAACAGAATTAATATAATAAATAAATATTTTTGTTTTTTGAGGGAATACTTTTATTGTGTGCTAATAATAGGTTATAACGTACTTTAAAATAAATTACGTTAAATTTACAAATTAAAATTTTAATTTAAATCTAAATTTATACTTATCATAATTTAAAATCCAGTATAAATTATCCTTATTTTAGGATAAATAAATTTTAGGAGGAACATATTTAATGAAAAAGTTTGTTTGTACAGTATGTGGTTACATTCATGAAGGAGATACCCCACCTGAAATTTGCCCTGTTTGTAAAGTAGGTGCAGATAAATTTATTGAAATGAAAGATGATATGGCTTGGGCTGATGAACATAGAATAGGAATAGCAAGCGGTATCCCTAGTGACCTTATAGAGGACTTAAGAGCTAATTTCACTGGCGAGTGTACCGAAGTTGGAATGTATTTAGCTATGTCTCGTCAAGCTGATAGAGAAGGTTATCCTGAAGTAGGCGAAGCATACAAGAGAATTGCTTTTGAAGAAGCAGAGCATGCTGCTAAATTCGCTGAAATTTTAGGTGAAGTAGTAGTTCCTGATACAAAAGCTAACTTAAAGGCTAGAGTTGAAGCTGAATTTGGTGCTTGTGATGGTAAAAAGAAATTAGCTACGTTGGCTAAAAAGGAAAATTTAGATGCTATACATGATACAGTTCATGAAATGTGTAAAGATGAAGCTAGACATGGTAGAGCATTCAAAGGTCTACTAGATAGATATTTTAAGTAGAAATTTATATATAAAATTATTTTAAATATAATTCTCATTTTAATTATATGTTGATATATGCGATAGATAATGTGCATCTGCCAACATGCTAATAAAACATAGCACAAATATAGAACTTTATTTTAAAAGGAGTGTTTTCAATGCAAAAAATTAATTGTGATGTAAATAATTGTTCTCATAACTGTTCTGGTACCTGTTACGCAAATCGTGTTGATATAGGTGGCGATTCTGCACAAAAAGATTGTGATACTTGTTGTGGTTCTTTCTTAGATAAAAAGAATTATAGCGATTTAACTAATAATTCAAATAGTTCTGGTGAATGTGATTGCTTAGTTTGTACTGTTAAAACTTGTACTCATAACTGTAATAACCTTTGTGATCTTTCATCAATAAATGTTAATGGGGCAAATCCAAATATGTATACAGAGACTAATTGCCAAAGTTTTGAATCTAAATAACATATTTTAATTAAATAAAAAACTTTTAAATTCATTTTTCAATGGATTTAAAAGTTTTTGCTTTTGTTCATAATTTTCTATATTTAAAGTTATGAATATTCTTCGTCTAATTGTACATTCTATCTATAATTACTTAAATTTATGAACTTTTTATTTTAATACAGTACATAAAATCTTTTTATAACAACAAATGTCTGAATTTCTTTCATACACATCTTGTATTTGCACCTTACTCTGTTATACTTGTTAGTGTCATATAATACTGAAAGAGGTGTTTATTATAATAATAAATTATAAAAATATGGAAAATAAATTTGAGATTAATAACAAAGTTGCTTTTATTACTATTTTAAAAAAGAATGGTGAAGAACTTACAGCAAAAGTAGATGTTGAAGATCTTAATAAAGTTAAAGAATCTGGAACTTGGTTTGCTGAATGGAACAAGGATCTTAATAGCTATACAGTTCAAAATATAAGCCTAACTAAAGTTAATAAAAAATCAAAACCATTAAAACAAAGTTTACAATCTATAATTTTAGATACTAATCCAAGGACTCCTATTAGACATATTAATGGAGATACTTTAGATAATAGAAGATCTAATTTAGAAATAGTTGAACGTAACATAAAAAATGATTATGAAGTAGTTAATGATGATACTATAGCTATACTTTTAAGAGATAAATATGGTAAAGTTCAAAATAAAGCATTAATATCTAAAGAAGATTTAAGAAAAGTAGTAACTGATACATATACTTGGGTACTTCATAAAAATTATGATAATTTTTGTGTTATCGCAAATACACCTAATGGCAGAATACATTTAGATAGAGTACTTATGAACCCTGATGAAAATCAAACAGTTCATCACATAAACCTTAATCCATTAGATAATAGACGAAGTAACTTAGAAATAACAAGTATATAAATTCTATTATTCTCATAAAAATTCAAATTATGTTTTTAGTGTATTGATATTTAACTTTAGTAAATTATATTTATAATACTACTTTAATCATTTCATATATAAAAACATATCTAAAACATGATTAACATAAAAATAAGCTCTAAGCATAACAAATTATACTCAGAGCTTATTTTTATTTATTTAAAAGGTTTAATTACTACTTACTTAATTATTAGAAGCTTTATTTTAAAGTTATTCTTCTACTGTCTTTTCCATGACAAATTGATGATGATGAACATCCAGTGCATCCACACCCACAACCGCCTTGTCCATTTTTAGCTTTCTTTATTCTCTTTACTATTACTAATCCCATTAAGAAAAATATAATACCAGCTATTATTATTGTAGCTAACATAAATATCACGTCCCTTTATAAAGTTTATCAGTAGATAATTTTAATACTTATCTACTGATATTTAATTTAATTTATTTTATATAACTTAATTGAGTATTATTGTTTATTGACTTATTAGATGATAATAAAATTGCTGTTATTATGAATACTACTATAGCAATAGATACAACTGCACCTACTATATTTCCACCATAAAATAATGCATTACCTACTTGATTTATTAACAATGCAACAATATATGCTGTTCCTGTTTGGAATCCCAAAGTAATCCAAGTCCATTTCCATGAACCCATTTCTCTTTTTATTGCACCAATTGCTGCAAAACAAGGAGCACAAAGCATATTAAATGCTATAAATGAAAATGCGCTTACCGCTGTAAATGCTCCTGCTACATTCATAAGAAGTGCTGGATCTTCCTCTGTAGCCTCAGCTATACCAAATAATATACCAAATGTAGCTACTACGTTTTCTTTTGCCACAAGTCCAGTAATTGTTGCAACTGCTGATTCCCAATTTCCAAAACCTAGTGGTGCAAAAATTGGTGCAAAAACATTTCCTATACTTGCTAGTATACTGTCTCCAGCATCTACCATTTCTAATGACCAGTTGAATGATTGCATAAACCATATCGCTCCACAAGCAACAAATATAATTGTACCAGCCTTTATAATAAATGCCTTTCCTCTATCCCACATATGAATAAGAACACCTTTTAAACTTGGTATATGATATTGTGGAAGTTCCATAACAAATGGAGCTGGTTCTCCTTGGAATAGTTTAGTCTTCTTTAAAAGAATACCACAAATAATTATCATTATAATTCCTAAAAAGTATACTGATGGTGCTACCCATGATGCTCCACCAAATATTGCGCCTGCAAATAATGCTATTATAGGAATTTTAGCTCCACATGGAATAAATGTTGTTAACATAATAGTCATTTTTCTATCTCTATCATTTTCCATAGTACGAGTTGCCATGATTCCTGGAACTCCGCAGCCTGAACTGATAAGCATAGGTATAAATGATTTTCCTGAAAGTCCAAATTTACGGAATATTCTATCCATTATAAATGCAACACGTGACATGTATCCACAATCTTCAAGTATTGATAATAAGAAGAATAATATCATAATTTGAGGTACAAATCCTAATACTGCACCAACTCCACCAATCAACCCATCAACAACTAATCCTTGCAACCAATCAGCTACGCCTACCCCTTCAAGCCAAGTTGAAACATTTCCACTTATGATTTCTCCAAACAATGTATCATTTGTCCAATCTGTAGCTATAGTTCCAAGTGAACTTACAGCTATGTAATATACTCCCCACATAATCAATGCAAAAATAGGAAGTGCCAAGAAACGATTTGTTACTATTTTATCTATTTTATCTGATGTAGTTTCATTATTTTTATTATTCTTTTTTACCGCTTTAGAAACTACTTTTCCAATAAAATCATAACGTTCCCCAGTAATTATACTTTCACTATCATCATCAAATTCATTTTCGCATTTATTAATTACTTCATCTATTTTATCTAATAGATTTTTGGTGAATTCATTATTATCCAAAATATTTTTGTCACGTTCAAAAAGTTTAACAGCTAACCATCTAGTATCAATTTTATTATTAAGGCTACTATTATTTAAAATTTCCTCAATATCATTTATAGAACTTTCTACTTCTTGTGATAACTCTAACTTAAAATTATTAGCATTTTCTTTTTTAGCAAACTCAATAGCTTTTTCAACAACCTTTTTAGTACCGTCTCCCTTTATTGCAGATGTCTCAATAACTGGACACCCTAATGATTGAGAAAGCTTTTCTATATTTATCTTATCTCCGTTCTTTTTAACTATATCCATCATATTAAGAGCTATAACCGTTGGAATTCCAAGTTCCAAAACTTGAGTAGTTAAATATAAATTTCTTTCAATGTTAGATCCATCAACAATGTTTATTATTACATCTGGTTTATCATTCATCATAAAATCACGTGTTACAACTTCTTCAAGTGTATATGGTGAAAGTGAATATATACCTGGTAAATCTACAATTTCAACCTCCTTATTCCATTTTAATTTACCACCTTTTTTTTCAACTGTTACCCCTGGCCAGTTACCTACATATTGTGTTGAGCCTGTAAGGTCATTAAACATAGTTGTCTTCCCACAATTAGGATTACCTGCAAGACCTATCTTTATTGACATTTGTCTTCCCCCTTAGTTCATATAGATTATCATTCTCATTGAATGATTATATAAAATATATTAATTTAATACTTAATCAACAATTATCATTTCTGCATCAGCTTTACGAAGTGATAATTCATAATTTCTAACTTTTATTTCAATTGGATCTCCAAGTGGTGCTACTTTACGTACAAATATCTCACATCCCTTAGTTATTCCCATATCCATAATACGCCTTTTAATAGGACCTTCTCCTTGTATCTTAAGAACATTAACTGTTTGTCCACATTTAATATCTTTTAATGTATTCATTAATATTTCCTCCTTAAACTATTATTCTACTAGCCATAGATTTATCTAGTGCTATTCTACTTCCCTTTACTTTTATTATTAAACTTCCTGCAATTTCAGAAATAATACTTACAGTTTCTCCTGTAATAAATCCTAAACTTGATAGGAACTTTTTAGTCTCATCATTGCCTCTGATTTTTTTAATCGGCATACATTCCCCTGTATTTGCTAATATTAACGGCATATTCTCTCCTCCTCATATTATGTACTCATATAATTTTACATATAGTACACCGTTTATGAAAATGAATAATCTTTTCTATTGATAATTATTATCACAATATAATTATAACACTTTTATCCAAAGTTGAAAATGATTTTCATTAATTTTGTTATATTTTTAACTTTTGTTTAAAAGAAAATGTTTTCTGGTAAGATACTAGCATTTAAATAGCCTAATATATACATTTTTGATATTAATTTAAAAATTAATAATCTCATTACTTCAAATACATTACTTAATCTTATATATCTTTCTATTAATTTTTAAACACCTTATAATATTTAATTAATTTTATTCTTATTTAATAAAATTTAAAGATACCTTAAATTAATAAGGGATATTAGCTATATCATAGCCAATATCCCTTATTAATTCACTTAACTTTTACTTACATATATTTCCTGCAACATTTAACACATCCCAAGTTCTTGAAAATGGTGGTGAATAACATAAATCCAACATTCCAAGCTCTTTAGTTGTTAATTTTCCAAATATGCATGCAGCGATAACATTAACTCTCTGTACAGCATCCTTATACCCTGCAACCTGACCACCTAATATTCTTTTACTGTTGGCTTCATATATTAATTTAACATAAATTTTATTTTGACCTGGATAATAATTGGTTTGATTCATATCAGTTATAAATTTAGTTTTATAATCTATTCCTATTTGCTTTGCTTTTTCTTCTGTTATTCCTGTACGACCTGCTTCAATATCTAAAACTTTTATGCAACTAGATGATAATGAACCTTGAAATGGTAAATTAGCTCCACCTAGATTTTCTCCAACAATACGTCCAAGTTTATTTGCACCTGTTGCAAGAGGAACATAACTTTTTTCATTTGTAACAATTTGATTTATCGTTGCGCAATCTCCGGCTGAATAAACATCTTCAATTGATGTTTTTCCATATTCATCTACAATAATTGCTCCATTAAATAACATATCTATTCCGCTATCCTTAATAAACTCTGTATTAGGCTTAACACCTGTAGATATAATTACTATATCCGCATTTATTTCTCTTTTATTTGTACATATTTTAGTAACTTTATCATGTCCTATAAGTTCTGTAACAGTCTCTTGTAAATATAAATTTATTCCTTTATCTCTTAATTCCTTTTCTAATACATCAGTTATCTCTTTATCAAAGACATCCTTTAATATTCGATCCTCCAATTGAAATACTGAAACTTCTTTTCCATGGCTTTTAGCCGCCTCTACTGCCTCTACCCCAATAAATCCTGCACCTACGATTGCTATACTTTTATTGCTTTTTTCCTTCAAAAGCTTCTTTAAAACTTTTCCATCATCCATACTTTTTAATGTATACACATTTTTTAAATTAACATTTTTAATTGGAGGTATTATACTCCTTGCACCTGTGGCTATCATTAATTTATCATATTTATCATTAAATTGAGAACCTGCCTTCAGATTTTTTACTGTAACCAATTTATTATTAAAATCTATATTGATAACCTCATAATTAGTTTTAACATCTACTCCACTTTTTATAAATTCTTCAGGAGTTCTTGCAATCATATTTTGTGAGTCTTCAAAAAAATTTCCTACGAAGTAAGGTAATCCACAAGCACCAAATGATACTATATCTGATTTCTCATAAATTATGATTTCAGCATCTGGGTTTACTCTTCTTAATTTTGCAGCTGCACTTGTACCTGCTGCTATTCCACCAACAATTACTACTCTCATTTTTTCCTCCTACTTTATATTAAATTTTACTTTCTAAATATAATTATATAGTGTTCATTATTGCTATCTATATTAAACATTATATCTTTTATTTACCTCAACTCTTTATTACATAATAATATCTTTCTTTTAACTGGTCAATATTCTTATCAGATTACTCTTATTTATATTAAACACTACATTCCCTTTAAAATAGTGTTTATATTTTATCTTCTTTTCATTTAATTATTATGTTAAAATAATCTATATAGTAAATATTTCAAAAAGAGGTGTTAATTATGGATCGTATGAAATCAATGTTACTTACAGTCGGTATTATATTGGTATATTCAGTTGCCGTTGCACTAATCTATAAACTATATAAAAAATTCTCTGCTAAAAGAAAAAGTAGATAAGCTTTACCATAAATATTTTCAATTTAAAAAGATATAAAATTAATGAAATCGATTAATTTTATATCTTTTTTGAAATGTAAAAAAATCATTAATCTATATAAATAAATTCAATTAAATTATTAAACTTAAAAATATTAACAATAGTGTAATTCAATTATAATGCACTTTATCTATTGTATATATCACTGCACAAATAAAACATAGACCTTATAATATCGTACTAACATTTTATGTTAGTACTATTTAATAACTCTTTTAAATTATCTATCTTATAATCATATTTATCTAAATCACCAAATCCATAGCTTGCATATATAAATGGTACACCTGCCTTATCGCTTGCTATTGCATCCCACTTAGTATCCCCTACATATGCCGGTTTAATTAATTTATTTCTTTTTATTACTATTTTTATATTTTCAGCTTTTTCTAGTCCTGTTCTACTAGGATCTTCAAAATCAATAAAATATTTTTTTAACTTATGTGCCTCTAAAAAACATTGTATGTAACCATTCACACAATTGCTAACTATAAATAATCTATATTTTTTAGATAACTCTTTTATTGTAGATTCCAACTCTGGATATAATTTCCCTCCATTTTTTGATAAATACTTTAATTCAATTTTAGTGCATTCATCTATTACATCTTTTCTTAATTCTTCACTTAACTGCGGAAAAAACTTTTCTAATATATCATCCATTGTCATTCCCATAACATTTTTAATTTCTTCAAGCGACATCCCATTCTTAGTTTCATCGTATTTTAAAAAGGCTTCATTCCAACATATATAAAATGCTTCTGTAGCATCCCATAGTGTTCCATCTAAGTCAAATATAAGACTGTCCATATAAATTCTCCTATCTATAAAAATTTTTAATATTATTTATTTTCTCTAATTAAATATTTGTTTCCTTCCTAATTTTAAATTTTTATTATGTATATTTTAAATTCATGGATTTTTCAATATACATAATAAAATTGGGTTTCTTTTATGGTATGAATTTATTTAAGGTTTTATTCTAAAAATAAAGTTATATATTTGTTTATATAATAGTGCAAAACACACATTTTTTCCTAAAATACACTAATTCAAACCCCTTGCATAAGAACATATGTTTGTGTATAATATTATTAATAATATATGTTTAGATTAATATATAAGGATGTGTATACAAATGGAATTAATGGAAAAGCTAAAAATTCTTTCTGGAGCAGCAAAATATGATGTTTCTTGCTCATCATCCGGTTCTAAAAGAAAAAATAAAAATAATGGACTTGGCGATGCTTCTAGTAGTGGAATATGTCACAGTTTTACTTCCGATGGACGTTGTATCTCATTGCTTAAAATATTATTTTCAAATGATTGTGTTTTTGATTGTAAATACTGCATAAATGGTTCATCTAAAGACTTTTTAAGAGTAAGTTTTACTCCTGAAGAAGTATGTAATCTTACTATTAATTTTTACAAACGTAATTATATAGAGGGGTTATTCTTAAGTTCTGCTATTATAAAAAATCCTAATTATACTATGGAACTTTTACTTAAAACTGTGAAAAAATTAAGACTTGAAGAGAAGTTTAATGGATATATTCATTTGAAAGCTATTCCTGGTGCTGATCAGAAATTAATAAATGAGGCTGGAAAATATGCTGATAGAATGAGTGTAAATATAGAATTGCCTTCAAATGATAGTTTAAAATTATTAGCTCCTCAAAAAAATAAAGATAGTATATTAAAACCTATGAATACTATAAAAAATTCTATAATTAATTATAAAGAAATGAAAAAAAACATAAAAAGTACACCCTTGTTTGTTCCTGGTGGGCAAAGTACTCAATTAATTGTTGGCGCCACCCCTGAAAGCGATGCTAAAATATTAAATTTATCTCAAGCATTATATGATAACTATAATTTGAAAAGAGTTTATTATTCTGCATATGTTCCTGTTGTAAAAGATAATCCCCTTCTACCTGTAATAAGTCATCCTCCTGTTCTTAGAGAGCACAGACTTTATCAAGCTGATTGGTTAATTAGATTTTATGGATTTAGGGCAAATGAATTATTAAAAAATAGTACAGATAATTTTGATTTAAATTTTGATCCTAAAACTTCTTGGGCCTTATCTAATTTAAATGATTTTCCTGTAGAAATAAATACTGCACCATATGAAAAATTATTAAGAATTCCTGGTATTGGTGTTACTTCTGCTAAAAAGATAATAAAGATCAGAAGAGTTCATAGATTAACTTTTGAAGATTTGAAGAAATTAAGAGTTATTTTAAAAAGGTCTAAATATTTTATAACTTGTGATGGTAAATATTATGGAAATATTTCTTTTGATGATTTAATAATAAAAAACAAGTTATTGGAAGAATCCTATAAACCATCTTCCAAAATAAATATTAATCAAATATCATTTTTTGATTCTTTTGAAATGAACAATAAGACCTTAAGTGATAAAATAACTTCTATAAATGGATATTTTTAATTATGAAAATACTAATATATGATGATACTTTCTTTGGGCTTTTAAATGCTTTATATAAAAGTTTTAATTATGATCAGACAAATTTATTTATATGTAGTAAACAAAATAATATCCCCTTACTTGGAAGCGAAATTATTAATATAAATACTAATTCTCATATTGCTGAAAAAGTTCAAAATACTATAATTTATAAAATAGACAAATTAGCTCTAAAAAAAATCTATATTGTATATTTAAGCAATTACGAAAATAAAGAAATGCTCCTACTTAAATATTTAAAAATTGCTTTTAAATTAAACAAGGACGTTCATTCTTTTTTAAATATTGATGAAGTTAGACTTATTGATACTATTAATAAAAAAGTAACTTATGAAAGTCATAGATTTAAAGGATTTGTTAGATTCAACCTTGTAAATAATAAATTTTTCTATTCTTCTATTGAACCTGATAATGATATCTTAGAACTTATAGCTGACCATTTTAAGAAAAGATTTAAAAATGAATATTTTATAATTCAGGATTTAAATAGGGAAAAAGCAATAATTTATAATAAAATAGATTATGAAATAATTCCTCTTGATTTAAGAGATTATGAAAAATTGAAAACACATTCTGATAACTATGGTAAGCTTTGGAGCACATATTTCAAATCTACAGCTATAGTTGAAAGAAAAAATCTAAAATTACAAAGTAGAATGATGCCAAAAAGATATTGGAAACACATAATAGAGGTTAATGACTAAAATTTATATTCTAATCATTAACCTCTCTAGACATTAGATAATTTTGTATTTACACAGAATTATCTATACTCTCACTTCTCTAGTATATATATTAAATAAAACTTATCATAGTAATTAAGCTAATCTACTAAAATTCTATTCTACCAAATAGATAATCTATCTTTTACTTTTATATACATATCATCATTTTCAGTTACATTATAAATTTCATAGAATTTTTCAAATTGTTGTAATACTGTATTTACTCTAATATCACTAGGTGAATGGCTATCTATTTTTAGTAATAATACTTTATATTCTTCAGTAGTTATATCTCTCCATACTGTAGCAAAATTTCTAAAAAATTCATCATAATTTACATTTGGTATATTGTCTAAAATATCTAACATACAAGTCATAGATCCAATATCAGCAATGTTTTCACCTAAAGTAAGTTCTCCATTTACTTTTATTCCAGGTAATGCTTCTATATTTCCATAAACTTCTTCTATTCTTTTAATTTTATCTTCATATTTTTTATAATCTTCATCAGTCCACCAATTTTTTATTTTACCATTTTCATCAAACTTAGATCCATTATTATCAAAAGCATGAGTAATTTCATGTCCAATAATAACTCCTAATCCACCTAAATTTTTTTCTTTACTTTCATTTATATCATAGAAGGGTTTTTGCAATATAGCTGCTGGAATTGTAATTTCATTAGACTCAGCATCATAATATGCGTTAACATCTTCTGGTGATATTTTATTAAATGACTCTTTAGCATTTACAGGTTTTTTATATGAAAATTTCTCTAAGTTTATTATATTTTCAAGAAGTGATCCACCTTCTTTATATGACTTTATTTCTAAATTTGAATACTCTGTCCACTCTTCTGGATAGCCTATATTTACTTTTATATTATTTAACTTTTTAATAGCGTTATCTTTAGTCGAAGCACTCATCCACTCAAGATTTTTAATTCTATTTGAATAAGTATTTATAATTTCTTCAGTAATATTCTTTACATCATTTTTTATCTCTTCACTAAAAACCTCTCCTACATATAATTTACTTAAAGCTGAATTGAAATTCTTTTTTACAAGTTCTTTAGTTTCATCTTCTAATGATACATTATCTATATCATATAATGATTTTTGTAAAGCTAAATATTCATTTCTAAAATTTTCACTTAAATATTTGCTTGCTGCAGAAATCATGCAGACTTCAGTATAATCCTTTATTACTTGCAAATTTTCTTCATTATAGATCTCATTTAATTTTTCTAACCATTTAGGTTCAAATAAAATTACTTTATCTACATTTTCATAGCCAAGATTTTTTATTATATAAGATAAATCTAAATTATTTGAAAGTTCATTAATGTCACTGATTTTATAAGTTTTATAGTTATTTTCTTGGTTATTATAATAATCTGCAAATTCATTAACACCTATAATAGATGATGCTAATTGATTTTCAAAGTAAAATAAATTACTAACTTTCTTATTTGCTTCTTCTCTAGAATATCCACTTAACATTAATATATTAACCAAATATTTTTCCATATTTTCTTTATTATTTTTAGTTTTATCTGTTTCATTTCTATATTGATCTGAATCTCCTAAAACTAATCTGGTTGATGAAATATATAGTGCATTGATCTTCTCATCATAAATATCACTTCCCACACTAAAATTAATTAAATTGCTAAATATATTTATAGTTGGATCTCCTAATAATTTTGTAAGTTCATTTATATTTTTAGCCTCTTTTATTTTTTGTGTATATTTCTTTATAGGTTCTGCACCTTGATTATTTCTTTCTGAAATATTAATAGAATTATTATATAAATTTATTATCTTCTTTTCGTCTGTATTACTTAAATATTTATTTTCATGAATTAATAAATCATTAAATATTCTTTTTGTATCATTGTTAACCTTATCTTTTGTTTCAGTAAAAGTACTTTTAGCTTCCTCATCTTGTTTAAGTATTGATTTTTCTAGCCATTCTTTATTAACTGTTTCATAAAAATTATCTTGTAGTCTTATTTCATTATTACTCTGCGCAATTGCTTCACTTGCAAATACATCATAATTTATAAATGAATTTATAATAAATACAGATAATATTAACGCTAATGTACGTACTATTTTTTTATACTTTATCATATTAGTCCCCTTCACATTTTATATTATATGTTAATTATATAAAAAACATCTGCTTAATAATAGCATTATTAAACAGATGTTTTTTATTTAAGTATAATTTAAGATAAAATTAATATTTGACTGTGTATTAAAGTTATTTTGATTACATAATAAGTAAAATTAAATTATATTTTGATTTTAAATATACGTAAGTCAAATTAAAGAATCAATATTGAAGTTTTCTATTTTAATTTATTATTATCTTAAATTAAATCTAAGCATTTTTCCTTCTAATACTTGTGCTTGTGATGCCAATTCTTCTGTAGCGGCCGCTATTTCTTCTGAAGTAGCAGAATTACTTTGTACTACATCTGATATCTGATCAACGCCTTGAATCATTTGATCTATTGATTCTGATTGTTCTTCACTAGCCTCTGACATTTCCTTAACTAAATCAGTTATTTCATTTGAAAGATTTACTATACTCTTTAAAGCTTGTGATGTATCTTTTACCAGATTACTTCCATTGACAGCTACATGTATAGACTCTTCAATCATTTCAGTTGTATTTTTAACAGATTGAGAACATTGCTCTGCAAGCATTCTAACTTCTTCTGCTACTACAGCAAAGCCTTTCCCTGATTCCCCAGCTCTTGCTGCTTCTATAGCTGCATTTAAAGCTAAAAGGTTAGTTTGAGATGCTATATCTTCTATCGTATTTACAATAGCAGCTATCTCTCTTGAAGATTTATTAATATCTTTCATAGATGTCATTAATGCTTCCATCTTTTCTTTTCCATCTATAATAATTCCATCTGCAACATCAGAAATTTCATTTACTTTTTCTGCATTATTAGTACTTCTTTTTATTTTTTCTGATATTTCCTTAAAACTTGCAATTAATTCTTCTACAACACCAGCTTGATCTGTTGCACCTTCTGATAATGTACTCATAGTAGATGCTATTTCTTCTGAACTACTTGCAACTAAATCAGTTGTTTCATGCATATCTATAAAAATTTTATTTAATGAATCTACGATATTTTTTATAGATTCTTGTAGTGGAAGAAAATCGCCAATATATTCAATAGACACATCCGTATCTAAATTTCCATTTGCTAACTCTTTCAATACACTAGATAAATCATCTACATATAGTTTTAATCCCTCTATTGTTTTATTAAATATATTCGAAATTTGTCCTATTTCATCCTGTGAATCATAGCTATCATCAGATTTTAATAACCCCATAGATAGATTTTTTGATAAATTATAAATATGACCAATTCCATCTAACAAAACTTCATTTATAATTTTTATTATTACTATAGAAATTATAATTATTATAATTAACATAACCACATTTATAACTAAGCTTATTATCTCACTTTGCTTAGCATCCTTAACAAACTTTTCTGCTAATTCATTAGATTCTTCATAAATTAAAATAATTGTTTCCTGTGCTTTATCTATTTTAGGGCCATATATATCTTGAAAAACATCTATAGCTTGTTCAACATCACCATTTAATAGCAAACTACTTATTTTTTGTCTATATGGAGCTACATCATTCATAATTTCTTCAAACTCGCTTAAGTGATCACAATCCCCCGTAAATTTCGTTTTCAATTCCATAAAATTCTTTTCAAGTTTCACTCCTACTTCATTAGATAATTCTATATGCTTTTTTATTTGTGTAGCATCTGTATCTATAATAGATTTATACATATATCTATCCATCTCTAATAATCCCGATCTTATATCTGATATTTCGTCTGAAACTGCATAAGGTCCTTCAAATAATTGATCAGTCTTTGCAGATATAAAAGCAGAACTCATAATTGAATATGCCATAACTAACATATACAATGATACTATTGTAAAAAAACCTACTGTCATCTTCTTCTTTATTGTATAATCCTTAAATTTACCTTTTATTTGTTGGTACATTATCATTTCTCCTTTGTAGTTAATATGCTTTTATAATATTACAAAAAATACTTCTAATTATTAATTAATATCGTTCTTTTTTCTTTTTTCTTTAGTATTATAATAAAATAAAGCAAATATTTTTATCATAGTACTTATTACCGATTATATTTAGTCTTTTTTTGTAGAATGGATTCATTTTCTATTAAAAAATCACTTTATTTGTATATATGCATACTATATTTATTGAGCAATTAAATGAAGGGAAGAAAAAATTTATGTACAAAAAAGATGATTGCAACTTTAAATTAAAAGAGTATGCACGTGCATTTATATTACCTCAACCTTATGAAAATCTATTCACATGTAAAGAGGCATTTATTAAAGGAACTATTTTTAAAGACCTTTACGAACCTTATGATGAAAATAAAAAAAGTAAATGTTAATATGAGGTGATATTTATGTATGAAAAAGATTTATTAGATAGTATAAGAATATATCAATTTTCAGCTGTTGAATTAAACTTATTCCTTGATAATTTTCCTGATAATGATGATGCAAAAAAGGATTATGATACAGTATCAGCTAAATTAACTTGTTTAATTAATGAATACGAAAAAAATTTTGGTCCTTTAACTAACTTCGGTACTTCTTTTAAAGAAGATCCCCGTTACTGGATTGAAAAACCTTGGCCTTGGGAAAAAGAAAATTAGGAGGAATAAAGCTTATGTGGTATTATGTTAAAACATTGGAATATCCAATAAATTTGAAATGCAAAGATCTTGCAATGGCAAAATATCTTATGTCTCAATATGGAGGACCTGATGGAGAATTAGGTGCTGCTCTTAGATATTTAAACCAACGCTATACAATGCCTACAGGAAAATCTAAAGGCTTACTTACAGATATAGGTACAGAAGAAATGGCACATGTAGAGATGCTTGCTACTATGATTTATCAACTTATGGAGAATGCAACATTAGATGAACTTAAAGAAGCAGGCCTTGGTGGACATTATGTTGATCATGGTAAGGCATTATTCTATACTGATGCTACTGGAAACCCTTGGACTGCAACTTATATCCAAGCAAAAGGAGACGTAATTGCAGATTTACATGAAGATATGGCCGCAGAACAAAAGGCTAGAGCAACTTATGAACATTTAATTCAATTAACTGATGAACAAGATATTAAAGACGTCTTAAAATTCTTAAGAGAAAGAGAAGTTGTACACTATCAAAGATTTGGTGAAGCTTTAATGAACGTCCAAGATCATTTGTGTAATAAATAATCTTTTTTTAAATTTTGTGCTGTATTTTAAATTAATGTTTATATTACAATAATAACCCTTTTAAAATAATGCAAAATTTTTAAAACTTTCATAATTAAAATGAAGTTAAAAAATCTCTACAGTTTTATTTCTGTAGAGATTTTTAAGTTATCTAATTAAAATGTACTCCATTCCAATAAACACATTGTTTTACTATTGTCTTTTTTGGAAATTCTATTCCTTCTAATGCCCACTTTTTGTATTCTTCAAAACCTACCCTATCAATAATATACCCTATATGCTCTTTACCACCTGGAGCACTTCTATCTATATACTTATCCACAAATTTATAAGTATTTAATATTATCTTAATTATACTTTGTTCATCTGCCCAAATTAAGAAGTCTTCAGCAAGACGTGGATTTCTTTTACCACTTCTCCCCATTATAACCAGTTTATAATATTTTTCCTTACTTCTCGTCCACGCACCAGTTGGACAATTTATAACACATTCTCCACATCCAATGCATTTTTCTTCATTTCTTACTACTTTATAATTAACAGCTTTAAGTGCATCCACTGATTTCTTCTTACAAGCTCTTACACATGCTCCACAGCTTACACATCTCTCTTTATTATACTGTGGTTCAGTCATTCCTATTATTCCAAAATCATGCATTCTAGCTTTTATACAATCATTTGGACACCCAGTAAGGGCTACTTTAAAGTGTAAGTCATTAGGGAATATAGCTTTTTCTATTCTTTTTGCAAAATTAGTTGTATTATAGTTTGCAAATGGACAAACATTATTACCAATACATGCTGATACATTTCTAGTTCCAGCAGCCGTATACCCCTTCCCTGGTATTTCTTGATTTATACCTAAGCTTTCTATAATTGGTTGTAGCAATTCATTTACTTTATCAATATCTTCATACTTTATTCCTGGTATTTCAAAACCTTGACGTGTTGTTATATGCACACTTCCATTACCATACATTTGAGATATTTCTTGTATCTTACCTAATAAATCGGCTTGTAAATATCCTCCTGGAACTCTAACTCTAGAAGCAGTTAATCCCCTTACTTTAGTAACTCTGAAAGCATTTTTCTTGATTTTTTTAGTATTTAAATCCATAATTAATTCCTCCTAGTCCAGTAAAGACTTACCTTTTGAATAATTAAAAACAGGTCCATCTAAACAAATATAAGTATCATCTATTTTACAGTGTCCACATTTTCCTATTCCACAGCACATTTTTCTTTCTTGAGAAATCCATATACTATTTTCTTCTATTCCAAATTTTAAAAATTCTGCAACTGTAAACTTCATCATCATCGGTGGACCAACTACAATAACAGCAACATTATTTAAATCTTTTATCTCAAGTTCTGGTATATATTTAGTAACTAAACCTACTTTTCCATCATAGTTTTCATCAGCATTATCTACTGTAATAATAAGATTTATTTTATCATTCCAGTCTTTTATCTCTGCTTTAAATAAAATATCCTTAGGCGATTTGAATCCTGATATTAAAGTAAAACTATTTACTTCTTCTATATTATTTGAGAAATAATCAACTACACCTTTAACTGGAGATAAGCCTGTCCCTCCTGCAACAATAATTAAATCTTTTCCCTTATATTCATTAATATTAAACCCATTTCCATAAGGACCTCTTAAGTACAATTTATCGCCTACATAATTATTGAATATTTCATTAGTAACTTTTCCAACTCTTCTTATTGTTAAATCAACAGTATTTTCCCCAATACCACTTACTGAAATAGGTGCTTCCCCAAACTTAGGTAATGATACTTCAAAAAATTGTCCTGGTTTTACCTCACCTGAAAATTGCATTCTGAAAGTATATTCAATATCTGTATGTTTAATAACTTCCTTAATTTCTGATAAGAAAGGAATATATTCATTTTTACTCATTAGAAGACACCTCTTTCATTCCATTTTCTAATTTATTTACGCAATTAGAGAACGATATATATTCTGGACAAATATCATCGCATCTACCACATCCAACACACATATGATATCCCCATTTCTTTTTATAATCATACACTTTATGCATAACTTTAAATCTCATACGTTGTCCTTTATCAGCTCTAAAAGCATGTCCACCAGCCATTTCAGTAAATCCATCTACTTGACATGAAGCCCATACTCTACGTCTTTCACCAACTTTTCCATTATCAGTATAAAATATATCTTGCATCGTATTACAAGTACAAGTTGGACAAACAAAATTACATCTTCCACATGCAATGCAACGTGCACTATAATCTTCCCACATTTTTGAATTTATAATATCTAATGAAAGATTAGTTGGTACTAACACTTTTTTATTATTTTCATTTACAAAATCAGGTTTAACTTCTATACTTTCACCAATTGAAAATAATTTTATAAATTCTTCTTCTTTAGTATCAACATATACTTTATCACCTACAATTTTTAAATATGCAGCATATTCGTCAGTTTTATTAGTTTCCATACTTACACAAAAACATTTTTCAAATGACTTTTCACATCCCATTAAAAAGAACTTAGTTTTTTCTCTTAATCTTTTGTAATAAAAATCTTCATCTCCATTTTTTAAATAAATATCATCCATACGTTTTATGGCGTGTAAATCACAACTTCTTAAAAAGACTATCGCACCTTTTTTAGTAGTACTAGCTTCTTTTATCTCATCCTCTGTAAAGAAAAATAAGGTTTCAGATATCGGCAATAAAATTTCTTTAGATGAATATTCTGCTTTTTTATCAAAAACTATTTCATCTATATTTTCTACTTTTCCATATCTAACTCTATCTGTATCAGAATAAGTTCCTTCTCCTAAAAATAACTTAGGTGCATATATATCATATTCTGTTAACAAGTTATCAAATATATTGTTTACATCAGTTTTTTTTAATTTATATCCCATAATAACCATCCTCCTTATTTCTTTTTTGATATTAAATAGTATGGAACTGCTAAAAATATAGCTCCTCCAATGATATTTCCAAGTGTTACAACTATGATGTTATATAAATATCCCATTACGCTTACATCAGCTACACCTGGTGAAAGTAATCCTACTGTTAAAAGTGTCATATTAGCCACACTATGTTCAAATCCAGCTGTTATAAACACAAATAAACACCAAAATATCATAATTAACTTAGCAACTTCATTTTTACAACGGAAACTACACCATACTGCTAAACAAACTAGTATATTACAAAGCACACCTCTCATTAATAATGGTAAAAAAGGCACACTCATTTTTACTGCTGAGGTATTGGCAATAAATTCTCCTACTGGACCTGTTGCAAGACCTGTTAAGTAAAACATAATGCCTAAAATTATAGAACCAACTAAATTTCCAAAGAAGCAAAGTCCCCAAACTTTAAATGTATCACTCCATGTTACTTCACCACTTAAAGAACCTGCTGTCATAACAAAATTATTTCCTGTAAAAAGCTCTGCTCCTGCTATTACTACTAAACTAAGTGCCACACCAAAAGATGCTCCCATAATCACTTTAGTAAATGGTGATCCTGAACTACTTAAAAGTCCACCTATTGTAAATATAAGTATTATTCCCATTCCTATGTAAGCACCTGCAAGCATTGAACTAATAAAATAACCTAATTTATTAGTTTTCAGTAAATTAACCTTTGCTTTTGCAGCACCTACTACACTGTTAAATTCTTCACAAAACATTGTATTAAATCTCCCTTCATAATTACGATTTTAAATTATACTCTCCATTAATCTAAGTATATATTCTAAATAATTAAAGCACCGTGATTAATATCACGGTGCTTTAAAAAATTCAGATAATTTTTCTTGATTGTTTACTATTATCTGCTTATTCTTATATTCAATTAAATTTTCATTACACAATATCTTTAACGCTCTAGATATAGTTTCTCTTTTTGAACCTAATAAATCTGCTAGATAAGTAATAGTTATCTTTTTATCAACTACCACTTGACCATTTTTTTCATATCCATAATCCTTGCTTAATTTCCACAGTTTTGCACATAAGCGTTTTTCCATTTTTATAACACCTGTTGAATTCTTAATCTGCCTATACAATCTTCTTACTTTCATTGACAATGAACACATTACATTTTTTGTTAATATAAAATCAACCTCCATAAGTTTCAAAAATTCTTCTTTATTGAAGCTTAAAATTTCTGCTTCTTCGAAAACTTCACAGTTAATAGATGATGGTAATTCCTGTATTATAACATCATTAATCATCTTGCCTTTTCCTAAAATAAATATGGCTCTCTTATGTCCACATTCATTCGATTTATACAATGATACTGTACCACTTAATACTACATATAAAATTTTCACATCGTCTTTATCTCTAAAAATATGCCTCCCTGAAGGGTACTTAATTAAGACTCCCATTTCAATAATTTTATTCAAAGAATCATCACATATATTTTTAAAGATTTCTAAATTCCTAAGTTCCTGTATGGCAACATTATTCATAATTCCTCCAAAATATATCTTTTAATAATATTTAATATATACTTTAGCTTAAAGCTAACTTTTAAGTTTCGGCAATAATCTTACCTATATCTCTCAAATCATATTCACCTAGTCCCTTGATTTCCTTTTTAAATTCTTTAGATTGAATTATTTTAATTATTAAGTTATAAATTGGATATTTTAAAGATGATTTTTTTATAATCAAATCATATCGTTCTTCTTGAATAGGTACAAAATCAATCTCACTTACTTGATGAGCAACCTTTTCTATTCCTATCCCTAAATCCCCATCTCCCACAGCTATACTGCTTGCTACTGCTAAATGAGATGATTGTTCAAAGTTATAACCTTTAATTGATTCACCTTCAACATTATATAATCTTAACTTCTCATCTAACAATACTCTAGTTCCTGATCCCTTTTCTCTATTCACTATACTTATATCACTTTTTATTAAATCATCCCATGTTGCTATTTTATGTGGATTTCCTTTAGCTACATAAAATCCTTGTCTCCTATATGCTAAGTTAATTAGTATACATGGAATTCCTGGAATTAATCGTCTTACATAAGATGTATTATATTCATTTGTGTCACCATCCCAAAGATGTGATGACGATATTGATATCTTATTATTATATAAATCACACAAGCTAGTATAACTGCCAACATTTGAACGTAAAGCTCTAATATTATCAGTTTTTTCTTCAATATGGCGAGCTAAAACATCTAAAATAATATCTTGTCCTGAAATTATGATATCATTTTCTACTTTTAATTCAGAATTTATATTTACATTATTCTTCAAATAACTTTTCGTAATATTTTTACTATTTGTTGAAGAAGATTTTTGATTATTTATATATGCAAAAACATCTTTTTCATCTATCCTTAATTTTTTTCCTATCTTATATCCAGGTAATTCGCCTCTCTTTACAAGTTCATAAACTGTATTTTTATTTATTTTTAACAATTCTGATACTTCAAGTGCAGTCAATGATCTTTCTGAGTCCACAATTAATCTCCCCCTTGTATAATATAGCTGTAAAATTTCATAGAAAGCTATTTATCCTTCTAACGAATATTTCACTTCTTATTAATTCTATCATTAAGAAATAGTAGTGGCTATAAAATATTATGTTTTACTAGGAAAATTTTGTTATTTTAGTGATTATGCTGTTGAACCAACTCTTAAATAATGGTAAAATTATTAAAAATATACAAAACGGTATAAAACTCAATAAAACTATACAAAACACTATTAAAAGGGGAGATATTTATGAAAAACAAAATTTTAATCACATTATTAGCAGTTACATCTTGTATCGTATTACTTTCAGGATGTACAAAAAAGGAAATAAAAAATAGTTCTGCTCAATCTAACAATTCTGAAAAAATTGAACTTAATATTTCAGCAGCAGCCAGCTTAAAAGAGTCTATGGCTGATATTCAAGAAAAATTTAAATCTATTTCACCTAATACTGATCTTATTATAAATTATGGTTCATCAGGATCTTTGCAACAACAAATCGAGCAAGGCGCTCCTTGTGATATCTTTATTTCAGCTGGGCAAAGTCAAATGAAAAAATTAGATGAAGAAAACTTATTGCTTGAATCTACAAAAAAAAATTTAGTAAAAAATGAATTAGTCCTTATTGGTCCTAAGTCTACACCTATTACTAGTATAGATGATTTAAAAACAGATAAAGTAAAAAAAATTGCAGTTGGTGAGCCTTCAAGTGTACCTGCTGGAAAATATGCTGATGAGACTTTCAATAATTTAAACATAAAATCTGACATAGAATCAAAATTAGTATTTGCAAAAGATGTAAAAGAGGTACTAGCTTGGTCTATATCTGGTAATGCTGATGTTGGATTCGTTTATTTAAGCGATGCTTTCAATAATAAAGATGCTAAAATAATTGAAACTATTCCCGAAACATGCCATTCTCCTATTACTTATCCTATTTCTATAGTAAAAAATACATCAAAATCAGATGTTACAAAACAAGTTGATACTGCAAAACAATTTGAGGATTTTTTATTTACAGATGATGCTAAAAATATTTTTGAAAAATATGGCTATAAATC
The DNA here is from genome assembly GCF_000827935.1 of Clostridium botulinum. Taxonomy (NCBI): domain Bacteria; kingdom Bacillati; phylum Bacillota; class Clostridia; order Eubacteriales; family Clostridiaceae; genus Clostridium; species Clostridium botulinum. The sequence continues at coordinate 2,917,953 of NZ_CP010520.1, forward strand.
TATAGACTAATTAATTATGAGGAGGAATTAATATGGGTATGGACCTTTCACCATTATGGATATCTTTAAAAACATCTTTAGTTGCGACATCTCTTACCTTTGTATTAGGTATTATTGTTTCATACTGGATAGCAAATTTTAATGGAAAACTCAAAGGATTACTTGATGGTTTATTAAATTTACCATTAATTCTTCCTCCAACTGTTGTTGGGTTCTTTTTACTTCTTATATGTGGTAAAAATGGATTTATAGGAAAGTTATTTTTAATCTTTGATAAATCTTTAATATTTTCTTGGACAGCCACAGTAGTAGCTGCAGTTGTTGTTTCTTTTCCAATGATGTATAGAACAACTAGATCTGCCTTTGAACAAATAGACAGTAATATTATTTCAGCTGCTAGAACACTGGGATTAAGTGAACTACAAATATTCTATAAAATTGCTATTCCCTTATCTTGGCCTGGAATAATAGCAGGGTTAGTATTATCTTTTGCTAGAGCTATGGGAGAATTTGGTGCAACTTTAATGATTGCAGGTAATATTCCTGGAAAAACTCAAACTATGCCACTAGCAATATTTTTTGCAGTGGAAGGTGGTGACATGCAGAAAGCCCTTTTATGGGTTATCATAATCGTATCACTATCATTATTTATGATTATTTTATTAAATTATTGGTCAGAGTTACAACTTAAGCTCATTGGAAGGAGAACTAAGTAATATGTCTTTATATGTAAACATAAAAAAAGAATTATCTTCAATTTCTTTGAATGTAGAATTTAATCATAAAAAAGGAATATTAGGATTTCTAGGAGCATCTGGTTCAGGTAAAAGTATGAGTTTAAAATGTATTGCTGGTTTAGACAAACCTGAACAAGGAAAAATAATATTAAATGATACTATTCTATTTGATTCCGAAAAAAACATATCTGTTTCATGCAAAAACAGAAAAATAGGTTTTTTATTTCAAAACTATGCCTTATTTCCCAATATGACTGTTGAAGAAAATATTAAAGTTGGACTATTAAATTCAAAAAAAGCTAATATTAATAATTTGGTTAATAAATATATAAATAGATTTGGATTAAGTGGATTAGAAAAAAATTATCCTTGGCAGTTATCTGGTGGGCAACAACAAAGAGTTGCTTTAGCTAGAGCTTTAATTACTTCTCCAGATATACTACTTTTAGATGAACCTTTTTCAGCTTTAGATCATCACCTTAGACATAACATGGAAAAAGAATTATTATCTATTCTAGAAAATTACGATGGTACTGTTATTTTTGTTACTCATGATATAGAGGAGGCCTATAGAGTATGTGATAACATTATTGTCTATGATAATGGTTCTGCTCTTAATCTAAGAGAGAAGAATTCATTATTCATTAATCCACAATCACTTGCTGAAGCAAGATTAACTGGTTGTAAAAATATATCTCGTATAAAAATAATTGATAATAATAAAATCTATGCTGAAGATTGGGGACATGAATATATTATAAAATCTACTTGTGATATAAATAACATTAGTTATATCGGTATAAGAGAACACAATATAAAATTATGTAATGATAAAAATATTGCTAACACATTTCCATTTATAGTTGAAAATATAATAGAAAATCCTTTTGATTATACAATATATCTTAAAACGCCTAATAAAATAACTTCTAACTTAATAAACTTTAGGCTTACTAAAGACCTTATTAATTTTCACAAAGCAGATTTAATATATCTTACATTTTCTGCTGATGATTTATTCTTATTTTAAAAATTAATATATATCACTTATTTAATAATACTTAACTACACTTTTTAGTTTAGAGTAAGTAATTTGTAATTGAATGTTTGAAATGAAAACCATAAAAACTTTCTTAAAATATATATTTTAAAATTCCTGCACATTTAAAAAGAGGATTCATCAAAATGTGAATCCTCTTTTATAGATTATGCTTTATTTTACTAAGTATCTATTTGCTTTGTAAATATTCATCTATAGCTTCTGCTGCTTTCTTACCAGCACCCATTGCAAGTATTACTGTTGCAGCACCTGTAACAGCATCTCCACCTGCATAAACACCTTCTTTAGTAGTTAAGCCATTTTCATCTGCAACTAGACACTTCCACTTATTAACTTCTAATCCCTCAGTTGTTGAAGAAATTAATGGATTTGGTGAAGTTCCAAGTGACATTATTACAGTATCTACATCCATAATAAATTCTGATCCTTCAATTTCAACTGGTCTTCTTCTTCCAGATGCATCAGGTTCTCCAAGTTCCATCTTAACACATCTCATACCATTAACCCATCCATTTTCATCTGTTAATATTTCTTTTGGATTAGTTAATAAATCAAAAATTATTCCTTCTTGCTTAGCATGATGAACTTCTTCAACTCTTGCTGGAAGTTCTGATTCACTTCTTCTATATACTATATGGCTTTCAGCTCCAAGTCTTAATGCAGTTCTTGCAGCATCCATAGCAACATTTCCACCACCAACTACTGCAACTTTTTTACCATTCTTAACAGGAGTATCATATTCATCTAAATATGCTTTCATTAAGTTAACTCTTGTTAAAAATTCATTTGCAGAGAATACTCCATTTGCATTTTCTCCATTTATACCCATGAATTTAGGAAGACCTGCTCCTGATCCTATAAATACAGCTTCAAACTTTTCATCTTCAAAAAGTTCATCTACAGTTATAGTTTTTCCTATTATAACATTAGTTTCAATTTTAACACCTAACTTTTTAATATTTTCAACTTCATTTTTAACTACCTTTTCTTTTGGAAGTCTAAATTCAGGTATACCATATTCTAAAACTCCACCAGCTTTATGTAAAGCTTCAAATATAGTAACATCATATCCTTTTTTAGCTAAATCTCCCGCGCAAGTTAATCCTGAAGGACCGCTTCCTATTACTGCAATTTTTTTGCCATTTGAAGGAGCTGTTTCACTTAAATCAACATTGTGTTCTGCAGACCAATCAGCTGTAAATCTTTCTAATTTACCGATTGATACGGGTTCACCCTTTATGCCTAATACACACTTACCTTCACATTGACTTTCTTGTGGACATACTCTACCACATACAGCAGGAAGTGCACTATATTTTGCAATTTCCTTTGCTGCATCTTCAAATTTATTATCTTTTATGTGTGATATAAAACCTGGAATATTTATAGCTACTGGACATCCCTCTATACATTTAGGATTTTTACAATTTAAACATCTTGAAGCTTCTTTTTTAGCTTCTTCTTCATTGTAACCTAAACATACTTCTTCAAAGTTTGTTGCTCTAAGTTTTGCATCCTGTTCTCTTACAGGAACCTTAACCATTCTATCTTTCATATCCATTATTTATCACCTCCACAACCACAGCCACCATGACTATGAGTGTTTCCTTCTTCAACCTTTAATTGTGCCCTACCTTCTTCACTCTTATACATAGCTTGTCTTCTCATTGATTCATCAAAATCAACTAAATGTCCATCAAATTCTGGACCATCAACACAAGCAAACTTAATTTCATTTCCAACAGTAACTCTACAAGCACCACACATACCTGTACCATCTACCATAATCGGATTCAAACTAATAGTTGTCTTTATTCCAAGTTCTTTAGTTAAAGCAGCCATAAATTTCATCATTATCATAGGTCCAATAACCACTGCATGATCATATTTCTTTCCTTCATTAACTAGACTTTGTAAACAATCTGTAACTCTACCATTAAATCCATAGCTACCATCATCTGTTGATATATATAGATTTCCTGCAACTTTTTTCATTTCTTCTTCTAATATTAATAATTCTTTATTTCTAGAACCTACTATAACGTCTACATTAATACCATTTTCATGCATCCATTTAACTTGAGGATACACTGGTGCAGCACCAACTCCACCTGCTACAAAAATAATATTTTTCTTTTTTAATTCTTCTAAATCTTCATTAATAAATTCACTTGGTTGTCCTAATGGTCCAACAAAGTCACTTACATAATCATTAACTTCATATTGAGCTAATTCCTTTGTACTCTTTCCAACAGTTTGAAAAACTATTGTTACTGTTCCCTTTTTACTATCATAATCTGCAATAGTTAAAGGAATTCTTTCACCTTTGTCATCATTTTTTATTATTATGAATTGACCAGGTTTTGCTGATTTTGCCACTCTTGGAGCTTCTATATCCATTAAAAAGATATTATTTGTAAGCTCTCTTTTACTAACTATCTTATACATTTCTGTTCCCCCTGTTCAGATTTTATGTGCATACTATAAATATACACTAATTTGATAAATTTTTGAAATTATTTTTTTGAATATTTGCTCAATTAACATGTTATTTTACTTAAATATATGTATTTTAAATATATTCTATTTATTTGTATGAATTCATAATAAGATTATATCTACTTATTTAGATTTATTCTTTATATATAAGTACTATTCTAAAACATACGCTAAAAATAAAAAACTAATTTAATGAAAATTCAAATAAACTTCCACTAAATTAGTTTTTTTATTATACTATATTCAAAATAGACAATTTACTAATATCTACTTCTTTCTTTCAAGGCTCTTTGCATTTCTCTATTATGAGCTTTTTCTAGCATAGAATCTCTTTTGTCATAATCCTTCTTACCTTTACAAATACCCAACGCAACTTTAACTTTTCCAGCTTTTAAGTATAATGTTAATGGAATTAAAGTATATCCATCTCTAGATACTAAACCTGCTAGTCTGTGAATTTCTGACTTGTGTAATAATAATTTTTTTTCTCTTAAAGGCTCAACATTAAATATATTGCCTTGTTCATATGGACTTATATGCATGCTTAATATAAAAATTTCACCATTTCTGATATCTGCATAAGATTCTTTTAAATTAGCTCTACCATTTCTAATAGATTTTACTTCTGTTCCAACTAATGCAATACCAGCTTCAATAGTTTCTTCTATAAAATACTCATGTCTTGCTTTTCTATTTTCTGCTAAAGTATTCGAACTTTTTTTTCTTACCATTTAATCACCCACAAATAATTATAAATTTTAACGTATAGCTGTATTTTAACATAGTATTTCAATACTCATAAAAAACATATATTTAAAACACAGCCTACTGTATAATTTAGGTTTCATATTAACTTTCATATAAAAATTATAATATAACTAATATTTTTAATCAATTAATAGATGTTTAATTAAGAATGGGATCTTCTTCTGAAGATAAAAGTTCCTTTATAATTTCCTTACTAGTTTTTTCTTCATTATTCTCTTTATCTTCACTATCTTCATCTATTTTTGTTGAAACTAGTTTAAAATAAATTTCCCTATTATCTATATCAACCTTAACACATTTTACTTTTACTTCATCTCCAAGTTTATGCATGTTCTTTGTCTTTTCACCAATTAAAGCTAAATGTGCTTCATCAAATATATAGTAATCATCATCTAACTCAGTAACATGAACTAACCCTTCAATGGTATTTGGTAACTCAACAAACATACCAAAAGATGTAACAGAAGATATCATTCCATCAAATTCTTCTCCTATTTTATCAAGCATGTATTCAGCCTTCTTTAAATCATCAACTTCTCTTTCAGCTTCTTGAGCTACTCTTTCTTTTTCAGATGACTGTTTTGATGCTACATCAACTATTGGTACTAATTTTTTAAATCTTGCATCATCAATTTCTCCATTAAGATGTTCTTTTATTATTCTATGAATTTGTAAATCTGGATATCTTCTTATTGGAGATGTAAAGTGACAATAATACTGTGCAGCTAATCCAAAGTGACCTACACATTCTGGTGCATAACGTGCTTGCATCATTGATCTTAATAATAATGTACTTACTATTGTCTCTTCTTTTTTTCCTTTAACTTGTTCTAATATACTTTGTAAAGTTTTTGGATTTACATCTTCACTCCAATTAATTTTATATCCTAAATTATATATAAATTCTTTAAATTTAACTAACTTTTCTTCATCTGGTGTTTCATGAACTCTGTATACAAACGGAAGTTTGCTCCAGAACATATGCTCAGCAACTGTTTCATTACAAACTAGCATAAATTCTTCTATAATTTTATTAGCTATTTCACGTTCATATGGTTTTATATCTATTGGTTTTCCCATTTCATCTAAAATTATCTTTGATTCTTCAAAGTCGAAGTCAATTGCTCCTCTTTTCATTCTTTTATTTCTTAATATTAAGCAAAGTTCTTCCATTAACTTAAAATCATCACAAAGATAATCATATTTTTTTATTAATTCTTCATCATTATCTCTTAATATTTTAGTAACATCAGTATATGTCATTCTTTCACTTGTTTTAATAACACTTTCCATTATCTCATGATCTACTACTGTTCCTTTATTGTTTATTACCATAAAGCAACTTAATGCTAATCTATCAACTTTTGGATTTAACGAACATATACCATTAGACAATTGTTTAGGTAACATAGGAATAACTCTATCTATTAAATAAACAGATGTAGCTCTTTTCAATGCTTCCTTATCTAATATATTATTTTCTCTAACATAATGAGTAACATCTGCAATGTGAACTCCTAATTTAAAGTTTCCATCATCCAATTTTTCTATAGATACAGCATCATCCAAGTCCTTAGCATCTTCTCCATCTATAGTTACCATTCTAAGATTTCTTAAATCTACTCTTCTCTTATATTCTTCAGGCTTTATAGTTTCTGGAATTTGTTCTGCAAATTTTAAAACTTTTTTGCTGAACTCTTCTGGTAAACCAAACTTTCTTATAATTGTTAAAATATCAATACCTTTATCGCCTTTTTTACCCAATACTTCTTTTATTAATCCTTCTGGACTTCTTTTTCTATCAGGCCATTTAGTTATTTCTACTATAACTACATCACCATTTTCGGCTCCATTTCTATCCTTTTTAGAAATAAAAATATCTTGAGTGATTCTTGTATCTTCTGAAACAACAAATCCAAAGTTTTTATTATCTTCATATATACCTACTATTTTTGTAGTGTTTCTTTCAAGAATTTTATAAACTTCGCCTTCTCTTTTTTTAGTATTAGAATTCTCTCTTGTTATTTCAACTTGTATCTTATCTCCATTTATTGCTCCGTTCATACATGAACCTGGAATAAATACATCACTTTCACCTTCTGCATCTGGTATTAAAAATCCAAATCCCTTTGGATGTGCTTGAAGCCTTCCAGTAATTAAGCCAGCACGCTCTTCTATTACTGATGCATTTTCAGCTATAAAGTATTTGTTCTTTTCAGTAGTTGAAATTAATCCTTCATTCCCCATAATTTTTAACATCTTTTTGAAATCACCATATTCATGTGATTTTATATCAAAAACAAGAGCCAACTCTTCAATAGTCATTGGACTATAAGCAGGTTCTTTCATAAAACTTAATAATGTTTCTTTTATTGTCATAACACGTCCTCCTGTTATCTTAACTGATAGCAAATATTTCTATTATATTAAGTATATACTACCACAATAACATTTTATAATATATATTTTTTATAATTATCTTTAGTATTTACTTATAAATTTAAATTTATTTCATTTTAACAAAAAAAGACTGCAAATTATTAATTTATAAATAAATTTAACTTGCAATCTTTCCCTCTAAAATACAGCTTAATCTAATTGTTTATTTAATAAATAGATTTATCAAAATTCCACCATATTTTAATATTACTGGTGCAAATACTACTGAAACAATTGTCATAAGTTTTATTAAAATATTCATAGATGGTCCTGAAGTATCTTTAAATGGATCTCCAACTGTATCTCCTACAACCCCTGCTTTATGAGCATAACTTCCTTTTCCACCATGTACTCCACTTTCAATATATTTCTTAGCATTATCCCATGCACCACCAGCATTTGCCATCATAATTGCAAGCATAACACCTGTGACTACACCACCTCCAATTACTCCTGCAAGTGCTTCAGTCCCTAATAACATTCCAACTAACAATGGTACTGCTATAGCCAATATTCCTGGAATTATCATTTCCTTTAATGCTGCATTAGTTGATATTTCAACACATTTTGAATAGTCTGGTTTTTGAGTTCCTTTTAATATTCCTTCATTTTCCTTAAATTGTCTTCTTACTTCCTCAACCATTTCAGTTGCAGCTTTTCCTACTGATTGCATAGTTAATGCACCAAAAAGGAATGGTAACATCCCACCAATTAAAACTCCAACTAATGTTAATGGATTAAGTAAATTTATAGTTTCTAGATTTACTATTTGTGAATATGATGCAAAAAGTGCCAAAGCAGTAAGTGCTGCCGAACCGATAGCAAATCCTTTTCCTATTGCTGCTGTTGTATTACCAACAGAATCTAATTTATCAGTTATCTCTCTGATACTATCATCTAAATCACACATTTCTGCTATTCCTCCAGCATTATCTGCTATTGGTCCATATGCATCAACGGCAACTGTTATAGCTGTTGTTGATAACATGCCTACTGCTGATAGTGCTATACCATATAAGCCTAATGCAGTGTCTTTTGCTCCACCTATTGCAAAAAATGATACTATTATTCCTACAGCTATTAATAGTATAGGTACAACTGTTGATCTCATTCCAACTGATAATCCTGCTATAATATTTGTTGCAGGACCTGTCTCTGATTCATTTGCAATAAATTTAACTGATTTATAATCAGCAGAAGTATAGAATTCAGTAATTTTACCAATTAATAACCCTACTAGTAGTCCAGCAATTACAGGCAAGAAAATTTTATAGCTTCCAAGTAAATATTTACAAGCTATACATCCTACTACTAATACTATTGCACCTGAAATTGTACTACCTAAATTTAAAGCCTTTTGAGGATTATCTCCTTTATATGACTTAACAAATACAATTCCTATTAATGATGCTAAAATGCCTATTGATGATAACACTAATGGAAAAATCACTATTTCTTTTCCCCATGAACTAACCAATACAGCGCCTAAAGTTATTGCAGATATAATTGATCCAACATAAGATTCAAATAAATCTGCTCCCATACCTGCAACGTCTCCAACATTATCACCAACATTGTCTGCTATAACAGCTGGATTTCTTGGATCATCTTCTGGAATACCTGCTTCAACTTTCCCAACTAAATCTGCTCCAACATCAGCTGCTTTAGTATAAATTCCACCACCAACTCTTGCAAATAAAGCAATAGATGATGCACCTAATCCAAATCCTGTTATATACTCTACATTTAAATCAAATACAATTGAAAAAATACTTAATCCAATTATACCTAGCCCTACTACACATAATCCCATTACTGTTCCACCAGAAAAAGCAACTGATAGTGCCTCTTTTATTCCTGATTTTGCAGCCTCGGCTGTTCTAACATTAGATTTTACAGCTATTCTCATACCAATATAACCTGCTATAATTGAAAATAGTGCACCAACAACAAATGCTATTGCTGTTTTATAATTTAAAAATACTAGTATAGCAATAGCAACTACTACTATAAAGACACATAAGTAAGAATACTCCTTTCTTAAAAAAGCCATTGCACCTTCTTCGATGTAACCAGAAACTTCAATCATCTTTTCATTTCCAGGGCTTTTTTTCAAGATATCCTTTGCTAAAAAAATGACAACAATAAGAGCAATAAAACCAGCTATTAATGAAACGTATAATAGATTCATACATTTCCTCCTTATATTTTATTGGTTTTCGTATATCATTTATTCTTATGTATAATTTTTGTATTTCATGACAATAAAATAATTTTATTTGTCTATTTAGTATACATTATTATATTATATGTCTATTAGTATATTATTTTAGTTTCATATTTTACTTAAGTAAAGAACTCTGAAATTTCAATTTAATCCCCTAATCATATATATTCTCAAATTTAAAACATTATCTATTCTAATCTACATAACAAGTAATTAATACTAACCTATCACATTTCCTTTTACATATTTATATATATACATTCTTTCAACTAATTATCTTAATCTGTGTTAATATATCTGCCTTAAATTAAATACTATTGAAATTTGAAAATTTCATTCATTAATCAAATGTTGTCATATTTACTGATTTTTTATTTTATAATTTGTTTAAAAATGAAAATAAGGACTACTTCTCATTAAGTAGTCCTTACTTTTATTTTATAAAGTTTAGTATTAATGTATTAAGCGCAAATAATATTGTAAAAATCCAAGTTAATCTTACAAGCATTACTTCCTTAGTTCTTGCTTTATTTTTTGAAAAGAATGTATCTTTTGATCCACCTTGTATTAATCCACTTAAAGCATCCGCTTTACTAGGTTGCATAAATATAGTTACTACTATCAATAAACCTAACAGTACTTCTATACCCATTAACATACTTTGCATAGGTAATCCCTCCTATATAGTTAACTCGTTACAAAATAACATATTTATTAAAATTGTAACATAACATTTATTTTATTACAACTTTTCAGTAATGTAAAGCTTCTAAATTTATACAAAATAACTCTTTTAAAATTTTAATTTTTAATATATAAATGACACGTAACTTCTATAAATATTGCCATTGTTTAAATTAACAAATTATAAAACTAAAAAACAGCTACAAATTGCAGCCGTTTTTTAGTTTTGTTAGATGCTATATATCTTATTTCGTCTTGTAAATTTATTTCTTTATATTAAAGAATGCTTTTTTTCCTCTATATTCAGCTACATCTTCTAATTCTTCTTCTATTCTTAATAATTGATTGTATTTTGCAACTCTTTCAGATCTAGCTGGTGCTCCTGTTTTTATTTGTCCTGCATTAACTGCAACAACTAAATCAGAAATTGTAGTATCTTCGGTTTCTCCAGATCTATGTGAAATAACTGCAGTATATCCTGCTCTATTGGCCATTTCTATTGCATTTAAAGTTTCAGTTAATGTACCAATTTGGTTTAATTTTATAAGAATTGAATTGGCTGCACCAATCTCTATTCCTTTTTCTAATCTTTCAGTATTAGTAACAAATAAATCATCACCTACTAATTGAACTTTCTTTCCTAATCTTTCATTCAATAACTTCCATCCATCCCAATCTTCTTCTGCCATACCATCTTCAATTGAAATTATTGGGTATTTATTTACCCAATCCTCAAAGAAATCAACCATTTCAGCTGATGTCAATGTTTTACCTTCATTTTCCAATACATATTTTCCATCTTTATAATATTCTGAAGATGCTGCATCTATAGCAATAAACATATCTTCTCCTGCTTTATATCCAGCTTTAGTTATTGCTTCTATAATAACATCAATAGCTTCTGCATTTGATTTTAAATTAGGAGCAAATCCACCTTCATCTCCAAGGCCTGTTGCATATCCTTTATCTTTAAGAGTATTTTTTAAGGTATGATATACTTCAGCACACATTCTTAATGCTTCAGTAAAACTTGTAGCACCTACTGGCATAATCATAAATTCTTGTAAATCTACTGAGTTGTCAGCATGTGATCCTCCATTTATTATATTCATCATAGGTACTGGTAAAACTTTTGCATTTACACCACCAACATATTTATATAAAGATAGCCCTAATGCATTTGCAGCAGCATTTGCAACAGCTAATGAAACTCCCAAAATTGCATTAGCACCTAGTTTTCCTTTGTTATTAGTACCATCTAATTCTATAAGCATCTTATCTATATATGGTTGATCAAATACATTACATCCTATTAAAGCTTCAGCAATTGTATCATTAACATTTTGTACTGCTGTTAATACACCCTTGCCTAAATATTTATCTTTATCTCCATCTCTTAGCTCTACTGCTTCATACATACCAGTTGAAGCACCTGATGGTACTGCAGCCCTTCCCATTGTTCCATCTTCAAGATATACTTCTACTTCTACAGTTGGAAAACATCTTGAATCTAATATTTGTCTTGCAACGACGTCTATTATTTCTAAGTAATCGTTCATTTAATTACCCTCCTTGAATTATATAAAATTATTTGATAATATTTATCAATTTCATTTTTATATATAAAACATAAAAATGAAAAGATTTTTTTAATTACCTTAATATTATTACTAATATTCAATTTTAATATTCAAAAAACATTTTTAACTATTTTTTAATTAAATGTTATTTTAAGATATGTTTAATATACAATCTTTTTGCTTTAATTATGTATATATCAACTTTAACCTAAAACATAGCCCAAAATAAAAATTACCGTTAATCTAAATGATTATAGAATCAGTTAGATTAACGGTTTTAATTTTTTTATTTTTCATTGTCAAAGTACCTGTCAAATTTAATGCTCCATTGATTTGCTTTATTTTTATCTATTTCCTTAATTCCTTCAAGAAATTCATCTAAAACACCAATTCTTTTTAATCCTTTCATCAAGTGTCTTGGATAGTCCACTTTTCTAGAGTATGCTTTTTTAGGATCAATTATCATTAGTTTTTCATCCTCTGATACAAATATATCTTTGCATCTAGTATCTAATTTAGTAAATTTAAGTTTTTTAAACTCTGTTAACAAATTATATATTTTTCTTATTAATTCTTTACTTAAACCATTTTTCTTAATATAATCATCTAATCGTTCACCATCTACTATTTCTCTCACAACATATAGATTGCCTCTTTTATAAAGTTTAGGAAAATATTTCGAACCATTTGTTCTATACAATATCCCTCCCTCATCCTTACATACTTTTTGTGTCAGAAAAATTTTTACCACTTTATTTCCTGGCAACTCATAAACTATTCCATTATTTCCTTGTCCAAGATATTTTCCTTCTTTAAATAGTTTTTCTGTCTTTTCATCAAAATCAGCAGAATAAGCAAAATTTCTTTTCATTTCATCAATCCTAAGTCTTTTTTATAAATATATTATCTAAAGTCTAACTTTATGCAAAGAAAAAGTTCTTGCTATCCAAAAGCTTTTATTTCTTTCCTCTATTTCAAATATAAATTTATATATTAATAGCATGAAATTACATACCCCTTTAGTATAAATATAAAATCATTTCTAAAGCTTAGTTAGTTTTAAAATTTCTATAAAAAAGAGTCTAGTAAAAATAAATTACTAAACTCTTTTTCAAACTCATTTATTATTTAGTTGTTACTAAATTTTCACCTGTCATTTCAGCTGGGACTTCTAGTCCTAATTGATTTAACATTGTTGGAGCTATATCTGCTAGTTTACCATCTTTTATAGCTTTTCCTTCAGTGTCATTTGCAACCCAAACAAAAGGTACTGGATCTATTGTATGAGCTGTAAATGGATTTCCTGTTGAGAAGTCTATCATAGTTTCAGCATTACCGTGATCAGCTGTTATGAATAAACATCCATCTTTTTCTAACATTTTATCAGCAATTTTTCCTAAACATTCATCAACAGATTCTATAGCTTTAACAGCTGCTGGAATAACCCCTGTATGTCCAACCATATCTGGATTTGCAAAGTTTAAAATTACCATATCATACTTATCTGAATCTAATCTATTTAATAACTCATCAGTTACTTCATATGCACTCATTTCTGGTTTTAAATCATATGTTGCAACTTTAGGTGATGGAATAACAACTCTTTCTTCACCTGGATTTTCTTTTTCAACTCCACCGTTAAAGAAGAATGTAACATGAGCATATTTTTCAGTTTCAGCAATTCTTAATTGATTTAATCCCTTTGAACTTACATATTCTCCAAGAGTATTAGCTAAAGTTTGAGGTTTATAAGCTACTTCAACACCTTCTAAAGTCTTATCATATTGAGTCATTGTTACAAAAGTAAGATTTAAAGTTTCTCTCTTAAATCCGTCAAATACTTTATCATTAATAGCTCTAGTTATTTCTCTTGCTCTATCTGGTCTAAAGTTAAAGAATATAACTGAATCTCCATTTTTTATTGTTGCTGTTGGAGCTCCATTTTCTAAAACTACTGTTGGTAAAACAAATTCATCAGTTTTATTATCATGGTAAGATTTTTCCATTGCTTCTACTGCATTATTAGCAGTTTCACCCTTACCTAATACTAATGCATTATAAGCAAGTTCTACTCTTTCCCATCTATTATCTCTATCCATAGCATAATATCTACCACTTATAGTAGCTATCTTACCTATGCCAACTTCAGCCATCATAGCTTCAGTTTTTTCTACAAATTCTTTACCTGATGATGGTGCAACATCTCTACCATCCATAAATGCATGAACATATACATTTTGAATTCCTTCTTTTTTAGCGAATTCTAAAAGACCTCTTAAATGTTCTATGTGTGAATGTACTCCCCCATCTGATAATAATCCCATTAAATGTAATGCAGAATTATTATTTTTAGCATTAGTCATAGCTTTCATTAAAGATTCATTTTCAAAGAAATCTCCATCTTTAATAGCTTTAGTAATTCTAGTTAATTCTTGATATACTATTCTACCAGAACCAATGTTTAAATGACCTACTTCTGAGTTTCCCATTTGACCTTCTGGTAATCCAACTTCTAATCCACTTGCTTGTAATTGTGATGTTGGATAATTTGCTACTAATCTATCAAAATTAGGTTTTTTAGCTAAGCTTACAGCATTTCCTTCAGATTTTGGCGCTATTCCAAAACCATCTAATATCATTAACATAACTGGTCTCTTTGACATATTCCTATCCCTCCAGATTTATTATTAAAATATCATAATATACTAATATTATCTTTTATTCTCTATATTTTTAACCATTTTAATTATATTATTTTTTTAGATGTATTGCAACTTATAAAACACTTAAGATTACACTACTAATTAGATATATACCTCCAACCGTATATATTTAAAATTCTTTATGTAAACACTGATTTTACTCTGTTTTAATTAAACTTTAATTTTTATTACATAAATCAAAAGAGCTAAATCTAAAAATAAATCCTAAAATTCATTTTAGCTTTAACTCTTTTCCAATTGCATTATTATTTAAATTTATTTATTATTTTTAATTTAATTTATCTTTAACATAAAAAAACCTTATTATTACTCAAAAATCTCTTGTTCTTTATTTTTAGATTGTTTATTTTCATCTACATATTCATTCATATGCTTTTTGCTTTCTTCTACATTATCTTTTGTATAAGTATGTACTTCACTGTACGTATATACTTTATTTTGTTCTTTATCTTTTTTTTGCATTTCTAATAATTTTTCTTCATTATTTATTTCTTTATAATTTCTATCTTGTAATTTTTCTTTTAAACTAGATGATATTACCACACCATTCCTTACTTCATCACCATTATCATATGATTCATTTGCTCTGGTACTTGAATTTTGTGAACCTGCTGAACTTTCAGATTTTTGTGATTTAGCAGCTTGAATTTGAGATTCTATTAATTGTATTTGAGAATCTATCGATTGTATCTGTGATTGCTTAGTATCATCATCTATTTCATTATTTTGCAATAATTCATTTCTTTCACTCTCTAATTCTTGCTTACTACTTTGAAGACTTGATATTTGACTACTATTATCCACACTACTACTTTGAGGATAACTATTTGTTGATGTACTAGAATTTATTTGCATTAAAATCTCCTCCTTGAATCTTTTTCTAATTCAAGAATATTGTATATCAGTAAGCTTAACAGTAGCTTAATCTTTGTCCAAATTTAATATATATATATCTATAAACTTCCATAATATTTAGTAACTACATCATTCCAATTTTCTAATATACAATCTGTAATCTCAGGATCATACATTACTCCCTTATTTATTAAAATTTCTTTAAAGCATTCTTTATCACTTATTAAATCTCTATATGGCCTATTACTTTTCATTGCATCTATAGAGTCACAAAGTGCTATTATTCTAGACCCCAATGGTATTGCATTTTTCTTCAATCCTTCGGGATACCCCTTACCATCCCATCGTTCATGATGATACAATACTATATAAGATATATTTTTCAAACTCTTAGCTTTACCTAAAATTTTATACCCTATTTCAGAATGTTTTTTCATCATTTGCCACTCTTCAAAATCTAATTTACCTCTTTTATTTAAAACATTGTCAGAAACCCCTATTTTCCCTATGTCATGTAAATGAGCAGCTATGTGGTACATTTCTAAAATCTCATCTGATAGATTTAAATGCTTACATAGTTTATATGTCATGTCACTTACTCTTGTAGAGTGTCCAGATGTATATAAGTCTCGAGCTTCTAATGCTGCAACCATGCTTTCTATTATATCATGATATATTATACCTTCATCTATTATTGACATTTCTATTACCTCTTTATCTAATTCAATATGTTAATATTTACTAATATATTAACATATTATTCTTACCTATTAAATAACTATTTTGATAATTAGTATCATTTTATATTAATTATTTACTTAATTACTTTTATTATATTTCAATAAACTTTATTTAATAATTTTCCTTATATTTTGCTTATTAATTATACCTACTGTATAATGTATATTAATAAGGAATTATTATCGTTTTTTGTTCAATTTTTCAATAAATAAAATAAAAGGGGGATTTTTTATGAAAAATACTAATTTATCCAATGTAAGATTAACAGATGTAATAAATGTAAACACTCTGCAAAAAATTTTAGATGCATTTTCAGATACCACGGGAATATCAACTCTAGCTGTTGATTTAGAAGGTCCTGTTACTAAAATGACTAAGCCATCTAGATTTTGCATGAACCTAACCCGTGGTACTTCTGAGGGCTTAAAAAGATGTAACGAATGTGATATTCAAGGTGGACTTAAATCTGGAAAATTCAAAAAACCTGCCGCTTATTATTGTCATGCTGGATTAATGGATTTTGCTGCACCTATTTTAATTGGAGACATACAAATAGGTTCTTTAGTTGGTGGACAAGTTTTACCAGAACCCCCTAAAGAAGATAAAATCAGACTCGTGGCAAAAGAAATAGGCGTTAATGAGGATGAATATATTAATGCTGTTAGAGATATAAGAGTTCTTTCAAAAGAATCAATTGAAGCTGCTGCTAATCTACTTTTTATAATAGCTAACACCCTTTCAGATGTTGGATACCAAAAATACATAGGTAACGATTTAACAAAAAAATTATTTGAAGTTTCTCATAACATATATGAACGAATCACTGAAGTTGAAAATTATGTGAATAAAGTTAATGAAATAAATAGTATTTTAGTAAATAGATTTAATACATTAATTGCTTCTGCTGATGTTTCTGCTACTCAAGTAGAAGAAATTGATCAAGTAGCAAAATACATAAATAATGTTTCTTCTCAAACTAATTTATTGGGTCTTAACGCCTCCATAGAAGCATCTAGAGCTAGAGAGTATGGCGCTGGATTTAGTGTTATTGCACAAGAAATAAGAAAATTATCAAATATGAATAGTGAACAATCAAAAAAAATAGGAACTGTTCTTCATACTGTAAAAGATTCTATTTTTAATATGAGTGATCAAATAAAAGATACTAACGAAAATGTTAATGAAAATGTTGAAGCTCTAAATCAAATAATCAATTCTATTTTTGATCTTCGTCAAGATGCAGAACTTCTTGAAACATTTGGACATAAATTATCTGATTTAAATAGTAATGACTAACTTCTTTAGACACATAAAGTTATAAGGTATTATATTATTTATTAATTTACATAATTTTTTATAAAGAAAAAAGGCTATGGTTTAATCCATAGCCTTTCATTATTCTTAGTAGTTAACTATTCCAGAGAAATCCTCTGCTTTTAAACTAGCTCCACCAACTAATGCTCCATCTATATCAGACATAGCCATTTGTTCAGTGATTGTATTTGGTTTAACTGATCCACCGTATTGAATTCTTACTTTATCAGCAACTTCTTTACCGTACATTTCTACTACAACGTTTCTGATTGCTAATATTGTTTCATTAGCTTGTTCCTTAGTAGCAGTTTTACCAGTTCCAATAGCCCAGATTGGTTCATAAGCTATAACAACTTTTTCAGCTTGTTCTTTAGTTAATCCAGCAATATCAACTTTAATTTGGCAAGCGATAAAGTTATTAGTAACTCCGCTTTCTCTTTGTTCTAAAGTTTCTCCACAACAAACTATTGGAGTAATGTTGTGAGCAAATGCTGCTTTAACCTTTTTATTTATTGCTTCATCAGTTTCATTGAAGTATTCTCTTCTTTCACTGTGTCCTAAAACAACATATTCAATTCCCATAGCTTCTAACATTCCTGGAGAAACTTCTCCTGTGAATGCGCCACTTTCTTCAAAATGCATGTTTTGAGCTGCAACTTTTATGTTTGATCCAGCTGTTGCTTTTTTAACAGCATCTAAACATACAAATGTAGGACATACAACTACATCACAAGTAGCATCCTTAACTAATGGTTTTAATTCTTCTACAACTTTAACTGCTTCATCAACAGTTTTATTCATTTTCCAGTTTCCTGCAATAATTGCTTTTCTCATCGTTTTCACCTCATAATAAAATTATAATAAAACATAAAGTTTTAAATCTCTATAATAACTAATTCTACATAGTAAGGTAAAACTCCTTTAAGAAGTTTTACCCTTTTATTAACTTATTTAATATTAGTCGTTTAATGCAGATATACCAGGTAATACTTTACCTTCTAAGAATTCAAGTGATGCTCCACCACCAGTTGAGATATGAGTCATCTTATCTCCGAATCCTAATATGTTAACAGCAGCTGCTGAATCTCCACCACCAATTATAGTAGTTGCATTTGAATCAGCCATTGCTTTAGCTACTGCAATTGTTCCTTTATTGAAGTTTTCAAATTCGAATACTCCCATTGGTCCATTCCAAATTACAGTCTTAGCATCTTTAACAGCATCAGCATATAATTTTTCTGTTTTTGGTCCAATATCTAATCCCATAGTTCCTGCTGGAATATTTTGATCTTCTGTTACTGTAGCTTCAACATCTTTGAATTCTGCAGCAACTCTATGATCTACTGGTAATAAGAAATTAACACCTTTTTCTTCAGCTTTAGCTATCATTTCTTTAGCATAGTCAAGTCTATCTTCTTCAACTAATGAAGTTCCGATTTCATATCCTTGAGCTTTTAAGAATGTATAAGCCATTCCTCCACCAATTATAATAGTATCAACTTTATCTAAAAGATTGTTGATAACAGCTATTTTATCAGAAACCTTAGCTCCACCTAATATAGCAACGAAAGGTTTTTCTGGAGTTTCAACTGCATTTCCTAAGAACTTTAATTCTTTTTGAATTAAGTATCCACATACAGCAGTATCAATATAGTCAGTTACACCAACTGTTGAGCAGTGAGCTCTGTGAGCAGTACCAAATGCATCATTAACAAAAATTTCAGCAAGTGATGCTAATTCTTTAGAGAATTCTTCACCATTCTTAGTTTCTTCTTTTCTATATCTAGTATTTTCAAGTAATACTACATCTCCATCTTTCATTTCAGCAACTGCTGCTTTAGCATTTTCGCCTACAACAGTGTTGTCTGGAGCAAATTTAATTTCTTTTCCTAAAAGTTCACTTAATCTTTTAGCAACTGGAGCTAAAGATAATTCTGGCTTTGGTTCTCCCTTTGGTTTACCCATATGTGAGCAAAGGATAACTTTTGCACCATTTTCAACTAAGTATTTGATTGTAGGAAGAGCTCCATTTAATCTATTTTCATCAGTTATAACACCATCTTTTAATGGTACATTGAAATCACATCTAACTAAGACTTTTTTTCCTTTTACTTGGATATCTTCAATTGTCTTTTTGTTAAAATTCATCTTCTTCACCTCTAAATATTAAATTTTTCTATATTTTAAAATAGTCTGGCCTTATAGCCTTATACTACAAAACCAGACTTATTTATAATTTTAATTACTTTAACTAAAAGCTAAAATTACTTTAAGAATTTAGCGAAGTATTTGATTGTTCTAACCATTTGGCTAGTGTATGAATTTTCGTTGTCATACCATGAAACAACTTGAACTTGGTATGTGTCTTCATCAACTTTAGCTACCATAGTTTGAGTTGCATCAAATAATGATCCAAATCTTATTCCTACGATATCAGAAGATACTAATTCTTCTTCAGTGTATCCAAATGATTCGTTAGAAGCAGCTTTCATAGCAGCATTTACGCTTTCAACTGTAATGTCTTTTCCTTTAACTACAGCAACTAAGATTGTAGTTGAACCAGTTGGAACTGGAACTCTTTGTGCAGAACCAATTAACTTACCGTTTAATTCTGGAATAACTAATCCGATAGCTTTAGCAGCACCAGTTGAGTTAGGAACGATATTTACAGCAGCAGCTCTTGCTCTTCTGAAATCTCCTTTTTTATGTGGTCCATCTAATACCATTTGATCTCCAGTATAAGCATGGATAGTTGACATAATACCAGTTTGAATTGGTGCTAATTGATTAAGTGCTTGAGCCATTGGAGCTAAGCAGTTAGTTGTACAAGAAGCTGCAGATATTATGTTGTCTTCAGCAGTTAATATATCTTGGTTAACATTGAATACAACTGTTGGAAGGTCGTTACCAGCTGGAGCTGATATAACAACTTTCTTAGCACCTGCATCGATATGTGCTTGAGATTTAGCTTTTGATACATAGAATCCAGTACATTCAAGTACTACATCTACTCCAAGATCTCCCCAAGGAAGTTTTGAAGCATCAGCTTCAGCGTAGATTTTGATTTCTTTTCCGTTAACAACGATTCCGTCTTCTTTAACTTCTACAGATTCTTCATATCTACCTTGTGATGAATCATATTTTAATAAGTGAGCTAACATCTTAGGATCTGTTAAGTCGTTGATTGCAACCACTTCATATCCTTCTGCTCCAAACATTTGTCTAAATGCAAGACGTCCAATACGTCCAAAACCATTAATTGCTACTTTTACATTTGCCATTAAAATTACCTCCTAAAATAATGCTTTTTATAAAAATTAAATTTTACAAACTAAATTAATTTTATACATAAATTAATGATTTAATGTTTCTAGTATTTTTTTACCAGTTTCTTCGTCTGTGACTAAGATACCATTAATATCATTAAATTCTGTCGATATTATTGACTCTACTTTATTCTTTCCACCTGCTATAGCAATATGTGTTCTTATTTTTCTTGCTTCGCTAATTTTTATTCCAATTGAAGTAGCTTCTGATATAATTTGAGAATTTTTGGTAAAATAACATCCAAATGCTTCTCCAACTGCGCCATTGTCTATAAGATTCTTAATTTTCGCTTCCGAAACTCCTCTTTTTTTAGCCATTTGTACAGCATTGCCTATTCCATACATTAATATATCAGCCTTATGTAACGTATCTACTACAGCTTTTATTTCTTCTTCTTTAAGTAGTGTATCTAATACATCTAAACTTAAATTTTCTGAAACGTGTAACATTTTATAACTACCATTTAGCTTTTTTGCTAATGACGCTGCTAATGTGTTAGCTTGAGTTTCTACATTTTTGCCTACGCCACCTCTTGCAGGTACTACTTGAATATTAGATAAATTATTTATCTTAGGAAATTGTTCTACTACTGCTTTTAATGTGCTTCCACCAGTTAACGCAATAATATCATTGCTAACTAATATATCTTTCACATAATGAGCACACGCTTTTCCTAAATCCTTTAAAATTGAAGGATTATTATCTAAATCACCTGGAACTATAATAACTTTCTTTAGATTAAGACTAATTCTTACTTCTTCTTCAAGCTCTGAAAGTCCCTTTATTTCATGAATAAAATCCTTTAACTTATTTATTATACTCTCACCATCTTCAGTGACAGTCATTCCTGGAGTATTTATTTCTATTAAACCTTGAGAGTTCAAAAAACTTACTTCATTTCTTACCACTCTTTCACCAATTTTTAATTCATTGGCAAGAACTCTTCTACCTATTGGTTGATTATAGTATATAGTTCTAAGTACATTGTATCTCTTTTCCAATGTTTCAACAAGTTCAGGAACTATTTTTTTCTGTAACTCTAATATCTCATGCAACATAAACACTCCCTTGGTCTTTATGCGTCCCATGCACTTAAATCATGTCCCACAAATATTATTATAAAGCACCTTATGAAATTTTTAAAGGCTTTAAGCAAATTTTTTTTATATATTTTTTAAGTTACTTATATTAACCATATATTTTTAACACTTTTAAATATATTAAACATCTAAATAATCAATTAATATTTAGAGATTAAATTTAAACTTTAACACTCTAAATATTAATCATTTAATTTTTAAATCCTCTTTCTTTTTGATGAAGATTTAATTCCTAATTCTTCTCTATATTTTGCCACAGTTCTTCTAGAAATATTTATCTTTTCTTTATTTAACATTTCAGAAATAATTTGATCTGAAAAAGGTTTAGCTTTATTTTCATCTTCTACTATCCTTTTAATTTCATTTTTTATAGTATTGGTAGCTATATCACCTTCGTTACTTAAAGAAAATCCACTTTCAAATAATGCTTTTATCTTTATTGTTCCATAACTAGTAAGTACATATTTTTCTTTTATCGCTCTGCTAACAGTTGACTCATGCATTCCTATTTCTTCTGCAACTTCTTTTAAAGTTAAAGGCTTTATATACTCATAACCTTTATCAAAAAATTCACTTTGCTTATTTAGTAAGCATTTTAAAACGTTATATAGAGTGCTTTTTCTTTGTTCAATAGACTTTATTAAAAACATTGCTTTGTTAATTTTTTCTTTAACATAACATACTGTTTTTTCATCTACATTGTTTTCCAAAACATTTTTATAAGTTTTATTTATCGTAAGTTTGGGTAATACGTTATCATTCATTATAATAAAATATTGTTTGTCTATTTTTTTAATTTCAGCATCTGGTATTATATAACTTACTTGTTCTCCTGTGTAGAATCCTCTAGATGGTTTTGGCTCTAATGTTTTTATTAAATCTCCATACCTTTGAGCTTCTTTGGGGTTTATTCCCAATTCCTCACCTACTAGCTTATATTTATTATCTGCTATATTTCCTAAATGATTCTTTATTATTTTTTCCATAGTATCATCTAATATACTTAATTTTTTACTTTGAATCATTAAACACTCTTCTATATTTCTAGCCCCTATACCATAGGGCTCTAAGTCTTGTACAATTTTCAACGCTTGTTCCACTTTAACTTGACTTATATTAAGTTCGTTACTTATTTGAACTGTTGATATTTCCAAATACCCTCTATTATCTAAGGACTCTATGATATATTTTGATATTACTGCTAAATATGGATCGATATTTAATTCTATTAATTGCTCTTGTAAAAATTCACTCAAAGATTTACTTTTTTCAATATAATTCCAAGGTGTAGAATCTATTTCCTTGTTATTTACATAATTATTATCAACTTCATTTTTATAATTATTAGATTCTAAATCTTTTATCAAACTTTTATAGTCATACCTATCTTTCGAAGCATTACTTTCTACGCCTTTATCTAATTCATTAATTTCTAGTATTGGATTTTCAGCATATTCATTATCAATAAATTCCCTTAAATCGTGCATAGACATTTGTAAAAGCTTTATTGATTGTTGCATACTTTGAGTTAATACAAGTTTTTGATCCTGAGTAATTTTCATACCATAATCTAATTTCATAAACATCCTCTTTCCTTACACCATATTATAATAAAATCACTAAAATTCTATAATAATTATAGAAACCCTTTTCTACATAATTATCTATAGAATAGTATACTCTGATTTGATTAATTAAAGCAAGTAATCTAGATCCTCACTATACAGTATATTATAAAGTGATAATTTCATGCTAATAACTAATAAAACCATAATTTAAACAACATTTATACTTTTTGTTTAAATTATGGTTTGTTTAATTTTACTTAGTTAAGTATACTATTCCACAACAATCAGGTCCTGAATGAATGCATACACTAGATCCTAATGGGCATTCCATATATTTCATATTGTTTTCTTGTAAATATTTTAAAAGAGATGCCTTAATCTCTACATTTTTTGCATCTGCTAATATTACTGGAACATCTTCATCTAACTTTGCCTTTTCTAATTCAGCAATTATTTTTTTTATAGCCTTTTTATTTCCTCTTACCTTATCTTTAACAGACATTAGTCCATCTTTTATATCTAGAATTAATTTTATTCCAAATACACTTCCTACCATTCCAGCAGTTTTAGATATTCTTCCACCTCTTATAAGATATTCTAATGATTCAAAACACATTAATGTTTTTACATTATATTTAACAGAATTAATTTCTTTAAATACATCATCTAATCCATTTCCATTATCTAAAAGTACAGCTGCTTTTAATACTAAAATCCCTAATGCTGGTGCTATATTTTGTGAATCTACCACCATTACATCAGCACTTTCTAATGTATTTTTAGCTATACATGCTGATTGATATGTTCCACTCATAGCAGAAGACATATGTATTGAAAGTATTTTATATCCTTCACCTAGATACTTCTTATATATTTCTATAAACCTACTAGGAATAACTTGACCTGTAGTTGGTAATATATTATCTTTTTCTATCTTTTCAAAAACTTTATCTGGATTTATTTCAACTCCATCTAAATAACTTTCTTCTTGGAAATTTATTAAAACGGGTAAAACTTCTATATCATATTTTTCATATATTTCTTTTGGTAAATCAGCCGTACTATCTGTGATAATTTTTATCTTCTTCATTTGCCTAATTCCCTTCTACTATTTCATGTTTGGAAATCCAAATTGCCTTAAAGCTTCATATGCAACTATTGACACAGTATTAGATAAATTTAAACTTCTAGTACTTGATTGAATCATTGGTATTCTCATACCAGTAATCACTTCATGGATTGATTCTGGTACACCGCTTGATTCTCTTCCAAACATTATAAAATCACCTTTTTGAAATGAGATTTCGCTATAATAATCTCCAGCATGAGTACTTGATAAAAATATTCTTTCATTCTTATATTTTTCCATAAATGCTTCATAGCTTTCATGAATTTCTAAGTCTAAATATTTCCAATAATCTAATCCTGCTCTTCTTACATGTTTTTCATCTATATCAAATCCTAAAGGCTTTATTAAGTGTAGCTTACTATCAGTAAGCACACAAGTTCTTGCTATATTCCCAGTATTTTGAGGAATTTCTGGTTGATATAATACTATATTTAAATTCAAAAGATCACCTTCTCTTCATTTACTGTTATAAATTTAGTATAATTATTAATTCAGTATAATTAAAAAGTATACTATATGGTTTACCAACTGTCTAGTCGTTCATTTATTTAAGTTTTACTAAAATTATAGTTAGTTTTACTAAAATTATAGTTATAAGAAATAAATTATGCAAAAAAAATAAAAGGCATTTTAAAAACACCTTTTATTTTTACTATATTTAAAATTAATTTTTTATTACATTATAATTATTGCACTGCTGGAGGCACTAACGTATCTTGAGATACTGGTGGTGTTAACGGTGGTGTTGTTCCAGGCGCTGGGTCTGTAGCTGCTGGTGGAACTAATGGTTGAGTTCCTTTTTTAACAACTATATCTACTGCTGTATAATAATCAGTTGATATTAATTCCTTATTTATTTGAACACCATTTTCATATGTTAGTTGATAAGAATTAACTTTGTATCCTGTCATTCCACCACTTTCTGTTACTTCTTGTCCTTCTGGTAAAGTTGCATCTTCTACTACTTTTACAGTTGGTTCTATAGTTTGAGTTATTTCATTTACCATATCATAAGTTTTTCCACCTAATGCAGAAACATCACCATATATATTGTAAGTCATTACCTTATTATATGTATTTCCTTCTATATAGATTGGAGAATCATAAGTATTTTTAAATTTATAATCTATATCCCCATAAGAAACAGTTGCATCTAATCCTGGCTTTGCATAACCTACAGACATCGAATGATTTCTTCTTTCTACTGATCTTATATTTGCATGCATTACCGCTCTATAAAGTGCTGTCGAAACTTGGCATATACCTCCACCAATTCCTGGTTCTACCTTGTTTCCAACATAAGTTGCTGCTTCTTTATAACCTCTTTCAACCGTTCTAGGACCAACAACTTCATTAAAACTAAATACATCTCCAGGCATTAAAACCACGCCATTTATGGCCTTAGTTGAAATATCTATATTAGTACTTCTTCCCTCAGATGAAGCACCATAATTTGAAGAATATGAACCAATAATTCCATTTATTTTTGATAAATCTTTACTTGTAATTTTAGGTTGTACCATTTCTAAATCCATAGAAACTATAATTTCTTCATTTATGTGTCCTGTTATAGCTTCTTTTAACTTTTTATCAAATTCATCCATATTTATACTTTTACCAACCACTTCATCTACAACACTAAAACTCTTGCCATTGATTGAAAGAGTGGCATTTTTAGGTTCAGTTTGCACTTTATCTTTTATTGATTCTTCATATGTTTTTAATTTTTCTTCATCATATGATAGCTTCAAATCTATTTCATGCTTTTCTTCACCCTTATTCTTTATGTAAGAATATTTTTTCAATGATGAGTGATTTTTCCCAAAATTAATCGCTTCATCTACAACATTATCAAGATCATATACCGGAGATATATCAGAATACAATAATTCAAATTCCGAACCATCTATTTTTATAATTGCCTTTTTATCTCCTATTTTTCCCTGAAGCTCTTGAGCTAATTTTTCTCTAGCCTCTTCTTTAGTCATTCCTCCTATATTTATATCTTGTACTGCTACACCTAAATATATCTTATTATTCCATTCCTCTACTATTTTACTAATAGATAAAAAATATCCCGTAAATAATGCCGAAATAATAACTACAAACGCACATATTCCTATTATTATTTTCTTTTTCTTTTTATTACTTGATACTTTTTTAAGAACTTTCCCCCTTTTTCTATTCTCTTCGCTCACATTTATTCCCCTTTCAATAAATATACTGAATTAGTAGTTTAATACTACTAATATTTTTATAAAAAATTCTATGTTCTAAACATAATTGCAAGTTTTATTATATCACATTATTTCTTATGTTTAATAAGAATATTATCGTATAATTCACGTAAAAATAAAGGTATCTTTCTTAAAATTAAGATACCTTTATCTTATACTCCATTTTAATTATCGTTAATATTTACTTATAGTTTAACTTTAGCTCTAGTTTTAGATGTTTCCCCGTCATAATCAAATGCCTCAATAGTAATACTTATAGGATTTCCTTTAGGAACCTCTAATTTATTTCTATCTAAAATATATTTCGTTGCATTTTCATCTACAGTTGCCACCCAGTAATTATTTACAAATATATTATATCCAAGCAAATCTATATCAGGTACTTTGTCCCATGAAAGATATATCTTCTCACCTTTTTCAACAGCTTTAAAGCCACTTACTGGATGAGGTTGAGTTAATAACCTTATATTATCTGGACCCCAATTAGCATCTACAGGATTTCCTACTCCGCTTACCTTTTGATCTTCGCTATATTGCCAAATTCTCCATCTAGTCCAACCTCCAACACTAGGTGGGAATGGTGGGTTGATAGGAACCTTTGTATACATAGCAATCCATAGAGGCATATTCTTTAATGGATATCCTTTTCCTTCAACATAAAAATTATCATATAATTCTATAAAAAATAGTCCAGTATAAAGCATAAGTCTTCTTCTAGTTTTTCTTTCAAATCTCACTCTAAACCTATCTATCCATCCTACTAATGTTTTAGTAGGTATAGATCTATCAACCGGAACTTCTACATCTAAAACAGGAAATAAGTCTCCATAATCTTTATTTCCAAATCCTTCTTGTAGCACATTTATAAAATCATCACATTGTCTATCAGCATCTGTCAAATCATATGATGGAACTCCAAAATGATATGCTCCTACTGGAATACCATAACTCCTGCTTTCTTTTGCAAATTGAATAAATTTTTTATCTACTCTAAATCTTCCTGAACCTGATCCAGATGATCTTAAGTATAGAAAGTCTATTTTTGTAGCTAAAATAGGAAATTGAACATCTTGAGTATACTCATTAATATCTATTCCAAAAAGACTTTTAGAATTTTTATCTTGCATACTTCCTCCTAATAAAAAGTGGTCTTATTATAAAATATTAAAGTTACTCAAAAAAAGTACCAATAAATTATAATTATATTTTTACTATGAGTTTTCTATTTTTAAATTTACATAAAAGCTTATATTATCATCAATACATTCAGCCCATATCTTACCTTCATGCAAATTAATTATATTTTTAGAAATAGCAAGACCTAATCCAGATCCCCCTGTATTAGTATTTCTCGATTCATCAACTCTATAAAATCTATCAAATACTTTATCTAATTTTTCTTTAGATATATATTCACCCTTATTTCTACACACAAAAGTTATATAATCATCCTTTTGATAAAGACCTATTATTATTTCGCCAGGCTTAATTGAATACTTTACAGCATTCATTATTAAATTTTCAAACACCCTAAGCATCTTTACTATATCTATAAAAACATATGCTTTATCAATATCAAATTTTTTATTTATACTAACTAGATTTTCATCTACTATTGGTGTCATTTCTTCTATCAACTGTGACAAAAGTTCACATAAATTAACTTTTTCTTTACTTAATTTCATTCCATTATTATTAAGTTTTGTATATTCAAATAAATCTTCAATCAATATATTTAATTTTTGTGCCTTGTTATAAGCTATATTTAAATATTCATTCATTTCTTCCTTATTTTTATATCTATCCTCTCGTACTAACCCAATGTAACCCATAATAGATGTTAAAGGAGTCCTCAAATCATGAGACACATTTGTAATCAAATCAGTTTTTGTTTTTTCTGCATCTCTTTCAGCTTGTATTTTTTCACCAATCTCTTTTGCCATATTATTTATATTATTAGCTATTTTTCTAATTTCATCTCTTCCCTTTTCCTCAATTCTATAGTTTAAATTACCATTTGCAATTGTCTTTAGTCCACATGCTATTTCATCTAAATACTTCATTTTATTATTAGTGATCACTACAAATGAAATTATAAAAATTATGAAAGTAAGAGATAGTGCCAAAGATGAATTAGACATTTCAACAGTATTATATACTATTTCTGCTTTTGGAACCTTAGAATATATTAAATATAGTCTTGTATTATCCATTTTTAACGGCATAATATGAATTCTTTCTCTAGCTGTATTATTTGTTTCATTTTCATTTGAAATTATATCTCTAAAAACACTATATATATCTATTGTTTCCTCATAAACATTTGATGTCTTAAATATAACCGTCCCCTCAGTATTAGTAATATAAACCTTACTATTATTATACATAGGAGAATTTAATATTTTTGCTATATCTTTAGAATCATCTATTTTTAAATGTTCTGTTCTTTCTAATTCCTTTAATAACATATTAGCTTCTTTTTCTGTTGATTCATAATCATAAAATACCTCTGGATTTCGATATTCTTTTCTTAATAGTACATCTGTAAAATTATAAAATGTAAAAGATAATAAGAAACATACTCCAATTACTAACATTAATTCAAATCTAATGCTTCTTTCAATATTTATTCTTAATCTTAAACATATACTACGAAAAAACTTATAAATCCTTAAAGCAACTAATTTTTCACCATATCGCTCATAAAGATCTTTAAATTTTTTTTTACTTTTCAATTTTATATCCAACTCCCCATACTGTCTTTATAAATTTAGGGGTTCTTGGATCACTTTCTATTTTTTCTCTTATTTTTCTTATATGTACCATTACAGTATTATCTGACGACATAAACTCTTGATTCCAAACGCTTTCATATATATTTTCTATTGAAAAAACTTTTCCTCTATTTTTAGCAAGTAATAATAATATATCAAATTCAGTTGGTGTTAATTTAACTAGATTATTGTTTAATATTACTTCATGTGTTTCTAAATTTATTGTTAGCTCATCAATCTCTATTATATTTTCTTCTTCTTTTTCATCTTCCATATGCTTAGTATTAAACTTATAAAATCTTCTTAATTGTGATTTTACTCTAGCTACTAATTCTAATGGATTAAAGGGCTTGGTTATATAATCATCAGCCCCCATATTAAGTCCCAATATCTTATCTATGTCTTCACTTTTAGCTGATAACATTATTATTGGCATTTCTCTTTCTTCTCTTATTTTTAAACATGTATCTATACCATTCAATTTAGGCATCATAACATCTAATATTACCAAATCTACATTTTGTTCTCTAATCATATTTAACGCTTCTTCACCATTACATGCCTTTACCGTAAGATATCCTTCACTTTTTAAATATATTTCAACTAGATCTCTAATCTCTTTTTCATCATCAACTATTAAAACAGTCTTATTACCCATCATATTAATCCCCCTTTTACTGTAAAGTAAACATAATTTTCCTTAACTATATTTTAACTTAAATTTCTAAAAAAAACCTCTGTAAACTTCTTAATATTTTCTAAACTTAAGCTCTTATTTTAATTATCGGTGATATATTAGATAAACTCCACTCAGAAATCACCAAAACACTTTAAATTTATTTTACTAATATATTTTTATCCCTACGCCATTTATAAATATAATACAAAAATAATAGTACAACATATAATTTTTTTAACTCCTTAAATGTAATAATATCTATAAAATACACTGTTCGATAAGCTATATACATATTTTAAGCTACTATAAAATTCCTTAAAAATAAAAAACAGAGATAAGCATTTATACAAACGCTTACCTCTATGTTATATGATTATTATTTTATAATGGTTAAAATTTAGTTAAAGTTTTTATTTGAATCACTATAATTTATCTAATGACCTTCATTGATTCATCAATTATCATGTCTATAAGTTCCGGAAATGATATATTAACTCCTGCTGCACTCTTAGGAATTAAACTATTCGGAGTCATTCCAGGTAAAGTATTAACTTCTAAAATATATGGAACTTTATCTTCAGTTACTATCATATCAACTCTTGAATAAACTTCACATTTTAATGCTTTGTATGTTGCTAAAGCCATTTTTTCTACTTCTTCATGCAACTTTTTGGGAAGTTCTGTTACAAATTCATCTGATCCTCCATCTGCATATTTTGCAGTGAAATCAAAAAATTCAGCTTTTGGCTTTATTGCTACAACAGGTAACATC
This sequence comes from Clostridium botulinum, assembly GCF_000827935.1. Classification (NCBI taxonomy): domain Bacteria; kingdom Bacillati; phylum Bacillota; class Clostridia; order Eubacteriales; family Clostridiaceae; genus Clostridium; species Clostridium botulinum. The sequence goes on from NZ_CP010520.1 coordinate 2,949,166, forward strand.
TTATCACCAAATACAGGACAAGTTATTTCATCACCTTTTATAAATTTTTCTATAATAACTTCACTGTCCCATTTAAATCCTTCTATAACAGCATCTTTTATGTCTTTTTCTTCTTTTATTATAAATGTAGCAACACTTGATCCTCCATGAGTTGGTTTTACTACTACTGGATATCCCATTTTTTCTATTTCTTCATAATTTATTGCATCATTTTTTCTTAAATTTATCCAAGGTGCTGTTCTTATATTAGCAGCCTTTAATATGCATTTACTTATGTCCTTATCCATGCACATAGAACTACTTAATGGGCCACATCCTGAGTATGGTATTCCAAGTGTTTGAAGTACTGATTGAACTGTTCCATCTTCTCCAAATTGACCATGTAATGCTAAAAGTGCAAAATCAATACCTTTAACTTTATTTATTATATCTTCTTTTTCATCAATAACTATAGAAACCACTTCATATTTATTTTTATTTATACTATCAACTATTGATTTACCACTTTTTAAAGATATTTCTCTTTCTGATGAAATACCTCCCATTATTACTCCAACTTTCATTAGTTACCTCCAATATTTTAGTTCATATTATTTTATATTATGCTATTTTTTAATGTTCGCTTATATGTGGACTAAAATAAATACTTTGTACTTGTTCTTCTTTTAGTATCACTAAGTTGAATTTATCAATCCACTCTTTATTATTATAATATATAAATACTTTAATAAAATATAGACTATATTTTTTAATAATCATACTCTATTAATTTTAATATATATCTTATAAATATATATTAATAAATTTTTTGTAAAAATTAAAGAACCACTAATAATAACCTTTAAATTACTAGTGGTTCTAACTATCTTTTTATTTAATATTATCATATTTACATATATTATTTAATGGACATTCTTTACATTTAGGATTCCTAGATGTACAACATCTTCTTCCATGAAATATTAACAAATGATGAGTTAACGACCATTCACTTTTAGGCAATTCTTTTTGTAACTGCATTTCAACTTCTAATACATTTTCAGAATTTGCAAGCCCTAATCTATTTGATACTCTAAAAACATGGGTATCTACAGCTATTGAAGGTACACCAAAAGCATTTGATAAAACTACATTTGCAGTCTTTCTACCTGCTCCTGCAAGAGAAGTTATCCCTTCCATGGTTCCTGGAACTTCCCCATTAAAATTTTCTTTTAGTTGCCTAAACATAAGTATTAAATTTTTAGACTTGTTACGATATAACCCTATTTGTTTTATTCTTTGCTCCAACTCTTCATTTGTTATCTTTAAAAAAGAGTCTAGGTCAGGATAATCCTCAAATAAAGTTTGTGTAACTTCATTAACCTTTTTATCAGTAGTCTGTGCTGATAAAATTGTGGCTACCAACAACTGAAAAGAAGTTTTATAATTTAATTCACATTTAGCATCTGGGTAAGTTTCTTTTAGAATATCTAAAATCTTTTGTGTCCTTACTTTCATATTGTTTATAATCTCCTCTTATTTGTAAACTCCCCTGTATCCTTCAGGTAATAAGTTTGCTATACTCTTCATTAATATATGGAGACATCTATCATCATATTCATGTTTATCTTCATTTTCATTTTTCTTTGGAAGTTCTATTTTTTGTCCTATATTTATATTAACGTCGGCATTTTGCCATTTTTCTCCTCCCATGTCCCCATTTTTACTTATAGGAAGAAGTTTTTCTGTTCCGCACATTCCAATAGGAATTATTTCTGCCTTTGACATTCTTGCCATTAATAATATTCCTTTTTTCCCCTCAATCATAGCACCAGTCCTACTTCTAGTTCCTTCTGGAAAAATTAAAATATCATTACCAGCTCTAAGAGTTTTAACAATTTTTGTTATAGCATCTTTATCTGGTGAATTAGGCTTTATAGGGATATTTTTTATAACCTTTGTTCCTATTCTTGTTATAAGATCATCACTTAATTTAGCACCTGCAATAAAATACGGATCACTTTTTTCTCTTAATATTCGATCCAATACTAATCCATCTGCATTGCTCAAATGATTACATATAAAAATTCTAGGTTTTTGAGCTTTATCTATATTTTCAATTCCATTTAAGGTTATATTTGCATATTTTTTTATATAATTTGCGATTTTCATTTTCCCAAAATTTACAAGAAAACTTTCTGGTAACATTTCTAATATTTTTACTATAGTTGGTGATAGCATATTTCTCACTCCCGCTTCAATCTCTATATCTCTTTATATATAATAATTATATTCTAGTTTTTTGGAAAAGTCTATTTATATACTCATTTAAATATGGAGATTCAAACTTTTGATTTTGATCAAAATTATTACGCTTTAAATAAAGTTTGCTTCTAATCAAAGCATTTCTTTTTAAAATATTTTTTCCTCTCCATCCACAAGATGTATTCTTATAACTTTCCTTAAATTGTCCGTTTCCCATAGCAATAATAACTTCTTCATTATTATTAATCATGAAATCAAAAGGCATAAATTCTGGTATTTTAGATAATTCTTTCTCCATATTATAATGGCATACCAATTGACATGTATCACACCCAAACATTCTGCCTTGCAATTTTTCTATTTCCCAATCTTCTAAATCTTTTTTTTGAGTAATATAAGATAAACATATGTTACAATTTTTTTTGTTAGAATTAATGGCTTTAGTTGGACATGATATATAGCACTCATTACATTCACCACATTCCTTAAATAAATTCAGATTTTCAAATGTACCCTTATCTTCATCATAAATCTCCAAATCTGTTATTATTTCACCTAAGAAAATATATGATCCATATTTTTTATTTATAAGTAAATTGTTCTTCCCAATAAATCCAACTCCACATAAATAAGCTATGTATCTTTCAGGTAATGAGTTGCTATCAACAAAACTTTTTGCTTTTCCACCATACGATTCTATGATTTCGCAAATAATTTTTAAGTATTTATTTACTACATAGTGATAATCCATTCCCTTTGTGTATACAGAAAAACCATTATTATTATTTGACTCTGAAGTCAAATAAGGGAAAGCTATAGAAATTATAGTTTTCCCATCTTCTAAATATTGATTTGGATTTATTCTCTTCTCGATATCATCCTCTTCAAATTCATTTTGCAAATTTAAATCTTTTCTATTTTTATAAAAACTATCTAACTCATCAAATCTTCTACACTTTATAAAACCTATTGAGTCTATTCCTAAAGAAGAACAAGTTTTAATTATTTGATCTTTTACTCCCATCGTATATTCCTCTAAATTATCATTTCATTATAAATTTTTTTCTTTATTCCTTTTAAATCTTCTATTTCAATTATAGAAGCTTTACTTCTAACAATATTTCTAGCAGAAACCCCTACTGCAGTTGCCCCTGCTGGAACCTCGTGCAATACAACTGCATTAGAACCAATTTTAGCATTGTCTCCAATATTAATTGGACCTAAAACTTTTGCACCTGCCCCTATAAGAACATTATTTCCTACAGTTGGATGTCTTTTCCCCTTATCTTTCCCAGTACCACCAAGAGTTACTCCATGATATAAAATAACATCATTACCAATCTCAGCAGTTTCTCCAATGACAACACCCATTCCATGGTCTATAAATAGTCCTCTTCCTATAGTTGCACCCGGATGAATTTCTATTCCTGTAAGAAAACGCGCTAATTGAGAAACAAATCTTGCTAAAAAGAAAAATTTGTGCTTATATAAAAAATGTGAAATTCTATAAGCTATAAGAGCATGAATACATGGATATAAAAGTAATACTTCTATCTTACTTTTAGCAGCTGGATCATTTATTAAAACTCTTTCTAAATCATAATTTAAATCTTTAAACACAATCCCATTCTCCTTTTTCAATAGAATTTAATTTTAATACAGTTTTGATATATAATAGATATTCTATTTAGTAAACAAACTTTATTTATACATATATCAAATCACAATCAAAATTAATCATATATTCCCATGGATATATATTTCTCTCCTCCATCTGGAGCAATAGCTAATACTTTTTTTCCTTTTCCTAGTTTTTTGGCTATTTTAATAGCTCCATATATAGCGGCTCCAGATGATATTCCTACTAATACACCTTCTATTTGTGCAACATCCTTAGTTATTTTTAATGCATCTTCATCTTTTACCTTTAAAACTTCATCTATATATTTTTCATCATATATTCCTGGTATAAAGCCCGCACCTATTCCTTGTATTTTATGTGCTCCTGGCTTTCCTCCACTTAATATTGGTGATGAAAATGGCTCTACTGCCACTGTTTTTATTTGAGCATTTTTATTCTTTAAGTTTTTTGATATACCAACTAATGTTCCACCAGTCCCAACTCCAGCAACAATTGCATCTAAATCCGGTATATCTTTATAAATTTCTTCTGCAGTTGTTTCATAGTGCTTTTCTGGATTAGCATAATTTTCAAATTGTTGTGGAATAAAATATTCATCTCCAACAGCTATTTCTACAGCTTTTTCAATAGCACCCTTCATACCTTTACTTCCATCTGTTAATACCAGTTCTGCTCCATATGCCTTAATTAAATCTCTTCTTTCTTTACTCATTGTTTCAGGCATAACTATTATAACTTTATAACCTTTTAACTTTCCTATTAAAGCAAGTCCTATACCTGTATTTCCACTTGTTGGTTCAACTATGATTGATCCTTTTTTTAATAAACCTTCCTTCTCAGCTTTTTCTATCATCCCAAGGGCAGCTCTATCTTTTACACTTCCACCTGGATTAAATTTTTCTAGCTTAACATAAACCTCTGCCATGTTATCATCACTAATTAAATTATTTAATTTTAAAATTGGTGTTTTTCCTATTAATTCTAATATTCCATTATAAATCATCTTTTCTCCCCCTAAAATTAATTTCTCATTATTTTTACATATTGCTTATTTTTTTTATATAAACTTTTTTACTAGTTTGTATTTAGAAATCTTATTAGTTTTTTATTTTATATAAAAGAACAAAATCGCTAAGCGATTTTTTAACCATCCACTCTTTCCAAAAGTAGTGCAGAAATAATGGTGCATTATATGATTTTTTTATTCTTTAGGGATACTAATCATACCTTTAAAATACAGTATTCTAAAAGTTATTCTCTGATTTAAGATTTTTATAATTTCCTAAAGAATAAAAAAACTCCATCTCTATAAAATATAGAGACGAAGTTATATCCGCGGTTCCACTCTAATTGAATTAAATAAAACATTTAATTCCTCTTCAAATTTAGCACAAACTCATGCATCATCACTATAACGGGTGATCCCGAAAAATCTTACTATAAACAGTTAAAAATGCTTAATTCAGATTTCAACTCCAAAGTGCACTTCACATAAATTCTTGATGAAAAAATTTCAGCTAATTCTTTTCTCTCTGTAAACTTTCCTTTATGCTACTTTACTTTTTCACAGTTTTTAATTCTGAGTAAATTGATATGCTTTTATATTTTCATTATATGTTATTTCAAAAAAAAGTCAATATAATTTTTAAAAATTATTTAATTTTTCTTTTTCCAAAGAGGAAATAAAAATTCATCTATTAAATCATGAATTATAACTATTCCAACTAGTTTATCTTCATCATCTACTACTGGTACTGTAACTAAATCATATTTAGCCGCTGCTTCTATTGCTTCATTTATTTCATCATCATGTTTTACACGAGAAACAGTTTCATCCATTATATCTTTTATTTTTTTACTACTATCATTTATTATTAAATCTCTTAATGAAATCATACCTTCAATCTTATCTTCTTCATTTGTTATATATATATAGTACATAACCTCTTCATCAGGTTGCATTTCTTTAAGTATATCTAATGCATCAGAAATTGTTATATCTAAATTTAATGATATAAATTCCTTACTCATAATACTACCAACAGTCTCATCTTCATATTCCAGTAATTCTTTAACTTCTTTAGCATCTTCTTTTTCTAAATTTATTAATATTTTTTCTCTTTCTTCTTCATCTAAATCATCTAAAAGGTCAGCTATTTCATCATTAGCCATGTTTTCTAATACTTCAGCTGCTTTAGTTTCAGATAAATCCTTAATTATACTCCCTTTATATTCTGGATCTATTTCTTCTAATGTGTCTGCTGCTAAATCTTCATCTAATGATTCAAATATTTGTTTTCTAGATCTTGCATCTAAATCTTCTAATATATCTGCAAGATCAGCTGGATGTAGTGTTGATAATTTTTGATATGGTACTACTAACTTTAAATTGTTATCAACCATTTCTAACGATTCAACATCTTCCCACATTAAAACTTTATCTTCATAATCTTTACCTAAAAGTTTATATACACATTTAGCAATTCCTGCAACATTCAACCTTCTATATCGTGCAAGTGGTCCTGTTTCAACTGCCACAACTCTGTATTCCCCTGCTATTTCAGCAATTCTTAAATCATTAACACGTACTACTTGCTTTCCATTTATATCTACTATTTTTTTGTCTAATAAATTTTTTGAGAGAAGATACGTATACATCATTGGAAGTATTTCCTTACTCCCCCTTGTTCTTATCTCCACACTTCCATTTTTATCTAAAAACTCTATATATCTAAATTCGTAATGAAATGTAATTCCATCTTTCCTAATTTTATAACCTATAACTCGTGGATATCCCTCTTCTGTTGTTACATAAACATCTCTTAATTCTCCTAGAACATCCCCAAATTCATCGTAAATATTTTTAAATAAAATATTTGTATATAAAAATACTGATAATTTCTTCATGAAAGATTCCTCCTCTATGTTTTCAGAAAGAACTTTCATTATATTTAAATAGATGAATAGCTCTCCCTAAATATATTAAGTTGTAATTTAAAATTATTAATAATCTGAGGTCCAGCCTCCATCTTTTACACCACCTTATAATCTACAATATAATTTTTAGACTAACTCTATACTTAATCATCTAATTACAATTAACACTTACTTGATAATATGCATGCCTTTTAACTCATACAATTACTATTTAGAAATTTCTAAATCACTAAAATTATGAGATAAAATATAATTTCAATTATCTTTAGCTTCTTTAATATATGATTTTAAAGAATAGAAAATTTAAATTACGTCATCATATTGTTTATTTCTACTAATTATTATATTACATAGACGCGAAAAGGCAACAAATTTTTTCTACCAAAGCCCCTTGTATTCCAATGTAATATTGTTTTTCTATTTATTGTTATTATTTATTTAAAACTTGCGACTATTTTACTAAAATAATAATTATTGTTATTTGTAAAGTAATCTTGCGTATGTTAATATAAACTGAGTTATTATTCACAGGTTAAACATGCCTTAACCCCTGATAAATGCTTGTTAAATACTATTAACGAACTTAACATATACTTGAAAATAGTATATGTTTTATAAATTCAGTAAACTTTTAGTATAACTTAATATATTCAATAGTAAATAGGCCTTGTAATTGCATTATATTGATTCTAATACTTCTAAATTCAATTACTCTAGTCAGATTTACTTATACATTTATCAATATATTATTAATATATACAATTAAGTTGTTTATAATCATTAGTAATAATTTAAATTAATATATGAATTGGAGTTAATTAATATATGAAACTTTGTAAAGAATTTTTACCTATATGTAAAGAAGATTTAATAAAAAGAAACATTAAACAATTAGACTTTATAATTGTAACTGGAGATGCCTATGTTGACCATCCGTCTTTTGGTACTGCTATAATTGGAAGAATACTTGAATCTGAGGGTTTCACAGTTGGAATTATTGCGCAACCTGATTGGAATGATTGTGAAGATTTTAAAAAATTAGGACGTCCTAAATATGGATTCTTAGTTAATTCAGGTAATATAGATTCTATGGTTAATCATTATACTGCTGCCAAAAGACATAGAAGCGAGGATCTATATTCTCCAGGTGGTAAATCAGGACATAGACCGGATAGAGCTGTAATTGTTTATTGTAATAGAATAAGAGAAGCTTTTAAAGATGTAGCAATTGCAATTGGTGGTATAGAAGCAAGTCTTAGAAGATTTGCTCATTATGATTATTGGGATAATAAAGTAAGAAGAGGTATCCTTTTAGATTCTAAAGCAGATTTATTAATGTATGGAATGGGGGAAAAAACAGTAGTTCAAATTGCTGATTTATTAAGATATGGTGCTAATATAAAAAATATCACCAATGTTAGAGGAACTTGCTACTTAACTAATGATATATCACATATTGAAAATCCAGTTATTGTTCCATCATATGAAGAAGTCATAAATGATAAAAATGCTTATTCAGAAGCCTATAAATTAGAATATTATGAACAAGATTCAATTATTGGTAAAACAGTAATTCAAAAATATGGCGATCGATATCTAGTTCAAAATCCACCGCAAGAAAATTTAACACAAGAAGAAATGGATATTACATATAATTTACCTTATACACGTACTTACCATCCTATATATGAAGCTGACGGTGGAATACCTGCGATTCAGGAAGTTAAATTTTCAATAACAAGTCATAGAGGATGTTTTGGTTCATGCTCATTTTGTGCATTAACATTCCATCAAGGAAGAGTAATTCAAAATAGAAGCCAAAATTCTATAATTGATGAAGCAAAATTATTAACTACTTTACCTGATTTCAAAGGATATATTCATGATATTGGCGGTCCAACTGCTGATTTCAGACATAGAGCTTGTAAAAAACAAGAAGTACATGGAACATGTAAGACTAAACAATGTATGTTCCCATCACCTTGCAAAAATTTAAAAATTGATCATACTGAATACCTTTCTTTATTAAAAAAAGTTAGAAAATTACCTGGTATAAAAAAAGTATTTATTCGTTCAGGTATTAGATATGATTATTTAATTCATGATAAAAATGATTCTTTCTTTAAAGAATTATGTGAACATCATATAAGTGGGCAATTAAAAGTTGCTCCAGAACATGTTGTTCCAAAGGTGTTAAATCAAATGGGAAAACCAACAAGAGAAGTATATGATAGATTTGTAGATAAATACTTTAATATAAATAAAAAATTAAATAAGAAACAATTCCTTGTACCTTATTTAATGTCTTCTCATCCAGGTTCTGATTTAAATGCAGCAATAGAACTTGCACAATATGTTAAAGAAATGGGATATACACCTGAACAAGTACAAGATTTTTATCCTACTCCTGGAAGCTTATCAACTACTATGTACTATACAGGATTTAATCCTCTTACTGGAGAAGAAGTTTATATTCCAAAAACTCCTGAAGAAAAAGAAATGCAAAGAGCGCTAATTCAATTTGCTATACCTAAAAATCATAAAAAGGTAAAAAAGGCCTTAATTGCAGCACATAGAGAAGATTTAATTGGTAATGGTAAAGATTGTTTGATTGGTTTTACACCAGCAAAACTTGGATATCAAGGTAAAAATAATAGAAACAAATCATCTAATAACGATGGTGAAAAGAGTTCACATGCAAATAGTAATAGAACTGCTAATAAAAATAATGCAAAATCCAATTCAAGTGCTAAGAGTACAGTTGAAAATTCTAAATCTAATTTAAGAGATAAAAACGTAGAAAGCGGAAAAAATTCTTTAAGAAAAAAATCTAAAAGTACTTTTAAGCCTAAAACTTCTACTAGAAGAAAATAATTTTAACTATATAAAAAAGTACTGATGTTTCTCCCCGTCGAGAAACATCAGTACTTTTTTAGTTTTCAATTTATCTATATTTTGTATATATTTTTTTAATTTATACATATTTAAAATCAAATGTAAAAAACACTTTTTTATTGAATATCTCTAATCTTTTTAAACCCACTTAGTACTAGACTCATAATTATAAGAAATATAAAATCTCCTATAACTGGGTAAGGGAATATTTTTATTCCACCTAAAATAATAATATCCTCAATCATTACAATTGAAATGGATAAAATTATAAGCCATATACCTTTCTTATTTACAAAAGGTCTGTCTAATATAATTACATTAAAAATAAGTAGTATTCCTAATAATATTAATGAAAATAAAAACATTAATGTTTCTTTATCTATTTTTAAAATAAAACCATATAAACTATTTACTTGCACTGTTGCTTTAGAAAAATATATTATTAAACCATAAATAACTGATATTATTATAGAAATAATATAATTAGTGCTAAATTTTAAATTTTCAGATCTAAGATACACATATGTTATAGCTAAAATCATTATAGGAACTGCTATATGATTTAAAAAAATTATCGATTTGAAATAATATATAATTGTACTATTTTTAAGTATGCATAAAATGAATAGTGTTATATGTCTTAATAAAAATAATGTAATTACAATAGTTACATATATTTTTATTTTCTTAGGTGAAACTTGTATATTCTTTTTTAAAAGTATAAGACATAAAAAAATTATAAGTAACAAAAATAAATAATATGCAAAATTCACAAATTACACTCCTATCTACATTCCTGTTACTTATATTTATTATATAATTACATATTTTATACCTATAACTAATTAATAATTGCTAACTAATCAATTCCCAAAACCTTAATTCCACTTTTAATACATTTAATATTTAATGGGAAATCTGGACCTCGTTCACCATCGATATCTGTAACTATTTCCTCATTACATTGAATATATAAATCATCAGTTTTAAAGTATACTACTTTATTAGAATCTAAATGTTCTCCTTTTAATACTTTAATAAATAATGGTATTAATTCAATAATCGGAATGGCCTTAAATATAATTACATCAAGTTTGCCATCTGTCATATCAGCTTCTGTAGCTAATCTAAAGTTGCCCGCACTTTGTCCATTGAATACTAGTAATAGATACATTTCACCATCATAATTACACTCTTTAGATGTTATATTAACTTTTAATTTTCTAAAATTAGGCAATTCCTCTATACCTTTTAAGTAGTATGCTAATTTGCCTATAGTATTTTTTAAATTTACATCAGTTTTTTGAGAAACATCAGTAAAAAGTCCTGTACTAGCTACATTTATAAAATACTTTTCATTTATTTTACCAAGATCAACACCTACAGGTTTTGATTTTAATATTTTATTACATGCATCTATAATATTATTTGGTATATTAATAAACTTTCCAAAATCATTTGCAGTTCCTACTGGTAGTATTCCTATTGGTAAATCTATACCTCTTTTTTTCATTGCATTTACAACAGAATCAACAGTTCCATCTCCACCAGCTATTAATATATATTCATAAGTATTATCTACATCTTCTAAAGCTTCTTCTAAAGATTTCCCTTTTTGAATTCTATATGGAATAATTTGTAGCTTCGCTTCTTCATGTAGTTTTATAACATTATCTAGTTCATTAACTATGATATTTTCTCCTGAGTACGGGTTATATATGAATTTAACCTTTTTCATAAATGTAAATTCCCTCCAACCAAATTTGTTATACAGATGATTATATCATTTTGTACTTTTAATGTCGATAATATATTATCTTTTTTGTATTTTTATGGTATATTTTTCTTATTTTATGAATTAAGAAAATATTAATATTATTACACCTTATATTTTAAGCTTATGTGTGCTATAATAATATTTCGTAAATGATTTTTAATAAATTCAGGAGTGATTTTATGAGAAAAAGTTGTATTCCTAATATATTCACATTTATAAATCTGTCTTGTGGAGTTCTTTCAATATTATCAGTTATGTATGATAGAATTGATTTTGCAAGTATTTTTATATTAATTGCCGGCTTAGTTGATAGATATGATGGTAGAGTCGCACGTTTTTTAAACGTATCTAGTGATTTAGGCAAAGAATTAGATTCTTTAGCCGATTTAGTTTCTTTTGGTGTAGCTCCATCTATACTAATATATATATTATTTGAATTTACAAATTTAGGACCAAAAGGATCTATTGGAATAATATTATTATTACTATTCCCAATATGTGGTGCGTTTAGACTTGCCAGATATAATACGTCTGACTTTGACGGAGTTTTCACTGGTATACCAATTACAATTGCAGGGTGTCTTTTAGCGCTTTTTGCTTTATTTAACTTAAAAGCTCAGTCACCTATTTACATTGCAATTATACTTATGCTTACATTTTCATATTTAATGATAAGCAATTTTAAATTAAAGAAACTTTAAAATTAAAGGGTATATTAAAAACTATCTATCAAGTAGTTCTTAATATACCCTCTTTTTTATGTTTATTCGTATTCATCTTCATCTCTACTCTTACTATCTTGAAAGTCTAATTCATTATCTATTTCTGTAAGTATAACATCTTTATCTGACTTTACTGAAATATAATCACTTTTGATCTTACAATATTTTATATATCCACTTTCGCACTTATCTAGTGATACTATTAGTTTATCAATCAATTCTCCCAATTCACTAACTCTATCTAATGCCTTTTTCACTTCACTTTTTTTAGCAAGATTTACATTATATAATTCAGATGCTCCTCCTATAAGTAATCTATAAGAATCTACATAAGTTTTAAGCAATTGACTTAAAACAGTTATATCTTGACTCTGTTCATTTATCAAATTTCTATATTTCATAAGCTATTAACCTCACAACTTATAATTTAATATTAATTCATTTTATAAGTACTGCATTCATTGTCCAATAAAAAAACTATTTAAAAATTATTATAACAATTTGTCTATTCCATACTTTCTTAGTTGAAAGCAGAAAGATAATAGTTGAAAATTTTCATTGAGGGTTTTTTAGACTTTCTAAAAATATCTATTTAAAAATTTCACTATAGAATTCTTTCCTTTGATTTCAATTTTCAACTAATACTTTCTTTGCTACTTATATTTTATAATTTTTTTAACTTAAAAATATAATATTTTTCTACTTAATCAATTGACTTTCTGAATATTCCTCATCTATTTCTTCCCATATCTTTTTATTTTTAATATCTTTTAATCCCTCTTCAATAGAAATTTCTTCTTTTCTATCTACCTCTTCTGAAATTTCATTGTGATTAATTTTACATTCATTTGAAAAATCACATTTATCAGATAATAAATCGCTAAATTTCTTATCCTTTATTACTTCATCAATACCTTGTAATCCACGTTTGTTTAAAAGTACACTTTCTTTTTCTTGTTTAATTTCTTTTTCTTCAGTTATTTCTTCCTCAATATTTTCATCTTTATCTGTTCTTAAATCTTCTGTATTCAAATCCTCTATTAAATCGCTTACTGATTTAACAGGAATTAAAAAATCATTTGGAAATTTAAAATACATAATTTATTATCCCCCTATTTTTCCGCGTCTTTTTCACAAATTTTTTCAAAATATGCTCTAGGATATTTACATAATGGACATGCGTTTGGAGCTTCATTTCCTTCATAAATATATCCACAATTTAAACATTTCCAATAACAGCTTTCTTCACATTTAAATAATATGCCTAATTTAACCTTTTCAGCTAATTCTAAATATCTTTTTTCATGTGATTCTTCAACATCTCTAAGTTCTTTATAAAAATCAGCGATTTCTAAAAAACCTTCTTCTCTGGCAATGTCTTCAAATTCCTTATAAATATTTTTAGTTTCATTTGCCTCTCCAATTGCAGCTGATACCAAATTTTCTTCAGTTGTTTTTACATTACCTAAATATCGCTTAAAAGCTTCCCTTGAATGAGCATATTCATTTTCAGCAGTTTCATCAAAGACTTTAGCAACCCATCTGAAACCCTCTAATCTTGCTTTTTCTGCATATAAATTATAAGTACTTCTAGCTCTGCATTCACCTGCAAAAGTCTTATATAAATTCTTCTCTGTTTTACTACCCTTTAAATTCATGTTTATCTCCTACAATATTATTTAGACATTATTTCGTTCTATAATGTCACACCTTATATTACGATATTCATTTTATTTGTTTTTGTTACAGTCTAATTATGTAAACAAAATTAATAGTATTTATAATAACTTTTTTTATTTTTAATAAGATAAAAGGATATAAGAAAAAAATCTTATATCCTTTTTAGGAATAATTCAACTAATTGTAATTTCTTTATCCATATTACACATTATAACAACATCTTTCTTATCAGAGTCTTTAGTAATTAATTTTACTTTTTTACCCCATAATTCTTGAATATATTTTAAAGTTTCTTTTGCATAATTCAATTCTAATTCTCGTCCATCAAATACGTGTTCCAAAGTTAATGTATAATCCTTAGTATTAAAATCAATAACTCTAATATATGGAATTCCACCTATACCACAAGTATAGCTTAAATTATCTCTAATTGCTTTCCAGCCCTCTTCATCTGAAACTTCTTCAACAACAATATCAAATGTTCTTTTATTATACTCAAACAAATTAAGTTCTTCACATAACTCCCTAGTCAAATATCTCCTCAAGAATGAACTATCTCTTTCAATTTCTCTTACTTCAAATATTTTTTCCTTACCATATTTTTTATCTAAGTCCTCAAATATTTTAAAGCCTACATAATAAGGATTTAAACCTCCTACAATAGGAGCTATAACATCATTATGCCTTTTTAAAAATTCAAAGTGAAGTCCATCTGGTAAGTTTAATTCCTTCAATATATTATAATGAGTGTAGCTTGCCCATCCCTCATTCATTATTTTGGTTTCCATTTGAGGAAGGAAATATTCTGTTTCTCTTTTTACAATTTTCAAAACTGTTCTTTCCCACTCTTGTAAGTCACCATACTTTATTATAAAATCTACTACATCATCTTCTGGTTCTATTGGAATTTTATCTAAATCAGGAAACTCAATCTTTTCATCTTGATTTAATATTCCTCTATTATCTAATTTACTTTCATAATCTTTAATCATACTTTGTTTTATTTCTTCATGTGATAACTTTTTAACTCCAATAACCCTTCCAATTTGATATCTTATAGCATGGGCTGCATCTAATATTCTTTCAACTTTTTTATATCCAATACTCGGGTTATTAATATATCTTCTTATAATATCAGCATCTAGTTTAAACATTTCAATGGCATATTTTGCATTAGTTCCTTCTTTAAATAACCTATTATTCTTAAAAAAATCATTATGTCCATATACATGAGCCATAGTTAGTATTTGAAGTAATAATGTATTTTCTTTCATTAAATATGCTAAACAAGGATCAGAATTAATTACCATTTCATAAGGAAGTCCTGTAAGATTTAATGAATACAACATTTTATTTTTTTCATAGGCTTTACCATAGCTCCAATGAGGATATTTAGATGGCATCCCTACATAAGATTCATATCCTAACATCTCGTTAAAGTCTATAAATTCAAATTCTTGACTGTAAAAGTCTAAGCCATATTCTATTACTTTTTTTTCTATTTTATCATTCCATTCTTCAATCTCCCTTAAAGTGTAGCTCATTTTACTAATCCTCCTTTAATTCCTGTTTAAGCATAGTCTTTAAAGCTTCCCATAAATCCTTTTTCTCTTTAATAACTACAGAAATAAAATTCTTTTCATTTATTTCTTTATTAAATTTATAATACATAGTTTGAGTATAAGTTGATGGTAAAAGCTCTGCATATCCAAACATATTGCTAATCTTACAAATTTCCTTTACTGATTCTATTGCTTTTATATTATCTTCAGACCAGTTGTCACCGTCACTAGCATAAACAGGATATATATTCCATTCACTTGGAGGATATTTTTCATCTATTAAATTTATAGCCTCTACTATACCGCTTGATATATACGTACCTCCTGATTCAGATTTATGAAAGAACTCGTACTCACTTACTCTTTTAGCAACAGTAGTATGATATATAAATTCAAATGCTATATTGTTATATTTTCTTTTTAAAAATCTAGATAGTACAAAGAAATATGACCTTGCTAAATATTTTTTTGTTGAATCCATAGATCCTGAAGCATCCATAATAAATATCATTACTGCATTACTTGCTTTTTTAGGCTGCATTTTAACTTTGTAATATCTAAGATCCTCTTCTCTAAATGGAAATCTTTCAGTTTTATAATCTTTTCCTTCTTCTATTAGAGCCCTTTTTTTACTTTGCTTTCTAGATATCTTAGCCATAACTGTCCTTTTTTTAGCAAGCCTTGGCCTTATTCCATGTCTTTGATATCCTTTCTTCTTTCCACAGCTATCAGTTATTATTTCTGAATATTTCTTCTCATCTAAATTCGGCAAATTAAGCTCATCTGATATATATTCCATAAGTTCATCTAGGGTAATTTCAGTTTCATAAACTTCATCACCTTCTTCATTACCTGCACCTTTATTGCCTTTTCCCATTGCTTTTTTAGAACCTGACTCTATTTTATCGCCACGTTTTTCCTCGCCTGTTCCAGTCGCTACCCCTTTAGAATTTTTACCATATACAAATTGATATTCTTTAATACTTTTTATAGGTATTTTAAATTTTTTATTTTTACTTTGACCCACTATACTCTCTTCAGATAAGATATCACCTAAATTTTCCTTAATTGATTTTTCAACTAATTGTCTATGCCTTCTTTTATCTTCTATTGCTCTATCGTGATCTACTTGCTTATCAGTTCTATCTCTAAAAATTGCCATATGCTAATTTAATCCTTCCATAAGTTATTAGCAGCATATTTTAATATTACATCACAACAATGAAGACAATAACCATTTCGTTTCATCTCATCTACCATAGAATTATACTTCTCTGCTTGCTCTTCATTTCTAACTTTTGATTTTGTTATAATTCTAGACAAATCTTTAACTGAAGCTATAAGTTTCTTTTCTATTGCATCTTTAAGTGGCTCATATGAAGTATAATCAATCTTTCCACCATTTCTAACAACATAGAACATATATGAAGTTACATCACTTCTAAATCCTTTGGCTGATGCATCATAAACTCCTATTTGTTCTTCAATACTTCTCATAAATTCTTCATCTGGATTAAGTTCTTCTCCAGTAGATACATCTTTAATCTTATTCTTATTTACAAAAGCTTCTGCATTATCTATATAATTATTAAATAAGCTTTCTGCTTGTTCTCTAAATGAAACTATAAATGCCTTTGTAATTTCCTTTTCTAACACTTTATTATATTCTTTTCTTATAGTATCTTGAATAAATCCTAAATACATTTTCTTTTCATCAGCTGATATATCCATTTCCTTAACTGATCTTATTAAGCTTTCCATTATGCTTAAAGGATTTATACAATTGTAATCTGAGTCAGCAAGAGCATTATCTATTACCTTTATAATAAATCTAGTACTTATTCCTTTCATACCTTCATACTGTCCAGCTTCTTCTCTTAACTCCAATATATCAATTCTCTTGGTACTTCCCTTTTCTACAATCTCTTCACCATTATAAATCTTTAATTTAGTTATTGGATCTACTTTAGCTGATTGAGATAATCTTGATAAAATTGCAAACATAGCAGCAATCTCAATAGTATGAGGTGCTATATGAGCTTTAAAATTACTTCTATTTAAAATCTTCTTATATATCTTTACTTCCTCATCTAATTCTAAACAATAAGGAACTTCTATTTTTACTATTCTATCTAAAATAGCTTCATTGGTATGATCTGATTTAAACTTACTCCATTCAGCTTCATTTGAATGCGCTAATATTACTCCATCAAAATAAAGCATTGAGCCTTTTCCTGGTGAAGGTATTGATTTTTCTTGTGTTGCAGTAATAATGGTATGAAGGTATTCAACATCATTTTTAAAAACTTCTATAAACTCTACCATGCCTCTATTACCAACATTAAATGCTCCATTTAATGAGAATATTCTTGGATCATCTTCAGAATATAAATCCATTTTAGATATATCAATAGATCCATTTAAAATAGAAGTATCTTGATTATTAGGATCTACTGGTGGTACAACACCTATTCCCTTTCTAGATCTTACTGAAAAATCCGTTGTTTCAACTGGAAATTCTTCATATTTCCCTTTAAACTCATTACTTAATCTATATTTACATATAGGGCACAAATCTCCCTCAATTTGAACACCTAACATTTCTTCAAACTTAGGTCTTAAATGCTTAGGTATAAGATGTAATGGTTCTTCATGCATAGGACAGCCCTCTAATGCATATATGGGATCACAATCTTCAAGGGCATTTTTTATACTTTCAACCAATGAAGATTTCCCTGCTCCAACTGGACCTACAAGATATAATACTTGCCTTACTTCTTCACCTTTCATAGCTGCTGATTTAAAATAATTACATATTTTCATAATTACTTTATCAATACCATAAAACTCATCCTTAAAAAAACCATATCTTCTTATTACATCATTTCCATATATTTTTCTTATTCTAGGATTTTCATCACCTTTTAATTCCTCTACTCCTTGTTTTAAAATCATGTCATAAACTCTTTTATGTGATAATTTAGCAATATCAGGATCACTCTTTACCAATTCTAAATAATCTAAAAAAGTTCCTGAAAATTTATTTTTACCATTCTTTTCTCTATCTATTTGTATAAACTCTTTAAAGTCCATATCCCCGCCTCCTTTTTATTAAAATATATTCAACAAAAAGGTAACAGTATGACAAATTTTTGTAAATTAATTAATATACTTAATAAAAATAAGTGAAGTTTAAACTAATTAACTTAGCTTAGACTTCACTTTCTTTTAAATACATAGTAATATTTAGTTTTATTTTTAGTTGATATATTTTTATGAGTATTAGTATTTGCAATATGTAAAGTAACATTCCTAAGTTTAATTGCTCCATTCACTCTAATTATGCTTATATCAAAATCTCTCTTAAAATGTAGAAATTATTTTTAATATTTCTTCTCCATAATCATTTATTTTCTTTTCACCAACACCTCTAATATCTAATAGCTTTTTCACATTATCAGGTTTATTATTGCATATATCAATTAAAGTTGTATCTGAAAAAATTATGTATGGTTTTTTATTTTCTTTAAAAGCTTTTTCTTTTCTCCATTTTTTCAATGCTTCAAATAATTCTCTATTTAAAATACTTTCTTCTTTATTTAAAATCTTAAATATAACTTTTTCTTTGTTTTTTAAGACTTTATATGAACGTTGATTAAGCTTTAACATCGAATATGTTCCCTCTTTCAAATCCACATATCCTTGATTTAATAAACTATTAATCAAATCTTTAATCAATGAACTTCCATATTCTTTCATTATTCCATAAGTTGTTACTTTATCTAAATTATTTTGTATTATTTTAGGTCCCTTAAATCCTTTTAATATATCTATAAGTACTGAAATTCCGTATTTTTCTCTTGTTCTAAAAACCGTTGATAAAACCATTTGACTTTCCTTTGTGAAGTCTTTCAGCTCATCATCGCTCAAACAATTGCTGCAATTATTACAGTAGTTTAATTTTCTATCATTTCCAAAATAATTTAATATATATTTTCTATAACATTCTTTTAAATTGCAATAATCAATTATATACTGTAATTTTCTAAGATGAATTTCTCGTGTTTTAAAAGATGAACTCTTATTTATTATATATTCTACTCTTCTTATATCACTTTCATAATAGAAAAGATAACAATCACATTTTTCTCCATCTCTTCCGCCTCTTCCGACTTCCTGATAATAACATTCTATATTCTGAGGAATAGTAAAATGTACTATAAATCTTATGTTTGACTTGTCAATTCCCATTCCAAATGCATTAGTTGCAATCATCACATTAAATTTTTCATATAGAAATCCTTCTTGAAAATTTTCTTTTTCTTCATCTTTAAGCCCACCGTGATATTTTCCGACACTATACCCTAAGTCACTTAAATAATAATAAAGAGTATCTACTTCTTTTTGTGAAGCACAATACACTATTCCTGACTGTTCTTCATGACTTCTTATAATATCTTTTAATTCTTCTAATTTATCAATATCTTTTAAAACAGTTAAATTTAAATTTTCTCTATTAATATCACCTATGTATATGTATGGTTTAAGTAATCCTAAAAGATTTATTGCATCATCTTTTACCTCTTTTGTTGCTGTCGCTGTAAATGCAGAAATTACTGGTTTATTATTTAAAAGTTTATAAAACTCTGAAATTTGTAAATAGCTTTTTCTAAAATCGTGACCCCATTGAGATACACAATGAGCTTCATCAATAGCTATTTGAGAAATATTTAAACCCTTTATCATATTTCTAAATATATTTGATTCTAATCTTTCTGGTGCAATATATATTATTTTATATTCATTTATAGAAGCTTCTAATAATATATTTTTAATCTCATCAAGGCTTTGAGTACTGTTTATGTATGCTGCTTTTATACCACTTTCAACAAGATTATCAACTTGATCTTTCATTAAAGATATTAAAGGTGAAATTACAATAGTTATACCATTAAAAATCAAGGCTGGTATTTGATAACAAATTGATTTCCCTGCACCCGTAGGCATAAGGCAAAAAGTATCTTTTCCATTAAGAATACTACTTATTATTTCGTATTGTCCTCTTCTCAAAGTACTATATCCATAATATTTTTTTAATAAATAAAAAATCTTCTCTTTATTATCCAAAAGCTCCTCCCCCTTAATAATTAATTTAATAACTTTCTAAGTCAAAATAATTTTTATTTAAGTTGAATAATAATTCATATATTTTTTCACCTAAGAAAAGCATAATAAAGTAATTTGCTAATCCGTGAACTATATCATAAGGAATACCAGCCGCCCAATAAACTATTCCTGCGTTTATGCCTCCAAATATTGCATAGGGTATAGCATAAAATAATCCAAATAATAAACCAAACATCCCTGAATATAAAGATAAAACTAAATATCTATTCTTTATAAATTTACTTAATAAAGATGTGAATATATTAAGCGCTGGCCATAATATAACATATCCAATCCACCATGGTCCAAACCCATATATGAGCCCCATCATAATAACAAATATAAAAATAATAAAAATTGACTTTTTACCATAAATCAATGAATAAATTATTACAAGCAAACTAACCGCTTCAACATTAGGAATAAAATCCAAAGATATTTTAGCAATAGTTAAAATTGCACCTAATATTCCAAATAAAATTAATTCTCTTATAGAAATTTTCATAAATTACCATCCAGTCGTTAATATAAATCTTACTTCATCACCATCATGTATCATAACATCATCAACGGCAACTGATGATGATTCTCCATTAATTATTAATTGCCACCATTCTTGTCTTTCTTCATCTGCTACTTTTCCATGTACACTAGTAACAAATCTTCCATACGGACCTTCTTTAGCTTCTATAAGATCTCTATTATCTAAATCCTTACCAAGGGATGTTTCTTCTGTCTTAATTCGAAATTCATCATTAAACGTATTTTCTGTATCCGTAATTATAAGTTTATATTGTTTCATACCTTGAACAGCTTTACTATTTATATATATTTTATAGCCTACTAATCCAACAACAGCCATTAAAATTACAATTATAGATACTAGTATTTTTTTATTTTTAATCTTCATAATCTATTCTCCTTTCATCTTCTCATTATATAGTATATACCAGAGATAATAATTCTCAAACATAAATAAAATATGCTCATTTACTTTTTTTACATATAAATATATAATTGTTATTATTCACTAATTTTATTCAAAAAAAGGGAGGACTTATAAATGAATTTCTTAATTTTTATTTTGTTTATTTTATTATTCATTGTACTTCTTAACGTAATAATTAAAAAATATTCAAAAGCAACAAAAATAGAGGATGCAGATATTCCTGGTCAACTTAATGCTATAATAAACAAGCTTAACTTAAATAGTACATACTATCAAACAATACCAGCTATTTCAAAGCAAAGTACTGGTGATATGATAAAAGATTCACTAAAGAGTAAACTTGTATCTAACTTAACAGGACATTATTTCTTCACATATGTACCTAACGAAAATTTTGTTTTGATATTTGGAGAAAATAAAATGTTTTTTGTTCCTATAATAACAGAGCTTAAAACAAAAAAACTTATACCTGATTTTGAGAAAGTTTCTGAAATTTCTTGTGACGATATTATCTCAATAAAAAACAATTCAAGTTATTCTACAATAACACTTAAGCTAAATGATAATTCAAAATTTTTATTTGGACCTATAGAAAAATATTTCTTCGATGGTGCAAAAGTAACAATAGAGAAAGATAATTTTATTAAGTTTATTGATGAATTTTCAAATACAGTTAATAAATCAGCAATATAAAAATAAAAACTTATAAATGAATTGATAACACATTCATTGTATAAGTTTTTTTATATTTAATCTCAATTTAAAATTATTTTTTTATATTACAATATATATATTAAATATAATCATGTTTATATTAAACTTTT
The DNA here is from genome assembly GCF_000827935.1 of Clostridium botulinum. NCBI lineage: Bacteria > Bacillati > Bacillota > Clostridia > Eubacteriales > Clostridiaceae > Clostridium > Clostridium botulinum. The sequence goes on from NZ_CP010520.1 coordinate 2,971,564, forward strand.
CTAACATTTCCTTAAGTATATCTATAACATAACTAATCCTCTTGTTGAACAATTCTATAATAAGTTTTAGCTGTTAACATATAAACCAATATATACACAATAGTAAAAACTATTATTGTTCCTACTGTACATTGTAAAAGTATTTTTGTATTACTTATTGAAAATACAGATAATATTTTCTTCATTTCTTTAAAAGCAAAAGCCATATGAATTACAGCTGTTATAAGTGGCAAGAAAAATACCATTAGTATTTGTTTACTTATAGTACTTTTTACTTCATCTTTACTCATTCCAACCTTTTGCATTATATTAAATCTCTCACTATCTTCATATCCTTCTGAAATTTGTTTATAGTAAATTATTAAAACTGTTGCCATTGTAAATAATAACCCTAAAAATACACCTATAAATAAAAATCCCCCATTAATTGTATACAAATTTTCTCTATCAGTATAAATACTAGTAAAGTCTCCTTTATACATTTCATTAACCTTACTACTTATATCGCTACAAAAATTCATAATATAATTTTTATCTCCACTAACATTAAATAATATATTATATTTTGTATTTTCTAAATCTTCATTAGACATATCTTTATATATACTTTTTAAAATATTACTATCCTTTACAACAATATAATACCCCTTTATTGCAGCTATATCTTGTTTATTTACAAATTTCATACTATTAAGTTCATCTTTTATTCTATATTCTTTTTGTCCTAATTTTACACTTTCATTTTTAAAATTACCTTCTTGGGAAAATATTAATACTTCATTATCATTTAAATAAGTTTCTTTATTTTCCATAATATTATATTCATCTAAAGTTAATAATTCAAGTTCACATGTTTTACTGAAATCATTCATATCTTTTTGTGCAATTTCAAAAGTATCTTCATTTTTTACTGACATTATATCAATATAATTAAATTTTATTGCATTATCTAAATTTATATTATTATATTTTATTTCTTCATCTATTACATGATTAATATGCTCTATATTTTCTTTACTCCCATTATCTATAGATATACTTATGTCCTGTGGATGCCTATTTTTAAGACTAGATTCTTGATCAACATATAAACATACAGTTGTAGATACAGTTAATATTACAGCTGTACTAAGAATACATATATTAGCAAGCCCTATAGCATTTTGTTTCATACGATATATCATGCTTGAAACTGAAATAAAATTACTTGGTTTATAAAAAAAATTTTTATTTCTTTTCAGTAAATTTAAAATTGCTATGCTTCCTGAGCTAAAAGTGCTATATGTTCCTGCCATAACTAAAAGTACAGCTATAAAAAATAATTGAAATGCTTCTACTGGAGATTTTACCGTAATCGCTATTCCATAACCTAAAATCAACTCAATTGCTCCTGAAATAGCTAATAGTTTTGATGTTTTAGGTACACGTTCTCCTTTTTCTCCGCCCTTTAATAATTCTATTGGGTTAGAAATTTTAACTTGGATAAAATTTTTAATTAATATAGCTATAAAAATTAATGTAAAAATTTTTATTGTAGAAATTATTGCTGGTATAGATATAGAAAATGCTAGTGTTACTTTAAATTTTATTAAATTAAGTAAAATTAAAAATAACAATTTTCCTAGTATAATTCCGCCTATAAGTCCTATTATTATACTTATTGCCCACACTATTAATGTTTCAAAAAAAATAACCTTGTAAATATGTTTTTTTTCCATTCCAAGAACATTATAAAGACCTAATTCTTTTGTTCTACGCTTTATCAAAAAACTATTAGTATAAAATAAAAATATTATAGAAAATATCGCAATAACATTTGAAGTAAACTTAAGCATCATTTTTAACTGATCTGAACCTCTCATAAGGTTTAAGCCTTCATTTAATATCATACATTTCATTGTATAAAACGTAATTACAGCACAAATTGATGCTACAATGTATGGAAAATATGTTTTTCCATTTTTCTTTAAATTAGTATTTGCTAACTTAAAATAAAATGAATTACTCAATCTCAGCACCTCCTGTTGTTAAGACAGTAAGACTATCTGAAATCTTTTGATACATATCATCATTATTCATAGCTCCCCTATAAATTTGATGAAACAGTTTCCCATCTTTTATAAATAATACACGACTTGCATGACTAGCAGCTTTAGTACTATGAGTAACCATCACAATAGTTTGACCTGCACTATTTATATCTGAAAATAAATTTAAAAGCTCTGTAGATGATTTTGAATCTAATGCACCTGTTGGTTCATCTGCTAATACTAATTTAGGATGAGTGATAAGAGCTCTTGCTACTGCGGCTCTTTGTTTTTGTCCACCAGAAACTTCATAAGGATATTTTTCTAATATATCCTTAATACCTAATTTGCTTACAATAGGTTTTAATCTATCATTCATTTCTTTATAATCTTTACCTGATAATACTAGTGGTAAAAATATATTATC